>NZ_JBIRQR010000004.1:0-535628 GCF_044333295.1 Streptomyces sp. NPDC021019
ACTTTTGGCACGCTGTTGAGTTCTCAAGGAACGGACGCTTCCTTCGGTCCCGTTTCACCGGGGCCCTCCGGGCGCTTCCCTTCGTTTACTTCTTTGTCCTGCTGTCTTGCGTTTCCGACTCTATCAGACTCTTTCGTGTCCGATTCCCGGTCGAAGCGGGCCTCGCATCTCGCCTTCCAGGTTCTCCGCTTTCGCGTTTCCCCTTTCCGGCGAGTCCGACTTTACCAGACTCTCTTTCGTTCCGTTTCCGGTCCGAATTCAATTTCTGGTGGCCCGCGGAGCGGCCTTGCCTTTCGGCGGATCCGACTTTATCAGAAACTCACGGAGCTAAACGAACGACCCGATGGTTTCGATAAGGAAGAATCATTTGGCCCGGCGGAGCTAACAGACGCTCCTGCACGAGCGAGACAGAAACTACGCGCTCAACTCGAACTTGTCCAGTCCGAGGCAACCGTTCAAATCTACCTCCCCACATCGACCGTGTCAACGGTTTTGTGGGCGAGGAGGACAGTAGCAGGTCAGCAGGGGTGAAAGCACATCGGCTGTCAGGCTGCGGTGGGAAGTTCGGCGCTGCGTTCGACCGCTTCGAGGTCGCCTGTGTCGCCGGCGCGGGCCGCGCGCCCGCCGAGGAGGTAGACGTACCCGAGAAAGGCCAGCTCAGCGGCGATGCCGATGGTGATCCGGGCCCACGTCGGGAGACCGGACGGAGTTACGAAGCCCTCAATGAGTCCGGAGACGAACAGGACCAGGGCCAGGCCGATCGCCATGCCCAGGGCGGCGCGGCCCTGCTGGGCCAGGGCGGCGCGGCGTGACAGGGGGCCGGGGTCGATCACGGTCCAGCCGAGGCGTAGCCCGGTGCCGGCGGCGACGAACACCGCGGTCAGTTCGAGCAGGCCGTGGGGAAGCACCAGGCCGAGGAAGACGTCGAGACGGCCCGCGGAGGACATGAGGCCCAGGCCGACGCCGAGGTTGAGCATGTTGAGGAAGAGGATCCAGATCACCGGTATGCCGAGGAACGCCCCCAGGATCAGGCACAGGGCCGCGGCCTGGGCGTTGTTCGTCCATACCTGTGCCGCGAACGACGCCGCCGGGTGGCTGGAGTAGTAGGTCTCGTACTCCCCGCCCGGTCGGGTCATCGCACGGAGGTCCTCCGGCGCGGCGATCGCGGCCTGAACCTCGGGGTGGGTGCCGATCCACCAGCCCAGCAGAGCCGCCACCAACGTCGAGAGCACCGCTGTGGGAATCCACCAGTGGCGCGAGCGATAGACCGCGGCGGGGAATCCCGCGGTGAGGAACCGGGCCGCGTCCCGCCAGGACGCCTTGCGGGTGCCGGTCACCGTCGAACGGGCACGGGCCACGAGCTGGGTGAGACGTCCGGTGAGGAGGGGATCGGGACTGCTCGACTGGACCAGCGAGAGATGGGTCGCCGTGCGCTGGTAGAGGACGACGAGTTCGTCCGCTTCCGCGCCGGTGAGGCGGCGCCCGCGGCGCAGGAGGTGTTCCAGGCGGTCCCACTCCGTGCGGTGGGCGGTGACGAAGACGTCGAGGTCCATGGGCGTGTGCTGCTCCAGGCATGGGTGCGTACGGGTTCGTACTACTGCGGCGCGCTGGCGGTCAGCTTGGCAGACTGTGCCCGGCTGGGGCAGAGAAGGTCGGCGAAGGGTGGGGCCCGATGAGTGAGCTGGTTACCGGGGATGCGGTCGTTCTGGGGGTGAGGACCGCACGGCTGCCGAGCCGGGCGCTGGCCTCGGCGATCGATCTGGCGGTGACGTTCGTCGTCTTCATCCTGATATCCATTCTTCTGGGCATCGCTTCCGCCTCGTTGGACGAGGCAGCGGTCGCGGCGATCGGGGTCGCCTCTTTCCTGCTGGTCCTGATCGGTGGGCCGGTCGCGGTGGAGACGCTGAGTCATGGTCGGTCCCTGGGAAAGCTCGCCTGCGGGCTGCGGGTGGTGCGGGACGACGGTGGGCCGATCCGGTTCCGGCACGCGCTCGTGCGGGGGGCCATGGGGCTCGTCGAGATCCTCATGACCTTCGGTGCCCTGGCCTCCATCGCTTCCCTGGTGTCGGCACGGGGGCGCCGGATCGGTGACGTGTTCGCAGGGACGCTGGTGATTCGGGAGCGGGTCGCGGCCACGGGCCGGTCCGTCGCCGTACCGCCTCCCCCGCCCTGGCTCGTCGGCCGGTTCGCGCAGCTGGATCTGTCGGCCGTACCCGACGAACTCTGGCTCGGGATACGGCAGTACCTCACGCGGATGCGGCAGCTGGATCCCGGTGTGGGGCGTTCCCTCGCGGAGCGGCTGGCCGGTGAACTGGTCGCCCTGACGGGAGCCGCCGCGCCCCAGGGTGTTCCCGCGGCCGCGTTCCTGGCCGCGGTGGTCCATGAGCGGCAGTCCCGGGACGCGCGGCGCGTGTTCGCCGGGCCTCGCGCCGAGGGGCCGGCGCCGTTCGCGCCCGTACCGTCCGGGCCTGTGGCGCCCGGGCTCACCGGGCCTGCCGGGGTGGGTGCGCCTGGCGGGGCCGGCGGGAGTTTCGGGGGGCCCGTGTCTGCCGGGGCCGGTTCCGGGGCGGGGGGCGGTGCCGCCGGTGGTCTCGAGCAGCGACGCGGGAGTGCTCCCTCGGGCGGGTTCGCCCCGCCCGGCTAGGCGGTGTCCGGCCCGGAACCGGGCGGCGGGACCTGGGCGCCCGGGGTGCCGGAGACGCGGGGTGACGGGGGCGTCTCCAGGTGTTCGAGCTCGACGCCGGGTGCCGCGAGGACCACGTCGCCGGCGATGTGGATGGTGTGCTGCTCCCCGGTATCCAGGGCGCTGACCTGGTATTCGTCCACGATCAGGGGGCCGTTGTCAGTGGTGTGCGCTTCACTGTTCACCAGCGCCCAGGACTGGTCGACGGTCCTGGGCGCGAGCACCGGGTCCGTGAAGGTGACCACGCGGACGCGGGTCGTGGGGGAAGCGGGGGTGAGGCGAAGGAGACGGGTCATGGCGATGAGGAACGCGGGGGATGTGCCGGCGAAGGTGTGGGCGCGGACGTTGCCTTCGGTGGCGTGGCTGCCGGTCGGGTCGGTCCGGACCCAGGTCACCCCTTGCAGGGCGGCTCCTCGCACCTGCCAGCTCGCGGCATGGAGTTCGAGCCTGATGGGCCGGCCCATCTCGTCCAGGGCGAGGTCGACGGAGCCGAGGTGGTCTCCGGTGGGGGATGTGGTCCGGGAGACGTAGCGCCAGCCGGAGGGGCCGGGGGCGCAGTGGAAGTGTTCTTCGCCGAGGGGGGTGTGATCGTGGAGGTCGTGGAGCGAATACCTGCCGCGGGGCATGGGGTCCTTCGGGTTCCTCGGGTCGTGCGGGGGCGGTAACGGGAGCAGGCCCCCGGCACGGGGGTGCGGGGGCCTGCGCTCGGAGCTGCTGCTGCGGGCTGTGTCGCCGCTCGGCGTTCGGGGGGCCGGTCTCCCGAACGCCGAGGGTGGACCAGCTACCGCGGAGGGGTCAGTAGCGGTAGTGGTCGGGCTTGTACGGCCCTTCCACCTGGACGCCGATGTACGCCGCCTGCTCGGGGCGCAGCGTCGTGAGCCTGACGCCCAGGGCGTCGAGGTGGAGTCGGGCGACCTTCTCGTCCAGGTGCTTGGGCAGCACGTACACGTCGGTCGGGTATTCCTCGGGCTTCGTGAAGAGCTCGATCTGCGCGAGGGTCTGGTCGGCGAAGCTGTTGGACATCACGAAGGACGGGTGCCCGGTCGCGTTGCCCAGGTTGAGGAGGCGACCCTCGGACAAGACGATGAGGACCTTGCCGTCGGGGAACGTCCAGGTGTGGACCTGGGGCTTGACCTCGTCCTTGACGATGCCGTCGATCTTCGCGAGGCCGGCCATGTCGATCTCGTTGTCGAAGTGGCCGATGTTCCCGACGATCGCCTGGTGCTTCATCCGGGCCATGTCCTTGGCCATGATGATGTCCTTGTTGCCCGTCGTGGTGACGAAGATGTCCGCCTGCTCCACGACGTCGTCCAGCGTGGCTACCTGGTAGCCGTCCATGGCCGCCTGCAGCGCGCAGATCGGGTCGATCTCCGTGATGATCACCCGGGCGCCCTGGCCGCGCAGGGACTCCGCGCAGCCCTTGCCCACGTCTCCGTAGCCGAAGACGACGGCGGTCTTGCCGCCGATCAGGACGTCGGTGGCGCGGTTGATGCCGTCGATGAGGGAGTGGCGGCAGCCGTACTTGTTGTCGAACTTCGACTTGGTCACCGCGTCGTTCACGTTGATCGCGGGGAACAGGAGGGAACCGTCACGGTGCATCTCGTACAGGCGGTGCACACCCGTCGTCGTCTCCTCGGTGACACCGCGGATCTCGGACGCGA
The DNA here is from genome assembly GCF_044333295.1 of Streptomyces sp. NPDC021019. Lineage (NCBI taxonomy): Bacteria > Bacillati > Actinomycetota > Actinomycetes > Kitasatosporales > Streptomycetaceae > Streptomyces > Streptomyces sp. NPDC021019. The sequence continues at coordinate 4,345 of NZ_JBIRQR010000004.1, forward strand.
GCTGGGTCCACTTCTGCGGGGTCTCGCCGAGCGTGCGGTTCAGCAGGGTGAGGATGTGGGCGAACTCCTCGCTGTCCGCCGTCGACGGGTCCGGGGCGGCGCCGGCCTTCTCGAACTCCACACCCTTGTGGACGAGGAGGGTGGCGTCACCGCCGTCGTCCAGGATCATGTTCGGGCCGCCGGTCGGGGTGTTCGGCCAGGTCAGCGCCTGCTCCGTGCACCACCAGTACTCTTCCAGCGTCTCGCCCTTCCAGGCGAAGACCGGGACGCCCGCAGGGGCTTCCGGAGTGCCGTTCGGGCCCACCGCGATGGCCGCGGCGGCGTGGTCCTGGGTGGAGAAGATGTTGCAGGAGGCCCAGCGGACCTCGGCGCCCAGGGCGACGAGGGTCTCGATGAGCACGGCGGTCTGCACGGTCATGTGCAGGGAACCGGTGATCCGGGCGCCGGCCAACGGCTGAGCGGCGGCGAACTCCCTGCGGATCGACATCAGACCGGGCATCTCGTGCTCGGCGAGCGTGATCTCCTTGCGCCCGAAGGGGGCGAGGGAGAGGTCGGCGACCTTGAAGTCCTGGCGGTTGGTTGCCGTCGTCATAACGGGCTGCTCCTCGTGATGGGTCGAGGGTGGGCTTTTCTCGGGGCTGACTCTGCGGCGCGACGGGCACACGAATGCCCGGGGGTTCGCAGTGCAGTCCGTCGGAGGCCCTCTGTCCCTCGCCCGGCTCGCTTCCGCCAGCCGGTCGACCGCCATCAGCAGCGACGTCTGTTATCCGTATCCGAATCTACACCGAACGGCCCAGTGAGCCCCAGCCCGTTCGTGGAGAAGGACGTGTGTGAGGGGTCACCGGGCCGATCGGGGCCGATGCGCGCTGGGTCAGTGGCCGGAATCCTTCGAGGCCGGGCCCTCGCCTGTGGCGGGTCCCGTTTCCGGGGCCTCGGCGGCCTCGCCCGGGTCGGTTCCGGTCGCCGCGGCCTGCGCGTTGTAGATGTCCGGCTCCAGGTAGATCACCCGGGCGATCGGGCACGCCGCCCGGATGCGGTTCTCGGCGGCGTCGATGGCGTCCGCGACCTCGGTCGCGGTCTCGTCGTGCCGGACCGCGATCTTGGCGGCGACCAGCAGTTCCTCGGGACCGAGGTGGAGGGTGCGCATGTGGATGATGCGAGTGACGGTCTCGCCGTCCACCACGGCCGCCTTGATCCTCTCGACGTCCTCGACGCCGGCGGACTCGCCGAGCAGGAGGGACTTCGTCTCGACGGCCAGGACGATCGCGATGAGGATCAGCAGGATGCCGATGCAGAGGGTGCCGATGCCGTCCCAGACGCCGTTGCCGGTGCCGAGGGCGAGGCCGACGCCCGCGAGCGCCAGGATCAGGCCGACGAGCGCGCCGAGGTCCTCCAGGAGGACGACCGGGAGCTCGGGCGCCTTGGAATGGCGGACGAATTCGGTCCAGGAGCGGTCGCCGCGCGTCTGGTTGGACTCACGGATCGCCGTGCGGAAGGAGAAGATCTCCGCGATGATCGCGAAGACCAGGACCCCGACCGGCCAGTACCAGGCCTCGATCTCGTGCGGGTGCTTGATCTTCTCGTAGCCCTCGTAGACCGCGAACATGCCACCGACCGAGAAGAGGACGATGGAGACGAGGAACGCGTAGATGTAGCGCTCGCGCCCGTAGCCGAAGGGGTGCTGGGGGGTGGCTTCGCGTTTCGCCTTCTTGCCGCCGAGCAGCAGGAGTCCCTGGTTGCCCGAGTCGGCGAGCGAGTGGACGCTCTCCGCGAGCATCGACGACGAACCACTGAAGAGGAACGCTACGAATTTGGCCACGGCGATCGAGAGGTTGGCGACGAGTGCCGCCACGATCGCCTTGGTTCCGCCTGACGCGCTCATGAGTGCGTGATGTCCCTTCGTCAGTGCGCGGCAGGTGCCGCCGCTGTGAGGCGGCACATTGTTGCAGCCGCCGGGACGGTCCGTGGGTCAGGCCGCCACGGTGGCCCGGAAGAGTGTTCCCGGTCCCGCCGCCTCGACGGTCTCGCCGGCCGGAACGTACGCGGACTCCCCCGGTGCGAGGGCGAGTTCGCCGACGGTGACCGAGCCCGCCGCGCAGAGCAGGATCTGGGGCGCGGGGGCGGTCAGTTCGGTGGGGGCCGCCCCTGGGGCGAGGGTGTAGCGGGAGAGGGCGAACTCGTCGGCGGGGGTCTCGTAGAGCTCCTCGCCCGACGGGGCCGCCTCCGGGCGCAGCACGCCGGGCTCGGTGGCCTCGAACCGGACGACCCGCAGGAGTTCGGGGACGTCGATGTGCTTGGGGGTCAGGCCGCAGCGCAGAACGTTGTCCGAGTTGGCCATGATCTCGACGCCGAGGCCGTCGAGATAGGCGTGCGGGACGCCCGCGTCGAGGAACAGGGCTTCCCCGGGCTGGAGTCGCACGTAGTTCAGCAGCATCGCGGCCAGAACCCCGGGGTCGCCGGGGAAGTGGTGGGCGATGCGGGCGTACGGGGCGTGGGCGCCGCCGAGGCGTTCGGCGGCGGCCGCCGTCTCCGCCACGGTCTCGGCCATCTCCGCCGGCTCCGCGCCGAGGATCGCCGTGAGCACCTCGCGGAGGGCCGCTTCCTCGGGGTGGGCGCGGAGGAGGTCCACGTACGGCTTGAGGGAGTCGACTCCCAGCGCCTCCATCGCGTCAGCCGCCTCGGTGGGGCCGCGGAAGCCGCACAGCCCGTCGAAGGGGGTGAGGGCGCAGATGAGTTCGGGCTTGTGGTTCGCGTCCTTGTACATGCGGTGCGGGGCGTCGATCGGGACGCCCCGGGCCTCTTCGTGGGCGTAGCCCTCGCGGGCCTGCTCCAGGTTCGGGTGGACCTGGAGGGAGAGGGGGGCGCCGGCGGCGAGGAGTTTCAGAAGGAAGGGGAGGCGGGGGCCGAACCGGGTGACCGTCGGCGCGCCGAGCTCCCCCTCAGGGTCCGCGTCGATGGCCTCGGTGAGGGCCAGCTCCGTCTTACCGGACGCGGTGGTACGGGTGATGCGCGAGGGTGCTCCGGGGTGGGCTCCCATCCACATCTCGGCCTGCGGTTCGCCGGTGGGGGCGATGCCGAGCAGGGCGGGAATGGCCGTGGTGGATCCCCAGGCGTAGGGGCGCACGGTGTTGGACAGCCGGTCCATGGAGTCGTCCTCGGGTGGGGCGGGGCGGGTGAGTGTGGCACCAGGGGTATCAGTGTTACGTGAGGTCCTGGGGTCGTGGGGGTGGCCGGGGGGTGACACGGTCCTGGAGGGCTGAGGGGGCTTCCTGGACTTCCTGGGTCCCTGAGGTCCCAGGGGTCCCTGGGGCCCCTGGGGCCCCTGGGGGTCCCTGGGGGTCCCTGGGGGTCCCTGGGGGTCCCTGGGGGTCCCTGGGGGTCCCTGGGGGTCCCTGGGGGTCCCTGGGGGTCCCTGGGGTGCAGGAGTTCCTTGGGGGGCCGCGGTCCTTGTACGTGGTGTCCGGTGGCCGGGCGTCTCTGTCAGGGCTGGGAGGCCGAGGCCAGTGACAGGTAGACCGCTGCGAAGTCGGTGATCGCGAGCAGTTCGGCCACGGCCTCCAGCGTGCTGCCCTCCTCCGGCTCCAGCTCGCTCACGGGAGTGTCGTGGCCGAGTGCCAGCTCCCGGGCCGCCGGATAGGCGCTGAGGCCTCCCGTCGGGCGGTCCCGGAGCAGGACGACCCGGGCCCTCAGCGTCTCGCCCTCGTCGACCCGGTCGCGGAAGAAGTCGTCGGGGTCCGCGCCCGCCGCGAAGTCCCCGGTGAGGAGCGTGCCGTGCGAGGGCAGCGCCTCGGGCAGTTCCGCGGTCAGGGCGGGACGGCCGGCGAGCTCGGACAGTACGGCGGCGAAGCGGCGTCCCACCGGGCCCGCGGCGTCGCCCTCCGTCCACAGCAGCGGCAGGCTGTCGGCGAGCTCGGCGGCGAGTGTCTTGGCCGGGTTGCTGTACGTGGCAATGGCCGGGCCGCAGCGTTCCGCGGTGCGGTCCAGACGGTCCGCCACCTTCTGCAGGTCCTCGGGGGGCGCGGTCACCAGGCCGACCCGGTCCAGGAGGGCCAGCAGGGGGGTGAGCAGGGCCCACAGGGTGCCGGGGCCGGCGGCGGAGGTCTCCGCGTCGTACTCGCCGTACGGGGCGGCGGCCATCGGGACGACGAGGCCGTGCACTCCGTCGACCGCCTCGCGCAGCGGTGAGCGGGTGGGGGCGACGGCGACGACGGTGCAGCCGCGGCGGTAGGCCTGCTCGGCGAGCAGGGCGAGACCCGGTTCGGAACCGTCGGCGGTCGCGATGAGGAGCAGGTCCACGGATCCGGCCCAGCCGGGCAGCGCCCAGCGGAGGGCGCCGGGGGCGGGGGCCACACCCGTGGGGTGGATGCGTACGACGGGGGCGGCCGCGCCCGCCAGTGCGCCGATCAGGTCGGCGACCCCGGATGCGGCGGTGCCGGGGCCCGCGACGAGGACGGCCCGCGGCCGGCCCTCCGGGTTCAGGCCACCGATACCGGCCTCGGCGGCGTGCCGGGCGGCGGTGCGGACCCGGGCGCCGGCCTCGGCGGCGCCGCGCAGCAGATCGCGGCGGTCGGCTCGGGCCAGGGCTTCCGGGGCGTCGAGCAAGGACTCGTCGAGCATGGCGGTGGGGCCTCCGATCACCGGGCGGGGTGCGGGCTGCGGTTACGGGTACGGGCGCGGTGGCGTGGCCTCCGGGCGGGCGCGGTGGGGAACGGTGGCGCCGGCCGGTGGCCGGCCGCCTGTCGTGCGCTGCCGGGGCCGTCCCTTTCGTCCTGCCCGTACGCGTGTCGCTCGCGGTCAGGCGGGGCGGCGCGCCTCGTCGACGAGAAGGACCGGGATGCCGTCCCGGACCGGGTAGGCCAGGCCGCAGTCGTCGCCCGTGCAGACCAGCTCGGGGCTGTCGGCCGCCGAACGGTCGTCGAGCGGGGAGTGGCAGGCCGGGCAGGCCAGGATCTCCAGGAGGCCGGCTTCGAGCGCCATGGGGTGAGTCCCTTCGAGCATGCGAGTCCCGATCCGCGTGGATCAGGCGTCGCCAGCCTACCGCTGGGGTGGAGGGGGCGCGGCCTGGCCGGGGGATGAAACGGGGGATGGGAGAAGGTGGCTGCCGTGCGGGTGGGGGTGCCGTGCGCGTGCGTGTGGCGGGGGTGGACGCCTGCGGCGCGCTTCTCCCCGCCCCGCCCCTTCCCGTAACCGGGGCTCCGCCCCGGACCCCGCTCCTCAAACGCCGGAGGGGCTGGAAAGAGCGGGGCCGACGAGGGAAGGGGGCGAACGAGCAAGAGGGCGGGGCGGGCCGGTCCAGGTTGGGGCAGGCCCGGGTCCGGCCAAGCCGGGTTCGGCCGGGCCAGGTTGGCGCGGGGGGCAGACGCCGAGGTGGCGAGCGGGGCCGGAGCGGATTCTGGCTGGTTCAGGCTTTGCGGATCAGATTCAGGACCTCGTCGCGTACCGCCGCCATCATCTCCTCGCCCCTCGCCTCGACGTTCAGGCGCAGCAGCGGTTCCGTGTTCGAGGCGCGGAGGTTGAACCACCAGTCGGCGGCCGTGACCGTGAGGCCGTCCAGGTCGTCGAAGGTGATGCCGTCGCGGGCGCCGTAGACCTTTCTGACCGCGGCCAGGCTGGCGGCCTGGTCGGCGACGGTGGAGTTGATCTCGCCGGAGCCGCTGTACCGGTCGTACTCCGCGACCAGTTCGGACAGCGGCTTCTGCTGGCCGCCGAGTGCGGCGAGTACGTGGAGGGCGGCGAGCATGCCCGTATCGGCGTTCCAGAAGTCGCGGAAGTAGTAGTGCGCCGAGTGCTCGCCGCCGAAGATCGCGCCGTGCTTCGCCATCTCCGCCTTGATGAAGGAGTGGCCGACGCGGGTGCGGACCGGGGTGCCGCCGTGCTCGCGGACCACCTCGGGGACGGACCAGGAGGTGATCAGGTTGTGGATGACGATGCCCTCGCCGCCGTTGCGGGCCAGCTCACGGGCGGCGACCAGGGCAGTGATCGCGGAGGGGGAGACGCCCGCGCCCCGCTCGTCGACCACGAAGCAGCGGTCCGCGTCGCCGTCGAAGGCGAGACCGAGGTCGGCGCCCTCGGCGAGGACGCGGGCCTGGAGGTCGACGATGTTCTTGGGGTCGAGGGGGTTGGCCTCGTGGTTGGGGAAGCTGCCGTCCAGCTCGAAGTACAGGGGTACGAGGTCGAGCGGGAGGCCTGCGAAGACCGTGGGGACCGTGTGGCCCCCCATGCCGTTGCCCGCGTCGACCACGACCTTGAGGGGGCGGATCGCCTTGAGGTCGACCAGGCCGAGGAGGTGGGCGGCGTAGTCGGTGAGGGTGTCGCGCTCGGTGATCGTGCCGGGGGCGGTGGCGGCCGCCGGCTGGGGGGCGCCCTCCGACCACTGCTCGACCAGGGTGCGGATCTCGGCGAGCCCGGTGTCCTGGCCGACCGGGGCGGCGCCCGCCCGGCACATCTTGATGCCGTTGTACCGGGCCGGGTTGTGCGAGGCCGTGAACATCGCCCCGGGGAGGCCGAGGGCCCCCGACGCGTAGTACAGCTGGTCCGTCGAGCAGAGGCCGATGAGCGTGACGTCCGCCCCCCGGGCCGCCGCACCCCGGGCGAACGCGTCGGCGAGCCCCGGCGACGTGGGGCGCATGTCGTGGCCGATCACGATCGCGTCGGCGGCCGTGACCTGGACGAACGCGGATCCGAAGAGTTCGGCCAGCGATGCGTCCCACTGGTCGGGGACCACTCCGCGCACGTCGTACGCCTTGACGAGCTGCGACAGATCAGCAACCACGGCCGGTCCTCCTGGGGTCTTTGCGGACCGCCCAAACTACCCGGCCGGGCAGAGCCTCAGGAGTCGGCCTCAGGAGTCCGGTGAGCGCAGCACTCTCAGGTGGCCTCGGCGGGCCACTTCCACCGGGTCGGCGGCGCGTGGTCCCCGGCCCCCGCCGTCCGGACCCCGGTCGTGCGGGCGGGCCGCTTCGCGGACCGCGTTGGCCAGTGCTTCGAGGTCGTCGCCGCTGGGGTGCGCCGGTGCGGAGCCGTCGGAGAGCCGCACCACTTCCCAGCCCCGTGGCGCGGTAAGCCGCTCACTGTGTTCGGCGCAGAGGTCGTAACAGTGGGGCTCGGCGTAGGTGGCGAGCGGGCCGAGGACCGCAGTCGAATCGGCATAGACGTACGTCAGTGTCGCGACGGCAGGGCGGCCGCACGCGGTGCGCGAACAGCGACGTACAGGGCTCACGATGTTGGACGGTACCGCACTCTTGAGCGGGCTGCGACGACTCCCCCCTCGGGTCACCCCACCGTGTCGCCCGGTGACCTGCGGCACCGCGGCGGTCCCGGCGACTGCCCTGACCTGCGTCGGGGCGGGGCCCGGCGATCGCACCGCGGTCGCGCCGGTCGCGGGCGGGGGTGGATCGCGGCGTCGGGCTCAGGGTCGATGATCGGATCACGGGCCTGAAAAGGGCTCAACCTTGGCCGAAATGTTCAACTGCGGACATCCGGAATCGGGACGACCCCCTCTCCGGAAGGTCCGGTCAGCCGCGTCGGCGCGCCGATCACCCGGCCCCCGGAGCGTTACGCTGCGTCGGTGATGGACAGTTCCGTACCTCCCCGCCCGTTCGAGCCGCGGCCCCGGCGCCGCGACCGGCATGGCCGCGGTATGCGCGGGCCGGTGGCGCCACCGCAGGTACCGCTGTCGGCCAGCCGGGGCGAGACCTTCCGTGATCTGGTCCAGGACTCGGTGGAGCGGCTGGAGCGGCGCTGGCCGCAGCTGGCCGAGGTCGACTTCGTCGTCCTCGATGTGCCCGACACCCCGGAGGAGACCGTTCCGCTCGGCAGCGCGGTCTCCGCCGGCAAGGGGCGGCCCGCGCAGATCGTCGTCTACCGTCGGCCCGTCGAGATCCGCACCAAGAGCCGCGACGAGCGCGCCCTGCTCGTCCACGAGGTCGTCGTCGAGCAGGTCGCCGAGCTGCTGGGGCTGGCGCCCGAGTCGGTCGACCCCCGGTACGGGCAGGACTAGCCCCCGGGAGCCGGCCCCGGGGGGCTCGGGCCAGGGGGGCGGCTCGGCTGTCGGAGGTCGCTCGCCCTCAGTCGTCCAGGACCGAGAGGTCCTGGCGGGCCGACGGGACCTCGACCGTGCCCCCGTCGTCGGGGAGCGTCTGCACGGTGAACATCTGGACGCCGTCCTCGGTGCGCGCCAGGGTGCGCGACGCGTGGACCGGGCCGCCCGAGGTCGTCTCGACGGTCAGCGCGTAGGCGCCCTTGAGACCTTCCGGGACCTTCGGGGTGACGGCGAGGGTCGTGCCGGCCTTGACCGTGTGCGTCTCCACGACCGGTTCGCCTCCGTCGCTGCCCGCCGACGCGGTGACCTTCACCTCGGCGGTGGCGCCCGGCGCGGTCAGGGACAGCGTGGAGCCCTTGGCCCGGTTGTCCGGGACGCTCGCCCGTGCGCCGACCGGCCCGGTGGCCGGGATGTAGGCGATCTCCTGCTTGTCGCCCTTGCCGCGGACCACGCGCAGTGCGGCCACGATCGGGGTCGCCCGGTTCTTCTGGACGGGACTCAGCCGCAGGGAACCCGGTTCGCCCCGGGTGACGTCCTTGAGGTCGACGGCCGCCGTCATCGAGGACTTGATGTGCAGGGTGGCGTTCCCGGCCGGGGAGAACGCCGCGTTCTTCCCCAGGAGCTGGACCTTGACGTCGGCGTCGTCCTCGCCGGGTGCGAACGCCACCAGGTGTACGGAGGTGGCGTCGGCCGGGATGCCGGGCAGCACGAGTGTGCCGGCGGGGTCGTCGGACGCGGTGATCCAGTCGCTGCCCGTCTTGTCGTCGGCGCTCAGGACGACCGCCCCGACCCGGCCCGAGCGGGTGGTGACGTGGGCGGTCAGGTGGTCGACGGCCTCGTCGGTGAGGGTGGACAGCAGAACGGCGACGCTGGAGCGGGCCGGCACGGTGATGCCGTCGCCGACCTCGGACTTGAGCGCGCCCTCGGGGCCGTACAGCTCGATGTCGGCGACGGCGGCGGAGTCCTCGGGGTTGGTGAGGTGGAGGTAGTCCTGGCGGGACTTCGCGGTGCTCGCGCCCGGGAACCAGAAGTCCGTGTCGGGAGCGGTGCAGGTGACGCCGAGGAGCCCGCGGGCACCGCCCACGGTGACCTCCGTGGTCTGCTGGGCGGACCAGCCGGGGGCCAGCCTGCCGGTGGCCGTGCCGACGAGGGCCGGGGCGTCGGAGCCGTCAGCCTCGGCGACGACCGGCTTTCCGGGCTCCTTCACGGCGAGGACGGGCTTGTCGGCCTTCTCCTTCGCCTTCTTCGCCGCGTCCTCGGCCTTCTTGACCTTCTTCGGGTCGGTCTCGTCCTCGTCGTCCACGACCGGCAGGGCCGGCTTCAGCTCGGCGGTGCCCTTGGCGTCGCCGCCCTTGCCCGCCGGGGTGAACGCGGTGTACCGCGTCTCCGCGAGGTCGGAGTCGCTGGGCGCCGGGCAGACCAGGCTGGAGCGCTCGACCGGCAGCAGCGCGGCGGACTTCGTCACGGTCTCCGCCGGGGCTCCGGGCGCGGTGACCGTGGCGAATCCGGTGATGGCGGCCAGGACGGTGGCGCCCGCGATCAGGGACAGGTGGGTGGACTTCACTCGGAATCGCCTCGCGATGCGTTACCGGTCTGCCACGGGGCCTGGCCCGGGGCCGGGGGGTCGGTCTGTTCGCCGTTCTCGGCGGGATGCCGGTCGGGCCGGGGCTGCTGGGCCGGGTCGGGGTAGGGCTGCTGCTGGTACTGCCCGCCGACGTACTGCCCGTACTCGTCGTACGCGCTGGGGTCGTTGTTGTACGCGCCCTGGTCGTTGTAGGAGCCCTGGTCGTTGTACGCGGCCTGCCCGCCGTACGCGCCCTGCTCGCCGTACTGCTGTGTGTAGGGGTCCTGGGCCTCGTGACCCTGGTAGCCGGCGCCCTGTTGCTGTTGCTGTTGCTGTTGCTGGGCGTACGGGTCCGGCTGGTACGTCGCGTAGTAGTCGGCGCCCGGCTGCTGCTGACCGTCCCACTGCGCGTACTCGCCGTACTGCTGCTGTTGCGGGACCGCCGCGTAGCCGCCGTTGGCTTCCTGCGGGTCGTGCGCCGGGGGCTTCGCGGCATACGGGTCGGCGGACTGCTGCGCGGGGATGTACTCCCCCGGGTCCGCTGCCGGGTGCGGGACTCGCGACGGGTCGCGGTCGTCGGGGTGGACACCGGCCCCGGATTCCCCGGGCGCCCCGGCCTCCTCGGCGGCGGCCGCCGCCTCGGCCCGGGCCGCGGCGCGCAGCCTGCGGGCGCGGCGGCCCTCTCCGTCGACCGGCTCGGCGGCGACGGCGGGCGCCGCCTCCTCGGGCAGGTCGTCGTCGATCTCCCGACGGCGGCCGGGCAGGGCCATGACCACCAGGACCAGGAGGAGTCCGGCTTGCGCCCAGATCCACGCGGTGTGCGTGATGGGGGCGTCGTGGGTGAGGTCCAGACGGCCGCCCTCCGCAGGCAGTTCGAAGCCCTGGGCCCAGCCGTCGACGGTCTTGCGGGGCAGCGGCTTGCCGTCCAGGGTCGCCGTCCAGCCCGGGTCGGCGGCGTCCGCGATCCGCAGCACCCGTCCCTCTTCGCCGGACGGGATCTCGGAGTGGGCCTCGACGGCGGCCGAGCCGACCGGAAGGTGCTCGCCCTCGCCGGAGGCCGGGGTGATCATGACGCGGGCGACCTGGCGGTCCACCCGCCACAGGGCGCTGCCGTCGAGCTGGCTGAGGCGGCTGAGCCCGGGCGTCGAGTCGAGGACCCGGCTCATCTCGCGCGGTGCTCCGTCCCGGACGAGGACGTAGCGGATCGCGAAGCCGCCGAGCTGGCCGCCCTGGTCGGCGCCGGAGCCGGCGACGAGGTTGGCGACGACCTTGTCGAGGTGGCTGTTGCTGCCGCCCGCCTCGGTGAGTTCGCCGTCGCCGAGGCGGGCGCCCGAGCCGCGGACCAGGCTGTACTCCACGGAACCGGGCGAGCTGCCGCCGAGGACGAGGGTGCGGGGCTGGTCGCGGGTGGTGCTCTCCTCCGCCACGAAGGCGGGCACCTGGACGGGGTCGCGCCGCTCCAGGGGTCCGTCGGCGCCGCCGATCATCCAGCCGAACGCGGCCAGGACCGGGGCCAGCCCGGCGGCCAGCGCGATCAGGACGGCGACGGGCTGACGCCAGCCGAAGCTCTGTTCGGCGACCCGGATACGGGCCCCGTCCGCGCCCACCAGGGCGGCGGCGATCAGGGCGGCGCCGTAGACGAGGGTGGCGGGTCCGGCCCAGGTGGACCCGTTGGCGACGGCGGCGAAGAGGAAGCCGACGAGCGTGACCGCCCAGGCGGTGCGGACGGCGAAGTGCCGCTCCCCGCGCAGCAGCGCGGCGAGCGCCGCCAGCACGATGCCGAGGAGCAGGAAGCCGCCCGTCGCCCCGGGGCCGCCGGGGCTGATGCCGAGCAGGTCGAGGCCCGACGCCGTTCCCGTACCGAGGTCCAGGCCCGCTTCGGTCAGGAGCGCGGACGGGTCCGTCAGGAGGGTGAGCGACCAGGGGGCGAGGACCAGTACCGGGGTGCCGACGGCGGCGACGAAGCGGAGGCCGTACGCCGTGATGTCGCGCCGCCGCAGTACGAGGACGCCGATGCCGAGGACCGCGGCGAGCGGCCAGACGATCGGGGTGAACGCCATCATGACGGTCAGCAGCAGCGTGTACGCCCAGGTGGCGCGCCAGCTGCCGCGCTCCCCCGCCGCGCTGTCCACGCGCAGGCCGTGGGCGGCGACGCCCGCGCGGGCGGTCAGCGGGAGCAGGACGAGGAGGACGGCGGTGCCGAGGCGGCCGGTGGCCAGGGCGCCGGTCGCGGCGGGCAGGAAGGCGTACGCGACGCTCGCCCAGGCCCGCAGCAGCCGGGAGGGGAGCAGCGGGCGGGAGGCGAAGTAGGCGGTGAGCCCGGCCAGCGGGATCGAGCAGACCAGCAGCACGCTGATGGCGAGGCCGGTCGAGCCGAGGAAGAGGGCCGAGAGGGCGGCGAGCAGCGCGAGGTAGGGCGGGGCGGTCTGGGTGCCGCCGGTGCCGACGGTGTGCCAGGCGTCCGCGTAACTCCCCCAGAGCGCACCGAACTCGGCCGGGGCGGGCAGCAGGGCGCCGCCCGCCAGTGCGCCGCCGCTGAGGAGGTTGCGGCCGGCGATGAGGGAGACGATCAGGAGCAGCGCGAAGAGGATGGGTCCCGGTTTGCGGCCGATGCGCTTGAGGCGGGCGAACTGGTCGACTTCGAGGAAGTCGGCGTCGTCGCCGCCGGGCCCGGATTCGACGGCTCCGTGCCGTGAACCGCCGGAGTCGGCGTCGCTACGGCCGCCGAAGTTGCCCGCGACCTGGTCGACGGTGGCCCGGACGGTCGCGCCCGGCGGCGGGAACAGTGCGCGCAGCTCGGCGGCGTCGACGGCGCCCTTGCCGCGGTCGCGGCGGGCGGCGAGGATGCGGCCGGGGCGCAGGAGGGTGCCGAGCAGTCCGGTGACCTCGTCGAGGGCCTGACCGGGCACCTTGCCGACGAGGTAGGCGAGGGTACGGAGCAGGGTGCCGACGACGAGCCGGAGCAGGACCCAGGGCAGGGCCTTGCCGCGGGCGTTGACGAGCATCGTGTAGGCCGCGCCCGCCTTGTCGACGCGGTGCGGGCTGGCGACCGAGCGGCCGGCGCAGTCGATGGGGCGGCGTTCGCGGGCGGAGGCCTCGGCGTGCCGCAGGACGGCGTCCGGGGCGACGAGGACCCGATGGCCCGCCAGGTGGGCGCGCCAGCACAGGTCGACGTCGTCGCGCATCAGGGGGAGTCTGCGGTCGAAGCCGCCGAGCTCCTCGTAGACGTCGCGGCGGATGAGCATGCCGGCGGAGGAGACGGACAGGACGGTACGGACCTGGTCGTGCTGGCCCTGGTCCTGCTCGCGGCGGTCCAGGCCCGTCCAGCGGCGTCCGCTGTTGGCGATGGAGACGCCGACCTCGAGGAGTTGCTTGCGGTCGTACCAGCCGCGCAGCTTGGGTCCGACGATCGTGGCGTGCTGGTCGGTGTCGACGACGCGCAGCATCTCGGCGAGCGCGTCCGGCTCGGGCGCGCAGTCGTCGTGCAGCAGCCAGAGCCACTGGACCGGTTCGCCGTGCGGCAGTTCGGGGAGGTCGTAGTTCTCGTCGACCCAGGTCCGGCCGGCCGGGTCCCAGCCGCTGGGGCGCTTGAGGTACGGCAGGTCGTCCGGGGTCAGGATTCCCGCCGTGCGGGCCGCCTCGTCGACGGCGGTGCCGAAGCTCGTGCGGCGTGCGAGGTGCAGGACGCGTTCGTCGCCGAGCGCCTCGGTGACCAACCGGGCCGAGTCGTCGGCACTGCCGGTGTCGGCGGCGACGACGTTCTGTACGGGGCGTTCCTGCCCGAGCAGCCCGGCCAGCACGTCGGGCAGCCAGCGGGCGCCGTCGTGGGAGACGAGCACGGCGGTGACGACGTGCCGGGGGAACTCTGGGGCGGCGGCGGCCGCGTTCGGCGCCGCCGAGTGGCTGTGCACGGACATCGAGGTACGGGCCCTCCGGCCGGGTCCGGGGGCGTCCCCGGGGGCTGCATCGGTGTACACGCGCGCGCCGTCGGGGCGTTGGCGCGTCTCGGACGGGGCCCCACACTAACGGTACGGACAGGTGGCGGGGGTCGGAGCGGGTGAAGGGGCCGGGCGCGGACGTGCCGACGGCCCGCCTGCCGAGCCCCGGGGAAGGGGTCGGTGGACGGGCCGTCGGGGGGGAACGGACTCGGGCCTGCCGGACCGGAAGCCTGCCGGGCAGGGGGCGGCCTCGGCCGGAAGCGCGGGAAGGGGGGAGGTGGGGGATGGGGGGTGGGATGGGGGTGGAGTGTGCGGGGGCGTGCGGTTGGGGTGCGGGTCGCTCTGCGGCTCGCGAGGGGGCGGTCGGCGGCCGGTAGGTGGTCCGGGGTGCGCCGGGTGCCTCGTGGGGGTGCCGGGGTGCGCCCGGTCTGGTGGGGGTGCTCGGGTCCGCCCGGGGCTGGTCCGGGTGCGGTGGTCGGTGGCCGACGCGTCCTGTGGCGGGGCCTGCCTCGGGCAGACGTCAGATGGCGGCCTTCTTGAGGCGTCGTCGTTCCCGCTCGGAGAGCCCGCCCCAGATTCCGAAGCGTTCGTCGTTGGAGAGGGCGTACTCAAGGCATTCCGAACGCACCTCACAGGCGAGGCAGACCTTCTTGGCCTCGCGGGTGGATCCGCCCTTTTCGGGAAAGAAGGACTCGGGATCGGTCTGGGCGCACAGTGCGCGCTCCTGCCAGCCGAGTTCCTCGTCCGCGTCCTCGACCAGCAGTTGCTGGAACAGCTCGGTCATGTGCGCCCCTCGTCTGTCTCTTGCGTCCCGTGATGCAGCCGTTTGCGACTGAACGACACGAGTGAAATTACAAGTGTGTAGCTCCGGGCCAGTCAAGCGAGGATCTGCTATTGGCCCAGGGATTCACTCTGCGGAACCAAGCGTACGCAGAAAGTGTTGAAATCAGCAAAAACCTGACATATGCCACTGGCCCCACAACTCCACACCCTCTCCCGTGAGAGACGAGCGAAGGCGCCCTCGTGTTGCGATTTGATCACCGAAGCGATCAAGATCACAGTCAGGTCACGGAGCGTCAGTCGCGTTTGGGAGCGCGGATGATGCGCCACATGTCCCCGCTCAGGCGCGCATAAACCTTTCTCCAAACCCGGCAACCGGAAGGGGTGAAACATTGCCCCCATTTCGGGCATTGGGTTGACAGCGGACGGCCGAGCCGGTCTCCTTGGTCCCATGCCAGCGACCACAGCCATGCGCGTCACCCACCTCCGTGGGTTCCGTAGCGCTGTCCAGGCCCGCTGTTGCTGTTCCAGCTGTCACAGCTGTTGATGCCCTAGCGCTCCAGCTCTGATCCAGCCCTCTCCGGTCGAGCGTCATTCTTCGTCTCCTCCCGCTCCTCCCCGCACCTCGCACTTCCCGCGGCTCGTTTCCGGGCCGCCGACGCTCACCGCGCTCCCCGCTCGCGTACCCCCATGCCGAGGAACCACCGCAGCCATGAACAGCGACAGCGACCTTCAGATCGCCGGCGACATCCTCGAGGTCCAGCACCTCCTGCAGCCCGCCCGCGAGCACCCCTCCACCGTCTCCGAGTTCGTCGGACTCGCACGCTCCATCGCGGGCGACCGCGCCCGGTGGGCCGGAATCGTCCAGTACGACTCCGCCTCCCGCTGGTACCACCGCCTGCACCAGGGCCCCGGCTACGAGGTGTGGCTGCTCAGCTGGGTGCCCGGACAGGGCAGCGGGCGTCACGACCACGGCCTCTCCGCCGGCGTACTGACGGTCCTGGAAGGCGAGTTGACCGAGCACACCGAGCGCGGGACGCGAGCTCTCGGCGCGGGCGCGCAGCGTGCCTTCGCCCCGGGGTACGTCCACGAAGTGGTCAACGACTCGCTCGAACCGGCCGTGAGTCTGCACATCTACTACCCGGGCCTGACCGAGATGCCGATGCACGCCACGCAGAGCGCCCCGACGACCGTGGGCGCCGTACCCGCCTGACAAACTGCTCCGCATGCGCATTGTTGTTCTGGCCGGTGGCATCGGCGGTGCCCGCTTCCTTCGCGGCCTCAAGCAGGCCGCGCCCGACGCGGACATCACGGTGATCGGCAACACGGGTGATGACATCCATCTGTTCGGGCTGAAGGTCTGTCCCGACCTCGACACCGTGATGTACACGCTCGGCGGTGGCATCAACGAGGAGCAGGGCTGGGGGCGGACCGACGAGACCTTCCAGGTCAAGGAGGAGCTCGCGGCGTACGGCGTGGGCCCCGGGTGGTTCGGGCTCGGCGACCGCGACTTCGCGACCCACATCGTCCGTACGCAGATGCTGGGCGCGGGCTATCCGCTGAGCGCGGTCACCGAGGCGCTCTGCGCCCGGTGGCAGCCGGGCGTGCGGCTGCTCCCCATGTCCGACGACCGGGTCGAGACGCATGTCGCCGTCGAGACGGACGGCGAGAGCAAGGCGATCCACTTCCAGGAGTACTGGGTGAAGCTGCGCGCCTCCGTCGAGGCGCGGGCGATCGTGCCGGTCGGCGCGGAGCAGGCCAAGCCGGCCCCGGGGGTGCTGGAGGCCATCGGTTCGGCCGATGTCATCGTCTTCCCGCCGTCGAATCCGGTGGTGTCGATCGGCACGATCCTCGCCGTGCCCGGGATCCGGGAGGCCATCGCCGAGGCCGGGGTGCCGGTCGTCGGCCTCTCCCCCATCGTCGGGGACGCGCCCGTGCGCGGGATGGCAGACAAGGTGCTCGCCGCGGTGGGCGTCGAGTCGACCGCCGCCGCGGTGGCCCAGCATTACGGTTCGGGGCTGCTGGACGGCTGGCTGGTGGACACGGTGGACGCGGGTGCGGTCGGGGAGGTCGAGGCGGCGGGGATCCGCTGCCGGGCGGTGCCGCTGATGATGACGGACGTGGACACGACCGCGGCGATGGCCCGGCAGGCGCTGGAGCTGGCCGAGGAGGTCCGGGCGTGAGCGGTTCTCCTGGTGGCTCCGGCGGCGGTGGTGTCGTGGCCTCCTCCGGCGGCGGTGGGGCTGTGGCTCGCGGCGGTGGTGGCGCTACGTCCGGTGACGGTGGTGTCGCGGCTTCGGGTGCGCCCTCTTTCCGGGTCTGGGCGTTGGGCGGGATTCCCGAGGTGCGCGCCGGTGACGATCTCGCCAGGCTGATCGCCGCGGCCGAGCCCGGCCTGGTCGACGGGGACATCCTGCTCGTCACCTCGAAGATCGTTTCCAAGGCCGAGGGCAGGATCGTCCGGGCCGCCGACCGCGAGGCCGCCATAGACGCCGAGACCGTACGGGTCGTGGCCCGGCGCGGGCCGCTGCGGATCGTGGAGAACCGGCAGGGTCTGGTCATGGCCGCCGCCGGGGTCGACGCCTCGAACACGCCGGCCGGGACCGTGCTGCTGCTGCCCGAGGACGCCGACGTCT
This sequence comes from Streptomyces sp. NPDC021019, assembly GCF_044333295.1. Classification (NCBI taxonomy): domain Bacteria; kingdom Bacillati; phylum Actinomycetota; class Actinomycetes; order Kitasatosporales; family Streptomycetaceae; genus Streptomyces; species Streptomyces sp. NPDC021019. The sequence continues at coordinate 21,304 of NZ_JBIRQR010000004.1, forward strand.
CCGCCCGGGCCATCCGGGACGGGCTGCGGGACGCCCTCGGCGTGGAGGTCGGCGTCGTCGTCACGGACACCTTCGGGCGGCCCTGGCGCAACGGGCTGACCGATGTCGCGATCGGGGCCGCCGGAGTGCGGGTGCTGGACGATCTGCGCGGCGGGACGGACGCGTACGGCAATCCGCTCAGCGCCACGGTGGTGGCCACGGCGGACGAGCTGGCCGCGGCCGGGGACCTGGTCAAGGGCAAGGCGGAGGGGCTGCCGGTCGCCGTGGTACGGGGGCTGCGGCACGTGGTGCCCCCCGACGGCGAGGACTCCCCCGGCGCGCGTGCGCTCGTACGGAGTGCGGCCGACGACATGTTCCGCCTCGGGACGTCGGAGGCGGTCCGTGAAGCGGTGACACTGCGGCGTACGGTGCGCGAGTTCACCGACGAGCCCGTGGACCCGGGGGCCGTGCGGCGGGCGGTGGCCGCCGCGGTGACCGCGCCCGCCCCTCATCACACGACGCCGTGGCGGTTCGTGCTGCTGGAGTCCGCCGCGTCGCGGACCCGGTTGCTCGACGCGATGCGGGACGCGTGGATCGAGGACCTGCGGCGCGACGGCAGGAGCGAGGAGTCGATCGCCAAGCGGGTACGGCGTGGGGATGTGCTGCGCGACGCGCCGTATCTGGCGGTGCCGTGCCTGGTGATGGACGGCTCGCACACGTACGGGGACGAGCGGCGCGACACCGCGGAGCGCGAGATGTTCGTCGTCGCGGCGGGCGCGGGCGTGCAGAACTTCCTGGTGGCGCTGGCGGGTGAGCGGCTGGGGTCGGCGTGGGTGTCCTCGACGATGTTCTGCCGGTCCGTGGTGCGGGAGGTGTTGTCGCTGCCGTCGTCCTGGGATCCGTTGGGGGCGGTGGCTGTGGGGCATCCGGCGGGGGCGCCCCGGGAGCGGGGCGTTCGGGACGCGGAGGCGTTTCTCACCGTGCGGTGAGGTCCTCGAGCGCCGGACGGGCTGCGTTCGGGGCTCCGCCCCGGTCCCCGCTCCTCGAACGCCGGAGGGGCTGGAGATGCCACACCCCGGAAACGGCTACAGGTGGGTGATGTCGCCCGGGGTCATCCTCGGGGACCGGCGTTTCGGGGTGTGGCCCGAGAGCAGGATCAGGCGGGTCGCTCGGTGGCGCTGGCCCTCGTACGGGGTCAGCAGGGACAGCATCTCCTCGTCGTCCGCGTCGCGGTTGTCCGCCAGGGCGTGGCCCACGATGCCCGGGAGGTGCAGGTCGCCGACCGTGACCGCGTCCGGTGCGCCGTTCGAGCGCTGGAGGGTCTCGGCCGAGGTCCAGGGGCCGATGCCGGGGATCAGTTCCAGGCGGGTCAGTGCCTCGGGGAGGTTCATCGTCGCGGCCTCCTCCAGTCGGCGGGCCACGCGGACCGCGCGCAGGATCGTCGACGACCGCTTGGCGTCGACGTTCGCCCTGTGCCATTCCCAGGACGGGATCAGCGCCCAGCCCCGTGGGTCCGGCATGACGTGCAGGCCCAGCTCCGCGGTGGGGCCGGGCGCAGGGGTGCCGAAGCGGCGGACCAGGTGGCGCCAGGCGCGGTACGCCTCGTCCGTCGTGACCTTCTGCTCCAGGATGGACGGGATCAGCGATTCCATGACCAGGCCCGTGCGGAGGAGTCGCAGGCCCGGGCGCCGGTGGCGGGTCAGGGCCAGCAGGCGGTGGCGGGGGGCGAAGGCGTCCGGGTCGTCGTCCGCTCCCAGGAGTGCGGGGAGCCCCTCCAGCAGCCAGTCCGCGCCGGGGCCCCAGGCCGCCGCCTCGATCCGGTCGCCGCGCGCCGCGAGGCGCAGGGTGCCGGGGCCCTCGGGCGTGCGGGTGGCCCGCCAGAACGTGCCGTCCGCGACCATCCGGAACGTGGGGTCCGCCGGGCCCCGGCGCAGGGGGCCGAGGACGAGACGGAGGTCCAGCCGGCCGGGCGGGGTCCACTCCCGGGTCAGCGGCGGTCCGTCGTGCGAGGGCGAAGCCGTCGGACGCGCCGGGGCGGCAGCCTGGTGCGGCAGCGCCGCACGCGCGGTGCGGGGGGCGAATCGTCCTGCCACGGGGGCCTCGGTGTTCCTGGTGTTCTCGGTGCGGAGGGGGCGTCCCTTCGAGGGTACGGGTACGGGGCTACTGGCACGGGGCTACTGGTCCGAGGAGAAGCGGACCGAGGCGTCCGGCAGGACCGCGCCGCACCAGATCCTGATCCCGTCGCGCAGTTCGTTGTCCGCGCCCACCTGCGCCCCGTCGCCGATCACCGCGCCCACCAGCACCGTACGGTCGCCGATCCGGGCGCCGGCCCCGACCAGGGAGTCCGTGATGACCGCGCCCGCTTCCACGACCGCGTCGGCCAGGATCGTCGAGCCGTCTATTCTCGCGCCCGCGCCGATCACCGCGCCGGCGCCGACCACCGTGCCGCCGGTGAGCTTGGCGTCCGGGGCCACGGAGGCGGTCGGCAGGACCAGGCGGTCGCCGCAGCGGCCGGGGACCGCCGGGGACGGGGCGCGGCCGAGGACGAGGTCGGCGGAGCCGCGGACGAACGCGCCCGGGGTGCCGAGGTCCAGCCAGTACGTCGAGTCGACCATGCCCTGGAGGTGGGCGCCGGCGGCGAGCAGTCCGGGGAAGGTCTCGCGTTCGACGGAGACGGGACGGCCGGCCGGGATGGAGTCGATGACCGAGCGCCGGAAGATGTACGCCCCGGCGTTGATCTGGTCGGTGACGATCTCTTCCGGCGTCTGCGGCTTCTCCAGGAACGCCGAGACCCGGCCCGTCGCGTCGGTCGGCACGAGGCCGAAGGCGCGCGGGTCCTCGACCCGGGTCAGGTGGAGGGAGACATCCGCCCCGGAGACGGTGTGCGAGGTGACCAGGGCCCGGATGTCGAGCCCGGTCAGGATGTCGCCGTTGAAGATCAGGACCGGTTCGTCGGGCCCCGAGAACAACTTCGGCGCGACGTTGCGGATGGCTCCGCCGGTGCCGAGCGGTTCCTGCTCGGTGACGTACTCGATGTGCAGGCCGAGCGAGGAACCGTCGCCGAAGTGCGGTTCGAAGACCTCCGCCAGGTAGGACGTGGCGAGCACGATGTGCTCCACCCCGGCCGCCCTGGCCCGCGCCAGTTGGTGGGTGAGGAAGGGGACCCCCGCCGCCGGAACCATCGGCTTCGGGGTGTGCACCGTGAGCGGGCGCAGCCGGGTGCCTTTGCCACCGACCAGGAGGATCGCTTCTTTTGCCTCTGTCACAGCACCGTCTCTGCTTCCTGCTGGGGCCTGGCCTGGTTGTGGCTGGCCAGTCTAAGCAGACCGGTCGGAAACGCCCCGGTCAGCGGCCCTGCAGTTTGGCGGAGGTGGTCCGGGCCTTGCCGAGCTTCTTGTAGAGACGCGCTCCGGGGCATTCGGTTGCGAAGGCGTTCCGATGGCCCGAGATGACGTTCATCTTGACCCTCTTGCCCTTCGCGTACTTGCCGCTGCCGCCGGAGACGAGGGTGACCTTGCCCTTGGGGTTGGCCCCGAACAGTCCGAGCTTCCAGGCGGTGAGCTTGGAAACGGCGGTCACCGCGGCGGCGGGCGGGTTGGTGGAGGAGTACGTGCCGAGCACGGCGACCCCCATGGTGTTGGAGTTGAAGCCCAGGGTGTGGGCGCCCAGGACGGCCTTGGAGACGCCTCCGGCGCGGCCCTCGTAGATGTTCCCGCACTTGTCGACGGCGAAGTTGTACCCGAAGTCGCGCCAGCCGCTGCTCTTGACGTGGTAGCGGTAGATGCTGCGGAGCACCGAAGGGGCCTGCTTGCAGGTGTAGTTGTTGCCGGTCGCGCTGTGGTGCACGAAGGCCGCCCTGACGGACTTGGTGTACGCGAAGTTGCGCTCGCGGAGCTTCTCGTCCGCGCCCCAGCCCTTGCGGGTGACGATCTTCGGGCGGGGGCCGATGTACGGCTTCGCCCCGGCCGCGACGATCGCCGCCTCCTCCTCCGTCGCCGCCTTGGTCAGCGCGGGGATGACGGCAGCGCCGAGCGGCGCGAGGTCCGCGTTGACGGCCGAGGCCGCGGCGGATTCGACGGTGAGCGCCTCCGGCACGGCCCCCGTCGTCGTCGGCGGCACCGGGTTGCCGACGAACGCCGCCGGGGTGACGGTCCGGCCGGCGTCGGCGGCGGGTTCGGGCGCGGGGTCCTCGCCGGGGTCGACGAGTTCGAGGCGCAGCCCTTCGGGGAGCGGCACGGCGGCGGACCCGTGCCGCGGATCGGCCGCGTCCGGGCGCACGCGTACCTCCACGCCGTCCGAGTCGCCGACCCAGAGCGGGGCGGTCGCTCCACGCGCGGCTCCGGACTTCCGTTCGGCGCTGCCGAGGTCGGGGGCGTGCTCGGCGTTGTGGGTCTCGACGTCCTGCCAGTCCGACCAGCTCGTGGAGCCGGTCGCCCTGGTGCGGACCTGGACCGTGCCGTGCAGTTCGGCTTCGGCGTCGTCCCAGACCACGCCGACCAGGGAGAACGGGCGGGCCGTCCGCCGGTCCAGCCCCTGGCCGGCCGTCGCCGGGCCGCCGGAGCGGTCGGACGGTGCGGCGAGGGGTTCCAGGGGCAGGGACTGCGTCGAGCCCGCGGGCGCGGCCGCACGGGTCTCGCCCGTGCGCGGCGGGGCCGCTTCGGGGACTTCGCGCGCGCCCCCTTCGTTCGTTTCGTTCCCCTGATTCGCTTCGTCCACTGCGTTCGCTTTGTGGGGGGCGGCTTCGATCCGGGCCGACGGCGGGCCCGACCCGGGCGACTCGGGGGCCGGGGAAGGAGGCCGGGCCGAGGCGGAGTGAGCGGCCGGGGTGGACAGGGCGGGGGCGGCGAGCGGCAGGGTGAGGGCTGCCGCGCAGGTGACGCCGACTGAGGTGACCAATAGTGCACGCATACGCATGATCCTGGCCATATGGTCAGGAGTCCGGCGACCCGGGCATCGGCCCCGGCGTGACGCGCCGTCGGCCGAACCGGTGTACGTGACACCCGTTCAGCCCGCCCCGCACAGCGGCCCCGCGTACGCTTGCGCGGATGAACTCCAGCGACCGCACCCCTGCCGACCTGCTGCGATCCGCGCTCGCCGCGGACCCGGCCCGCCCCCTGGTCACCTTCTACGACGACGCCACCGGAGAACGCGTCGAACTGTCGGTGGCCACCTTCGCCAATTGGGTGGCCAAGACCGCCAATCTGCTCCAGGGCGACCTCGCGGCGGAGCCGGGCGACCGGATCGCCCTGCTGCTCCCCGCGCACTGGCAGTCCGCGGTCTGGCTGCTCGCCTGCTCCTCCGTCGGGGTCGTCGCCGACGTCCAGGGCGACCCGGCCGCCGCCGATCTCGTCGTGACCGGCCCGGAGAGCCTGGAGCGGGCGCGGGCCTGCCGGGGCGAGCGCGTCGCCCTCGCCCTGCGTCCGCTGGGTGGCCGGTTCCCGCGGGCGCCCGAGGGGTTCGCGGACTACGCGGTGGAGGTGCCGAGCCAGGGGGACCGTTTCGCACCCTTCGCCCCGGTGGACCCGGACGCGCCCGCGCTGGCGGTCGGCGGGGTCGAGCTGACGGGGGCGCAGCTCGTCGCCCGGGCCCGCGAGGACGCCGACGCCCTCGGACTCGTACCGGGGTCCCGGCTGCTCACCGGGCGTACGTACGACACCTGGGAAGGCCTGAGCGCCGGACTGTTCGCGCCACTGGCGGCCGGCGGGTCCGTGGTGCTCTGCCGTCACCTCGGGCAGCTCGACGCGGAGGGGCTGGCCCAGCGGACCGAGAGCGAGCGGGTCACCAACACCGCGGTATGACAAGCACCCTGAGGTGCACTCGTCCGGCCCACTGCGGGCCGAGTCCTCGGGAATCGGCTCCGGAGCGGGTAGATGATCGGGCGGTACAGACCACTCTCCTGGCCGTGCACAACCAAGCGTGAGTTTCAGCCGTCTACTCCTGCGACCGGCGGCCCCTCGCGCCGCCGAACGTGAAGGATGGACGCAGACGTGACCGACAGTGCTGGCCCGCCGTCCGACCCGGACCACCCGGCCGGGGACAAGTCGCAGGGCGGGTCGCAGGAGGAGTCCGGACCCGGAGGCGTGACCCCCGGGGGCGGGACCCCCGGGGGCGGGACACCGACGGCCGGGGACGCCCAGGAGTCCGCGGAAACCCCTCGGGCGTCGGAATCCCCTCAGGCCTCGGAGGACTCGGCGGCCGCGAAGGGGACCCCGGCCGCCGGCGAGCCCGCGCCCGAGATCCAGGCGGGCGCCGAGCCCGGCCCCGACCCCGGCCCCGAGCCTGCCGAGGCCAGTAGCGGCGGGAGTGCCGGGGACGGTGACGGCCTGCCCGAGGCCGGGGGCGGCGACGGCGTGGGGACCTGGGCCGACCGGTCCACGGACGGCGGTGGCGCCCGCAAGGGCCACTGGCTCCGCTGGACCGCGCTCGCCGCCTCGTTCGTCGTGCTGGTCGCCGCGGGCGTGGGCTGGTGGATGTACCAGAAGCTCGACGGGAACATCACCACCGACACGAGCGCAGCCGCCGAGCTCAAGGCGTACGAGAAGGAACGGCCGACCCCGGTCGTCATGGACGCCCGGAACATCCTGCTCATCGGGTCCGACAGCCGGGCCGGGGACAACAGCGAGTACGGCCGGGACGAGGGCGGCAGCCAGCGCTCCGACACCACGATCCTGCTGCACCTGGCGGCGGACCGGAAGAGCGCGACCGCCGTGTCCCTCCCCCGCGACCTGATGGTGGAGATCCCCGGCTGCCGCACCTCGGACGGCAAGGAGACGCGGGAGCGGTTCACCCAGTTCAACACGGCGTTCGAGCTCGGCGGCACCGCCTGCACGATCCGCACCGTGGAACGGATGACCGGGATCCGCGTCGATCACCACATGGTCGTCGACTTCAACGGCTTCAAGGAGATGGTCGACGCCGTGGACGGGGTCGAGATCTGCCTCAAGGAGCCGATCGACGACAAGGACGCACACCTGGAACTCCCGGCCGGTCGGCAGACGCTGAACGGCGAGGAGGCCCTCGGCTACGTACGGGCGCGCAAGACCCTCGGCGACGGCAGCGACACCGAACGCATGGAGCGCCAGCAGCAGTTCCTGGGCGCCCTGGTGAACAAGATGCAGAGCAACGGCGTGCTGCTCAACCCGACGCGCCTCTACCCGGTGCTGGACGCGGCGACCAAGTCGCTGACCACGGACCCGGGTCTTGACTCGCTGCGCGACCTGTACGACCTGGTGCGCGGGATGCGCAACGTCCCGACCGAGCAGGTGCAGTTCCTGACCGTGCCCCGGCAGCCGTACCGCAACAACGCGAACCGGGACGAACTCGTCGAACCGGATGCGGGCGACCTGTTCGAGCAACTCCGCGAGGACCGGCCCGTCGCCGTGGTCCCGGCCGACGAACTCAAGGAAGCACAGCGGGACCAGGAAGGGAAGCAGGACGGGAAACCGGACGACACCGGGTCCGAGAGCCCGACGCCCACACCCACGTATTCGGGTTCGAGCGCGGCCGACGACCTGTGCAAGCAGTAAAGCAATTGCCAAGACATAGAGCGCAATCGACGCCTAATGGGAAGAATGCCCAGTTGTAAGGGGCGTGGAATGTGTCACGCACGTCGCTCGACGCGGAATCGGCCGGATAGTGTGACGCGATCCGGTGCTTCCGGCCGTCAGGTCGTGCACTGCTGGAGCGAAGGAACGAGCGCCTTGCCGGGGGAGGGCGCCTCGCGTGGCACCGACGGAGGACGCAGGCAACCGTGGACGCGCACAGTCGTGGACGGGCGGACGATATCGACCCCGCCGACCAGTGGGTACTCAACCCGCACACCGGTAATTACGAATTGCGACTGGATCACTCCACTGGGGAGTCGAGCAGCCCTTCGCGTACGGCTACGGCCGAGGGAACCGGTCGCCGGGGCGACTCCCGGACCGGTTCGTCCCGCGAGGGTTCGGGACGCCGCGGCGCCGGTACGCGTGAGGGCGAGGACGCCCCGGACGGGCCGCGCCGCGGGGTGCCCGGCCAGCGCAGCCGTCGCAGCTCCCAGGGGGGACGCGGGTCCGCCGAACCGCCCGCGCCCGGCCGTCGGAAGCGCAAGCCGCAGAAGTCGCGCAAGAAGAAGGCGTTGCTGTGGACGGGCGGGGTCATGGCGTTCGTCGTGGTCGCCGGTTCGGCCGGGGCGTACCTGCTGTACCAGAAGCTCAACGGGAACATCGACGCCATCGACGTGGGTGACGCCGGCAGCAAGAACGTCGTCACCGACGGCCCGATGAACATCCTGATCATCGGCACCGACAAGCGCACCGGCAAGGGCAACGAGGGGTACGGCGACAAGGGCAGCGAGGGCCACGCCGACACCACCATCCTGTTCCACGTCTCCGAGGACCGGACCAACGCGACGGCGATGAGCATCCCGCGCGACCTGATGACCGAGATCCCCGAGTGCGAGTCGAAGAACGAGGACGGCACCTCCACGGTCATCCCCGGCACCCCGAACCAACGGTTCAACACCAGCCTCGGCCAGAACGGCCGTAACCCCGGCTGCACCATGAAGACGGTCGAGAACATCACCGGGGTCAAGCCCCACCACTTCATGATGGTCGACTTCAACGCGGTCAAGTCCCTGACGTCGGCGGTCGGCGGCGTCAAGGTCTGCATGGCGAAGCCGGTCGACGACCCGAAGTCGCATCTGAAGCTGCCCCAGGGCGAGTCGAAGGTGCAGGGCGAGCAGGCACTGGCCCTGCTGCGCACCCGGGACAGCTTCGGCAACCGGAGCGACCTCGACCGGATCAAGGTGCAGCAGCAGTTCCTCGGCTCCATGATCCGCGAGATGAAGTCGAGCGACACCCTGACCAACCCGAAGAAGCTGTACTCGCTGGCCGACGCGGCCACGAAGGCGCTGACCGTCGACACGGCCATCGGCGACGCGACGAAGCTGATGACGCTGGCCGAGGAGATCGGCAAGGTCGACACGAAGAACATCAGCTTCCTCACGATGCCGGTCATAGACAACCCGGCCGAGCCGAAGCCCGTCACCGTGGTCGTGGACCCGGTCAAGGGCGAGCAGCTCTTCGCGATGATGCGCTCCGACACCTCGCTGACCGAGGTGAAGCAGAAGGAGAAGGCCGCCAAGGGCAAGCAGGCGGCCCTGCTCAAGGGCCCGAAGGCCGAGGCGGCCGACGTACGCGTGGACGTCCTCAACGGCGGTGAGATCCCCGGCGCGGCGGGCTCGACCGTCACCTGGCTCCAGAACGAGCAGGGGGTGCTGAAGTCGACCAACAAGGCCAACGCACCCGAGAAGATCAAGAAGACGACACTGGAGTACGCGCCCAACCAGGCCGATCAGGCCCGGGCGCTCGCCGAGATGATGGGGCTTCCCGCAACGGCCATGAAGCAGGGCACCACCGACGCCGAGGGACTTCAGGCGATGGTGCTCACGCTGGGGGCGGACTTCAAGGGCGCGGGCCAGCTCATCACCGGACCGGCGAAGCCGCCGAAGGACATCGAGAAGGCAAGCGCCGACAAGGCGGTATGCGCCCAGTGACACCGGGTCACCGCGCCGCAGCGGAAATCTGAACAGCATGGGGGGTCCGGTGGGACGGAGCAGCACGCCCGGGGAGAGAACGCGGTCACGCGTCCGCCGCGCCGATCGGCCCGGCCGGGACGGGAGCCCGCACGAGGGCGAAGGGCCGGGCGAGGGCGGCGGGCCGGGGGGCCGTGCGGAGCCAGGTGGCCGTGGGGCGCCGGGGGGCGGCCGTCGGGCGACCAGGGGCAGGGGCGGGAACGGCGGCGGCGCCCGGGCGCGCAGCAGCCGACGTGCGCCCAAGAGCGCCAAGCGGCGGGTGCTGCGCTGGAGCGCCTCCGTACTCTCGGTGCTCATACTCGCCACCGGCGGCGCCGGTTATCTCTACTACGAGCACCTCAACGGCAACATCAAGAAGGAGGATCTGACCCTCGGCGACAAGCAGATGGCCGATCACAAGGCCAACGCCGCCGGTCAGACCCCGCTCAACATCCTGCTCATCGGCTCCGACGCCCGGGACTCCAAGGCCAACCAGAAGCTGGGCGGGGCGAAGGAGACGTTCGGCGCACCGCCGCTGGCCGATGTGCAGATGCTGCTGCACATCTCCGCGGACCGCAGCAACCTCTCCGTGATCAGCATGCCGCGCGACACCATGCTGAAGATGCCCAAGTGCACGGCCCCGGACGGCGAGGTCTTCCCCGCCAGTACCACGGACGTACAGACCAACCAGAGCCTGGGTCGCGGTGGTCCGGGGTGCACGGTGGCCACCTGGTACGAGCTGACCGGCATCAGGATCGACCACTTCATGATGATCGACTTCGCCGGTGTGGTGTCGATGGCCGACGCGATCGGCGGTGTCCCGGTCTGTGTCGACGCCAACATCAACTCCCGTGGCCGGGACGGCAAGGGCTCCGGGCTGAAGCTGGAGAAGGGCACCACCTACGTCAAGGGCGAGCAGGCTCTCCAGTGGCTGCGCACCCGGTACGGCTTCGAGGACAACACCGACCTGGGGCGGGCGAAGGCCCAGCACCAGTACATGAACGCGATGGTCCGCCAACTGCGCAAGGGCACCAAACTCACCGACCCGGCGAAGCTGATGAACCTCGCCGAGGCGGCCACGAACGCGCTGACGGTCGACAAGGGCCTCGACACGGTCAAAAAGCTCTACGACCTGGCCGAGGAGTTCAAGAAGGTCCCCACGAAGCGCATCACGATGTCGACCATGCCCAACGTGTACGGCACCGGCACGAACAACGGCCGGGTCTACCCGAAGGCGGGCGACGCGGAGCAGCTGTTCCGGATGGTCCGCGACGACGTCCCGCTGGACGGCAAGGCCTCCAAGCGGAAGAAGCCGGAGGCGACGAAGGACCCGTCGGCGCCGGTCGGCGAGATCGCCGTCGCCGTGCGGAACGGGACCGCCACGGACGCGCTCGGGCCCGCTTCGGGGCGCGCCGGTGACGTGATGGAGCAGCTGAAGGAGGCGGGCTTCGCGAAGGCCACCGTCGACCCGGGCAACGTGACCGGGGCGGCGCGGACGGCGATCCTGTATCCGAGCGCGGATCTGGAGGGCGACGCGCAGGCGGTCGCCAAGGCGCTCGGGGTTCCGCTGTCCCAGGTGAAGAAGTCCACGGACGTCTCGGGGATCTCGTTCGCCGTGGGCGCGGACTGGCGCGAGGACGGGGCCTACCCGGTGTCCAAGGGCAAGGAGAAGACCCCGGAGTCGGCGGGCGCCCTCAACGGCGACGACGACAAGGCCTGCATGAAGGTGAACCCGAACTACACCTGGTGACGCCGTGACGACACCTGTACGCGAAGGGCCGCACCGCCGAGCGGTGCGGCCCTTCCGTTCTGACGCGTAAGGCTGCGGGGGTCTGTCGCGTACCCCCGTGGCGGGGCCTGTCGCGTACCCGGGGCGGGGCCTGTCGCGTACGCCCGCCGGGACGGGTACGCCTGCCGGGTCAGACGGTCTCGCTGCTGCCGTTCATCGCCGGGCGGCGGCTCGCGATGACCCGCTTGGCCAGCGACCGGGGGCTCGTGAGGAAGCCGAAGCCCCAGCACATGTGCATCGTCGCCAGCGCCACGGGGATCTGTGCGCGGGCCTTCAGCGAGAGGCCCTTGCCCGCGGGCAGCGACCCGGCGACGATCGCGGCCACGTAACCGCCGGGGACGACCAGGGCCCACGGGGTGACGGCCGCGCCCAGGACCAGGCCCGCCGCGATGGCGACGACGGCGGTCGGCGGGGCCAGGTAGCGGAGGTTGATCGAGCCGGAGTGGTAGCGGGCCACGACGTGGCGCCAGCGGCCGTAGTCCTTGTACTGCTTGGCGAGGGCCTTCACCGTGGGGCGCGGGCGGTACTGGACCTTCAGCTCGGGCGAGAACCAGATCAGCCCGCCGGCCTCGCGGATACGGAAGTTCAGCTCCCAGTCCTGCGCGCGGATGAACTCGACGTTGTAGCCGTCGGCCCGCTCCAGGGCCTCGCGGCGGAAGACGCCCAGGTAGACGGTCTCGGCCGGGCCCGCCTGGCCGCCGGTGTGGAAGGCGGCGTTGCCGACGCCGATCTTCGAGGTCATCGCGGCGGCGACGGCGTCCTCCCAGGCGTTCTCGCCCTCGGCGTGCATGATGCCACCGACGTTCTGAGCGCCGGTCTCCTCCAGGAGGCGGACGGCGGTCGCGATGTAGTTCGGCGAGAGCATGCCGTGGCCGTCGACCCGTACGACGACGGGGTGGCGGGAGGCCTTGATCGCCGCGTTGAGGGCGGCGGGGGTGCGGCCGGTGGGGTTGGGCACGGTGTGGACCCGGGGGTCCTCGGCGACCAGCTCGGCGGCGATCTCGTCCGTACGGTCGGCGGAGGGGCCGAGCGCGATCACGACCTCCATCTCACCGGGGTACTCCTGCTCCAGGATGTGCCGGACCGAGTTCCTGAGATGACGTTCCTCGTTGAGCACCGGCATGATCACGGAGACGGCGGGGTACTGCGCGGCAGACATGTGGTCCTCGGGTGGTCCTCGGGGGCGCCGGGGGGTGTCGCACCGCGGGAGGCGGGCGCCCCGGGAGGCGTCGCTATTCGGCCGCCACGTTACCGCGAATGGGGGATACCGGTGCGCGCCGCCGGGTCGCGGGCCGGGGAGGAGATCGTATGGGCCTACCGTGCGATGGTCCCCTTGCACCGCAGAGGTGTCTCCCTTGCACCCCGGAGGTGTCTCCCCGTGCCCGCACCGCAGCGCCCGCCGCGTCCCCGCCCCGCTCCCCCGCGCCACCGTCCGCCGCAGGGCACACGGCCGGTCCGCCCCCGCAAGCAGGACGAGCGGCCGCGCTGGGGCATGCGGGTGGCCACGGGTCTGTCGGTGCTGGTGCTGGGGGCAGGCGGGATCGGGCACGCCGTGGTGAGCAGCCTGGAGAGCGGCATCGGCCGGGTCGATCCGTTCAAGGACATGAAGAACCGCCCCCAGGGGGGCCACGGCACGAATCTGCTGCTCGTCGGCACCGACGGCCGGGACACGATCACCGAGGCCGAGAGGAAGAAGTACCGGCTCGGCGGTGCGCCCTGCCACTGCACCGACACGATCATGCTGGTCCATCTGTCGGCCGACCGGCAGCGGGCGAGCGTCGTGAGCCTCCCCCGGGACAGTTACGCCGAGATGCCCGCCCACACCGACCGCACCACGGGCAAGCGCCACGCGAGCCACCCGGTGAAGCTGAACGCCGCGTATGCGGAGGGGGGGCCCACGCTGACCGTGCGGACGGTCGAGAACATGACCAAGGTCAAGATCGACCACTATCTGGAGGTCGACTTCACCAGCTTCATGAAGACGGTCGACGCGGTGGGCGGGGTCAAGATCTGTACGGCGCGGCCGATGAAGGACGCGTACACCGGGCTGAACCTCCCCGCGGGCACTCATGAGCTGGACGGCGGCCAGGCGCTCCAGTACGTACGCTCCCGCCATGTGGACGTGGCCTCCGACCTGGGCCGGATGGAACGCCAGCAGAAGTTCGTGGCGGCGCTGATCAAGCAGGCGACGAGCAGCGGAGTGCTGCTGAACCCGGTGAAGTTCCAGCAGGTCTCCGCCTCGGCGCTCGGTTCGGTCCGGGCCGACAAGGGCTTCGGTACGGAGCAGATGCTGGCGCTCGGCAAGGCGATGAAGCACTTCGGTCCGGCCTCGTCGGAGTTCGCCTCCGTGCCCATCGGCAACCCCAGTTTCCCGGTCGAGGGCATCGGCTCGACGGTGCGGTGGGACGCGAAGAAGGCGAAGAAGCTGTTCCAGGCGCTGCGCGAGGACAAGCCGCTGGCCCCCTCGAAGCCGAAGCCCGCGGCCGGTCCGGAGAAGCCTCCGGCCACGCTCGTGGACGTGGCGCCGAAGGAGATCCGGGTGCAGGTCTACAACGGGACCCCGAAGGCCGGTCTCGGCCGGACGGTGGACGAGGCGCTGCGGGCGACCGGCTTCACCACCACCGAGGCCCCGCTCAACGGGGAGGTGCGGGAGCTGGAACGGACGCTCGTGGAGTACGACCCGCGCTGGGACCGGTCGGCGAAGTCCCTGGCCACGGCGCTGCCCGGGAGCGAACTGAAGGCAGTGAAGGGCCAGGGCCCGCAGCTGAAGGTGACGGTGGGCTCGGACTTCACGAAGGTGCGGCGGGTGAAGGCGGAGAGCCGCGAGACGGGCGAGTTCTCCACGGTGACGGGCGACGAGGTGGTCTGCCCGTAGGGCGCGTGCGAAGCCGCTCGCGGAGGCCCTTGAAGGACTCTCGCGACCTCAGTCGTCGATGCCGTCGGCGGCGCGCTTCTCGCGGAGCTCCTTGATCGCCCGGCGACGGGCGAGCCGGTGGGTGCGCCGGATCTGCGCCTCCTGATAGCGCCGGTTGTCGCGCTCGGTCTCGGGGATCACCGGCGGTACGCGGCGCGGCTTGCCGTCACCGTCCACGGCGGCGAAGACCAGATAGGCGCTGCCGACCTGCTGGGCGGGGGTCGACTCGTTCCAGCGTTCGGCCATGACCCGGACGCCGACCTCCATCGAGGAGCGGCCGGTCCAGTTGACCTGTGCGCGTACGTGAACGAGGTCACCGACCCTGACCGGCTCCAGGAAGACCATCTCGTCCATCGAAGCGGTCACCGCGGGCCCGCCGGAGTGCCGGCCGGCCACCGCGCCGGCGGCATCGTCGACCAGTTTCATGATCACGCCACCGTGCACCGTGCCGAGGAGGTTGGTGTCGCTGCCGGTCATGATGTGGCTGAGGGTGGTCCGGGACGCCGCGGTCGGCTTGCCCGGAATCTCGCCCTCCGGGCGGGTGGCCTGATCTGTCATACAGTCCACCTTATGCGGGGACCCGCGCCCCGCGGAATGCATCAGGTTCGCAACAGCCCTGGTGCGATTTCCCTTACACCCTGTAATAGCTGTGGGCCGGGACGGCACACTGTCCGGATGAACGATTGGCCCGATCGACGGACCGGCGACCGCAGCGAACGCTACGGACGGGGCAGTGCCAACCCCCAGCCCGAGAGTGCGCGGGCGATGCCGCACATCCAGCGTCGCCCCGCCCCGCAGAGGCCGTCGGCGCCGCCGCAGAGGCCTCAGGTACCGCAGCAGGGTCAGGGATACGACGACCGCTACGGCAACAGCCCCGACGCCGGGTACGACAGCGGCTACAACACGGGCCAGGTCTACGGCTCGGGCGGCGGGTCGGACGGCCGGGGTGGCGGAGGCGGTCGTCGCGGCGGCGGTGACGGGGGTTACGTCCACGGCCGCCCGGCCCCGGACTGGGGCCGCCGGATCAAGCTCGGCGCGCTGACCCTGGTGGTCGTGGTGCTCGCGGTCTCGATCTCGACGTACTTCTGGGCCGACTCGAAGCTGAAGCGCGAGGTCGACCTCGCCAAGGTCATCGAGCGCCCGGAGTCCGGCGACGGCACGAACTACCTGATCGTCGGGTCGGACAGCCGCGAGGGCATGTCGGCCGAGGAGAAGAAGCGGCTGCGCACCGGTTCCGCCGAGGGCAAGCGGACCGACTCGATGATGATCCTGCACGACGGCTCCAACGGTCCGACGCTGATCTCGCTGCCGCGCGACTCCAACGTCGAGATCCCGTCCTTCGTGGGGTCCGAGTCCGGGAAGAAGTTCCAGGGCGCCGGCCGGCAGGTGAAGCTGAATGCCGCCTACGCCGAGGACGGTCCCGAACTGCTGGTGCGCACGGTGGAGTTCAACACCGGACTCCACATCGACCACTACGTCGAGATCGGCTTCGGCGGCTTCGCGAAGATCGTGGACGCGATCGGCGGAGTCGAGCTGGACATCCCGAAGGCCTTCAAGGACAAGAAGTCCGGGGCCGACTTCCAGGCCGGCAAGCAGACGCTGAACGGCGAGCAGTCCCTCGCCTTCGTCCGGACCCGCTACGCGCTGCCGGGCAGCGACCTGGACCGTACGAAGAACCAGCAGAAGTTCCTCGCCGCGCTGGCGAGCCAGACGGCGACCCCGGGCACGATCATCAACCCGTTCAAGCTGTACCCGACGATGGGCGCGGGCCTGGACACGCTGATCGTGGACAAGGACATGTCGCTCTGGGCGCTGGGCAACATGTTCTTCGCGATGAAGGGCGTCACGGGCGGCGACGGCACGTCGATGAACATGCCGATCTCGGGCAGCGTCAACGGGAACCTGGTCTGGGACAAGGCCAAGGTGAAGCAGTTGGTGGAGCAGCTCAACAACGACGAGAAGGTCACGGTCAAGGGCGACTGAGCCTGCGGGCAGAGCCGTTGAAGGGCGTCGGGCTGTTGCCCGGCGCCCTTCTTCCGTCTGCGGGGCCGCCTACGAGCCGTTGGAGATGTTCCCCTTCTCGTCCATGAGGGGGTGGATCCGGGAGGGGCCGTAGTCGTCCACGTCGGACGGGCGCGACTTCTCCGGCCCGTCCGGCCCGATCCGCATCACACGCTCGACCCGGACCACCTCGTACCGGCGCCCCCGCACCACGAGTTCGTTGGGCCTCCGACGCGCGGTGAACTTCTTCGCGGCCCGCGCGTGGAGGGCCGCCTCCTTCTCGTCCACCTTCATCCAGGCGGGCAGCTCCGGCATGTCCGGCAGATCCGGCAGTTGGGGAACGGGCCTGGTGAGGTGGTGGACGAGGGCGCGGCGGGCGCCCTGCGGGGTCGAGTACTGCCCGGTCACCATCGACCAGGTCAACTCCTTCCGCTCCACCACCCGGAACGTCGTCGGGAGGAGCACGACTCCGGGGTGGGTGGACAACGCCCGCCGGGAGTCGGCCCGTACGTCCTCGGGGAAGCGGGCGGCGGTGTAGGAGAGCCCCAGCAGCCCGGCCCGGTCGATCCCCTCGGTCAGCCCGACGGCGGCCGCGTGGTCGACCACGAAGCCCTCGGTGCGGCAGGGGTCGGGCGCGTCCAGATCCCAGCTGTCCTCGTCCGGGTCGGTGGCCCGGGGCGGCTCCAGACGGTCGCCGCCGATCCGGGCGAACTCGTCGGCCCGCACGACCCGGTAGCGGACGCCGTCCGCCGACACCTCGTCGGTCGCCTCGACCTCCAGCCGTGCCACGGCGTCGAGCAGGGACCTCCGCACCGCCGGGTCCTCGGTGTCGTCCCTCGCCCTGAACCAGAGGAGCGAGTTGAGCTCGTCCCGGGCCATCTGCGGGAAGCCGCAGTCCAGTTCGCCCAGCAGCCGCCAGCGCGGCCGGTCTCCGCGCCGCTGCTCGGCAAGCCCGAACAAGGGCCCCCGGACCACGATGTTCGGGTACTTGCGGACCGAGGCGAACGCGTCCGCCTCGGTGACCTCGGAGACCGGGTCGTCGTGACGGGTGACGTTGATCGTGAGGTGATCCGGCGGTTTCCCCGAGTGAGCGTTCATGTACTCAGTGTGCCGAAGGGGGCGTGCCGGTGTCAGGGGTTTCCGCCGCAAAGGGCTTGTGCCGACCGGAGTCCACGCCGCCGAGCGCGTTCCGCCGCCCATGGGGGCCGCTGAACGCGCTCGGGCCGGAGGGGGCCGGGCCGGGCCGCGTGAACAATCCCCGGGGGGCCACCGGAAACCGCTGCTCGCGCCGGGTAGTGGCGCGCCACGACCCGGTGGGGGCCGACCGGATCGTGGCCCACCGCGACCCGGTGGGCCACGACGTCAACTACCTAAAGAACCAAGGGAAATTACCCAACCCCACCCCACCTGATCCCGGCGGTCAACTGCGGGACGGGCTGATCACCCACATGGGTGAGATTCGCCAACTGGTGTGGATTTCGGTCGGGTTGGCAGGCATATGCTCGCGCTGACACAACCCCAGACATGAGACGGCCCCCGCCGGGACGGCAATCCCGAGCGAGGACCTGACCACCAAGGAAGAGAAGAGCTTCCCGATGGATACCCAGCACGATATCGCCCTCACCCGCGCCCTGGCAGAGGTTCCCGGACCCCTGCCGGTCTCCGGCGTGATCCACGTCGCCGTACCGCACGCGAGTCGCTTCACGGTCGTCGGCAACCACCTCGCACAGCACGCCGAGCTCTCCCTCACCGCGATCGGGATCGGCGTATACATCCAGTCGCTGCCCGCCGGGTCCCAGGTCGGCATCAAGGCGCTCGCGGCCCGCTTCGCCGAAGGTGAGACGACGATCGCCGCCGCCCTGCGCGAGCTGGAGACCCACGACTATCTGCACCGGACCCGCGAGAGGCTGGCGAACGGCCGGATGGTGACCCGCACGGTGTTCTGCAACCAGCCGGGGGCTCTACTGCGGGGCGGGGCAGTGGCGCCGGTAACGGTGGCGTCGGTGCCGAGGCCGGTGGTGACGCCCGTGGTGCCCGCGCCCGTGGTCGCGCCCGAGCCCACCCCCGTACCGGAGGAAGGGCCCCCACCGGTCCGTCTACCGTCGCGCATCGCGCCGAAACCTCCGCGTCGGCCGCTCCCGCAGCCCCGCGAGCTGACCCCGGAGCTGCACCGGGCCGCGTCCGCGCTCCTCGCCGACCTTCGGCGTCACGCGCCGGAGCTGGTGCTCTCCGAGGGAGACGTCGAGGAGCTGGTCCCCGGCGCCGCTGCCTGGCTGGAACGCGGCGCGCACCCCGACGCCATCCGCCATGCTCTGACGACCGAGCTCCCGCAGCCGCCCAAGTACCCGGCGAAGATCGTCAGACACCGCCTCACCGTGCTCCTGCCACCACCGCTCCCCGGCGCCCAGGAGCTGACTGCGGCCCCCCGGACGCCCGTCACCCCCTTCCAGACCTGCGAGGGCTGCGACCGCGCCTTTCGCTCCCCGGCCCCGGGCCACTGCCGCGACTGCCGGGCCCAGTACTGGGAGGCGGCGTAGGCCCGCGCACCGACGGCCACGCGGCGGGCGCGCGGTCGGGCGTCGTCGCTATGCCTGGCGACGGCATCCGGCGAGGAGGGGCGCGACCATGGGCACGGCATCGGCCCGGTCGTAGGCCTGACCCCCACCCCGCCACCCCGGCCCCGGTCGTCGCGGGCGGCGAGGACCCGTCCCAGCTCTTTACGCCGCCGCGGCCGGCGACGGCATGTGGAGCGTCGTCGGCAAGTGCAGCCATGGCCGCCCGGCGACGTGACCGGGCGGCGTCATTCGGCGCAGTCGTACCGCTCGGCGAGCCTGGCGGCCACTTCCCGCATCACGGTCACGTTGTTGCGCAGCGCGATGTCCGCCTCGACAGGCCGCTTCCGCTCCAGCCTGGCCAGCTTCTCCTCGTCCTGCGAGGGCACGTCGAGCCACACCCTGACGTACGGGGCGGTCGAGCCCATGCGGGCGGGGCAGCCGGCAGGCAAGGTGACCGTGGCCCGCTCGGGGAGCGCCCAGCCGACCAGCCCGGAACCGAGAGAGGTGGAGCCCTTCTTGCTGCCGGGAGGGCTGGAGGTGTCCTCGATGACCAGTTTGTAGACCCCGCGCGGGTTGTCGTCGTCGTCGTACGGGTTCGCGCGCAGCACACGGCACGCTTTGAACACCGCGAAGTCAGTGGTCCTGCCCTTGCTCTCCCACTCGTCCGTGCTGATCTCCCCGCCCTGGCCGTCGTCGATCAGCTCCGCCGTCTCCCGGCTGAGCGCACCATGACACAGGCTCTGCGGCAGCGGCGGCTCCTCCTTGTCGTCGGGCCAGACACTCGCCGTCACCACAGCCACGCCGACGACGGCGAGCGTGATGGTCAACGGCAGCCACTTCTTGTCCATCGATTACTCCCCTGTCAGCTTCTTGGCCTCGGCGTGGCCGGTGAGGTACCACTCCTTGGCCTTCGCCTGGAGGTGGTTCTCGAACTCGCCGGGACTGGCGTCCAGTTCGTCCTCCGTCAGCCCGCGTTTGATCGCTATGCCACGCAACATGCCGTTCAGCTGATCCTGGCCGTCTTCGTAATGCTTGATCCTCTTCTCGCGGGTCTCGGCATCGACCGTGGCGTTGTCCCCGTTCAGGCCGTCGCTCAGGCCCCAGTCCACCGAGCGCTGAATCGCGTCGCCGGCTATCGGGATGGGGGTCAGCAGCCCGCCGACGAGGTGGTAATTGAGCATCTTCTCGTAGGCGTTGGCGTCCTTCTCCGCCTGGCCCAGGTCGAAGATGACGTCGTCGCGCACTCCATCGAGGCTGCCCAGCACATTCGCGGACTGCTGAACCCAGGCCCGCAGCTCCGGATCCTCCTTGCGGAAAGACTCCGCCGGGTAGCGTTCGAGCCCTTCACCGATAACCACGGTCTGCGAGCCATGGATCATCTTATAGGCGTTGGGGTCTTCCACCGTGGCTCGGATGATCCGGGTGAGGTCGCCCCGTTCGATCTCGAGGTTGTTGAAATCGGTTGGTCCGTTCATCTCCTTGCCCAGAATCTGGTGCACGTCGGATCCGTAGTCGGCGATCATGTCGGCCATCGGCAGGCGCATGGAGACGGGGATGGCGGTCTGGTCCTTGTGGAGCGCCTCCGTGTACTCGCCCATCACCCGCTCGAAGATCGCGGTCTCGGCGGCGTCGTGGTGAGCGGGCACCGGGTGCATCGGTGAGCCGGGCTCGCGACCGGTGGCCGCGGATTCGAGCGCGAGGCCGAGTTCGGCGCGGGCCGAGGTGTACTGCGTCTCGTCCGGCATCTTGTTCTCGACCGCACCACCGGGCCACTCCCGGTCTTCCAGGAAGTACTTGAGGTTGTCGGTGGTGTTCGGGTCGAAGTAGTGGGTGGAGGCGGACGGGTTGCGGCTCATGGCGTTCAGCAGGCCCTTCATCGGGTCCTCCTGCGTGCCCTGCCAGTTCTTCATGACGCCGTCGTAGGCGTCGTCGTTGTCCGTCTCCCAGTCGCGGATGGTGTCGCCGACCTCGGTCAGGAACGCCTCGCTGAAGACCGGGTCGCCCTCGTCCTTCTTCCAGGGCGAGGACTTCTCCTCGGGGTCCTTGTTCGGGTCGTACACAGCGTTGTCGCCGACGTCGGCGGCCATCAGGTCCGTGAGGTTCTTCAGGGTCGCGGCACCGCCCCCGATGGCCCCGGGGTGCTGGCGGGGCAGGCCGTTGCCGTCGCGGGCCGTGGTGATGAGCTTGTCGGTCCAGGCCGAGGTGACCCCGCCCGGGGCGCCGGTCGACGCATCGGGTCCCGTGGCGGTGGCCAGGGAGCCGGACAGCGCCCGGTAGAGGCGGGCGTCGGAGCCGGAGAGCTGGCCGTCGCGGCCACCCGACTCCAGGCTGCTGGCGAGCAGCAGCACGGCCTCCTGCTGGTCCCGGCCCCGGTAGCTGATGTTCGTCATCAGCTGCTCGGCGAAGGCCGGCGAGCCCTTGCCCTCCTCGGCGAGGGTGAGGAGCCGCTCGCGCTCGTCGTCGTCGAGGTGTTCCCAGCGGGCGTAGAGCTTGGCGGCCTCGCGGCCGTTCTCCGCCTGCTGCTTCTCCTCGGCGCGCAGCTTCCTGGCCTCGGCGATACCGCCGATGTCGGTGCTGCCGAAGTCGTTGGGGTGGTTGCGGACCAGTGCGCGCAGACCCCAGGCACAGAGCTCGTCGGCTTCGTTCGCACGCTTCAGGATGCCTTCGAGCTTGCCGCGCAGCGCCTCGAACTGCGCCTCGGTGGCGACGGGTTCGGTGCTGTCCTTGGAGCGGCGGTCGGGGTGCACCCGGTGGCTGAGAACGCCGTTGGGGTAGATGACGATGCCCGGCGGGGGGTTCTCGTACGCGTGCTTCAGGTCGTCCTGGGCCGACTTGAAGAGGGTGTGGGCGTCCCTCAGGAGGTCGCGCACCGACTCGGCCTCGGTGACGGCGTCACTGAACTCCTTGGCCGTCTTGGTGACGAACTCCTTGGTGACGGTGGCGTTCTCGCCCTTCCACGTGGACTTGTCGGCCTTGGACTTCATCGCCTTGGCGTTGTCCCTGAGAGGGGATTTCAGCTTGCCGATCATCTCGGTCCACTGGGTGACCGCGGTTTCCATCGGGCCGAGACCGGCCGTGAGGAGCTGCTCGAAGGTAGGCACGGCGGCGGCTCCTTACCGGAAGTACTTGTTGAGCTGCGAGGCGGAGACAGATGCGTCCGCGTCCGGGGCGACGGGGCCGACGATGCGCAGCTGCGTTTCCAGCCACTCGTCGTCGGACTTTCTCGACTTCTTCGTGTAGTCGAGGTGGTTGGAGATGTGTGCGCAGGCCTGCAGAAGGCTTTTGACCTGCTTCTCCCAGGTCCCGATCACTTCGGTGAACGCTGTACCGGTCTCGAACCCGTCGCCCTTGAGACTCTTGCCTGCGGTGTCGCTCGCCGCCTTCGCGTGCTTGCCGGCCGGTTCCAGGCCGTTGAACAGGTCGAACGCGGCGTGACCGATGCTTCCCAGCTCGTCGTCCTTGACCACGAAGTCGGCCGACCCCTTGGGCCCGGAACCGCCGGCGCCGCCGACCTGGTTCAGCCTCATCGCGGCGGCGGCCTTCAGCGCGCCCCATTCCTCTTCGAACGACATGACCCACACCCCGTGTACTGACTAGAAGTCGCTTCGAGCGCGTCACGATACCTGTGTGATCAAACGATTCTCCAGCAGTGGATCTACGACCTCCCAGCAGGCGTTGTGCCGGCGTACACCCTCGTATCCCGCCCGCCGGCGAGGAAGCTGACGGTGCCGCTGCCGCTGCCCACGTCGAGGACGCGGCTGCCGGCCCCGGCCCCGGCGGCGTCGAGGAGGGCCGCCGCCGGGTGGGCGCAGAGCCGGGCGCAGGTGCGGGCGTACGCCTCGGCCTGCCGGACCGGATACACCGCTCGGCACGGTCGAAGGGGGTGGCCGCCTCGGTCACACCCCTCATGGCACGATCCCCTTCGGTTCGAGTTCGGCGAAGTCCTCGTGGAGGGCGTCGAGATGGCGGCCGGTCGGTGCGCCGGCCGGGGTCAGCTCGGCCAGCCGCCAGCCGGGCAGCTGTGCCTCGACCTCCGCCGGGAGCGACCCGTCGGCCGGGTCCCCCAGGGCGTACAGCACCCCGAACGCGGTCTCCCTGGCGATCTCCCGGGCCAGTGCGCCGAGGTCCTCGGGGGTGAGCCCGGCCGCGAGGGCCCGGTCGACGGCGTCGGCCGCCGCCCCGTCGCTGCGGTAGGCGTCGACCCACCGCGGGGCGGCCGTGCTCCAGGCGTCGACGTCCTGCCACACCGTCCGCAGGAGGCGGTAGCGGGCGAGCTGCGGCAGCCCCTCCTCCGCCTCCGACTCGGCCCAGTCGCGGGCGTCGTCATCCGCCCCCAGGACGCTGAAGAGGGCGGTCAGCCTGTCGAGTTCGGTCATGGGGAGGGAGGCTACCGGCCGGGGCCGGGGTGCGGCTGGGGGCGGTGCGCGGTGCAAGACCGATGAGTTTTCGCGGGGTGCGCGGTCTGTACTTCCGTAAGACTGGGAGGCGGCACCGGGCACCGAACCGGGGCCCCGCAAACGACACAGCCAGGAGATCTGATGCGCACCCTGATCAGCACCGCCTTCGTTTCGCTCGACGGCGTCATGGAGGCCCCGGGCGGCGAGCCCGGCTACCGGAACTCGGGGTGGACGTTCAAGGACGTGGAGTTCCTGCCGGAGGCGTACGAGCTCAAGAGCCGGGAGCAGGACGAGGCCACGGCCCTGCTGCTGGGCCGGGCGAGCTACGAGGCGTTCAGCCCGGTGTGGCCGGGCATGGAGGAGTTCACGGGGTACAAGGCGATGCCGAAGTACGTCGTCTCCACCCAGCTGACCGAGGGCGACCTGGTGTCCGACTGGGGCGAGACCACGATCCTGCGGTCGCTCGACGAGGTCGCCGCCCTGAAGGAGACCGAGGGCGGCCCGATCATCGTCCACGGCAGCACCGAGCTGAACCGGAACCTCGCGGACGCCGACCTGGTCGACCGGTACCACCTGCTCGTCTTCCCGCTCCTGCTCGGCGCGGGCAAGCGCCTGTTCAGCGCGACGGACAAGGACGCGCAGAAGCTGAAGCTGGTCGAGCACGAGGCGTACGCCAACGGCATCCAGAAGAACGTCTTCGAGGTCGTCCGCTGACGCGCCCGGACGGGCGCCCCCGGCCGCTCCGGACCGGCGCCTCCCACCCCCCCTGGCGGACCGGTCAGCCGGTGGGCGCCCCGTGCACGACGGCCTCCGCCACCCGGGAGGGCGGGACGCCCGTCGTGTCGATTTCCCTGGCCTCCCGGCGGAGCCACGGCAGGGCCCGCTCGTAGTCGGTCAGATGGTCCAGCCGCCACTGCCGGGCGCCGGCGCTCTCGGGTTTGCTGTCGGTCTCGATGCGTTCGACGAGCGTGTCCCGGTCCGTGTGCAGCAGGACGTGGTGCACGGGGATACCGGCCCGTGTCAGACCGGCGTGGATCTCCTGCCAGTACGGCTCGACCAGGACCGTCTGCGTGACCACCAGCGTTCCGCCCACGTGGTCGAGCACCTGCCGCGCGGTCTCCACCACCAGGCCCCGCCA
The DNA here is from genome assembly GCF_044333295.1 of Streptomyces sp. NPDC021019. NCBI lineage: Bacteria > Bacillati > Actinomycetota > Actinomycetes > Kitasatosporales > Streptomycetaceae > Streptomyces > Streptomyces sp. NPDC021019. The sequence goes on from NZ_JBIRQR010000004.1 coordinate 45,630, forward strand.
GGGCGGGAAGTCTTGGAAGTCCTTCTCCGGCACGCCGAGCACGTGCCAGAGCATCTCGCCGACCTTCTCGGTGTCGAACAGCCGGGAGTCCGGGAGGAGCGAGGTCACCTCCTTCGCGGTGGTGGTCTTGCCCGCGCCGAAGGTTCCGTTCAGCCAGATGATCATCGCTCCACCCTAGACATGGCCGAGCACTCCAATTCCGGCGCGGCCGAATACTCCGCGCCCCGGAGCGATCGTTCGCCGTAGGTTCGGACACACCCGTCGTGACGACGGACCCGACCTACGTATCAGGGAGCCCGCATGGCAACCGTCCACCGCACCACCATGGAGCCCACCAAGTTGGAGCTGCTCACCGGCTGGCTGCCGAAGCAGAGCTGGTACGCGGACTCCGGGCAGACGCCGGACCTGGTCAAGGCCGGCGGGTTCCGGCTGGACGACCCGGAAGGGGAGGTCGGGATCGAGTTCATGGTCGTGGCGGACACGGCCGGGCAGGAGCCGGTGGCGTATCTGGTGCCGCTGGGCTACCGCGGCGCGGCACTGGAGGGTGTCCCCGACGAGGCGCTGATCGGCACCTCCGAGCACGGAGTGCTCGGCGCCCGGTGGATCTACGACGGCGCCCACGACCCGGTGGTGCTGGCGCGGTTGCGCGCCCTTCTGCGCGGCGAGGCGGAGCCGCAGCAGCAGAGCGTGAGCGACACCCCCGACCCGACCGTCGTCGTGCACGGGGCCGGTGCCGACCAGGGCGCCGACGTCCGGATCAACCGCGTCCTGCGGGCGTCGGAAGCCGAACAGGGAGCGCCGGGCCGTCTCGTCGCCGGCTGGACCTGGCCGGACGGAACGGCCGTACGGGGAGAGCTGGCGGCCGTCGCCTCGCGGTAGCGTCCGTCACTCCGCGGTGGGCGGAGCCCATGCGAACGGCCCCCGGCGCTGCGCCGGGGGCCGTCGGCGGAAGGCGTTACGGCAGGTTGCGCGCCATCACGATGCGCTGGACCTGGTTCGTGCCCTCATAAATCTGGGTGATCTTGGCGTCGCGCATCATGCGCTCCACCGGGTAGTCCCGCGTGTAGCCGTAGCCGCCGAGCAGCTGGACCGCGTCCGTGGTGACCTCCATGGCGACGTCGGAGGCGAAGCACTTGGCCGCGGCGCCGAAGAACGTGAGGTCGCCGTCGACGCGCTGGGACTTGGCGGCGGCCGAGTAGGTGAGCTGGCGGGCCGCCTCCAGCTTCATGGCCATGTCGGCGAGCATGAACTGGATGCCCTGGAAGTCCGCGATCGGCTTGCCGAACTGCTTGCGCTCCTGGACGTACCCCTTGGCGTAGTCCAGCGCGCCCTGGGCGATGCCGAGGGCCTGGGCCGCGATGGTGATGCGGGTGTGGTCCAGGGTCTTCATCGCGGTGGCGAAGCCGGTGCCCTCCTCGCCGATCATCCGGTCGGCGGGGATGCGCACGTTGTCGAAGTAGACCTCGCGGGTCGGAGAGCCCTTGATGCCGAGCTTCTTCTCCGGGGCGCCGAAGGAGACGCCCTCGTCGGACTTCTCGACGACGAACGCGGAGATGCCCTTGGAGCGCTTGGTCGGGTCGGTGACGGCCATGACCGTGTAGTACTCGGAGACGCCCGCGTTGGTGATCCAGCGCTTCACGCCGTTGAGGACCCAGAAGTCGCCGTCGCGCACGGCCTTCGTCTTCATTCCCGCCGCGTCGGAGCCGGCGTCCGGCTCGGAGAGGGCGTACGAGAACATCGCGTCGCCCTTGGCGAGCGGGCCGAGGTACTTGCGCTTCAGCTCCTCGGAGCCGGAGAGGATCACCGGGAGCGAGCCGAGCTTGTTGACGGCCGGGATCAGGGAGGAGGAGGCACAGGCGCGGGCCACCTCCTCGATCACGATGACCGTGGCGAGCGCGTCGGCGCCGGCGCCGCCGTACTCCTCCGGGACGTGGACGGCGTGCAGGTCCGAGGCGACCAGGGCGTCCAGCGCCTCCTGCGGGAAGCGGCTCTCCTCGTCGACCGCGGCGGCGAAGGGGGCGATCTTCGTCTCGGCGAGGGCGCGGATGGTCTCGCGGAGCATGTCGTGCTCCTCGGCCGGACGGTACAGGTCGAAATCGGTCGAACCCGCCAAGACGCTCACTCCCCAGATGCTAACTACCGTTAAGTAACCCAATTTTAGTGCGCCGACCGCCGGACGGCATACGTGCCGCGTACGTGAGCTTGCCGACAGGGGTGGGACATATCAGGCACACCAGACAGATCGAGCGGTGAATTCCGGCCTTCCGCTGCCCGACTATGCTCGGTCCGCACGTCCGTCCGCATCTCCCAGGAGCACTCCATGGCCCTCAGGATCACTGTGATCGGCACCGGCTATCTCGGCGCCACCCATGCCGCGGCCATGGCCGAGCTGGGCTTCGAGGTCCTGGGGCTCGACGTCGTGCCGGAGAAGATCGAACTGCTCTCCACCGGCCGCGTGCCGATGTACGAACCGGGTCTCGAGGAGATGCTCCAGCGGCACGTCGCCGGTATCGAGGGATCCACCGGGCGGCTGCGCTTCACCACCTCCTGGGAGGAGGTCGGGGAGTTCGGCGACGTCCACTTCGTCTGTGTGAACACCCCGCAGAAGCACGGCGAGTACGCCTGCGACATGAGCTACGTCGACAGTGCCTTCGACTCGCTGGCCCCGCACCTGGCCCGGCCCGCGCTGGTCGTCGGCAAGTCGACCGTCCCGGTGGGCTCCGCCGCCCGCCTCGCGGCCCGCCTCGCGGAGCTCGCTCCGGCGGGCGCCGACGCCGAGCTGGCGTGGAACCCGGAGTTCCTCCGCGAGGGCTTCGCCGTGAAGGACACCCTGCACCCCGACCGGATCGTCGTCGGCGTCGCGAGCGAGGGGGCCGAGAAGCTGCTGCGCGAGGTGTACGCCGGGCCCGTCGCGGAGGGCTCGCCGTTCGTGGTGACCGACTTCCCGACCGCCGAGCTGGTGAAGACCTCCGCCAACTCCTTCCTGGCGACCAAGATCTCCTTCATCAACGCGATGGCCGAGGTGTGCGAGGCCGCCGACGGGGACGTCGTGAAGCTCGCGGAGGCCATCGGGCACGACGACCGCATCGGGAAGAAGTTCCTGCGGGCCGGGATCGGCTTCGGCGGCGGCTGCCTGCCCAAGGACATCCGCGCCTTCATGGCGCGCGCCGGCGAGCTGGGCGCGGACCAGGCGCTCACCTTCCTCCGCGAGGTCGACTCCATCAACATGCGCCGCCGCGGCCACATGGTGGAGCTGGCCCGGGAGGCGGTGGGCGGCGACTCGTTCCTCGGCAAGCGGGTGGCGGTGCTGGGCGCGGCGTTCAAGCCCGACTCCGACGACGTACGCGACTCCCCCGCGCTCAACGTCGCCGGGCAGATCCATCTCCAGGGCGGCCAGGTGACCGTGTTCGACCCGAAGGGGATGGCCAACGCCCGGCGACTGTTCCCGACGCTCGGCTACGCGGACTCCGCGCTGGAGGCGGTGCGCGGGGCGGACGTGGTGCTGCACCTGACGGAGTGGCGCGAGTTCCGCGAGCTGGATCCGGCGGAGCTGGGCGAGGTGGCCGCCCGCCGGATCATCCTGGACGGCCGCAACGCCCTGGACAGCGCGGTGTGGCGCCAGGCCGGGTGGACGTACCGGGCGATGGGCCGCCCGAAGGCCTGATAGCTCCGCCGTGAGGGCGAGCGCTTCAGGGCGCTCGCCCTCACGGCGCTGGGCGCGAAGACCTCCCGGCGTCAGCCGAGCGGGCCGTCCAGCTCCGCGATCGTCGAGTGGGACGGGCCGCGCCGGCTCTGCTCGTCTCGGGCCACGGCCTCCGCGTCGCGCAGCACCCGTACGGAGTTCTGCCAGGTCAGCTTGGCGAGGTCGCCCTCGGACCAGTTCCGCCGCAGCAGCTCCGCGATGAGGTTCGGGTAGCCGGAGACGTCCTCCAGGCCGCGCGGGGTGAACGCCGTGCCGTCGTAGTCGCCGCCGATGCCGATGTGGTCGACGCCCGCGACCGCGCGCATGTGGTCGAGGTGGTCCGCGATGGTCGAGACGGTGGCCTCGGGGCGCGGGTTGGCCGCCTCGAAGTCCTCGTGGATGCGCATCGCGGTCGGGGTGGTGTCGAGGTGGTGCAGGCCGTGCTCACGCATGTTGCGGTCGGCGGCCTGGGTCCAGGCGACGGCCTCGGGCAGCACGAACTTCGGGACGAAGGTCGCCATCGCGACGCCGCCGTTGGCAGGAAGGGCCGCGAGCACGTCGTCGGGGATGTTGCGCGGGTGGTCGCAGACGGCGCGGGCCGAGGAGTGCGAGAAGATCACCGGCGCGGTGCTGGTGGCGAGCGCGTCGCGCATGACGCCGTCCGCGACGTGGCTGAGGTCGACCAGCATGCCGACGCGGTTCATCTCGCGGACGACCTCGTGGCCGAAGGCGGAGAGGCCGCCGAGGCGCGGCAGGTCCGTCGCGCTGTCGGCCCAGTCGATGTTGTCGTTGTGGGTGAGCGTCAGGTAGCGGACGCCCAGGTCGTACAGGGCGCGCAGGGTGCCCAGGGAGTTGTTGATGGAGTGGCCGCCCTCGGCGCCCATCAGGGAGGCGATCCGGCCCTCGGCGCGGGCCTTCTCCAGGTCGTCGGCGGTGAGCGCCCGCCGCAGGTGCGTCGGGTAGCGGGCGATCAGCTCGCCGACGACGTCGATCTGTTCCAGGGTGGCGCTGACGGCCGCGTCGTCGGTCAGGTCGGTGCGGACGTACACCGACCAGAACTGGCCGCCGACCCCGCCGGCCCGCAGCCGGTTCAGGTCGGTGTGGAGCAGGCCGCGCTGATCGGCGGCGATGTCCCGGGCGTCGAGGTCGTAGCCGACCTGTTCGCGCAGGGCCCAGGGGAGGTCGTTGTGGCCGTCGACGACGGGGTGGGCGGCGAGGAGCTCGCGGGCCCGCTCCAGATGGTTCATGGGGAGCCCCTACTTTCCGAAGCCGAAGGAGTCCGCGCCCTGGACCTTGGCGCGCAGACGTTTGCCCTTCTCGGTGGCCTGGTCGTTCAGCTCCTGCAGGAACTCCTGCATCCGCTCCTGGAGCGCGGGGTCGGACGCGGCGAGGATCCGTGCGGCCAGCAGGCCCGCGTTGCGCGCGCCGCCGACGGAGACGGTGGCGACGGGGACCCCGGCCGGCATCTGGACGATGGAGAGCAGGCTGTCCATGCCGTCCAGGTACTTCAGCGGCACCGGGACGCCGATGACCGGCAGCGGGGTGACCGAGGCCAGCATGCCGGGCAGTGCGGCGGCGCCGCCCGCGCCCGCGACGATCGCCTTCAGGCCCCGGCCCGCGGCCGCGTCGCCGTAGGCGATCATCTCGCGCGCCATGCGGTGGGCGGAGACGACGTCGACCTCGTAGGGGATCTCGAACTCGTCGAGCGCCTTGGCGGCGGCCTCCATGACGGGCCAGTCGGAGTCCGAGCCCATGACGATGCCGACGAGAGGGGCGGCGGGGGATCCGGTGCCGGGGGAAGTCATTCGGTGATCGTTCCTCGCAGGTAGTCGGCCGCGTGCCGGGCGCGCTCCCGCACGTCCGCCAGGTCATCGCCGTAGGTGTTGACGTGGCCGACCTTGCGGCCGGGCTTCACGTCCTTGCCGTACATGTGGATCTTGAGCTGCGGGTCGCGGGCCATGCAGTGCAGATACGCCTGGTACATGTCCGGATAGTCGCCGCCCAGGACGTTGCACATGACCGTCCAGGGGGCGCGGGGGCGCGGGTCGCCGAGCGGGAGGTCGAGGACCGCCCGTACGTGGTTGGCGAACTGGGAGGTGATCGCGCCGTCCATGGTCCAGTGGCCCGAGTTGTGCGGGCGCATCGCCAGCTCGTTGACCAGGATGCCGGGCTTCCCGTCGGGTCCGCGGGTCTCGAACAGTTCCACCGCGAGGTGTCCGACGACGCCCAGCTCGGCGGCGATGCGCAGCGCGAGCCGCTGGGCCTCGCCGGCCAGTGCCTCGTCCAGCCCGGGGGCGGGGGCGATCACCGTGTCGCAGACGCCGTCGACCTGGATGGACTCGACGACCGGGTAGGCGACGGCCTGGCCGTGCGGCGAGCGGACGATGTTCGCCGCCAGCTCCCGTACGAAGTCGACCTTCTCCTCCGCGAGGACCGGGACCCCTGCGCGGAACGGGTCGGCGGCGTCCTCCTCGGAGCGGACCACCCACACGCCCTTGCCGTCGTAGCCGCCGCGGACGGTCTTGAGGATGACGGGGAAGCCCCCGACCTCCTCGGCGAACGCGGCGGCGTCGGCCGGATCGCTCACGACGCGGTGGCGGGGGCAGGGTGCGCCGATCTCCAGGAGCTTGGCGCGCATCACCCCCTTGTCCTGGGCGTGCACCAGGGCATCGGGGCCGGGACGCACGGGGATGCCGTCCGCCTCCAGGGCCCGCAGATGCTCGGTCGGCACGTGCTCGTGATCGAAGGTGATCACGTCGCAGCCGCGCGCGAAGGCGCGCAGCGTGTCCAGGTCGCGATAGTCGCCGATGACGACCTCGCTCACCACCTGGGCCGCCGAGTCCTGGGGGGTGTCACTGAGCAGCTTGAATTTCAGGCCGAGGGGGATACCCGCCTCGTGGGTCATGCGGGCGAGCTGACCGCCGCCGACCATGCCGACTACCGGGAACGTCACGTCTTCAGGATATCCGCCACGCCGGTGGTTCCCGGACGGCCGTACGGATGCAGTCCGGCCACCACCCCCGCGGACTCACGGGCGTCACACGGGTGGGCTGGTTAGCATGGCGGAGTTGACGTGCTTGCGTCGACACGTCTTCCAGACGCCTTCCGACGGACGGGGCCAGCGATCACCATGAGCGAACGGGGCGCACTGCGGACCCGGCTTGAGCTGCTGGCCCGGGAGGTCGCCAAGTTCGGCGCGGTCGGCGCTTTCGGCCTGCTGGTCAACATCGCGGTCTTCAACCTGCTGCGGCACACGACGGACCTCCAGGTGGTCCGGGCGAGCGTGGTGGCGACGTTCGTCGCGATCCTCTTCAACTACGTGGGCTTCCGCTACTGGACCTACCGGGACCGCGACAAGACCGGCCGGACCCGTGAGCTGGCCCTTTTCCTGCTGTTCAGCGCGGCGGGCGCGGTGATCGAGACGGGGGTGCTGTACCTGGCGACGTACGGCTTCGGCTGGAACACCCCGGTCCAGAGCAACGTCTTCAAGATCGTCGGCATCGGGGTCGCCACCCTGTTCCGCTTCTGGTCCTACCGGACCTGGGTCTTCAAGACCCTGCCCGCCAAGGAGGCCGTGCTGAACGCGGAACGGTTTCTGGAGCAGCGCGGGCCGGCGGAGGAGCGGGTAACGCCCGCCCCCGTACGGAACTGACCCGCGGCCCGACGCAGGATTCCTGCCCCGTACGGAACCGGCCTGCGGCACTTCCGCGGAACCGACCGGACGCGGCCGTAGGGGAACCGGTCCGGCACGCCCGTCGTTGTCAGCGCACCGGGCGCTCAGGAGTCCTGCGGTCGACCGGGACCCGGCTGAGGAAGAGCGCGAAGACCGCCGGGTGCTGCTGGAGCAGCTCCAGCCGTCCGCCGTCCGCCTCCGAGAGATCGCGGGCGACGGCCAGGCCGATGCCGGTGGAGTTGCGGCCGCTGATGGTCCGCTCGAAGATCCGCGCCCCCAGTTCGGCGGGGACGCCGGGGCCCTCGTCGGTGACCTCGATGACCGCCTGGTTGCCGGTGACCCGGGTGCGCAGGGCGACGGTGCCACCGCCGTGCATGAGGGAGTTCTCGATCAGCGCCGCCAGGACCTGGGCGACCGCGCCCGGGGTGCCGACGGCCTTCAGCCCGTGCTTGCCGGAGCAGACCAGTGCGCGGCCGGCGCTGCGGTAGGCGGGGCGCCACTCCTCGATCTGCTGCTTGACGATCTCGTCGAGGTCGAAGACGACGGCGGAGCCGGTGCGCGGGTCGCGGGAGTTCGTCAGGAGCCGTTCGACGACGTCGGTGAGGCGCTCGACCTGGGTGAGGGCGATGTTCGCCTCCTCCTTCACCGTGTCGGGGTCGTCGGTGACGGAGATCTCCTCGATCCGCATGGAGAGGGCGGTCAGCGGCGTCCGCAGTTGGTGCGAGGCGTCCGCGGCGAGCCGGCGTTCGGCGGTCAGCATCCGGGCGATCCGCTCGGCAGAGGAGTCCAGGACGTCGGCGACCCGGTCCAGCTCGGGCACCCCGTACCGCTTGTGACGCGGGCGGGGGTCCCCGGAGCCGAGGCGCTCCGCGGTCTCGGCGAGGTCGGTGAGCGGGGAGGCCAGCCGGTTCGCCTGGCGTACGGCGAGCAGTACGGCCGAGACGATCGCCAGCAGCGCCACCGCACCGATGATCAGGAGCGTGCGGCCGACCTCGCGGGTGACCGCCGAGCGGGACTCCTCGACGGTGACGGTCTCGCCCTGCTCGCCGGTCTCGACGGCGCGCAGGACGCTGCCGACGGGACGCTCGCCGACGGCGATGGGCTCGCGGCCGGGGATCTCGACCAGGGCGTACCGCTTGGGGTCGATCTGCTCGGCCAGCACCCCGGGATTGATGCGCTCAGCGCCCAGCAGCCGGCTGTCGACCACGCTGATCAGCCGGAGCGCCTCGGACTCGACGCTCTCCTGGGCGCTGGCGCTGATGGTGCGCGTCTCGACGATCACCAGCGAGACGCCGAAGACGGCGATGACGACGAGCACCACGGCGAGCGTGGAGTTGATCAGCCGGCGGCGCATACCCGCCTCTTCAGGTCGTCGGGACGCACGTGGCCACCCGCGTCGGGGTGGTGTCCGGAGCGGACTTCAGGGTGCGGGGGAGTTTCGGGTGCATGGGGGTTTCGTACGTCAGCTCTTCTCGAACCGGAAGCCGACGCCCCGGACGGTGGCGATGTAGCGCGGATTGGCGGCGTCGTCGCCGAGCTTCTTGCGCAGCCAGGAGATGTGCATGTCGAGGGTCTTGGTGGAGGACCACCAGGTGGTGTCCCAGACCTCGCGCATCAGCTGGTCGCGGGTGACGACCCGGCCGGCGTCCCGGACCAGGACCCGCAGGAGGTCGAACTCCTTGGCGGTGAGCTGGAGTTCCTCCTCGCCCATCCAGGCCCGGTGCGACTCGACGTCGATCCTGACCCCGTGGGTGGCGGGCTGCGGCACGGGCTCGGAGGCCCCGCGGCGCAGCAGGGCGCGGACCCGGGCGAGCAGCTCGGCGAGCCGGAACGGCTTGGTGACGTAGTCGTCGGCCCCCGCGTCCAGACCGACGACCGTGTCGACCTCGTCGGCGCGGGCCGTCAGGACCAGGATCGGGATGGTGTGACCGCCGGCCCGGAGCCTGCGGGCGACTTCGAGACCGTCCATCCCGGGCAGCCCCAGGTCGAGGACGACCAGGTCGATGCCGCCCTGGAGTCCGGCGTCGAGCGCGGTCGGACCGTCCTGGCGGACCTCGACCTCGTAGCCCTCCCGACGCAGTGCGCGGGCCAGTGGCTCCGAGATGGATGCGTCGTCCTCGGCGAGCAGTACACGGGTCATGGACTGATGGTAGTCCGGACGGGGGGTCCGAGGTGAGGCCCACGACGTCACCTGCGGGTCAGCGCCACAAAGCGGACAGGGACCTTTGAATAGGGGAGTACGGTTCCACTCGGACCTGTGATCCATGTCTCAAGTCCTTTCATATCCCGCTGTGTCGTGTCGTATGGTGTCCCAACGCCTGTTGCACTACTCAAGGACCTTTGGGCAGCCATGAGCGCCAAGGGTCTCTTTTGTGTGCGGGGCCGGTACCCGCCGGCTCCTGAGTGAATGACCTGTGAGCCGGGCCCGGAGCGTGAGGACGCGCTCCGGGCGTGGATCCCGACGCGGTTCTTCCCCGCTCCGCCGCCGTACCTCCGTCAGGAGCCCGGCCGCACGGAGCACGTCCCCCTTCAGGCGTGGGGCCGGGGTATGCCGCGCCGGTGCCGGCTGCCCCCCACCGGGCGCGTACAGCTCACGAGGCGTCGCGTCCCGACCAGCAAGGATCGACCATGGCGTCCAGCCTGACGAAGGACTCGCCGAGTTCCGGCGAGAAGACCTTCTTCGGCCACCCCCGCGGTATGGCCACCCTGTTCATGACGGAGATGTGGGAACGCTTCTCCTTCTACGGGATGCGCGCCATCCTCACCCTGTACTTGGTGGCCGCCGTGCTCGACGGCCCCCTGGAGGGCCGGGAGGCGCTCGCCGCCTCCATCTACGGTGTCTACAACGCCGTCGTCTACATGGCCGCGATGCCCGGCGGCTGGGTCGCCGACCGCCTCTGGGGCGCCCGCAAGGCCGTTCTGGTCGGCGGGATCGTCATCGCACTGGGTCACTTCGCGCTCGCGCTGCCGAGCGACATCACGTTCTTCTTCGGCCTCGCGCTGATCGCGGTCGGTACGGGTCTGCTGAAGCCGAACATCTCGGCGATGGTGGGCGCGCTCTACGAGAACCAGTCCAGTGCCCGCCGTGACGCCGGCTTCACCCTGTTCTACATGGCGATCAACATCGGTGGCTTCGCCGCTCCGCTGCTGGTCGGCTACCTCGGCGAGAACGTCAACTGGCACCTCGGCTTCGGTGTCGCCGGTGTGGGTATGACCTTCGCGGTCATCCAGTACGTGCTGGGCTCCAAGCACCTCGGCGACATCGGCAAGCTGCCCGCGAAGCCCGCCTCCCCCGAGGAGCGGCGGCAGATGCTGCGCAAGGTGGGCCTGTGGTCCGGCGTCGCGGTCGCGGCGCTGCTGATCGACCTGGCGCTGGGCACGTACGACATCGAGCACATCGTCAACGTCCTGGCCGTGCTGGGCGTCGTCGTGCCGGTCGTCTACTTCATCACGATCTTCCGGGACCCGGCGCTGACCAAGGAGGACCGGCCGAAGATCAAGGCCTACGTGTGGTTCTTCATCACGGCCGTGCTCTTCTGGATGATCTACGACCAGTCCGGATCGCTGCTGACGATCTTCGCGGACAACAAGACGGACCGCTTCATCGGCGGCTGGGAGTTCCCGGCCTCCTGGCTGCAGTCGGTCAACCCCGCACTGGTCATCATCCTGGCCCCGATCTTCGCCACGATCTGGGTCAAGCTGGCCACGCGCAACCGTGAGCCCAGCACGCCGATGAAGTTCGCGCTGGCGATGCTCCTCATCGGCGGCTCGTTCGGCATCATGGGCCTGGCGGGCGCGGCCGCGGCGAACAGCGAGACCGGCAAGGTCACCGTCTTCTGGCTGCTCGCCGTCTACCTGGCGCAGACCATGGGTGAGATGTGCCTCTCCCCGGTCGGCCTCTCGCTGTCCACGAAGCTGGCGCCGAAGATGTTCATGGGCCAGATCATGGGCCTGTGGTTCCTGGCCACGTCGACGGGCAACGCCCTGAACGGCTGGACCACGAAGCTCAACGCCCCGCTGGGCGACGCCGCGTACTACACGCTGCAAGGGGTCGTGGCCGTCGCGGCGGGTATCGCCTTCATCGTGGCGGGACGCAAGATCCGCGCTCTCATGGGCAACGTCAAGTAGCTGCCCTGTTCCCGCTCGGGACCCGACAGCGGTGATGCGAGCACGTTCTGACCATGAGCGGGGCCCCACCCGGAGGAGTGCTCTCCGGGTGGGGCCCCGCTCGTGGTCCTGGCTCGTGGTCCTGGCTCGTGGTCCTGGCTCGTGGTCCCGGCTCGTGGGCTCCGCTCGTGGGCTCCGCTCGTGGGCTCCGCTCGTGGTCCCGGCTCAGCGGGCTCCGCGCAGCCTCCGCCACGGGGTGAACGTGAACACCGCGCCGCCCAGCAGGATCGCCGTGCCGGCGACCAGGCCGAGCGCCCTCAGCGCGCCGTCGTCCTCGGCCCCGGTGGCGGCCAGGCCGCCGCCGGAGTCCGTGCCGCCGCCGGACGCCGCGGCTCCGCCGGAGTCCGCCGCGCCGCCGCTCCCGCTGCCTCCGGACGCGCCGCCCGGCTGGGCGGAGGTGTCCAGCTCCAGGGAGACGGCCACGCCCGCGGGCGGTGTGCAGGTGGTCTTCGTACCGGCGGCCATCACGGTGAGGACGCCGGGGCTGAGCGTCGACCTGCCGCTCGCACCGGGCTTGTACGTGCCGGTGAGGTCGGGGATCTCGATCGGGGCGCCGGTCTTGATGACCTCCTTGTTCACCGGCCCTTCGACCTTGACCGTGCCCTTGTCCGCCCCGCCGAGCCCGACGTCCATGGACGGCTTCACCTGGCCCGCCGGGATGTCGATCGGGCTGTCCATCACGGACTTGCTGAACTCCACCGTCAGGTCGTAGTCGCCGCCGCTCTTCCTGGCGCTGATCCTGACCGGTGAGGTGGCGTTCTTGTCCCCGATCGGGGTCTTGCACGCGTAGGCGACGGACACCTCCTTGCCGGGGAAGTCGGTCTCCCCGCCCCCGCCGCCGGTGCTGCCGCCGGACGCGGCGCCCCCGGTGTCCGCGCCGCCGTCCGAGCCGCCCGACGTCGTGCCGCCGGACGTGGTTCCTCCGGACGTGGTTCCTCCGGTGTCGGCGCCGCCGGAGGAGGTGCCTCCGGCGTCCGTGCCGCCGCTGTCCGCACCTCCTGATGTCGCGCCTCCGGAGGTCGTGCCGCCCGTGGTGGAGCCGCCGCCCTCGGTGACCTTGATCGTGGCGCCCGCCCGCACCTCTTCCTGCGGCGCGCACTTGGTGTCCGTGGAGATCGGCTTGGACACGTTGATGGCGTACGCGCCCGGCGTCAGGGTGATCTCCCCCGCGGTCTCCAGCTTGAGCGTGCCCTTCATGTCGGGCAGCACCATGGGGCTGTTCTTGGGAATCGGCGGGTTCTTCCGCGGGCCCTCCAGCCTCAGTTCGCCGCTCGCCGAACCGCCCAGGGTGACGGTCCCGGTCGGCTTGACGGTGTCCGCTCCCAGATCCAGCACGTCCGGGTTCTTGGACGCGGCCTCGACCGTCTTCCAGACGATCTCGATCTCGTCGCCCACCTTCGCCTCGGCCGGAGCGGTCAGCTCCGCCTTCGTGTTGCCCTGCACCGCGGGCAGTCCCGAGATCGGCGGCGGAACGCACTCCGTCGCGTAACTGACCTCGGCGGCCCGGGCCGGACTCGCGGCCATCAGGATGCCCGCGCCGCCGAGCATCAGCGCGACTCCGGCCGCGCTCATCCTCCGTTGCGTGCTCACGTTTGTCCCTTCGTCGTAGGTCGGGGTCGGTTCTCGGACGGTGCGGAATCCGGGGTGAACCACGGCAGCACGGCCGTGGTCGCGTCTGTGGTCGGGTCCGTGGTCGTGGCGGCGTTCGTGGTCGCTTCAGTGGTCGCGCCCGGGGCCGTGATCGCGTCCCGGCCCGCGCCCGCGCCGGTGCGCCCGCGCCGCTTCGGCCTCCGTCGCGTGGCCGGCGTACGCGTACGGTGCGAGCCGGCGGGCCGCGGCCGGACCTTGTCCACGACCGCCATGCCGATACGGAAGACGGCCGCCGGGACGACCAGGCAGAGCAGGACCCAGAAGAGCGTGACCCCCCAGGGGCGGCCGACCCCCCACGGCTGTTCGGCCAGCACCTTCTGCCCGTAGCGCAGGGACACCTGGTAGTCGCCGTGCGCGCCCGCCGACAGTTCGACCGGCAACTCGATCCGCGCCTTGACGCCCGGGGCGACCGTGCCGCGCCACCGGCGCTCCTCCCACTGCGGCGCGTAGACGCCGTGCGCGGTGCCGATCTCGAAGACGGGGTCCTTGACGGGCGCGGAGCCGAGATTGCCCACGGTGAAGACGAGCCGGCGGGCCGGCGGGGCCCCGAACCAGGTGAGCAGGGAACTGTCGCCCTCCAGGCGGGTGGTGGCCAGCACCGCGAGCTTCCCGTCGCCGGTCTGTTCCGGCAGGTCCGCCGTGGGGTGGCCCGCCACCGTGAACACCGCGTCGGCCAGCGCCTGTTCACCGGTCACCGTGGCGACGTGCACCACGCAGGGGCACGGCTTCGGTGGCTCCGTGACCGGCAGCTTCTTGCTGAAGGCACCCTTCTCGTCGGTCGTGACGGCGCGGCCGTCGGCGTTGGCACAGGCATTGGTGCCGCCGACCACACCCCGCTCCGGCGCGGACTGACCGCAGATCAGCAGCATCAGCAACGCCTGGGCGCGCCAGCCGCTGCCGCTGACGGTGATCTCTCCGCCCTTGCCCGCCTCCTTCTTGGACAGGCTGACGGTGGGATCGCCGGCGGCCGCCCGAGCGCCCGGCGCCGTCAGGACGGACAGGGCGGGCAGGAGGGCCAGGAGAGCGGCCGCCAGGAGCAGGAGGACGGGCGACGCGGTGCGCCGGGAGGCCCGGGGGCCGGGCTGCCGCGTCACGATTCCGCTCCCGCCTTCACCAGGGGGCCTGCCGTCACCGGGGGCCCCGCCTTCACCGAGGGCCTCGTCCCTGTCAGCGGTCGCCCGCCGTCGGCTGTTTCCGCGGCCGCCGGTCCGGGGCCGCCCCGCCGGGTGCGTCGCCGTCGGTACGCGGCGGAGCCGAGCAGGGCCAGGCCGCCGAGGACCAGCAGTCCGGCACCGACGGCCGGGGCCACCGGGATGTACGTCGCCGACGCCTCGGCCTCGCCCCGGGCACCCCCCGGCGCGGTGACCGTCAGCCGTACGGTGACCGCGTCCAGGGCCGGGGCGTCGGGCCAGGGTTCGGCCCGCTCCACCCTCCGGCCGGGGGCCAGCTCCAGCGGCAGGGGGCGTTCCGGGCGGTCCAGCAGGGTGCCGAACATCCCGTCGGCACGTACCGCGAGCCGGGGCTCCAGCATCGCGTTGCCCCGGTTGACCAGGGCGTACCGGATGGTCCCGTCGGATATCTCGACGTCCTCGACGGTGAGCGCCGCCAGCGTCGGACCGCCGATCCGGACCCGGACCGGTACGCGGATCTCCTCGTCCCCGTCGTCGGCCACCACCTCCCCGGAAGCGTCGCCGGGCACCGCGGCGGGCGGCACCGTGAGGGCGAGCGGCACCTCGGCGCGGGTCCGGGGCGGGACGGTGACGGTGTCCGCGGCGAACCCGATCCAGGCGCCGGCCCGGCCGTCGCCCCGGAGCCGTACGGTCAGCGGGGCGCGGCCCGAGTTGCTCACCGCGAGACGGTCCTGGAGGGCCGTGCCGGGGGTGCCCTCCAGATAGACGTACGGCCTGGCGTCCCGGCCGGCGCCCGGGCCGGCGGGCCTGGCCGTCCAGCCCGCCGGGGCGTCCGCGGCGGTGTCGGCCCGAGCGGCGGTCACGGCCGGGGTGGCGGTGCCGGCCGGGGCGTCCGCGGCGGCCGGAAGCGGGGGGAGCGCGCACAGTTGCGCGGCGAGCACCGACGCGAGGACGAGCAGCGCCCGGCGGAGGCGCGGGGTGAGTGGCGACATGGGGCGGCTCCTCTGCCTTCCGGCGGCGATGCTGCGCTGGACCGTGCCGGTCTCAGCCCGTGGTGCCGGTCTCAGCCCGTGGCGCGCTGTCCTCGCCGGGTCAGCCAGAGCACTCCGGCCGCCCCGCTCAGCAGCACGGTGCCGCCGAGCGTGCCGAGCGCCGCCGCCGAGTCCAGCGGGCCGGTGCGGGGCAGCTCACCACCACCCGAAGCGCCGCCGGTCGAACCGCCGGTGGACGCGCCGCCCGTCGAACCGCCGTCGGTGGAGCCGCCGTCCGGTGAGGCGCCCGCCCCCTGGACGTCGAGTTCGAGGGAGGGGCCGGGGCTGTTCTTCGGCGTACAGGTGGTGGTCGTACCGAGGGCCTTGATGGTGAGGACCCCGGCGGTGAAGGTGACCTTGCCGCTCTTCTTCGGGGTGTACGTGCCCGACAGGTCGCTGATCTTGATCGGAGCGTTGGCCGGAATCGCCTCGCTGTTCGCCGGGCCTGCGACCTGGACCTTCCCCTGCTCCGCGCCGCCCAGTTCGATCACGGCGCTCGGGTTCATGGCCCCCTTGCCCAGCTCTACCGGGCTGGAGGAGACTCCCTTCCGGAAGGACATGGTGAGTTCGTAGCCGTCGCCGCTCTTCACGCCCTTGATATCGATGGGCGAGACCGCCCCCTTGGGCCCGATGGGCGTCACGCACTGGTAGTTGACGTCCACGACCTCGGCGTGCGCGGCGGGCGCGCCCGCGACCACGATCGAGCCCGCCAGCGCAGCCGCCAGCGCGAGAGTGGTCCGCTTCTGGTTCGACACCTCGTGTTCCCCTCATGCCGGACGCCGCCGCGCGCCACGCCCCTTACGGACGCACATTACTGACGGCACATCAGATTTGGCGCCCAAGGTACGCCCGGGGCCTGATGGAGGGAAGACAAAGAGCGCGCCGATCCGGCGCGCTCTTCGCGGTGCGGGTGAGAGGCACGCCCGAGGCGTACCGGTGGGGTGTACGGACGAGAAGTGCGGGGCCCGGCTAGGCGGGGGCGGCGAGCTCCGCCCAGACGGTCTTGCCGGGTGCGTCCGGGGTGCGCAGGACACCCCAGTCGAGGCAGAGGCGCTGCACGATGAACATGCCGTGCCCACCGGGCCGGCCGGCGCGGTGCGGCGTACGGGGGGCGGGCTGACCGGCTCCCCGGTCGACGACCTCCACTCGCAGGACCTTGGGTGTGTGGCCGATCCGGAGCTCCTCGGGGCCCTCCGCGTGCAGACAGGCGTTCGTCACCAGCTCGGAGACGACCAGCAGGACGTCCTCGGCGGCGGCCCTGCGGTCCGCGGTGGACGCCGGGAGCCAGCCCCAGTCCTGGAGCGCCTGCCGGGCGAAGTCACGGGCCATCGGGACGATGCCGCTGGCCTGTGCGAGTGAGAGGGTGCGCCACTGCCGCTCGGCCGGAGCGGGCGTGGCCGCGCCCGCTCCGTCCGGATCGCGACCGAGGTCGCCCGGCGGATGCTGCCGGGTGGTGCCCATCAGCGCTTCACCTCACCGATTCGCCATGTCGCCATGTCGCCTTCGAACAGATAGTGATCAGTTACCGAGTGTGCCGGAGCCTTCGCGCGGCGCCGCCGGGGTGTCTCCTGCCCTGCCGTGTCGCAACAACACACACTTGAGGCACACGATCGCGCGACACAGCCGACATCGGGGACGCCCGCGGTCGCGCACTCATGCCGGTTCAGTTGACCAGGGCCTCTTCGAGCGTGGCGTGGACGGTGAAGACCGCCTCCGCGCCGGTGATCTCGAACACCCTCGCCACTACGGGCAGCATTCCGGCCAGATGAACCCCTCCGCCGACCGCCTCCGCCTTGAGGCGGGCGCCGAGCAGGACGTTCAGTCCGGTGGAATCGCAGAAATCCAGCCGGGAGCAGTCGACCACCAGACGTGACCGCCCCTGCTCGACCGCACGCTCCAGGGGCTCGCGCAGCAGATCGGCGGTGTGGTGGTCGAGCTCACCCACCGGCGTCACGATCTCGCTGCGCCCCTCGGTCCGGGCCTCGACCTGAAGTCGACCCCGGTTAGCACTGCCGACCGTCCCGCGGTCCATGCCTGTCCCTCTTCGCCGTTCGTCACTGTGCGCGTCACTGCCTGTGCGGCTGTATGCATAGCTGCCGCCGACGTGCCTAAAACAGTACGCGTTCCGTTCGCCACGCGGTAGTCGGAGACCTCAACAAACCGGACATATGGCGGCATTTGGCGCTTGTCACTGCTGGCCACGACCGGGTATGGGTAGAGGGACACCAGAAACACGACCGGCTTTGGAGGCGCCGCTTCACCGCAGGAACACGTAGGGGCATCGGCAGCCATATGCCGAGAACGATGGAGGAGACCCATGTCACCCCGGCTCGACGAAGCGCGTACCCACAACGCGCCGTCGGCATGTCCTCAGGGACCGACCAATTCCGACTCCCCCGCCGCGAGCGCCGTTCCCGGCCCGCGCACCAGCAGCACCGGCACCACCGGCACCACCGGCACCACCTCAGACTTCTCCGGCGCGGTCGGCGAGGGACTCGAAGGACTTCCCGAGATCCCGCCCTACGCCGAAGTGGGCGCTCTCGACGCCAGGGCCCTGTCGAAGACGCTCTTCGAGCGGCTGGAGTCCCTCGACGAGGGCACGCACGAGTACAGCTACGTCCGCAACACCCTCGTCGAGCTCAACCTCGCGCTCGTCAAGTTCGCCGCCTCCCGGTTCCGCTCCCGCAGCGAGCCGATGGAGGACATCGTCCAGGTCGGCACCATCGGCCTGATCAAGGCGATCGACCGGTTCGAGCTGAGCCGCGGCGTGGAGTTCCCCACGTTCGCGATGCCGACGATCGTCGGCGAGATCAAGCGCTTCTTCCGTGACACCAGTTGGTCCGTGCGTGTACCGCGCCGGCTCCAGGAGCTGCGGCTCGACCTGGCGAAGGCCGGCGACGAGCTCTCCCAGCAGCTGGACCGCGCGCCCACCGTGGCGGAGCTGTCCGAGCGCCTCGGCATCAGCCCGGAGGAGGTCGTCGAGGGCATGTCCGCGAGCAACGCGTACACCGCGAGCTCGCTGGACGCCAAGCCCGAGGAGGACGACAACGAGGGCGCCCTCGCGGACCGCATCGGCTACGAGGACCACGGTCTCGAAGGAATCGAGTACGTCGAGTCGCTGAAGCCGCTGATCGCGTCGCTGCCCTCCAGGGACCGGATGATCCTCTCGCTCCGCTTCGTCAGCAACATGACGCAGTCGGAGATCGGCGAGGAGCTGAACATCTCGCAGATGCACGTGTCCCGGCTGCTCTCCAGGACGCTGGCCAAGCTCCGCAAGGGACTGACCGTGGAGGAGTGACTCCGACGCGGCCCGCAGTCCTCCCAAGGGGCTCCACGGCCGTTCGAGCAGCACCGCGGAAGGACCCGCCCCGGATGCCGGGAGCGGGTCCTTCCGCGTGCGGAGGCGCAGTGCCGGTGCCGGTGCCGGTTGCGAGCCCGCCCCGGGTGCTCGCTTGCCCCGGGTGCTCGCCTGCCCCGGGTGCGGCTGACGAGCCGATCCTCAGGTCGCCAGGCTCCGGGTGAGTTCGCGCACCTGCTGGCGCAGCGCGGCCGTCCACTCCTTCGCATGGGGTCCCGCGATCTTGAGGTGATCGCTCTCGGCACTCTCGGCGGCCCGCCAGTCCACCTCGATGTTCGCCTTCTCGGCCAGGGCCAGCACCGTGGCGACGAACCCTTGGGAGAGGGTGGCCATGACGGCGTGCCTCGTGACGCCGTGCCAGGCGAGCAGAGCGTCGGCGTACGCCGCGAATGCGCTGGGGTCGATCTGGCACTCGTCGGCCTCCATGGGGCCGATGCCGGCTGCCAGACCCAATTCGGCTTGATAAAGGGCTACCTGACGTGTGAACAGCTGAGATGCGCCGTTCGACGGGTTCCACAGGGTTCGGTCACCCATTTTGTAGTACTGACTCACGTCACCCTCTCGCTGGCCACCGGGCCGACCTTACGGCTCGTCAGGCCCCCACGGAAGGCGAGCCGGGGCCCGCTCCCGTGGAGCGTTCGATCATGAACGCGTCCCGGCCCCGGCCCCCCGGGGCGCCGTCACACCACCCGCTGTCCGCTCCGCCAGACCGCGCGGACCAGCGGGACGCCCGGGCGGTAGGCGAGGTGGACGTGGCTCGGAGCGTCGAGGAGGACCAGGTCGGCGCGGGCGCCGGGGGTGATCCGGCCGATGTCGGTACGTCGCAGGGCGGCGGCCCCGCCGGCGGTGGCGGACCAGATGGCCTCGTCCGGGGTCATCCCCATGTCCCGCACGGCCACCGCGACGCAGAACGGCATGGACGAGGTGAACGACGAGCCGGGGTTGCAGTCCGTGGAGAGCGCGACGGTGGCTCCGGCGTCGAGGAGGCGGCGGGCGTCGGGCCAGGTGGCGCGGGTGGAGAACTCCGCGCCCGGGAGCAGCGTGGCCACCGTGTCGCCCTGGCCGAGCGCGTCGACGTCCGCGTCGGTGAGGTGGGTGCAGTGGTCGGCCGACGCCGCGTCGAGCTCGACGGCGAGCTGGACGCCGGGGCCGTACGTCAGCTGGTTGGCGTGGATCCGGGGGTGCAGCCCCTTGGCGCGGCCCGCCGTGAGGATGGCGCGGGCCTGGTCGCCGTCGAAGGCGCCCTGCTCGCAGAACACGTCGATCCAGCGGGCGTGCGGGGCGCAGGCCTCCAGCATCGGGCCGGTGACCAGGTCGACGTACCCGGCGGGGTCGTCGGCGTAGTCGGGGGAGACGATGTGGGCTCCGAGGTAGGTGACCTCGTCGGTGTGGCGGGCCGCGACCCGCACGGCGCGGGCCTCGTCCTCGACGGTGAGGCCGTAGCCGGACTTGGTCTCGAAGGTGGTGGTGCCCTGGCTCAGGGCTTCGGCGAGGTAGCGGGCGACGTTGGCGGAGAGCTCCTCGTCGGAGGCGGCCCGGGTGGCGGCGACGGTGGTGCGGATGCCACCGGCGCGGTAGGGCCGCCCGGACATGCGGGCGTTGAACTCCTGGGTGCGGTCGCCCGCGAAGACCAGGTGGGAGTGGGAGTCGACGAAGCCCGGGATCACCGCGCGGCCGGCCGCGTCGAGGACGTTGTCAGTGGCGGGTGCTTTGCTGGATTCACCGGTCCAGACGATGCGGTCGCCGTCGATGACGACAGCCGCGTCCTGGATCAGGCCCAGGGGGGTCCCGTTGCCGAGGGAGGGGTCATTGGTGACCAGACTGGCGATGTGGGTGACGGCGGTGGTCGTCATCTGGAGAGTGTTCTCCTTGCGTTCCGGGGGTCCGGTTCCGGTTCTGCGGGCGGGTTCCGGTCCGGTTCTGCGGGCGGGGTCTCGGGCGGGCCCGAGGGCTCGGGCGGGGTCCGGTTCCGGTTCTGCGGGCGGGTTCCGGTCCGGGGGCTCGGGCGGGCCCGGGGTCAGTGGTGCAGGGCGGCCACGGCCTCGGCGAGCGCCCGGGGCACGTCCTCGATCCGGGTGTGACGGCCGTCCCGGACGATGTGCCGGCCCGCCACGACCGTGTGCCGCACATCAGCGGCGGAGGCGGCGAATACGGCGGTCTCCGCTGCCAGTCGGGGCACCGGCCCGGCCGTCCTGACGGAGTCCAGGGCGACGGTGGTCAGATCGGCGGGGGCACCCGGCTCCAGCACGCCCGCGTCGGGGCGCCCGAGCGCGGCGTGCCCGTCGGCGGAGGCGGCCCGGAGCAGGGCGGCCGCCGTCCAGTGGCCCCGGATGTGCGTGCGCAGCCGCTCGTTGAGCTCCATCGCGCGCGCCTCCTCGAAGAGGTCGATCACGGCGTGGCTGTCGCTGCCCAGCGAGAGCGGCGAGCCCGCCTTCTGGAGGGCGGCGGCGGGGCCGATGCCGTCGGCCAGGTCGCGTTCGGTGGTGGGGCACATACAGGTGCCGGTGGCCGAGGAGCCGAGCAGCTCGATGTCCGCCTCGGTCAGGTGCGTGTTGTGGATGCCGGTGGTGCGCGGGCCGAGGACCCCGTGGTCGGCCAGCAGCCGGGTGGGGGTGCGGCCGTGGGCGGCCCGGCAGGCGTCGTTCTCCGCCGTCTGCTCGGAGAGGTGGACGTGGAGCGGGGCGTTCCGCTCATCGGCCCACCGCACGACGGTGGCCAGCTGTCCGGCCGGGACCGCCCGGACGGAGTGGACGGCCGCGCCGATGAGGGTGTGGTCGTCGCCCTTGAGGAGGGAGGCGCGCTCCGCCCAGGCCTCGGCGGTGGTGTCGGAGAAGCGCAGCTGGTGCCGGTTGGGCTTCTCGCCGAATCCGGCGGCGAGATAGGCGGTGTCCAGCAGGGTGATCCGGATCCCGGCCTCGGCGGCGGCCGCGATCAGCGCTTCGCCCATGGCGTTCGGGTTGGCGTAGGGGGTGCCGCCGGGGGCGTGGTGCAGATAGTGGAATTCGCCGACGGAGGTGATACCGGCCAGGGCCATTTCGGCGTACGTGGCGCGGGCCAGGTCGAAGTAGGTGTCCGGGGTGAGCCGGGAGGCCGTCCGGTACATCAGCTCGCGCCAGGTCCAGAAGGTGCCCGAGCCGACCTGGACGGTGGCGCGCAGGGCCCGGTGGAAGGCGTGGGAGTGGGTGTTGGCGAGGCCGGGGAGGGTCAGGCCGCGCAGCACGGTCGCGCCGGGCGGCGGGGTCTCGACCCCGGTCCTGATCCCGGCGACGCGGCCGTCCGCGACGTCCAGGGTGACGCCCGGCTCGACGTGGGTGCCGAGCCAGGCGTGGTCCATCCAGTACGTCGCGGTGACGGGTGCGCCCGTCGTCCGGTGTGTCAGCTGCACGCGAGACCTTCCAGTACGTCGGCGAGTGCCTCGACGCCGGCCGCGCAGTCGTCCTCGGTGGCGTGCTCGGCGGGTGAGTGCGAGATGCCGGTGGGGTTGCGTACGAAGAGCATGGCGGTGGGCGCCGAGGCGGACAAAATACCCGCATCGTGGCCCGCGCCGGTGCCGAGGACGGGCAGGGGACGCCCCGTGTCGCCGCTCGCCTCCAGGATCTTGCCGAGCTCGTCGCGCAGGGCGTGCTCGAATGCGACGACGGGCGTGAACGACTCGCGGACGACGTCGAGGTCGATCCCGGCCCGCTCGGCGTACTCCCGGGCGGCCCGCTCGATTCCGGTGACGACGGCGTCGAGGGTGGCCTGGTCGGCGGCGCGGGAGTCGAGCCAGCCGCGTACGAGGGAGGGGATGGCGTTGACGCCGTTGGGCTCGACCGCGATCTTGCCGAAGGTGGCGAGGGCGCCGGTCAGTTCGGCCTCGCGGCGGGCGGCGAGGACGGTCTCGGCGTACGTGAGCATCGGGTCGCGGCGGTCGGCGAGGCGGGTGGTGCCCGCGTGGTTGGCCTCGCCCCGGAAGTCGAACCGCCAGCGGCCGTGCGGCCAGATGGCGGAGGCGATGCCGACGGGGTCGCCGGTCAGGTCGAGGGCGCGGCCCTGCTCGACGTGGAGTTCGACGAAGGCGCCGATCCGGGCGAGCCGTTCCGGGTCGGGGCCGATAACCCCGGGGTCGTATCCGGCGGCTTCCATGGCGGCGGGCAGGGTGGTCCCGTCCGCGTCGCGCAGCCGGTGGGCGTCGGCGACGGCGAGCTGTCCGGCTGCGAGCCGGGACCCGACGCAGGCCAGGCCGAAGCGGGCGCCCTCCTCGTCACCGAAGTTGGTGATCGCCAGCGGACGGGTGAACTCCACTCCCCTGCGGTGGAGTTCGTCGAGCGCGGCGAAGGAGGACACCACACCGAGCGGGCCGTCGAAGGCGCCGCCGTCCGGGACGGAGTCCAGGTGGGACCCGGTGACGACGGCGTCCCCGGCCAGGGGGTCGCCGAGCCAGGCCCACTGGTTGCCGTTGCGGTCGGCCTCGTACGCGAGACCGCGTGCCTCGGCCTGCGCGCGGAACCAGGCCCGGCAGTCGAGGTCCGCCGGCGACCAGGCGTAGCGCCGGTAACCGCCGCTGTCGGAGTGGCGTCCGACGGTGGCCAGCTCCCGCCACATCGAGAGGAAGGAGTCACCCGCGCGCCACTGCTCCCCCGAGGTACCGGGAGCGGTGGCGGGCTCGCCCCCGGGCGCGCCGGGGTTGTTCTCGGACATGCCGGGGTTGTCTCCGGGCCTGCCGGACGGCATCAGTTGCCCTCCGTCATGGGGACGCGTACGCCCTGGTCGGCTGCGACGTTCTCGGCGATGTCGTACCCGGCGTCCACGTGGCGGATGACGCCCATGCCCGGGTCGTTCGTCAGCACGCGGCGGATCTTCTCGCCCGCGAGCTTCGTGCCGTCCGCGACGGAGACCTGGCCCGCGTGGATGGAGCGGCCCATGCCGACGCCGCCGCCGTGGTGGAGGGAGACCCAGGAGGCGCCGGAGGCGACGTTGACCATGGCGTTGAGCAGCGGCCAGTCGGCGATGGCGTCGGAGCCGTCGAGCATGGCCTCGGTCTCGCGGTACGGGGAGGCGACCGAGCCGCAGTCCAGGTGGTCGCGGCCGATGGCCAGCGGGGCGGCCAGCTCGCCGCTCGCGACCATGTCGTTGAAGCGCTCGCCGGCCTTGTCGCGCTCGCCGTAGCCGAGCCAGCAGATGCGGGCGGGCAGGCCCTGGAAGTGGACGCGCTCGCCGGCCATCTTGATCCAGCGGTGCAGCGACTCGTTCTCCGGGAACAGCTCCAGCATCGCCTTGTCGGTCTTGTGGATGTCGGAGGCCTCGCCGGAGAGCGCGGCCCACCGGAAGGGGCCCTTGCCCTCGCAGAAGAGGGGGCGGATGTAGGCGGGGACGAAGCCGGGGAAGTCGAAGGCGCGGTCGTACCCGGCGAGCTGGGCCTCGCCGCGGATGGAGTTGCCGTAGTCGAAGACCTCGGCGCCGGCGTCCATGAAGCCGACCATGGCCTCGACGTGGCGGGCCATCGACTCGCGGGCGCGCCGGGTGAAGTCGGCGGGCTTGTCGGCGGCGAGACCTGCCATGTCGTCGAAGTCGACGCCGAGCGGCAGGTAGGCCAGCGGGTCGTGGGCGCTGGTCTGGTCGGTGACGATGTCGATGGGCGCGCTCTCGGCGAGCATCCGGGGCAGCAGTTCGGCGGCGTTGCCGAGGAGGCCGATGGAGAGCGGGCGGCGGGCGTCGCGGGCCTCGACGGCGAGCTGGAGGGCGTGCTCCAGGCTGTCGGCCCTCACGTCCAGGAAGCGGTGCTCGATCCGGCGCTCGATGGCGCGCGGGTCGCAGTCGATACAGATGGCGACGCCGTCGTTCATGGTCACGGCGAGCGGCTGGGCGCCGCCCATGCCGCCGAGTCCGGCGGTCAGGGTGATCGTCCCGGCCAGCGTCCCGCCGAACTTCTTCGCGGCGACGGCGGCGAAGGTCTCGTAGGTGCCCTGGAGGATGCCCTGGGTGCCGATGTAGATCCAGGACCCGGCGGTCATCTGGCCGTACATGGTGAGCCCGAGCGCCTCCAGGCGGCGGAACTCCTCCCAGTTGGCCCAGTCGCCGACCAGGTTGGAGTTGGCGATGAGCACGCGGGGCGCCCACTCGTGGGTCTGCATGACGCCGACCGGCCGCCCGGACTGGACGAGCATCGTCTCGTCCTGCTTGAGCGTCCGAAGGGTGCGGACCATCGCGTCGAACGAGCGCCAGTCGCGGGCGGCCTTCCCGGTGCCGCCGTAGACGACGAGCTTGTCGGGGTGCTCGGCGACCTCGGGGTCGAGGTTGTTCTGGAGCATCCGCAGGGCGGCTTCCTGCTGCCATCCCAGGGCGGTCAGCGCGCTGCCGCGCGGTGCCCGTACGGGGCGGGGTCCTGACATGGCGGTGCCTCCTCGCGACGGTGAAAATCTATTCACATCCTGATGCTCTGAATAGTCGTAGTCAACAGGTGCGGTTCGCGTCGCGGCCGGGAACAGGTTCTGCCAGTGATGCGCGGCATGGACCGGAGGCGTCGATGAGCACTGCCGAATCCCCCACGACCGGCGATCCCACGAACCCCGGAGGATCGCCGCCGCTCAAGCGCGCCCTCGGCACCAAGCTGCTGATCCTCTTCGTCATCGGCGACATCCTGGGCACCGGCATCTACGCGACCACCGGGAACGTGGCGGGCAAGGTCGGCGGCGCGCTGTGGCTGCCGTTCGCGATCGGTTTCGCCGTCGCCCTGCTGACGGCGGCCTCGTACGTGGAACTCGTCGGCAAGTACCCGAAGGCCGCCGGGGCCGCGCTCTACACCCAGAAGGCGTTCAAGGTCCCCTTCCTGACCTTCGTCGTGGCCTTCATGGTGATGTGCTCGGGCCTCTCCTCGGCGAGCGCGGCGGCGCGGGCGTTCAGCGGCGACTACCTGGGGGAGTTCACCGACGCGGTGCCGCCGACCCTGATCGCGATCCTGTTCGTCCTCGCCCTCGCCGCGATCAACCTCCGTGGGGTCGCCGAGTCGGTGAAGGCGAACGTCGTCCTGACCCTGGTCGAGGTCAGCGGACTCGCGGTGATCCTCGCGATCGGCGCGTACGCCGTGTTCAGCGGCGACGGCGAGCCCTCCCGGCTGACCCAGATCGAGACCGGCGGCACCGGGTACGCCCTGCTCACCGGGGTGCTCGGCGCCACCGCGCTGGGCTTCTTCGCCTTCGTAGGCTTCGAGGACTCGGTCAACATGGCCGAGGAGACCAAGAACCCCGCCCGCGCCTTCCCCCGCGCGATCTTCATCGGGGTGGGCATCACCGGCACCGTCTACGTCCTGGTCGCCCTGGTCTCCTCGCTCCTGGTCGACTCCCGCACCCTGGCGGGCTCCAGCGGCCCGCTGCTGGAGGTGGTGAAGGCCGGGGGCGTCGACTTCCCGCCGAAACTCTTCGCGCTGATCGCCCTGTTCGCCGTCACCAACTCGGCGCTGATCAACATCATGATGGCCTCGCGGCTCTGCTACGGCATGGCCAACGAGCGCATCCTGCCGCCCGCGATGGGCAAGGTGCTGGCCGGCCGCCGCACCCCCTGGGTCGGGATCGTCTTCGTCTCCCTCCTGGCCATCGGCCTGGTCTCCACCGGCGAGATCGAAGGGCTCGGCGACACCACCTCGTTCCTGCTGCTCTGCGTCTTCGCCGTCGTCAACATCGCCGTGCTGGTGCTCCGCAAGGACCGGGTGGGCCACCACCACTTCCGTACCCCGACGGCGCTTCCGGTGCTCGGCGCGCTCACCTCGCTGGTCCTGGCGAGCCCGCTGGCCGACCGGGGCTCCGATGTGTACGTCCGGGCCGGGGTCCTGCTGCTGATCGGGATCGGACTGTGGGTGGTCAACAAGGCGGTGATGACGGCCCGCGAGAAGTCGGGCGCCGTGGGCGCCTGACGGGACGACGACGAGGCCCCCGCCACCGCGTTCCGGCCGCTCCTTTACACCGCGAGCCGCATGTACCAAAGGAAAATGCCAGAACCTCCACCGGCCGTAAGCACGTTGCGTAGCCTCTGCGTTACAGCCGTACGCCACGTCGGGAGGGGAGATCCGCGTGCCCGGAATCGACGAGTGCCTGCTCGAAGTCATGAGGCTGCCCGGCGCCCGGGGCGCCTCGGTGGTCGACTGGACGAGCGGTCTCGCGCTCGGCACCATCGGGGAATCCCCCAACGGCGACCACGAGGCGACCGCCGCGGAGACGGCGGAGGTCGCCCGGATGACCGCCGAGCAGCCGGCCTTCGCCCACCTCGCCCCGGACGGCGGCACGGAGCACCCCGGACAGGCGCCGAGCACCCCCGTCGAGGACGTCATCGTCACCGCCCATGGCGGGTACCACCTGCTCCGGTTCGTCGAGACGGCCTTCGACAGCAGCGTCTTCCTGCATCTGTGGCTGGACCGCTCCGAGGGCAATCTCGCGCTCGCCCGGATGCGCCTGGGCGAGCTGGCCGAGCGCCTGGTGCTGGCATGAGCGCGATAGCCGCCGACCCCGACGCCCCCGGCACGGAGCGGCTCCCGGTGCTCTCCCCGATGCTCCAGCGCCTCGCCGCCGAGCGCGCCACCGGCGCCCTGATGCGCGACCGCGGCACGCTCTATCTCGCCGACGGCCAGGTGGTGCACGCCGAGAGTCCCGCCACCCCCGGCATCGATGTCCTGCTCACCGCCGGCGGGACCCTGCGGCACGAGGGGTGGTGGGACGCCGTGGCCCAGGCCGGGGCGCACCGCCGGGTCGGCCGCTACCTCGTCGACAGCGGTCATGTGCCGGGCGGCGCCCTGGAGTTGTGCCATCTCGGCGCGCTGTACGACGCCGCGTTCTTCGCACTCGCCCCGACCGGGACGCCCGCCCGCTTCCGCTACGGGGTCGCGCACTGGATCGGTCCGGTGCGGCCGGTCCCGGTGGCCGCCGTGGAACGCGAGACGCTGCGCAGACGGGAGTTCCTGGACCGGATCTGGCCCGACCCCGCCTGCGACGGAGCGCCACTGCTGCGGACGGCGGCGCGTCCGTCCGACGCTCCGGTACCGGCCCGGCAGCGCCGGCTCCTGGAGCTGGCCGACGGGGTCCGTACGGCCTCGGACATCGCGCAGGCACTGGGCCGTTCGGCGTTCCACATCCTGGTCGACCTGCGGCGCCTCGCGGCAGCCGGCCTGGTGGAGGCGGTCCGCGCGCAGCCCCTTCCGGCCTCGTCCGCACCCGGCCGGATCACGCTCCCCGAGGTGACCGCCGACCCCGACATCCGCCTGCTGCGCCGGCTCCGAGACGCATTGGAGGCCCTGTGATACGCGCGCTCAGACAGCGTGCCGGGAGGAGACAGCTGATGGTGCCCGAGGCCGAAGTGCGTGATGTCCTCGTCGAGCTCCAGCGGTTACGCGCCCGGGTCCCGCTGCTCTCCGGGGCGCTGGCCGCCTCCACCGACGGCCTGGTCCTGGCCCACGACACCCCGGGCGTCGAGGCGGAGGGCGTCGCCGCCCTCACCGCGGCCGCCCTCGGCGTCTCCATCCGGATGACCGACGCCACCGGCCGGGGCGGCTTCCGCGAACTGCTGGTCCGCGGCGACAGGGGCTACATCGCCACCTACGCCGCGGGCTCCTCCGCCGTCCTGACCCTGCTGGCCGAGGACCGCATCAACGTCGGCCGGCTCCATCTGGAGGGACGCCGCGCGGGCGCCCGTATCGGCGAACTCGTCGACGCCGCGCTGCCACGCGCGGAGCGCCCCGCCCCCACCGCACCCCCGCGCCCCGCCACCGCGCCCGGCCGCACCCTGCCGCAACGCCCCACATAGGCGGCCCGCCCCCACCCGCAGCGTCACCACCACCCCCGGGACTCACGCCATCACGCAGAAGCCCGCGCACCGGCCCGCACAGCGGCCACCACAGAAACGGACCCGGTCACCGCGACCGGCCAGGGAAAGGAAACGAGCCTCCATGGCGAACACCGAAGCGGCACTGAAGGAAGCGATGAGCTCGATCGAGGGCGCCACGGGTGTCGCCCTCGTCGACTACACGAGCGGGATGGCCCTGGGCACGCTCGGCGGCGGCAAGGACTTCAACCTGGAGGTCGCCGCCGCGGGCAACACCGACGTGGTCCGCGCCAAGCTCCGCACCATGGAGCACCTGGGCATCAAGGACGAGATCGAGGACATCCTGATCACGCTCGGCACCCAGTACCACCTGATCCGGCTGCTCAAGACCCGTGGCAACAACGGCCTGTTCCTGTACCTGGTGCTGGACGCGAGCCGGGCGAACCTGGCGATGGCCCGCCACCAGCTGAAGAAGATCGAGGCGGGCCTGGAGGTCTGATCCCGGAACGGTCCGACCTCTGCGAGGTCTTCGGTTCGGTCCTCAGGAGGTCGCGCCTCACCGGCGGCGACGCCGCGCCCCGCCCGGCGCGGCGTCCCCGGCCTCCGGCCCCGTCGCCCGGAACGCCTTCACCCGCTTGCCCACCGGACCCCCGTGCCCGGTCCAGTCGGTGCGCACCCAGTACAGGACGTCCTCACGGCGCTCCCGCTGTCCGATGCGCACGGCCTTCAGCCACAGGCCCGCACCCGCCCCGGCGAGCAGCAGCCCGCCGGCCCCCGGCAGCGCGAACGAGGACGCCACCGCGACGACGAACGCTCCCAGCAGCCACCATCTGCGCCCGCGCCGCCACATCCGTACGGTCACGGCCCGGTCCTGAAGGAAGTCGCCCCGCCCGGCGCGGGAGGCGCTCCGGGCCAGTTCCGCGTACCGCTTCCCGCGCGCCAGGGCCACGGCGGCCGCGGTGACGATGAAGAGCGCCGCCCCGGCCAGCAGCCCGATCCGACGCCCGGTCAGCCCCGGCACGAACGCCCCCGCCCCAGCGGCCACCAGACCCGCCCACCACAGTGGCGCCGCCCCTGCCCGTACGGTCACGGCCACTCTCGCCAGCGACTGCCCACCGCGTCCCACGTCCCTACCCCTCTCACTCCGCGACGCCGCGAACCCGTGTTCCCGGTTTCCGCGATCCATGATCCGGCGCGCCGCCGATGCCGCGGCGCTTCTGGGCGCGGAGATTAACCGCCGCAGATGAGCGATGCCTGAGAAAATCCGCGAGAGGGCCGGACGCGGACCTTCACTCCACGAACAGACCGCGCGCCGCCGCCCGGGCGTCGAACTCCTCCAACCGGGCCTGGGCGTCGGGGAGTCCGTCGCACATCGCCTCCAGCAGCACCCGGCCGAGCAGCATCGGCGCGCAGACGGTGTCGAAGGAGAGCCCGGAGCCGATCGCCGCCGGGAGCAGCAGATCGCTGTGCTTGGCGACGGGCGCGAACGCGGAGTCGGCGACCGTCACCACGGTCAGCCCCTGGTCCCGGGCGTACGCGAGCGCGTCCACGCTCTCCTTGGAGTGGCGCGGCAGTGCGAAGCACATCAGGACGGTGGCCCCGGCCCGGCGGGCGGAGTCGATCCGGTCGGGCAGCATGCTGCCGCCCTCGTCGAGGACCCGGACGTCAGGGTGCACCTTGGCGGCGAAGTAGCCGAAGCCGCGCGCCTGCGAGGAGGCGGCGCGCAGCCCCAGCACCGGCAGCGGCCGGGAGCCGGCGAGCAGCCGGCCGGCCCGCTCGACGGGCGCGGGGTCGGCGAGCACGTCACAGAGGTGCTGGAGGTTCTCGATCTCGGCGCGGACGGCCTGCTGGTACTCGTTGTACGTCTCCCCCGGGTCCTCCTGCTCCCCGTCGGCGGGCGCGACCTCGCGCAGGTGCCTGCGCAGCGCCGGGTAGCCGTCGAAGCCGAGGGCGACGGCGAAGCGGGTGACGGAGGGCTGGCTGACCCCGGCCAGCTCGGCCAGCTCGACGCTGGAGAGGAACGGCGCGTCGGCGGCCCGGCGGACCATGCAGTGCGCGATACGCCGCTGGGTGGGCGTGAGCCGGTGGCCCTCGAAGAGCCGCTGCAACCGTGCGGCGGGGCTGCTCCCACTCATGCCTGTCCCCTTGCTGGATCCGTCGCGCCACGACCGGCGCCGACCGTTCTATTCAGCCAGGAAGGTCGCTGTATGTCCATATGCAGGAGCGGGGCGGGGTCAGGACGGCGCGGTGCCGACAGGGGGGTTAACCCCACGAAAGCTGGGGGCTAGCCCCACTGCGGGCGGGGATCCGGCTCCGTACCGTCGTAGGCATGGAAGCCCGTGACCACGAGCTCAAGAAGGAGCTCGCCGCCACCCTCCAGGCCCGCGGCGAGCTGGGCGCGGAGTACGAGACCGCGCTCATCGACTCGTTCCTGGAGAAGGTCGAGCAGCGGCTCGACACCACGCTCGACCGCCGGGTCCGCCGTCAGCTCGCCGAGCAGCAGATGTCCGTCGCCCGGGGGGCACGTCCGGCGGAGCCGTGGGGTTTCGGGGATCGGCACGGGCTGGGGATCGTCTCGCTGATCCTGGCCATTCCGCTGTCCGCGATCGGCGTCGCGAACGCCGGGATCGAGGGGCTGGTGGTGGCCTGGCTCGGCATCGTCGGGGTCAACGCGTTCCAGGCGGCGCGGGGCGGCGGCCTGTTCCGCCGCCGGGAGGAACGCGCGCCGTCCGACTGGAGGGACTGAGCGCCGCCACGATCGTCCACGACGGCACGAGCCTCCCGGAGCGTGACCGGGGCCCGGGCATGACAGCGCGGCCGGGCCCACGGGGAGTCCGGCCGCGCTGTCGTCTGCGAAGTCCGCGAAGTCCGCAAAGTCCGCAAAGTCTGTCGCGGGGACCGCCGCACCCCCGGTCGCCCGGGGGGCGGGACGACGGCGGTCCCCGCGAGGGACGCGGTCCGGGTCAGGGCCGGTTGCCCGCATCCGGGCGACGGTGGAGGTCCGGGAGCCGCTCCGTAGTCCGGTGTCGCCGTTCTGAGTGTCGGCGGGTTTCCCTGCCGACACCCATCAATATGCCGGAGCCGTGTTAAGCGGGTGCTGCGCGGACGTGACGCGCTCGTACCGTTCTCGCGAAGGCCCGCCGCTATCGCGAAGGCCGCCGCCTGCCCGTCAGGGGCCGCGACCCGGCCTGCTCCCGGCCCGTCAGGTGGCCGCGGCCCTGCCCCTGCTTCCGGCCCGTCAGGCCTTCGTCGTGCCCGCGTCCTTGGCGAGGAATGCCAGCAGGTCCTGCCTGCTCACGACACCCTTGGGCTTGCCCTCGACGAGCACGATCGCCGCGTCGGCCCCGTCCGCGCCACTGAGCACGGCCATCAGGTCCTCGACCGGTTCGCCGGAGCCGACCTGCGGCAGCGGCGCCGACATGTGCTTCTCCAGCGGGTCGGTCAGCGAGGCGCGCTGGGTGAACAGCGCGTCCAGCAGCTGCCGCTCCACGACGGATCCGATGACCTCGGCGGCCATCACGTCCGGGTGACCGGCGCCCGGCTTCACGATCGGCATCTGGGAGACGCCGTACTCGCGGAGCACCTCGATGGCCTCGCCGACCGTCTCCTCCGGGTGCATGTGGACCAGGGAGGGCATCGGGCCCTCCTTGAAGTCCAGGACCGCGCCGACGTTGGCGGAGGTACCGGTGTTCTCCAGGAAGCCGTAGTCGGCCATCCACTCATCGTTGAAAATCTTGCTCAGGTAGCCGCGCCCGCTGTCGGGGAGCAGCACCACGACGACGTCCTCGGGGCCGAGCCGCCGGGCGACCTCCAGGGCCCCGACGACCGCCATGCCGCAGGAGCCGCCGACGAGCAGCCCCTCCTCCTTGGCGAGCCTCCGCGTCATCTGGAAGGAGTCCTTGTCGGACACCGCGACGATCTCGTCGGTGACGGTGCGGTCGTACGCGCTGGGCCAGAAGTCCTCGCCGACGCCCTCGACCAGATACGGCCGCCCGGAGCCGCCGGAGTAGACCGAGCCCTCCGGGTCCGCGCCGATGACCTGCACCGCGCCCTCGCTGACCTCCTTGAGGTAGCGCCCGGTGCCGCTGATCGTGCCGCCGGTGCCGACGCCCGCGACGAAGTGGGTGATCTTCCCCTCCGTCTGCTCCCACAGTTCGGGACCGGTGGTCTCGTAGTGCGAGCGCGGGTTGTTCGGGTTGGAGTACTGGTCGGGCTTCCAGGCGCCCGGCGTCTCGGTGACCAGCCGGTCGGAGACGTTGTAGTACGAGTCCGGGTGCTCGGGGTCAACGGCGGTGGGGCAGACGACGACCTCCGCGCCGTACGCGCGCAGCACGTTGATCTTGTCCGTGGACACCTTGTCCGGGCAGACGAAGATGCACTTGTAGCCCTTCTGCTGGGCGACGATGGCGAGGCCGACCCCTGTGTTGCCGCTGGTCGGCTCGACGATCGTGCCGCCGGGCTTCAGCTCCCCGCTCTGCTCGGCCGCCTCGATCATGCGCAGCGCGATGCGGTCCTTCACCGACCCGCCGGGGTTGAAGTACTCGACCTTGGCCAGGACCGTCGCCTGGATACCTGTCGTGACGTTGCGCAGCCTCACCAGCGGGGTGTTGCCGACAAGACTGATCATCGAATCGTGGAATTGCACCGTGTACTCCGGGATCTCCGAGATGGTCCGGCCCAGAGTATGCGTACAGGCCCCACTCTGCGTACGGGAAGGAGTACACCGAGCCCCCGGCGGGGCAAGTAGGTACGTGTACGGCTGTACGGCGAGGAGGAGGTGGACCGGACTGTGTCGAGAGCAAGGGTGGCACGGCGGATCGCGGCGGGCGCGGCCTACGGCGGTGGCAGCATCGGGTTGATCGGTGCGGCCGCCGTGGGCGTGTTCCTGGCGGAGGTCCAGCTCGCGAAGAGGCAGGTGGGCGGCGGGGCGGCTCCGGTCCCGCCGAGCGCGGACGGGCGGTACGGAGTGGCGTTCGCCGGGCCGAACGACGCGATGCGGCTCGGGATGCTCGGGGACTCGACGGCCGCCGGCCAGGGCGTGCGGCGGGCCGGGCAGACCCCGGGCGCGCTGCTGGCCTCGGGGCTCGCGGCGGTGGCCGAGCGACCGGTGGACCTGCGGAACGTGGCCCTGCCGGGGGCCAGGTCGGACGATCTGGAGCGGCAGGTGTCGCTGCTGCTGGCCGACCCGGCACGCGTCCCGGACGTCTGCGTGATCATGATCGGGGCGAACGACGTCACGCACCGGATGCCCGCCACCCAGTCGGTGCGCTGTCTGACGACGGCGGTGCGCAGGCTGCGGACGGCGGGGGCGGAGGTGGTCGTCGGGACCTGCCCGGACCTGGGCACGATCGAACCGGTCTACCAGCCGTTGCGCTGGGTGGCCCGGCGGGTGAGCCGGCAGTTGGCGGCCGCGCAGACCATCGGCGCGGTGGAGCAGGGCGGGCGCACGGTGTCGCTGGGCGATCTGCTGGGCCCCGAGTTCGCGGCCAACCCGCGCGAGCTGTTCGGTCCGGACAACTACCACCCCTCCGCCGAGGGCTACGCCACGGCGGCCATGGCGGTGCTGCCCACGCTGTGCGCGGTGCTGGGCCTGTGGCCGGAGACCGACCGCCTGGACGGCGCACGCCGCGAGGACATCCTCCCGGTGGCGAAGGCCGCGTCCCAGGCGGCCCGGGAGGCCGGTACGGAGGTCACGGGGGCGCGCGCTCCCTGGGCCCTCCTCAAGCACCGTCGGCGGCGGCGTCTGCCCGCCTCCACGGAGCCCACCCCGCACCCGCACCCGGACGCCGCCCACGGGCACGCGTAGGGGGCGTCGCCACCCGGCAGGACTTCGCAGGACACCGGCAGGGCATCTGAGCAAGCGCTTAGAAAAGAGTTCCGCATCACACGGCCTGCCGGGTGACCCCGACGATACGTCCGGGTAACTTCCAGAGGAGTTCCGTCCGTCCACACAGCCTTCCAGCCCCTTGGAGCCGCGTGATGCCCGAAGCCGTGATCGTCTCTGCCGCCCGTTCGCCGATCGGCCGCGCCTTCAAGGGGTCCCTCAAGGACCTGCGCTCCGACGACCTGACCGCCACGATCATCCAGACCGCGCTGGCCAAGGTTCCCGAGCTGGACCCGAAGGACATCGACGACCTGATGCTGGGCTGCGGCCTGCCCGGCGGCGAGCAGGGCAACAACCTCGGCCGCATCATCGCCGTGCAGATGGGGATGGACCACCTTCCCGGCTGTACGGTCACCCGCTACTGCTCGTCCTCGCTGCAGACCAGCCGGATGGCGCTGCACGCGATCAAGGCGGGCGAGGGCGACGTCTTCATCTCGGCCGGCGTCGAGATGGTGTCCCGCTTCGCCAAGGGGAACTCCGACAGCCTCCCGGACACGCACAACCCGCTCTTCGCCGACGCCGAGGCCCGCACCGCCGCCCGCGCCGAGGAGTCCGGCGCGAGCTGGCACGACCCGCGCGAGGACGGCCTCGTGCCGGACGCGTACATCTCGATGGGGCAGACGGCGGAGAACCTGGCCCGGTCCAAGGGCGTCACCCGCCAGGAGATGGACGAGTTCGGCGTACGGTCGCAGAACCTCGCCGAGGAAGCCCTGAAGAACGGCTTCTGGGAGCGGGAGATCACCCCGGTCACCACTCCCGACGGCACCGTGGTCGCCAAGGACGACGGCCCGCGCGCGGGCGTCACCATGGAGGGTGTGCAGGGGCTGAAGCCGGTCTTCCGCCCCGACGGCCTGGTCACCGCGGGCAACTGCTGCCCGCTCAACGACGGCGCCGCGGCCCTGGTGATCATGTCCGACACCAAGGCGCGCGAGCTGGGCCTGACCCCGCTGGCCCGGATCGTCTCCACCGGCGTGTCCGGTCTCTCCCCCGAGATCATGGGGTACGGCCCGGTGGAGGCCAGCAGGCAGGCGCTGAAGCGGGCCGGCCTGACCATCGACGACATCGACCTCGCCGAGATCAACGAGGCGTTCGCCGCCCAGGTCATCCCCTCCTACCGGGACCTCGGCCTGCCGCTGGACAAGGTCAACGTCAACGGCGGCGCGATCGCCGTCGGCCACCCCTTCGGCATGACCGGCGCCCGCATCACCGGCACGCTGATCAACAGCCTCCAGTTCCACGACAAGCAGTGGGGCCTGGAGACGATGTGCGTGGGCGGCGGCCAGGGCATGGCGATGGTGATCGAGCGGCTGAGCTGAGCCGCAGCGGAGGGTAGGGGTCGTGCGAGGTACGAGTGCGGCACCTGCCCGCAGCGGAGGCGAAGCTCAGCGCGACCACCAGCACGAGCGGCTGAGCTGAGCCGCAGCGGAGGGTAGGGGTCGTGCGAGGTACGAAGGCGGCACCTGCCCGCAGCGGAGGCGAAGCTCAGCGCGTCCACCAGCACGAGCGGCTGAGCTGAGCCGCAGCGGAGGGTAGGGGTCGTGCGAGGTACGAGTGCGGCGCCTGCCCGCACCGGAACCCTGGCCCCGCTCCCGTGCAGCGGGCGTTTCGAACCCCACCGAGCTCCGACCGTGACCGAATCTCCCCCAGGATGTGATCTGCACCCCGGGGGAGAATCGTTTCCGCAGGTCAGCGCCGATATGGGACTAAACATAGGACCGAAAGACCTGTCCATTTCGTGACGTAATGCACTGACAGCACGTACCGGTACAGGCCAAGCTGATGTAGGAAGTCGGGGGTATCGATAGAAACCGGGAGTATGTCAGTGAGCGCCATGTCATTTGCCCTGTTGCTGACCACCGCCGCTGCCACGGCCGTCGGCGCCGCCGCACTGCACGCCGCTCACGGGCTGCGCAAGCAGGTCGCGGCGCTGCGCACGGAGCTGGCCGCCGGTCACGACCTCCATGCTTCCGTGCCGCCACAGAGCCGCGGTACGGCCACTCCCGCCGAGGAGATACGCGCGGCCGTCGCCGAAGCGCTCGCCGAGGAGCGCGAGCGCGAGCTGGCCGAGGCGCGCGCTTTCTGGGCCGCCCAGGAGGCCCGTGACGCCGCCGACGCCCCGTCCCTGCTGGGCGGCCTGTCCGGCCTCGGCGACGACGCCCCGTACTACCTGCCCCGGCAGGCCGACTTCGCCGGTCTGGAGTCGATGGACCTCGAAGCGGCCGAGGCGATGGAGGAGCTCGCGGAGCTGAGCGAGCGGACCCTCGCGGAGCACGAGGTCGGCGAGCTGACCGACCTCCCGGAGATCGCGGAGTTCCCCGAGGACTCCCCCGAGCTGGCCGCCGCACGCCGCCGCCACCCCTCGCACCCGGACTTCATCCCCGTACAGACACCGGTGGTCACCGACCACGAGCGCACCGTGCACCGGCTGGAGGAGCTGGCCGACACGGCGACCGAGCTGACCGACGTACGGCCCGGCCCGCTGGGCACGCTCGACGTGTACGTCTTCGCCGACGGCACCACGCTCTGCATGACCCCCGGTCACCGCGAGACCGCCGAGCGCCTCGCCGACGCTCTGCGGGCCGGCCGGCAGCCGGTGCTGCTGGGCGGTTCGGGAGTCTCGGGCGCCTACGCGCTGACCTTCTCCTGCGGCGAGGACAACGTGTACATCCTCGCCGACCGCGTCATCGCCTCGCTCTGACCGCCGGGCGCGGGCCCCTCGCACGCATCACGCGAACGCCCGCGCCGCCGCTTCCCCGACATACCGCACGGCCTCGTCCAGCTCCTGGGACGGGGCCGTTTCCAGTGCCACGGCCAGGTCCCGCCCGGCGACGGCGAGTTGGTCGCCCACGGCGAACATCCCGGCGTCCGGCAGCTCACGCGGCTCGGCGTCCGGGTTCTCCAGGCGCTGGGCCCGGTCGGCGAGTTCGCGGGCCGCGGCCAGCGCCTCGGCGGCCGCACCGCGCTGGAGGCGGCTCTGCGGGGCCGAGCGCAGCCGGTCGGCGAAACGGTCCACGGCCAGGATCAGGGGCGTCGTATCGAGCACCCGGCCGACCCTACGCGGCCCTCCCGCCCGGCTGCCAACGCCGCGGGGCCGCACGGAACGCGGAACGGCCCGCAGGCACGATGCCTGCGGGCCGTTCCGGTGTCGCGGGTACTGCGGGTGTTACGGGTGCTCGCCGGACGGTCAGTCGTCGCCGCTGAGGATCGCGACCAGGCGCAGCATCTCGATGTAGATCCACACCAGGGTCACGGTGAGGCCGAAGGCCGCCAGCCAGGACTCCTCGCGCGGTGCGCCGTACGCGATGCCGTCCTCGACCTGCTTGAAGTTCAGGGCGAGGATGCACGCGCCGATGACGATGGCCACGATGCCGAAGATGATGCCGAGCGCACCGCTGCGGAAGCCGAGGCCGTCACCGCCGCCGAAGACGGCGAACAGGAGGTTGACCATCATCAGCAGCGAGAAGCCGATGGCGGCCGCCATCACGAAGCCGTAGAAGCGGCGCGTGACCCGGATCAGTCCGGTCCGGTAGGCGATCAGCACACCGGCGAAGACCGCCATGGTGCCGATCACCGCCTGCATCGCGGCGCCGGGAGCCCAGTAGACACTGACGATGTTGCTGATGACGCCGAGGAAGACACCCTCGAACGCCGCGTACGTCAGGATCAGCGGCGGCGAGGGCCGGCGCTTGAACGAGTTCACCAGCGACAGCACGAAGCCGATGATCGCGGCGCCGATGGCGACGCCGATCGCCGTGCCGACGTTCGCCTCGTCGACCGGCAACGTCCACCAGGCGGCGGTCGCGGCGACGATCACGGTGCCGAGCGTCATCGCCGTACGCGTCACCACGTCGTCGATGGTCATCACGTCGGGACGGGCGGGCGCCTGCGGGGCGCCCTGGATGTCCGTCTGCGCGTAGGGGTTGGTGGCGTACGGGTTGGCGGCGGTGCCCTGCGCGTACGGGTTGCCCGTCGCGGGGGCCCCGGCCTGCGGCGTCGCGTTGAAGCCCGCGTGGCCGTTGTCGCGGCTGAACCCCCGTCGCGAGAAGACCGGGTTGCTGCTCCTCATCTCACTCCTCCATGGCCACACTGCGTGGCCTTGCCACAAGAGTAATGGGTAGGCAAAAGAATCACCCTAGTGCCAGGGGAGGATCTTTGCGGCAGCCCGGAGTGGCGGCCGCCGAGCGCCTGGGAGAGCTGCCGTGCGGGCCGGGATGACCTATCCGGACGCCGGTCACTGCCTGGGCCGTACGGGTCACGCACAGTGCGGCGCGTGGTGCCCGGAGCCGGACTCGAACCCGCACCGCCTTGACCCTCTGACCTGCGAAAACGCCAGGACCAGCCAATATCCATCCCCGACCGGACCCAGCCAGGGGCAACCAGGGGCAACCAGGGGGAGCCAGCCGGGCCCCGTGCGCCAATTGGCGCACGGGTTGGCGCACGGGTTGGCGCACCCTCAGCACGACGAAGGCCCGGCAGTGATCTGCCGGGCCCGACCGCGTCACCGGTCAGCCCAAGGGCCGCAGAATGAACACGCGCACGGCGTTCTCCGGCGCCCCGTCCTCCTCGTCGTAGTCATCGCTTCTGGCGATCTCCTCAGACGTCGGGTAGGCGTCCCCGCTGTGGCCGGTAAGCGCCTCGTACATCCCCACCCCGCCGCCCGCCAGCGGCGAGTACCCGTTGGCCTCGGAATCCCGCTGGAGGATCACCGGGGTGTCGCCAGGGAGGTCACTGAACTTCTCCAGGAGCGCCCGCAGCGTAGCCAGGGTCAGGGGGTGGAACTCGTCGTCCTCGGAGTCCGGGACGGGGGTGTCGGTCGTCATGCGGCGACACTAGCGACCGCCCCGACCCCCCGTACGCCAAAGGCCCGGCAGTCACCCGCCGGGCCTCCGGGAGCAGCCGGGCGCAGGGTCAGCGGCGAGCGGTCACCAGGAGCGTCCCGATGTGCCCGGCCTCCGGCGCGTCGAGGACCCGGGCGTCGACGTCGCGGAACCCCGCCCGCTCCAGCAGCCCGGTCCACCGGCGCGGCGTGTAGCTGTACCGGTAGGTGTAGAGCGCCCTGCCGGCGAACCCGCCCTTGTACATGCCCTGCGGCCCGTACGCCCCGGGGATCGCCGGAGGGTGGGAGAACGCGAGGACCCCGCCCGGCCGGAGCCGCGCGGCGACGAGCGGGAGCAGCCGGGCCGGGTCGGTGAACCACACCGCGCCGAAGATCGAGTAGATGGCGTCATAGGTCTCGGTGTCCGCGGCGAGGGTCTCCAGCACCTCCCCACAGACGAAGTCGGCCCCGGTGCCGGCCCACCTCTCCGTCACCTTCTTCACCATGACCGGCGACAGGTCGACGCCCGTCGCCTTCACCCCGCGCCCAGCCAGGAAGGCGAGCGCCCGGCCCGTGCCGCAACCGATCTCCAGCGCGGTCCCCGGATCACCCAGGAGCTCCGGCCCCGGTCCGTGCCCGGCGTACTGCGTCCAGCAGAAGACCGGCTGCATGTCGTCCTTGAACGCGCTGCCGGCATACGTATCCCACAGCTCGGTCTCGGCTGCGATGTCGTGTCGTGCGGGCACAGTGCCTCTCTCGATGCGTTGACGGGGAAGGCCCCTGCCCTCCGCACGGGCGGAGGACAGGGGCCAGCGTAGGGGGACCGAAGTCCCGGATCAGTGGCTGTCGGGTGCCTTGCTGTCACACGGCGAGCAGCTCGCCCCGTCGATCGCCCACAGCTCGGCGTCGACGTCCCAGCCGTCGGCCGCGAGGAAGTCCGCGGTACGCAGGCACAGGCCGTCAGACCGCCGCTGGATGAACGGGGCGTGATGCTTGTACCGGCCGCCGTTGTGGACCTTGCAGAGCGCGAAGTACACCGGGGTGTCGAGGATCAGCTGATGCACCCCGATGTCGACCAGCTTCCCGACGCCCAGGTGGACGTCCGGGTTCTCCATCGCGCACACCGTGTACGCCACGGCCTGGCCGAGGATCCTCTCCGCCATGTTCCGGACCATGGTGTTGTCGCGGAGCAGGAGGGCGATCTCCCGCTCCCACAGCGGGCCGCCGTCCGCGACGTTGATCGTGAGGTGCTCGATGTGCGGCGCCAGTGCGTTGAGGATCTGTTCCGGATCGCTGGTACGGGCGAGGGTGGGCGGCTGAGCTGCGATGGTCATCCTGTCCTCCGTCGATCGTCGAGTCGTGCGATGCAACCCGCGCCCCGGCCGACCGGGGTACGGGGGTCTGTTGGACCCCGTCAGTTCGGGGAGGGGAGCCGGTAGACGAGGAACTCCGCGGCCCCGTCCTCCGGCCCCCACGGGCGCGCACGTGTGCGGATGTGGAGACCTCCGTCGCTCAAGGCCCGGCGCAGGCGGGGGATGCACTGGCGCCAGTGGTCCGCGGCCCCGTCGGGCAGTACAACGGCTGCCGGCCACCACGTCACCCATGCACACCGGTCGGCCTCGGGAGGCCACACCATCTGAGTGATGGGACGCACGCCGACCCGGCCGAACCGTGAACTCCGGTCTTCCTCCCACGAACGCCACCCCACCTTGCGCAGCGCGTGATTGACGACGTCCTCCGGAGACCGATCGGGGTACCGCCAAGAGGTCTCCTGGTGGTTCGGCGGCACCGGCCCCGACAGCGCCCACGCCGTATCGGCGGGCGTCTCCCTCGGCGGCACCCCGTCGGGCATCCGGTAGACGAGGAACTCAGCGCCAGGGTGGTGGTGGGGCGAGGACCAGCGGCTCGGTTCCACGACGTACCCCAGGGACTCCAGGGCGCGGGCGGTCGCGACGATCCGCTCCCGCCAGTGCTCCAGCGCCCCGGCCGGCAGCGTCCGCTTCTGGTAGCCGCGCCGCATCGACGCGTCCGGCGACCAGTCCACCGTGACGCACAGCTCTGCACCGTTGGGCCAGGCGGCTTCGGTGAGCACGTAGGCGCGGCACACCCCGATGTCCTCCGGCAGCACGTGCCGAGCGGTGCGCTGACCGTTCTCCGATACCCCGTGCACCCAGCTCTCGCCGAGACCCAGCTGAACGAGGTGGTAGTTCACCAGCGCTCGCCCGCTGTGCGGGTCGGCCGGATCGTAGACGGGCTCGGTCGGCGCGGGGGTGGGCTGCTGAGCTGCCATGGTCATCCTGTCCTCTATCGAAAGTCGAGTCGTGCGGTCCTGCGTCAGACCGTGCCGGCCACCTTCTCGAGTGCGGCCACACTGGCCGGCACGTCGTGGCCCAGTCGGACCCGCAGGTGCGGCATCACGGCCAGGCGCGCGGACACCTCATCCCGTGCGCTGCGCCGACCGCCTCCGTCCACGCCCCGGGCGAGCTCGAAGACGTCGGGGTAGCGGTCCTCCGTGACCCCCGACACGAAGTCGTCCTCACCCAGCCCGAGGAGGTGCGTGACGTCGCTGACGGAGGGCGACGCGTCCGCCTCGACCCGGGGAAAGAGGAGACCGGCCACGTTTCCGCCCGTCGCGAGCTCGACGCCGAACAGCTCCGGGAACTGGTCAGGCCACACCTGGACCTTCCGCTCCCGCCGCCGGTCGTCCTCCCACAGCGGCGCGAAGTCACCCGCGAGGAGCGACTCCGTCACGCTGTCGTGCTGCGTCGGATGGAAGCTCCCGCCCTCCTGCAGGTGGCCGCGCGCCGCCGCCCCCCAGCCGAGAGCGTCGACCAGGCCAAGACCAAGAGCAGCCGCGGCGGGCCACGGCACCACCTCGACGCCCCGGTCACCGGTCGGCCGGGCCAGCACCCGGTCGTTGGCGAGGAGCTGCCACCCGGCCGACGCCAGCAGCATCGCGGTCGCCGTCTTCCCCGCCCCCTTCCCCCCGAACGCGAGGAGCGTCGCCCCGTCCTCCG
Organism: Streptomyces sp. NPDC021019; assembly: GCF_044333295.1. Lineage (NCBI taxonomy): Bacteria > Bacillati > Actinomycetota > Actinomycetes > Kitasatosporales > Streptomycetaceae > Streptomyces > Streptomyces sp. NPDC021019. The sequence goes on from NZ_JBIRQR010000004.1 coordinate 87,824, forward strand.
GACGCACGACAGCGGACGCGTGCAAGACCACCCAGCCGTTCCGCAGCAGCTGACCCCGGATCACCTCACGGGCCATCCGTGCGGCTGCGACCGCCAGCTCCATCCCCCCGATACTGCTCAGCTCGACGCGACCCGTCGATGGGCTGGAGCGGTATGCAATCGCCTCGTCCGGCGACGTCGCGATGATGTCGTCCTCGTCCCGGGCGACCAGCATCAGGTTTCCCGCGTACTCCACCCCTTTGGTATGCCGGCCGTCGTGGACCTGGAGGGTGAGCTGCGCGTATTCCGACGGGTCGACAACCGCGACGACAACCGGCCCCGCGCCCGCCGACGATGCCTCAACCGAGGACACGTCCCACCACTGCCCGAAGTACCGGGCCGTCCAGTCCGTCACCTCCCCCCGGCTGCTCAGAACGGTGACGGCCGCCGAAGCAGCCTCAAGCCGGACAGCGCTGATCATGCGTCGTTCCCTTCGATAGATGTAGGCGTCGCCGAGTGCCGGCCCGCTCGCAGCGGGTTCCATGCCGTCTGGTCGAACTCGCCGAAAATGGCATCGAGCAGCCCGGCCCCCGTCATCGATCCGATGAGGAGACCGCTCACCCGGTCCAGGACCGTCGCGATCCGCCGCGCGTGCCGCACCACCTGCTCTTGGTGAGCCGTCACCGGGTAGTCGGCCGGCACGCTCAGGCACGTGGCGAGGAGAGCCGCGGTATCCATCAGCCACAGGACCATGACCTCCCGGACCTGATCGAGCCGCTCCCCCCGGGGCAGCGCACCGAAGTAGCTGTCCAGCGTGGACGCCACGCCCTGCGTGATCTGCTGCTCCGCGCGGAGCTCGTGATGGCACAGCCCCAGCAGCAGCGCCCGCCCGATCAGCTTCGCGACGTCCGGCTCCGGCCCCGCCGCCCACTGGAGCGCAGGGCTGATGAACGTCATACGGGCACCCGACAGAAACACGTGCTCCGGCTTCAAGTCCCCGTACACGGCGACCCGTTGCCGGGGGCGGAGGGCGGTCGTGAGCCGGATCAGCCGCCGCACGGCGTTGGCGACGAGATCGACGATGACCAGCCGCTCATGCTCCGGGAGCTCCCGGTCCCGCCCCAGGTCGGCCACGAACCCCGCCGCGGACGGCCCCTTGAACTGGTGCAGGAACACGTCGACGATCGACCGCTCGTTGATCGGCCACGCCCGCTTTATGTACTTCGCCCCCGCCTCACCGTGCAGTTCCGGCAGCGACAACAGGACGGAGTCCAGTAAGGGCCCCGTGTCCCACGGGCGGAGGTTGATCTCCTCCGCGACCGTCATCCCCGACAGCGCCCGGGTCAGCAGCACCCCGGCCCGGAAATCGACGGCCTCGCACACCCGGGGCCGCCCGAGCTGCCGGAGGAACTCCAGCTGCTGGAACTCTCGCCTCGTCAGCAGGTCGGCGCTCCTGGTGTACGGGAGCTGCGCCTCCAGGACGTCGTCCCACGTCCCGCGCGCACCGCGCAGGACCGACGCCATGGGCGTGCTCAGCCACCCGTACTTGGCGAACAGTTCCTCGCCGTCGACCGTCACCGGGCAGACGTACGACGTGAGGCTGGGGACCTGCGCCCCCAGGACGGCGCCACGGCCCGGCCATAGGTCGTCGACCGTGAGGGTGATCGCCCTCCGGCTCGCCTCGTATAACTCCTCTGCGCGCACCACTGCGTCACCGCTCGTGGTCAGCGTCATCAACCGCTCCATCCGAAGTGTTCAGGTGCCGGCAGCGCGCACGGCGCAGCCGGGTCAGGCCGAGTTGTCGATGCCGAGACAGAGCGCCGTGAGGAGCGACGCCAACGCCACCCAGTACAGGACCTGCGCCTTGCGCTCACTCATCGGGCTTGACCTCCTGGCCGAGATCGGCCCACACGCGCTTGCCCCACGGCAAGGGGTCGACGCCCCACCGGCCGCAGCTCAGCGTCTCCACGATGTCCAGGCCCCGCCCGGACTCCGCATCGTCATCAGCCGCGCGCACTGCCGGCCGGTCGCGCGACAGGTCCACCACGGCGACCCGGACCCGCCCCTGCCCCAGCCTCGTCACGGTCACCCGGACAGAGTCCCGCCGGGCGTGCAGCACCGAGTTCGTCAGCAGCTCGCTCACGACCAGCTCGGCCGCGTCCTGGACGCCGGGCAGCCCCCACACGTCCAGCGCCAGGCGCACCATGCGCCGCGCGCACTGAGCAGACGCGGCGACCCTCGGCAGCGTCTCGGTGTACGCGGGCATCGGACCCGCTCCGGTCTCGATCACGATGAGCGCCCCGATCCGTCTGGATGAGCGTCTGCGGACCGCCGGGGCCGACGCCCCCGGCACGGCCACGCGCGAAAGGGTCTCCAGCATCACGGCCGCTTCCCCAACGTGCCGGTGAGGACACCGTGGCCGTGCCTGCTCAGGGTGGCGAGCGCCCCCGGATCACACAGCTCCCCGGGGCCCTCCGGAGGCGTCAGCCACCACGCAGGCCCATGATCCGGGCTGGTGTTGTTCGGGGCCGGCACGTCCAGCGTGGCCTGGGGCCTGTGCGCCACCGAGCCGGGCACGTTCCACTCCATGGCCACGGACGCCGGGACCAGGGCGACGTATCCGGCCTCGCGGCCGAACTGCTGCTTGGCGTAATAGATGGGCCCACCGCGCAGACCCACCGGCAGGCGAGCGGCGCACCTCTCCGGCTCGTTGTCCAGGAGGAGCGCGGCGTGCATCACGGAGGCTTGGACGATGATCGCGCCGAAGCGTGGACCGGGCGTCAGGAACGTGGTGCCGCGGTCGATCCAGTCCAGGCGCGCACGCCTGGCCGACGGGGCCGCGTCCAACAGCCAGTGCCCTGACGCGATCATGCGCTCCGCCACCGTCGCCTGGAGGCCCACGATCGCAGCCCTGGTCGTGTCACCTGTGTTCGTCATACGTCAACTCCCCTAGCTGTGCCGTTACTTGACTCTCGCGCCGCGCCCCTCCGGCCCCTCATATGGCGAGGTCGTGGGAGGCAACGGCCGCGATCAGCAAGCCGACGAACGCAAGGAAGCCGAAGCACGAAGGGCTCGACAGCGTCGCGAGGCAGCCCGGCCCTTCGCTGGACGGAGCACCACCGGCAGACTCCTCGTCCCGCGGGCGCGCCGTCACGGCGCGATCCGGGACACGCGGACCGGCAGGTGAAGGGGGCGGATCAGTCGCGTGGCTCGTCATCGCTCAGCACTCCCCGGAAGGGTCGTCTCGATGGGCAACGGGTGCGCGTTGGCTCTCCCATCTACGAGCCAACTCCCCCCCAACCGAGCGCGCCGGACCTTCCAGCGGACTTTGCGCCGGACTTTTCAGCCCGACCGGTCTTTCCATCCGCCCGAAAGTCGCTACCGTCGGATGTATTCAGATCACTGGAGGTGACGGGTGCCAGCGCTGACGCCCTTCGAGCACGCCTGTCTCCTACACCGATGGGACAAGCCGGCTGACTTTCTGCGCGCCTTCCAGGCCACCGCCGACGTCCTCGCCGAGCCGGTGACGCTGACGGACCGGCAGTTACGCCGGTGGCGCCTCCCCGCTCCTCCCGCGCCCCGTGCGCGCGCCTGGAGGGTCTTGCACGCCATGTTCGGGTTCTGTCCGAGCCAACTCGGCTTCCCCGGGCCCCCGCCAGGTGTCACCGTGGGGGGTGTACTGCACCCCGCTCAGAGAGGACCCTCCGACGTGGACCGACGCGCTTTCCTCAGCGACGCCGCTGGTGTAGCCGCAGCCGCAGTGAGCAGGCCCGCCCACGTGCGACCGCTGAGCCCGACCGGCCAGAGCCGCGCCATCGGCACCACGCACCTCCTCGAACTCCGCACCGGCCTCCGCAGCCTCTTCCAGCTCGACGACGCGTACGGAGGGGGCGACGTCCGGTCCCTGTCCGTAAGACACCTCCGCAGGGTCCGCCGCGTCATCAACACGGGCACGTACCCCGAGACGATCGGCCGGCAGCTCCAGCTCCTGGCTGGTGAGATCGCCGAACACTGCGGCTGGCTGTACTACGACGCCGACGAGCAGGACAACGCACGCCGCTACTGGGGCGAGGCACTGACCGCCGCCACGATGCTCCGGGACCCCAACCTGGAGATCCTCGTGTTCTCCTCCATGTCCCTCCAGGCGTGCCACGAGGGCCGACCCCGCGACGGCCTCGACCTCGCGCGAGCAGCCCAGGAACGCGCCACGCTCCTCGGCTCACCCGTCCTCCAGTCCCTCATCGCCGTCAGGGAGACCCGCGCCCTGGCCCTGCTCGGTGACGAGAAGGCCGCGGGGAGCCGCCTCTCCTACGCGATGAAGCTGGGCGACCAGTCCGGTCGCGGTCGCCCCTCCCCGGAGTGGGCCAAGTTCCACGGCGCGGCAGAGCTGGGCTACGCACAGGGGTCGCTCTACACCGAACTCGGCCACCACCACCGCGCATCGGACTTCCTCCGCGCCGCCCTGGCCCACCAGGACGCCAACTACGGACGCAACCGCGCGCTCTACCGGATCACCCTGGCCAAGAGCCTCATCAACGCCGGAGAGATCGACGAGGGCGCGGCCCACGCGGTCGGCAGCCTGGAGCACCTGGAAGAGGTCGAGTCCGGGCGGGTCCTGCGGATCCTCAACGAGGTGACCGACGCCCTCACTGTTGTCGATGCCCGCTCCGCCCGGCAGGCTGCTGAGGAGCTGACCGAGTATGCGGAGATGAAGGAGGCTGCGTGAAGCCCACCGACGTGACGTTCGAGCGGTACGAGGCGGAGGAGGCCGCGGAGCAGATCGACGCGTTCCTGCCGGCATACGAGGAGGTCTATGCCGAACCCCCGTACAGCGAGGGTCCGAGCGACGTCGCGCAGTTCCTCGACCACTACGTGGTCCACGCGAAGCGCCCGGGGATGCGCCTGGTCCTCGCCCGCGACGGACACCAGGTCATCGGCTTCACCTACGGGTACTTCCTGCCGGCCGACACCGGGTGGTGGGCGAACGTCGACCAGCCGCTCGCCGACGACTTCACCCACGAGGACGGCACCCGCACCTTCGTCATCCTCGAACTCGCCGTCCGCGCGCCCTGGCGCCGTCGCGGGATTGCGGCCGGTCTGCACGCGCAGCTCCTTGAGGGCCTGGACGTCGAGCGGGTGACCCTCACCGTCCGGCCCGAGCCGGAAGCCGCCCCCGCCCAGGCCGCGTACGCAGCGTGGGGGTACGAAGCGGTCGGCACGTCCCACCCGTGGGAAGAGGCCCCGTTCTACACGGCGATGGTCCGCCCCCTCACCGCCGACCGGAGCGCGGCCTCCACGTCCTGACCGGCAGAAACACGAAGGCGCCCCGCTCAGTGAGCGGGGCGCCGTCGCGTGGGCCCGAGTAGCAGCAGCTTGCTCTGGACAAGGGCCACCATACGCCCCAGAACGGACCGCCCCCGGGCGCCATCGAGCCCGGCCGCAGGGGGGGGTGTGCGGCCGGGCTCGGGATGGGTTACCGCGTGGGGCGCGGTCCGCTCAGTGTGCCCCACCCGCCGGGTCCTCCGCGTGCACTTCGCGAAGATGCTCCCGAAACGCGTGCTCCAGGGCCTCCCGCTGCGCCGCGGCCCTGGACTCCGCCCCGGCGCTGATCGCCGCGGACAGGTCGGCAGGCGTGAAGTCCACCGGCAGGATCAGCGGCCCCACAGGTTCGGTGCCCACGCTCATCTCGACACCCCACCCGCAGCCCTTCCGCTGACACTCCCACCGGGCAACCCCACACCACCCCACCCCCGGCTCGTGCGGGAAGACCGCCATCGGGATCAGCGACGGCGGAGGCGGAGGCGCGGCCTGAGCGGCCTTCTGCGCGGCGAGCAGCGCCGCCCAGTCCTCCGCGACCGACCCGAACCGCAGCGACGCCACAACGTCGTCCAGCTCCGTATCCAGCACCCTTGCACTCCTCGCGTCCGCCCCGGGATCGGGACGCACAGCATGGCACTACGGGTGCCCCGCTCCCGGAGCCGTGGGAGCGGGACACCCGGTCCTAGCCCCCCGCCGGAGGCGGCCCGGCCGGGCCGTCGCACTCCGGCCACAGCCGGACCATCCTCCGGTTGACCTGGTCGACCGCATCCCGCAACGAGCCGCCCTCGTCCGGATACAGCTCCTGCTCGATCCCGCCCAGCCGCTCCATCACCCCCGGCCGCGCCGCGACCCCGGGCCGATCCGGCTGTCCGTACCAGTCATCCATGAACTGATCGACCCGCTCCCAGGTCCGGCCCACCGACCGGAGGAACCGCCACAGCACGGCGACCAGCCCCGACAACCCGGCCAGCGCGCCCGCCCACAACAGGACCGTCTCCGCCTCCGGCATCGCTACCGTCACCGCCACCGCCTCCCCGCCACCACGTCGAAGCCGTGCCGCAGCGCCAGCGCCGACACCGACGCCATGGCCGGCATCCCGTCAGCAGCCTGCCCAGGCGCCCGCCCCCGGTACCCCAACGACTCCTGCCACCGGGAGTAGGCCAGCACCGTCGCCGTCCCGAAGTGCCCGTCCGCGTACGGCCTCGACAACAGGCCCTCGTCGACCAGGGCGACCTCGACGACCAGCGCCCCCGGATACGACACGGGCGCACCGACCCGGCCCGGATCTCTGCGCGCCGCCGCCTGGAGCCGTGCCAGGTCGACCACCGGCCGCCGCGGTGCCGGAGGCGTCGGCGGTACCCGCACCCCGAGCCGACCCGCGACACGGGCCCGCATCGCGTCCATCCCGAACCCCACCGGATCCGGCTTCCCCGGCTGCCACTCCCGATGACCCAGCACCGAGCCGGCACCCCACCCGTGCGCACGGCACACCGCCGCCGCCGCCCGCTCGATCGCCCGCAGCTGCACGTCCGGCCACGGGTCGCGCCCATCGCCCAGGTTTTCGCACTCGAAGCCCCAGAAGGCGCGGTTGCCGTCGACCGTCGCCTCGTCGTCGACCGGGAGCTTCGTCTCGGCGGTCACCGCGCGGAGGACGTCCGGATCACCCAGGCCCGCGTGGTTCGCGCGCCCGTACCCGACCAGGTGCACCCCGCCGTCCTTGGCGATCACCCCATGGCACAGCGGTCCGGGCAGACCCGCGTACCCGTCACGGCAGATACGGACGGTCTCCGCCGTCCCCCGGGTCACGGTGTGATGGATCATCACCCCGTGCACTCCGCCCCACGGGCCGACCCTGTTGCGGTGCCGCGTACGCCACCCCTCGACCTCGTGCACGACCAGGCCCTCATCGAGGAGCGCCTTTAGCAGCCGGTCCGCCGGCAGCGGTGTGGCCATCAGATGTCCTCCGCCCGGCCGCTGAGCGCGGCCACGATCGCCCCGAACAGGGTGTCCTTCTGCCGCTGCTCCGGTGGGAGCTCCGTGTACGGCACGAGACACGGATGCGTCCGCGCCGCCCCGTCCTTCACCACCCCGTACGTCCAGCCGTCCGCCCGCTTGAACTCCACCCAGCTCTCATGCAGCTCCTCCGCGCTCGCCCCCCGCAGCGCCAGCTGCACACCCTCCAGCGCCGTGTCCCGCTGCCACTCCGGAGCCTCGTCCCACGGGGGCGAGACGACAGGGTCTCCGGTCGCCATCTGCCAGGCCCTGTTGGCGTCGTGGCAGACGCGGGCAATCTGCTCGTCGAGCTCCGCGCGCCCGCCCATCAGACCCGGTCCGGCCAGTGCCACGTACCGCCCCGGCGCTCGTCGGGCGCCAGAGAGCAGCCCACCCCGCCCGGCTGGTACAGGAAGTTCCCGCCCTCCGCGAGCGACCGGTGCAGGGTCCCCGTCGGGTTCTGGACGTTGAGCCCGACCTGATGCGGCTCCTCGACGTTGACCTCCGACATGATCGCCGCCCGGCACACGGCGACGTACGCCTGTGTCCCGTCGGCGCGTACCGGTGTGCCGTGGCTGACGTAGTGGACCATCCGGCCGACCGCGGGGGTCGGCAGGGGCTCAGGCAAGGTGACCGGAGCAGGGGACTCGGCGGGCTCAGGCATCACGACCTCCATCAGGAAAGGGACCGTCCGGATACCGTCCGGACACGACTACGGATGCCGTCCGGACGCCATCCGGACGAAGCCGGACCACCGGCTGTGACCTGCGCGGACACCATCCGGATACCGTCACAACTCGTCCGCGACGGCCGGGCCCGAGTAGCCCGACAGGCGCCGGGCGATCGGCTCCGGCACCGCGACCAGGAGCAGCGCCGTGTACGCGACGTGCGCCTCCTCCTGCTCCCGCGCGGCGACCTCCGCGAACTCCGCCTCGTTCGCCTTCTCGACCGCGGCGACACCCGCCTCGTACACCTCCCGCGACACCTCGTGCGCGTCCTCCGGGACCGGAGGGAAGACGGTGTCCTCGCCCCCCTCGAAGGTCTGCGCGGAGTAGGCCCCGGACGGGTACCGGAAGAACCTCGTGGTGATCACGTCGTCCCCTTCACAGGATGAACACGTAGGCCCGCACGGACCACTGGACCCGGGTGTACCTGGCGCCCCCGCTGCCGTCCTGGAGGAAGATGTCGAAGTCGAGGTTCTCGATCGCCCCGGCCGCGATGTTGACGCGCCCGGTTTTCGCTGTCTGGACGTGGACCCGGTTGCCCTGCGCCGGTCCGCCGTTCCACACCTTCGCCATCTCGTCCGACCCTCCGGCCAGACCCATCGCGTACGCAGCTCCGGCACTGGCCGGCAGGTTGAAGTCGATGTCAATGTCGGCGTTGACGAGGGCGATCGCAGGCCGGCACGGGTCGCCTTGCAGCGGCAGCAGCCGGGACACGATCAGCGTCTGTTCGTCGGGCACGAGCGTCGCCGCGTTGCTCTCGTTGTCGAACAGGGCCGTGTAGTACATCCGGCCGCGCGGCTCGGAGCGCAGCGCCCCCGAGGAATCGCAGTACACCCGGCCCGCGTTCGACCCCAGGTCACACGGATACGTCCACGGATCGACCTCGACCGTCAGGGGCGTCCCGGCGGCACCGGTACCGGATAGGCCACATGCCGTCTGGACGGTCGCGTTGCCCTCGGACCCGATGACGTACGGATTGTCGGGCCGACCCGCGCCCGTGACGGTGACGTTCGTCCCGGCGGTGATCACGCAATTGCAGACGTCACCGCATCCACATCTGGCCACAGGCACCCCGATATCGGAGGATCGGCCCGGCCCACAACCAGCAGCGACAGCCAGTCTATGCCGCAGCCCACGCCTCGCCCCGGCGGTCGCGGAGCCCTATCCGTACAGCTCGATGATCACGGTGCCGTTCGCCCCCTCGGTACCGTTTACGGACGCTCCGTTGAAGGAGAACGCGCCGCCGGCACCGGCCCCCCAGCCACGGGTGCCGCCGCCGACGCCGGTCGTTGTCCGGCCGAATCCACCGAAACCAAGCATGGAGTCACCGCCCCGGCCCGACATGCCCTGCGACGCCGAGATGCGGATAGCTCCCTCACCGGCACCGCCACCGATCGCGAACTGACCGGCCCCCGACCCGGCCCCGGAGATCCCGTTGGCCGTCACGTTCGTCGTCCCGCTCAGCGTGTTCGCGGATCCACCGGCACCGCCGAAGGCCGTGACGATCCCACCGAAGGAGCTGTTCCCGCCCGCTCCGCCCGCATTGTTCCCGACACCAGCCGCACCGCCGTCCCCGACGACCACGGTCTCCACCGCGCCCAGGGTGCCGACCTCCAGGAGGCTTTCGGAGTACCCGCCTGCAGCAGCACCCGGCCGCGGGATCGACTCCCCAGGGTCGGAGTCAGCACCACCCGACCCGCCGCCGGCACCCTGGACCTTCACCTTGATCCGGGCCAACCACGGGTAGTCGGAAGCCCGGAACTGGCTGGCGCCCGGCGTCCGGAAGTACAGGGTCTGACGGAGCCCCATCGTCCCGGGATTCAGGCACAGCTCACCCTCGGCGGAGACATTAAAGTATTCTCCGCAAGCACAAACAGCGGCCAGGGTACTCACCTCTTCGGTCAGCAGTGAGCCCGGCCCAAAACCAGCGACTACCCAGCAGGGTAGCCGCCGGTTCGGCCATCCTCACAGTGCCGTGACGCGCCACCACGCCTTGCCGAGCTTGATGTTCGACACCTGCGAGCGAGAGATCCCGAACTCTGCCGCGAGGGCGAGCTGACTCTCACCAGCCCGCGCGCGGAGGCAGATCTCCCGCACCTGCTCCTCCTTCAACTTGTGGTTCCCGTGGTTCTCACCATGGGCGCTGCGGTCGGACTCGACCATGTCGACCATGTTGGACGTGTGGTCGCCGAGGTAGAGGTGGCGGATGTTGGCGCAGCCCTCGTCTCCCTGGTGGCACGTGTGCAGGATGTGAGCCTCTCCGGCGGCCCCGTGGGCGATCGTCCAGACCGCGCGCGAAGCCGTCATCGGTTCCCCGTCGAGGGTCACCGTCAGTCGGCCACCCTTCGGGTTGGCGATCATCACGCAGTCGTCCGCCGTGGACGCGGCGGCGGCGGCCAGGAGCTGCTGCACCTCGCCGTGCGGGCGCTGCTCAACGACTACGGCGAGAGGGTCGCCGTGGCGCTCGTAGCGGGTGTGGTGCTTCTTGCACCAGACGTCGGTCTTCAGCTGGTGCGTCGCGGTGTCCGTGCACTGAGCGTCGTTCTCGACGATGCTGCACAGCACGGTCCGGACGCGCGGGACCTTGTAGCGGGCGGCGTTCCGGCACTTCGTGGAGCAGAGCGTGGCGTCCTTCCGGGTGCTCGTCAGGTCCTCGCCGCACACGATGCACTCGCGCTTGGGCAGGGGCGTCTTCGGGGTGGCGGCGCGGCGGGCCTTGATGTAGCAGGCTCCGCACTTCCCCGCGGTCTTCACGGGCCTCGGGCATCCAGCGGTGGCGCAGCCTGCCGGCGTGGTCTGGGGTGCGGTGGCCGTGGGGTCGCCCCACCGGTTCCACCGCTTCCAGTGCTTGTCGCACCAGCCGCGCGCCTTGGGCGGGTCGTCGCAGCCGTCGACGGCGCAGGGGCCGTCGACGCGGGGGCGGAGGGTAGTGCCGGTGTCGCCGTGGCGTTGCCAGCGGGCGTAGTGCTGGTGGCACCAGCCGCGTACGGCGGTGGGCTTGGTGCAGCCGTCGACGGCGCACGTATCCTGTTTCACGTCATGCCTCTCACGAAGGTGTGACCGTGCCCCGGACGGTGACAGCCGTTGCGGGGCTTTAGTCCAACTCTAGGCGATCACAGCCGATTTGGGCCGCTTGCCGGGGTCGCGGTGACATGGACGTCGACACCGGCCCCGACCGGGGAAGACGGCATCAGCACCTCCAGGCGCAGCACCGGGCGGGATCTCCACACCCGGACCGTCACCCCGGCCGCGGTGACCTCTTCCAGGACAACGGTCAGCGCGGCCCCGTCCTCGCGGCCACCGGCCGCCAGAGCGCTGATCACCGGCGGTGCGAGGAGGGGCGTCTCCCACGTCCAGGACGCACGGCCGTCGCCCCCGGTCGTCACCACCGCCGCGAGGACCGTCGTGCCCGGCTCCCCCCGGGGGCCCGGCTTCCCCCGCTCCCCGCGCTCCCCCCGCTCCCCAGCAGGCGCCGCCCTGCTCCGCCCCTGACGGGCCGTCGTCGCCGCTCTGGACTGCCGGCCAAGCTCCCGCAGAACCCCGCCCAAAGGGTTGCCCTGCGCCCGGTGCGGGGCCGATCCTCGTGCCGCCATCGTCACGCTCCTGTCGGGGTGAGCTGGACCGCGACCGCTTCGCCGTCGCCGTCCTCGGTGACCTTCACCGCCAAGATCTTGAGCGCCTGGCTGATGTCCCGGCACGTCGCCTTGGTGGTCACGTCGACGCACCAGCCGGGCACCAGCGACGGCACGTCGACCGCGGCGTCCGGCGACAGCGTCGTCTGCTGGGAGTCCAGGAAGATCGGCGACGGGTAGTTCGCCCCGTACCGGGACCGGGCCGCGCCCGTCGCCGACGCGGTGTCGAGAATCGATGTCGCCTCGACGGTCTGTTCCAGCAGCCCGTAATACGGGTCGGTGCCGCCCCACTCCCCCTTGACGTCGTCCTTGCCGTGGACGATCCACCGCGTCGCGAGCGCCGCCCCGTCCTCCGTGATCGACAGCCCGTCGGGAAAGTCCTCGTCGGTCAGCGCCCCCACCCTGGCCGAGTAGTTCTCAGGGAGGATCAGGATCCGGCTGCCGACCGCGGTGAAGTCGAGCCCAGTCTCCGCCAGGTCGCGGAGATGGTCACCGGTCTGCCCGACGTCGACCTCGTACTCCCTGGATCCCCGGATACGGGTCGGCTCGATGATCTCCACCGTGTGGCCCGGGTCGTCCGGCGCGAACCCGTCGTCGATCAACCACTTCGCGATCTCCGCGAGCTCGTCGTCCGCGAACTGGACGTCAGCGTGCGGGACCCTGCGGTCGAGCCACGCGAGGACGTCGTACGCCTTGATCTCCACCCCGGCCGCCGTCCACTTCGGCGTGACGATGGGCCCCTCCCACACAGGCCGGCCGTTCCGCGACAAGGCCAGCTTGTGGCGCCAGGACCGCACCCGGGCGAGCGAGGCGCAGCAGTCCCCATCGGGGTGGACGAGAATCCGCGCGCTGCTGATGTTGTCCAGGACCCTCGTCCACTCCACCTCGACCAGGACGTCAGCGGACGAGATGACCGCCCCGTCCCGGTCGATGATCTGCGCCTGATGCGTCCCGCAGCCGACAGCCATGTACAGCCCTTCCTAGTAGCCGCGCCCGGAGACGCTGATCGCCACCGTGGCGTCCTCCGCCGCGGGGACCAGGGCGTCAGCGGCGATCTCCACGCAGTACCGGTCACACGTCAGGAGCTGCACCGACAACGGCCCCCCACCGCGCCCGTAGACGTCCGGAGCGCTCTCGCAGGTCCCCGAGCACTCGACCGTCGCCCGGCCCGTCTGCCCGTCGACGGTGACCGTCCCCCCTGCCGGCACGAACGCGATCTCGTACACGCTGTGCGGCGAACACCGCGCGTACTCCGCGACCTCCTCGCACGTCATGCCGACCATGTCCGCGGTCCGCTCGTAGAACGTGACCGTCACCCGCCGCAGGTCACGGCTCCCCGCGAACACGGTGATCGTCGGCGCCTGCCCGAACCACATCGGCGACGTCGCCAGGTCGAGGGAGTAATACTCCTGATGAACCGCCAGGGCCGTGCACGCGCAGGTGTCCGGGAGCGGCGGCACCGGCGGCGTCGGCGTCCGACAGCCCGGATCGGAGCAGAGCGCTTCCTCGTCGGGGCACGGCGCGAACCGGCAAGCCTTCTCACACGGCGCGAGCCTGTGCTCCTCCAGTGCCGGCCAGGCGACGTCGCACGCCCCGTCAGTGAGCTCCGCGACGACCGACCCGGGCGGGCACGCCTCCCCGGGCTCCAGGCACACAGGAGGCGCAGGAGGCTCCGCCCCGGGCTGGTGGATGCACCAGACGATGCACTCCGTGCCGTCGTCCGTCGGGACCGGCGCCTCCAGGACCCGCACCTGGTCGGTCCACATCCACGGGCTTGCCGCGACCAGTACGAACTCCACGGTCAACAAGTCCGCGCCGCTGCTCTGGCAGCCGCTCCCGGACGCACAGCCGTCGCCCCGCCGGGCGATGACGTTCGGCCCGTCGACCAGGGCGACGCGCCGGAGCGTACGGCGATGCCTCGCGGCGAACGCCTCCGGAGTCGTCACCGCCCCGGGGCAGCAGTTGAACAGAGTCATGCAGTCGCCCCCGCAGCCGGCACCCGTACAGCCCTCCAGCGCCTGCCCCAGCCAGTTCAGCCCGTAGTCGACTCCACAGCACGACGACCCGAGGAGGAGCGCCGTCACCGTGATCGTCCGCGCCAGGACCCGCGACGGCCCCAGGGCGGCACCCCCGGTCACCGCGGCCGTGACGGTCCTCGCCCGCGGGTTGGAGTCGAGACCCTCGACGGACAGCACCATCAGCCCGGCGAACTCCGCGCTCTCCGGCACGTCCGGGTCGTACCAGGGGGCCCCGTCCACGGCCGGGGAAACGTACGGCTCGTCGCCGACGAGGGCCGCGTCGAACGTGTCGCAGCCGCACGCCGAGACGCTGCTCAGCGGACTGCCAACCGACTCCAGATAGGCGGCCAATCTCGCATGGTTGGCGATCTCCGTACCGCCCAGGTCGAGGTACCACTCCAGCATCAGCGCGCCCCTGCCGTCATCCGAAAGCCCCGTCCAGAACCATCCGGTTCATCACCCGTGTCGCCGTCATGTGCGCATCGCCGACCTCGTTGATCGTCCAATGGTTGGTGACCTGCGGGGCCGCCCCGCCCCCGCCGCCCTTCGGCCCCTTCACGCCCGCGCTGAGGATGTCGAGGAGACCCGACTCCTTCGCGAGCTGCCGGGCCCGTGCCGGCCGGGTCAGCGGGATCACGACCTCCGGCCCGGCCTCGCCGATGAGGGCCGCTGTAGGCCCGGTGACGATCCCGCCGTCTGCGAAGGGCAGCAAAGACCGGACGCTGGAGGGCAGACCCGCCTTGACCTTGCCGATGATCTGCGACCCAATGTCGCCCAGCGATCCGACGATCCGCGCACCCAGGCCCCGGAACCGCTCGACGATGCTGTCAATCATCGAGTTCACCGCACCCAGCGCCGACGTCTTCGCAGAGTTGAAAGCACCGGTCACCGCGGACCGCATCCGGTCCAGTGCCGCACCTGCCCGCTCGGGCAGATTCCGGAAGAAGTTGATGACGGACGTTCCAAACGAGGTGACGTTCGCGATCGCCGCCGTCTTCGCCGAGTTGAACGCATTCACGACGCTGGTCCGCAGCCTCTCCAGAGCCGCCCCGGCCCGGCCCGGCAGCGCCACGAAGTAGGCGATGGTCGAGTTGATCCACCCCGTGACCGTGGCCGTCGCCGAGTTGAAAGCGGACGTGAAAGCGTTGATCAGGTACTCGCCCAGGGAGAGCAGGGCGTTAGCGATGTCGCCGGGCATGTCGGTGAACGCGTAGATGATGCCGGCCAGCAGCGTGAGCAGCACGATGATCAGGCCCGCGATGGCCGAGGTGAACGCGTCGATCAGGATGCCGGGCAGCGCGAGGAGGGCCGCGAGGATCTGGCCAGGGAGCGCGACGAAGAAGTTGACGACCGCAGTGAACCCGGTGCTCACCGCCGTGGAGATCGACGTGAACAGCGTCGTGAAGAACGTGCCGATCGTCGTGCCGAGCGACGTCAGGGCCCCCACGATCAGGCCCGGCAGGTTCGTGATGAACGTGATCGCGCTGGTCAGCCCGGTGATCAGCCCGGTGATGGTCGACACCACGAGGTTGATGATCGGGACGACCGTGTTGATGATCAGCCACGATGCGAATGCCGCCCCGAACTGGAGGAGCGGGGCCAGAAGCCCGATGATCATCACGTTCAGGGGGGCCAGTGCCTCGACCAGCCCCACGATCGGCTCGATCAGCGGGACCAGCGCCTCGACGACCGCGTTGAAGGAGCTGATCAGCGACGGCAGGATCGGGAGGAGCGCACCGACCAGCGCAGTGATCACCGGAGTCACCGCGGCGACGATCCGGACCAGGGCGGCGGCCAAAGTGTCCAGGACCGGGGCCAGGCCCTGGATGACCTGCGCGAGCGCCTGGCCGATCCCCGTAGCCAGCGGCGAGAGCGCCGTGACGAGCTGGACGAACGCGGCGGCGATCGGCGGAAGGATCGGGAGCAGCGCCCCCACCAGCGCCTCAATGATCGGCGAGAACGCGGCGGCCAGCGTCGTCAGGACCGGGGCCAACGCTGTGGCCAGCACAGAGACGAGCTGACCGGCCAGCGGCAGCAGCGGGGCCAGCGCGGTGATGACCTGCGCGATCGACGCCCCCAGAGGACCAAGGCTCGGGCCGATCAGGGCGAGCCCTTCGGCGAGGGCGGCGCCCACGACCTGGAGGCTCGGAGCGATCGCAGCCAGCGCCGGGCCCAGGGCGGTGATGACCCCGACGATCGCCGGACCGATCGTCGAGAAGACGGGCGCCAGGGCAGGGGCGATCGCACCGATCTGCGTCACCAACGCCCCAAAGATTGGGCCGAGTTGAGCGGCGACCGTCGCGAGCGTCCCGAAGATGTTGGAGATCGCCGTCTGGCCGGCAGCCGAGTTGACGAAGGCTGCGAAGCTGCGGGTGATCTCCTGGATGTTGGCGAGGAACCCGCCGCCGGAGACCTGAGCCGCCGAGAAGACGCCCGAGAGGATCGAGCCGATGTTGCCGAGGATGTCGCCGAGCTGCGCGAAGACCGTCAGCGCCTGGTCGACCCACCGCACCGCGTCCCCGCCCGACGCGATGCGCTGGAGGAACGACCCGAACCGCTCCCCGAGGCTGGAGATCCCCGACGCCAACCGGGCGCCGAAAGCGTCAGAGATGACCGCGGCGACCTGGAGGAACCCGGCCGTCAGCTTGTTCGTGGTGTTCGCGAGACCGCCGACCGCCGCCTCAGCGCCGCCGAGGATGCTCTCGACGTTCGAGACGCCCTGAGCTCCCTGGAGGTAGCCGGTCACCCCACGGGCCGCGCGCCCCCACTCGGAGGAGATCGCCGACAGCCCCGACTTGAGGGGGCCACCCAGGGCGCTCGCGACCTTGGTGATCTCCCCTTCGAGCTGGGAGAAGAAGGCGTCCTGCACCGACTCGCGCAGCGCCTCGAACGCGGGCTTGAGCGCGCGGACTTCCCTGGCCGCGGACTGGGCTGCCGGCGAGAGGTTCTCCAGGGACTTGGTGAACTCCTCAGCGGTGCCGGTCAGGGCCGCGCCGAACGCCTCGCTGACGCCCTGGAGGGCGAGCTTGAGCGCCCCCATGGCGGCCTGAAACCCGAGGATGACGGCCGGGAGCGCGGCGAGGATCCCAACGGCCGGGGCAAGGGCGGCCACGAGACCGATAACCCCGGTCGCCGCGGAGGACGCGGCGATGCCGATAGCGCCCAGCTTGAGCAGCCCTCCGAGCGCGCCGACCACCCGGCCCGCGATACCGCCCAGGCTCGACAGGGCGGAGGACAGGCGCCCGGTGTCGACGTCCGCGTTGACCGTTACGTCCGGCGGGTTGTGCCCACGGATACGGTCGTCGAGGTCGGACAGGTCCGGGACGACCCGGATCGACACCTCAGACCCGGCAAGCGCGGCCTGGACGGCAGCGACGAACCCCGTGGTGTCGGGGGCGACCAGGATGTTGATGCTCTGGAGCGACCGCAGGCCGGCCAGGAGCGCCGAATCGAAACGGCGCAGGTCCGGGAGGACAGTGACCGACACCGACGTGGCGTCAAGACCGCGCTGAATGTTCCGGCGGATCGCCGCACCGACGGTGCGCGTCGAGCGGTCGAGCGCGCGCTGGATCCGCAGACCCAGGTCACGGGCTTCGCCGACGGCTTCGCTGTCATCCAGGACGATGCGAATCGTCCCGGTGCCGTAGTCCTCGTCCTCGGCCACGGGGCAACCTCGCGAGAGCGATGAGTTGCCCGGCCCAGAACCAGCAGCGACCCCAGACTAGCCGCTGCGCCTGCCCGTGACCTGCGCGTCCTGCGCCGCCAGCTGCCTGGTGAGCGCCTGCGCCTGAGCAGCCGTCATCGCCCCGGGCATCCGCGGCTTCTGCCCGCCCGGAGCCCGGTAGCCCTTCGGTGGCGCGTACAGCTTCGCCCGGTTCCGCGCCCGCTCCGCGTCGTCCTCCGCCGCCTGGTCCATCGCGGACTCAGCGGCATTGAGCATCGTCGACAGCGGCCAGGTATGGAGGTCTACCCCCTGGAGCGCGAGCCCGCCCTCCCAGGATTCCCAGGACTCCGCGATGCTTGCGCAGAGCCGCCAGACGACGTAGGAGGGCGCTTCGCTCCACCGCCGTACAGCTCGACGGCGAACTCCAGCAGCTCGACCATGATCCGGTCAGGCAGGGGCAGGGACACGCTCACCACGGCCGCGCCGTCGCCCGCGCTCTCCGCCGCGTCGGCCGCCTCCGCCGGGCTGCCGTACGAACCGAGGGTCTCCCCGCCGGCACGGACCTCCCACTGCGCGAAGACCTTCGCCGACTCCGGAAGCATCAGGTTCGCGAGGAAGACACGGAGCTCGTCGACGACTTGGCGGAGGACCGCCGGTTCTGCTGCGGTGAGGTCGCCGTCGACGCCGGCAGCGCGCTGCGTGGTCCGCAGCCGCTCATAGGCGTCGAGGAACTGGTCGCCCATGACCTCCGGCTGAAACAGCAAGGTGTGCTCACCGATCGCGGCCTCGTGAGGCTCGACGTTGAGCGCGAAACTCTTCTTCACGGGGTGGCTCCTCGTGGTGCTGCTCTCGCGTCCGGCCCACAACCAGCGACGTACGCGAAGGGTAAGGCACCGGGCGGAACCTCCGATGTTGCTCAAATCGGGTTCGGCCGGGCGAACCGGGAGGCATCATCACGCCATGACCACTCCACGGCGCGACCGCCGCCGCAACCAGACCAGCACCTCAAGCCCGGCCCAGGCCCCCCGCCGGGACGACAGCTTCACCTACGTCGACACGTCCCCCTCGTACAGCTCGCCGTCGTCGTCCTGCGACTCCAGCAGCTCCGGGAGCTCCTCGTCCGACTCCGGCTCATCCAGTTGTGGCGGAGGCGGGGGCGGGGGCGGGGGCGAGTAGCGGACTACGCTGCACCCTGGGTGCGCCGGATCGAGCCGGCACGATGGTGCCCCCGGCCAGCAGGCCGGGGGCACCGTCGCATTCAGGCGCCCATGCGCAGGGCACGGCCCAAGAAGTCGTTGGCCCTGGTGCCCGGGTGGTTCACCTTCGCCGCGAAGATCACGTCCCCGTCGATGACGAACCGCAGCACCTTCTTACGGCGCGGCCGGATGACGTGCGGCCGGGTGCCGTCGAGGACGAACCTCGTCGCGGGGTGGTCGCAGACGATGACGCCCTGGAGGCCGCGCGGCCCGTCGACCACCTTCCACGACACGAAGTTGCCCATGCTCCCCGGGGCCTCCCGCTCCGCGATCCGGGCGGTGCGCTCCGTCCGCGTCGCGAGACGCCGGGCCACCACCCCGTTACGGAGGCGCAGCGACCGGGCGATACGCCCCGGATCGATCCTCACCTCAACAGGCATCGCACACCCCTCTCCAGGCCCTTCACGGGGCCACCTCTTCCGGGCACCCGCAGCCCGCCAGGGCCACGGTCGCCCGCTGCTCCAGCCCGACGCAACCGCCCTCCGGACCGAGGACCTTCTGCTGCCCCAGCAGGAAGCGACGGCCGCGCGGCCGGACCGGGTCCGTACCGGGCAGGCAGCAGAGCAGCGCGTTGTAGACGGTGACCATGTCGACGTGCAGACGGCGAGCAGCCGCCTCCAGGTCCTCGCACGACGGCGGACACCCGTCGTCGTTCGGCGTCGGCGCGCAGCGGAGCAGCGTGATGACCAGCTCCACCGCGGTGAACGGCGGAGGCGTGCAGCCCTTCACTCCGAACACGGTCCGGGCCTCCGCCGGGAAGGACTCCAGCGTCGCGGAGTAGATCCGGGCGACCGACACGGTGAGCTGCCCGCTGTCCTGGCCGGCAGGGGTACCGCACGGGTCCTCGCACGAGTCCCACGCCGCGAGCCCGGGGATCACACAGGCCCGGCACGGACAGCCCGGCTGACCGGGGATCTGCGCCGACGCGTCGACGAGCGCAGCGCACACGCACCCGAGGACCTGCGACGTCAGGTCGTGGATCGCTTCTGGTCTCAGGGCCACAGCTGCACCCTCGGCCTCCGGTAGTCGGGCGAGTAGACCCGCGAGGCGCTGCTCATCCCGTACGGGTTCACCGCGGACAGCCAGGCGTCGGCGAGGGGCAGCCCGGTCCGCCCCTCCGCGTACACCACCGACGGGTCAGGCATCTCGATCTCAACTCCCTGCCGCACAAGCCGAGTTAGGTTCTTTGCCGCCCGGCACCCGCACGCCCCCGGGCTGCACCCCTTGAGGTAGTGGCACGTGAGCTCTGCCGCCGCCGCGAGCGCACCGGGCGACAGGGGCAGCCCCCACCGGTACGTCACGGTGAACGTGTCCTCGGCGCCGGTCGGGGCCGCCATGTCCTGACACTCCGGCCAGCAGTCGCCATCGAGGCGCACCAGGTTGCCGGGGGCGTCGACCCGGTAACTGGCCTCCGGCAGTACGACACCGCCGACGTCGACGGACACGACGTCATAGACCGGGCCCGGGAGGTACACCTCGCACAGCTCCGTACACGAGCAGTCCGTACGGCACCCGCACGCAGAGGCGTTCCTCCACACCCCGTCGGCCCCGATGTACGGGATCCACGGCCCCGTGCCGGCACCGGCCTGGAAGCTGTAGAACCCGCTGTCGGCGCACTTCTTCCGGCACGGGCGGACCGTCACCGGGCACGGACCCCACCGCCGCCCCGAGAGCGCCCAGAGGATCTCTGACGCCACAGCAGACCAGCGGACGACCTCCGCCTCCTCGACACCGTCCGGGACGTCACAGCACAGCTCCAGCGGCCCCCACGGGTCACACGGGCCCACTTGGATGGGCATCAGCGGCTCCAGTCGTCATGAGCGGAGGAGGGCCGCGCGGGGCGGCCCTCCTCGTCGGGCACAGCGGGTCAGGGCACCGGGACCGGGGTCACGCAGTCCTCGCCGACCGGCGTGTACGTGCAGACCGGCTCAGGCGGCGGAGTCGTCGTCACGAACGTCCGGCGGTGGCACGTCCCGCCCAGCGGCGTGAGGAGCGGCCCCGGCGTCCCCTGAGCGTTCGTCGGCATCACGTCGTACGGGCCGGTGCCCCACCCGCCTCCGGCGCGGCTCGCCCCGGTGAGCTGGAGCGTGACGGCCTCCGCCCCGATCTCCATGTCGCCGAGGAGCCCGTTCGTGATCCAGGGGATCAGGAAGTAGATCCACGATCCGGCGGCGGCGCCCTCGATGTCACAGGCGTCCTCGCTCAGGACCTCCGCCCAGAGCTCCAGGGCGAAGCCGGTGTCACAGGCCACCGAGCAGTCGTCATGACCGATCGGCGTCCCGTCGTACCCGAAGACGACCGGGTTGCCGGTCGTGACCTCGATGAACTCCGGGCTGACGCTGAAGAAGTTGAGCTCGACGTCGTACCCGTTGAACGTCGGGCAGCCGCGCTTGAAGCCACACTGCCGGCCATTCGCAGCCTTGTAGGAAACGTCCTCGCCGTCCTCGATCACCGGGTTCATGGCGAGGGACGCGAAGCAGTCGAAAACGAACCCGCTGTCGTCGCCGCAGAGCGGGCGACCACAGCCGTCCAGGCGAGTCACACGGACGATGTCCGCGTTCGCAATCAGGGGGCAGCCCATCGGGCCCTCCAACGAAAGTTGGTCGGCCCGGCCCAGAACCAGCGGCTCCCCCCAGCATAGCCAGTAGGCGGCCCCCGAACCGGGTCGGACCGGGGGCCCCCACCAGGGGCGTTACTTGCCCTTCGCCTTCGTCCTGGCCGTGCTGCCCGACGGCTTACCGGCCTGCTCCGCGCGCACCTCCGCGAGGGTCCGCACCACCGGGTGCTCCGGCTCCCCGCGGATCTCCTCGTACTCGGCGGCGGTGATCTCCCGGAACTCCTCCGGCGGCGGCAGCAGCCCCCTGGACCGCATCACCGTGGTGTTCGTCGGGTTGGCGTAGTAGCGGCGTTCCATGGCACTCCTATCCCTGGTTGGTCTGGGTGTCGATCGTGGCGTCGGTGACCCACGAGGCGATCGTCACGGACCCCGACACCACGTTGATGGCGGGGTACATCACGGTGAAGGATCCGACCGTGGGGAGGATGTCCCACAGCGTTTCGTTGGCGGTGATGTTCCGGACGACGCGGCGAGCCACACCACCACGGGCCGTCAGCAGCCCCCAGCCGGGACGCACCTGGAGCGGCACCGCGTCCTGCTGGACGACATAGCCGAGCTGGAACACGGCATCCGGGGTGTGCGTGATGTCGAACGTGCCCGTGGCGGTGATCTCGTAGCCCCACCGCCGGCAGTTGTTCCCGATGAAGTTCGGCGGGATGTTGAACTGCTGGTTCGCCGTCGGGTCGATGATCGTCCACCCGCCGGTCGCGGTGATCGGGTCAGCGATCCCTCCGACGAAGTGGTCCACGTAGATGTGGTCCATCGCGGAGTAGTGCTCCGGCGGGGACCAGATCTGCCCCGTGGCCGGGTCACACTTCGTACCCGACTCCGCGACGACGTCACACGCCCAGGGCCAAGCCTCCTGCCCGGCCGCAGGCGCCACGATCAGCGGGTCGCCGACCGCCCCGGTCCCTTCGAGACCGCACCCGGTGACCAGCTCGACGTACAGCCCGTCGGCGCCCGAGCCGATGAGGTTGGCGCCACCGCCCGGAGGCGTCGCGTCCAGGCGCACGGCGGAGGACACCACGTACGGCGTAGCCGGGGCCCCGGTGCCGGTGACCGTGGAGTCGATCGTCGGGGTGTCGAGCGGCTGCACCACCACCGCAGCCGTCGGCGTGTACAGACCTCCGTCCGTGCCGATGATCGTCGTGTTCCCGGCGTCCGCCGAGATCTGCGCCTCCATCACACCCGTGACCGGGTCGTAGTCGAGACCGTCACCCGCCGAGATGCAGCCGCGCACCTGGGCGCACTCCAGGTACAGCCCGTCAGGCCCGGCGTTGATGAGGTTGGTCCCGCCGCCCGGGGGCGTCGCGTCGAGGCGCACCGCCGCCGACACCACGTACGGCGTGGCCGGGGCGCCCGTGCCGGTGACCGTCGCGTCGATGGTCGGCGTATCGAGCGGCTGCACCACCGTGGCCGCGCCGCTCCCGACGAGGAGCCCGCCGTCAGGGGCGATCGTCGCCGTGTTGGCCGGGTCCGTCGACAGCTGCAGCTCCATCACGCCCGTTGCCGGGTCGTAGTCGAGACCGTCACCGGCCGAGATGCAGCCACGGACTCCGGCGCACTCGACGTACAGCCCGTCGGCGCCGGAGCCGATCAGGTTGGTGCCTCCGCCCGGGGGCGTCGCGTCCAGGCGCACGGCGGAGGACACGACATACGGGGTGGCGGGGGCGCCGGTCCCGGTAACCGTGGTGTCGATCGTCGGGGTGTCGAGCGGCTGCACTACCGTGCTCGCTCCGGCCGGCACGAGGAGCCCACCGTCAGGGGCGATCGTGAGGGTGTTCGCCGGGTCGGTGGACAGCTGGGCTTCCATCACCCCGGTGGCCGGGTCATAGTCCAGGCCGTCACCGGCCGAGATGCAGGTCCGCACCTGCGCGCACTCGACGTACAGCCCGTCAGGGCCGGAGCCGATCAGGTTCGTCCCGCCGCCCGGAGGCGTCGCGTCCAGGCGCACCGCCGCCGACACCACGTACGGCGTGGCCGGGGCGCCCGTGCCGGTGATCGTGGCGTCGATCGTCGGCGTATCGAGCGGCTGCACGACCGTGCTCGCCCCGGCCGGCACGAGGACCCCGCCGTCAGGGGCGATCGTGGCCGTGTTCGTCGGGTCCGTCGACAGCTGCACCTCCATCACACCGGTGGCCGGGTCGTAGTCCAGCCCGTCACCGGCCGAGATGCAGCCACGCACCTGGGCGCACTCGACGTACAGCCCGTCGGGCCCGACGCCGATGAGGTTGGTGCCGCCGCCGGGGGGCGTGGCGTCGACCTTGACGTTGGACGTGAGGACGTACGGCGTCGCACCGGACCCGTTACCCGTCAGCGTCTGGTCGACGGTGGCCGTGTCCGGGGCCGTGAGGCCGGTCCCTCCGGTGGAGAGGAGCCCGCCGTCCGGGCCGATGCTGATGATGTTCCCGGCCGCTACGGAGATCTGGGCTTCCATCACCCCCGTCGCCGGGTCGTAGTCCAGGCCGTCACCGGCCGAGATGCAGCCACGGACTCCGGCGCACTCGACGTACAGCCCGTCGGCGTTGCTGCCGATCAAGTTGGTGCCGCCGCCCGGGGGCGTCGCGTCGAGGCGCACCGCGGCGCTGACGACGTACGGAGTCGCCGGGGCCCCGGTGCCGGTGACCGTCGCATCGATCGTCGGGGTATCGAGCGGCTGCACGACCGTGGACCCAGCCGGGGTGTACAGCCCGCCATCAGCGGCGATGCTCGTGGTGTTCCCCGCCACGGCCGAGATCTGGGCCGTCATCACCCCCGTGGCCGGGCTGTAGTCCAGCCCGTCGCCGGCAGAGATGCAGCCCCGCACCTGCGCACACTCGACGTACAGACCCTCCGGCCCGACACCGATCAGGTTGGTGCCTCCGCCCGGGGGCGTCGCGTCCAGCTTCACGTTCGAGGTGATGACGTACGGGGTCGCGGGTGCCCCCGTACCGGTCACCGTCTGGTCGACCGAGTTGGTATCCGGGGCGGTGACGACGGGCAGTACGTCGCCACCGGTCGCGCTGATGACGAAGGGAGTGCCGACCTGGCCGTCCCCGGTCACGGTGACCCCGGTACCGGCGTTGATCAGGCAAGAGCAGGGCGTGCGGCAGCAGGGGGCCATGGGCCGTTCCTTCACACCGGGACGAGACCGCGTGAGGCGACTCGTGGGGAAGGCCCGGCCCAGAACCAGCAGCGCCCCGCCAGCATAGCCGCGGGCCCCAGCACGGGGCCCGTGTGTCACACGCCCTGACCGGCGAGGGTGGCGTCGCAGTGGACGGTGACCCCAGCTGCGGGGATCGGGACCTGGAGGACCGACAGCCCGAGGATCACGACAGCCGGGGACCGGCGCACGTTGAACGTCACCGACGACGCCGACAGCGCGGAGACCCGGCACTCGGTGACGTCCGTGATCGCCGTCTGCACGGCGTGCGTCACCACCGGTGCCACCGGGAAGGGCGGGGTGAAGGTGAACGTGACGTTCCCCGACGCATCCGAGATCCCTGTACCGGCGAAGGTGCGGCGGGCGACCGCCACCGGGGACTTCACGACCCACCGGGCACCGTCGGACTGGACCTGAATGCTGTTCCCCGGGGCCACGGACAGGGTTGCCACGGCGGCGCCGCCACCGTTGGTGAACGGTGTCGCGCCGACCGACGACCAGACCACCGTGGCCGCCCCAGTGTTCACCAGGACGTGAGTGCGCTGCGGGACCGTGATCGGGTCGGGCAGCGACTCGGTCGCCGTGGCCGCCTCGATGTGGAGCGCCTCGGAATCGTGCAGTGCCATAGCTCGTCCTATCCGGTAGAGGGGCAGGCCTACACCCAGTCGTCGAAGCCCTTGTTGGCGAGCCGGTTGCTGTTGACCGCGGTGGCGGTCTTGGTGAACTGGCCGTCCACGATGGAGGACTGGACCAGGAACGCCCCGGTGTTCACCGTCGCCTGCGCCCCGGCCCTGGAGCGCACGAAGGACCCACCGGCCTGGATGTTCACCGTGGACTGCGAGTCGACGTGCGACCCGTCGAAGACCCCGGACGCGGCCGGGTCGGTGATCGTGACGACCGACCCGTTGAGGACGGAGCAGCGCTGCACGGGGGTGAGGCCCCCGGCCGCCCCGGCCGCCCCGGTGAGGACGAGCGCGGACTGCTGCCCGAGGATCTGCGAGTTCGAGACCGTGTCGATCGTCGTGCCGTTGGTGCGCTCCTGCCGGATGAAGCCCTGCACCAGGCAGTTGTTGATGGACAGGGCTCGGGTCGTGCCGGCCAGGTTGCTGATCATGAAGCCGCCGTTGCCGATGAGGCTGCTCCCGATGACGCCGATGGCCCCCGGGCCGACCTGCCGCAGCGACGCCTGCGCCAGCACCGACCCGCCCCCGACGGAGAGCGTTCCGGCACCGACCGCCCCGGCGTCCTGGACGAGCTGAGACCCGTTGAGCGTCGACCCGGAGATGAACAGCGGGGAAGTCGTCGCCGGGTCGCGGGTAATGAGGGTCACCCGGATATCGCAGTCCAGGACCGTGACCGTGCCACCCGCACCGGCCAGGGTCCAGGCCGTCACCCCCCGGACCTCCGACCGGGACAGCACAAGGTTCGTGGCACCCGACTTGATGATGTTGACGTTGTGCAGCTCGCACGACTGGATCAGGACGGTCCCGGTGCCCCCGAGGTCGACGGTGCCGCCGATGATCCGGTTGTCCGCGATCGTCTCCGCGCCCGTCAGCGCCCCCCAGTTCGGCAGGGCGACGTCGTTGATCCGGTTGTCCCGGATCGTCGCTGACCCGGCGTGCCAGGGGAACTGACCGTGCACGGTCGGGGCGTCTGCGTCGACGTCCTCGACGGTGTTGCCCCAATCGTCCGTCAGGCGCGTGATGGAACCAGCCGCGCCCAGGTCGATGTCGTACGTGCCGGCCCAGGCGGAGGCGGCGAAGCTCGTACGCACCCGGGCCGTCGCGCCGAACTCGGACGGGCCGACCGGGTTGAGCTCGATCTCGGTCGCGCTGGTGTTGCCCGCCGTGCCGATCGTCGGGGTGTCCGTGTGCAGGACGACGACGCAGTTCTCCCGCAGCCCGCCCGCCGCCCTCAGCGCGAGGGCGGCGGCACGGGTCATACGCGGGGCGTACGGGCACTCCGGGATCGCTGCCGGGGTGTACGAGCCGGACGTGGCCATTCAGGCGCTCCTAGGTGCGGTGGGTTCCATGCCCGAAGGGCCCGTCACTGCCGGGTGCTGATGACGAGGAAGTCCGACCCGGCGACCCCGGTGAAGGCGAACGCCTCCGCGAGGGTCTCCCCGGGGCCGTCGACCGACCAGGTCAGCGTGACCCCGGTCGGGATCGTCGTCACGCCCTGGCCGAGGTTCACCGTCACCGGCCCCGTGAGAACGGTGAGCGTCACCGACCGGGCGCCGCTCGCGATCGTCACCGTCCCGGCGTTCGTCTGCCGCTGCGCCGTCGAGTCGAGCGTCGCCGCAGGCCGCGGGGCGGAAGCGTCCGCGATGCTGCCGAGGAGCCGGTCCCGCCGGTCGTCGTTGCATCCGGTCGTCTCCACAACCTGGTCGATGACGGCCCGCTGCGTGCCGGCATAGACGACCGGGGTCAGGACCTCGTCCTGCTCGGTCGTGACCGTGTGGAGGCTGAAGTTGTCGAACGCGAGGTCGTTGCCCCCGGCCACACCGCTGTTGGAGTACAGGCCGACCGACGTGTACCCCGTCGCCCCGGTGTAGACGAACGTGGCGTCGGTCTGCCCCCAGTTCCCCGTGGGCGGCGTGGTGAGGGGGAACAGGCCACCGGGCGCAGCCGGGCCGCCGATCTTCACCGCGACGTCGTACGGGGCGATGATCACGGCCGCGTCGGCCATCAGCTCGTACGCCTTCCCGTTCTCCAGGAAGACGTTCTGCCACTCGATGATCGGGATGGCCGTGTTGGGGCCGACGTTGACCGCCATCGAGCGGGCGCCGAGCGCCTCGATCTGCGCACCGGTCGCGTTGCCGCCCGTGACCTGCCCGGCGTTCGTGCTGAAGAACGCCCACGTGCTCGCACCGCACGGGGCCGCGAACAGGTTCGGTCCACAAGGGGCGTAGCTGGTCGTCCACCCGGGACCGGCGACTGAGCTAAGGGCCAGCCCTGAGGACTGCTCGAAGTCCCCGTTGGTGAGGAGGTTCGGGCCGGTGGTGAACTGCTCCGACCCGACGTCCTCGCACGACGCGATGATCTGCGCGGTCGCGTCCGGGGTCGTGCACCCGTAGGTCACCGCCCCGACGGGCACGTACGGGGCCCCGGCCAGAGTCAGGTCGGCGCTGGAGAGCAGCGCGCCCGTCGCGTCGAAGGTGAGGCGGCGGACGAAGGTCCCGTTGTCGTCGCACAGCTCGACCAGCTCGGTGTCCGCGGTGACAACGGTCCCCCCGCACGGGACGAACGTCAGGCCAGGCTCAGCAGGGCTCACCGGGATCTGGTGCTGGTCGAACAGAATCCACCCGGGCGCGGGCAGCGAGTCGTCGTGGCGGATGGTGCCGGTGTGGATCTCGTCGCCGGTGCTGGTCTGCGTCCAGCACACCACCTCGCGGTCGATCGGGTCCGTGGCGCCACACGCCTCGACCGGGCCCACCGGAACGTAGGGGGTGCTCCCGTCCAGCTCGAAGTCCCACTGCGCGTCGCTCACCCCGAGGATCGGGCTGTCGACGTACCAGCGCAGGAACTGGTGACCGGCGTTGCCCGCGTCGCACAGCACGTGCGACTGCTGGGTGAGCTCCGGACAGACGACGATCGTGTACGTGCCGGCGGGGACGACCTCGCCCGACAGGTCGTACAGGACGGGGTCGCCGTTCTCGTCCAGGGTCATGAACCCCGACTGGCTGAGGTCGGGACCGCCGAGGGAGTAGCAGACCGGGCCGAGAGTCTGGCCCGTCTGCTGCGCGCACGGCCCGGGGGTCCATCCGCCATCAGGGGTGATCGGGAGCCCGTTGACGCCGAGGAACGTCACCTCGATCCCGCCGTCCGGGGTGCGCAGCTCACGGCGGAACGCGGTCTGCGGTACACCGCCGACCGTGGCGCAGATCGCTACGTCCTCGAACGTGCTGGGGGTGTTGACGATCGTCGTGCCACCGCCGCCCCCGTCACCACCTCCGCCGCCCACGATCGTGACGGGGATCGGGCAGCGCGCCGAAATCTCCAGCGTGCGCCGCGCGGTGGCCGGGCAGCCGGCACCGGTGGCGTCGACGGTCAGGTTCTCCCACGTCGAGTCGTACTCACCGCTGTCGTCACGGCTCTCCGCGCCGACGTACAGCCGCAGGTTCGGCACATCGGCCGGAGGCACCGACACCGCAACGCTCAGGGTCTGCACCTGGCCGAGCTGGCTCGGGATGATGCTGTACTGGTCCCGGTCCAGCACAGCGCCCGACGCCGTGTCGACCAGCCAGAAGTACAGCTCTGGCTCGCCGTTGCCTGCGGTCTGCGACCCGTCGTCGTTGGGTGTGACGTCCACGGAAGCGCTGACGTTGACCAGCGTCACACAGGCCGGGATCGGGTCCAGGGCGATCGGGAACGCCCGCCAGTTGGACACACCGGCCGGGCGGGCGACCGCGTCCCTGGCCTCCTTGATCGCCTGGAACGCGCCGCCGGAGTTCATCGACAGGCCCATGCGCAGGGTCGGCGGAACCGTGATGCACGCGGTGATGTCGACCCGGTCGAAATACTGGATCGGCCCGTTGCCGTCGTTCCAGTCGACCGACGCGGACACGAACGTCTGCCCGCCTTCGGAGATCACCGACGTCAGCAGGCGCAGCGGCTGGGACCGCGTCGTCTGGTTGATGTTCTTGGGAGCCAGGGGGGCGGACGCCACGGTGCAGCAGGCACAGGACGCACCGACGCGGGACGCGCCCGCGCGCTGGATGCTGATCGTGTTGGAGCAGAACCCACACGGCCCCGGGTTCGGGTCGGAGGGGAGCGCCTGGCCACACGTACAGGACTGCCCGTACTCGTCCAGGACGATCGCGAAGACGCCACCGGTCCAGTTGTTCAGACCGAGGTTGCCGAACCCGCCGATAGGTGTGGCCTGGGTGCCGGCCGCCCCATCGGTGAACACGAAATACTGGCCGTCGCCACCGGGCGTGGTGCCGTCGTGGCTCGCCATCGTGACGGCGGCGTTCATGCCCTCGCTGGTCGAGAACGCCTGAGGCACCTGCCAGATGCCGTTTGACCCGCCGCGCCCGTCCGCCAGCCGCAGCCAGCCCGCGCCATCGCCGTCGTTCGTAGGTGCGCCCGCGGTCAGGAACGGCAGGTCTGCCGGGTCTCCGGTGACGACCGGGCCGGGCTGGTCGAAGGTCGTGTTCCGGAACGTCTCCGCGACGGGGAAGCCGGGCGGGAGCGCGCTCGCCGGACGGTCCCAGGTGCCGCCGCACAGCGGGTCGGCCGTGGCGTCGTCGTTGAAGACGGAGTTGGCCAGTGGAGCGGAGACGTCATCCAACAGCGTCTGTTGCACGACCGGCTCACCCGGTCCGCACTCCGCCCCCAGGTCCTGGTTGGACTCCGGGGTGCAGTTCGAGTACGGGTCACAGACCTGGACCGTGTTCAGCGTCGTATAGGGGGCGCCGTCCAGGCCGAAGTCCGCGGTGGACAGGATCGTGCCGGCAGGGCCGATCGTCTTGACCCGCTCGAACTGGACGGCGGACCCGTCAGCCTCGTTGACGTCACACAGGATCTCCACCGCGTGGCTGATGGTGTCGCCGCACGGCTGCAAGACGCCCTGCGCGACGTACGGCAGCCCGGTGACGGGGTCGACGAAGACGGGGGCCCCGACCGGAGTGCCCTCGCTGTCGTACTCGTACACAGCGAGGGCGGAGCCGACGATGTCGCCGTTGGGCAGCACGTCACAGAGCAAAGTCTGTTCGACGTCGACCGCGTCACCGCCGGAGCCTGAGCCGCAGTCAGGTAGTGGCTGGACCGGCATGTCAGCTCTCCTCGTGGTGCGCCATGCGGCGGTGGGTGTCCCGGCCTCGCTCGGTCGGGAAGGCGCGCGGGCAGACGTCGCACACGTAGCCGTCTGCCGGCGGGGTGTCCTCGGTGCTCTGGTCGCTTGAGTCGCTGCCCCCGGCGGCGGCTTCCTCCGGCACCGGGTCGAGAGTGACGCTGTCCGGCCCGTACGCGGACTGCGGGACGTCCGGGAGGACGTCGCCCGGGGTCGCTTCCAGCAGGCCGTCCACGGTCGCGTCCAGGCCCTCAGCGGTCGCGACGCCGAGAAGGTCCGTACCGGGCGGGAGCAGCGCGACCGTTTCAGGCCCGGCCTCCCCCGCCAGGACCAAGCCCTCCGTGCACTCGGGATGGGGGTGGACCTCCTGCCCGTCCTCCTCGAAGCAGGTCCCGCAGTCGAGGAGCCGCGCCGGAGGGGTGCCCTCCGTCGGGGACACGTACGGGCGTCCGTCGACGAGGGAGCCGATCAGGAGCGCTTCCGGGGCGACGGCGAACAGCGCGGCGTCGACGGCGAAGGTCTCGGCGGACGAGGTCCGCACCTTCGGGTCCTGGGCGACGCCCCACTGGGCGAACGCCTGGCGGCGCGCGGGCGCGGGCTGGACATGGATGAGGCTCACGTCGTCGCTCCTCACGGGCAGACCGTCACGTTGATGGCGCACACGGCGCAGGTGGTGCCCACGACGTAGGTCCGCTCGGCGAGGACACGGCGGTCGTTGGTGCGGATGTTGACGGAGGCGTTCCGGTCGGGGATGACGTCGACCGGGCCACGGCGGATCACGAGCGGCCCGGTGGCGTACAGCCACGCTGTCCCGGGCTCTGCCGGCAGACCGTCCGGGCCGATGTTCAGCGCGCTATACCCGGCACCGATCACCACACAGTTGCCGGTGAGGGTGCGGAGCGCCCCGGTGGCCGGGTCCTCGTGGACGATGTTGCAGCAGCCGAGGAGCGCCGCCGCCCCGGTCGGGACGTGCAGGGTGCCGATACCGCCGTACCGCTCGCCGAGACAGCCCTCCAGGGCGGCGACGCCCTGTGCGACGCTGACCGGCCCCTCCTCCGGGGTGAGGTCGTCGGCGTTCGGGGCGAGGAACTGACGCATGAACGCCGCTTCGACCCCGGCCTGTTCTCCCAGCGCCAGGGTGGCCAGGGCGTGGTCGACGGCCTCCTCGTACGTCCAGCCCGGGGCCGAGCACTCCGCCCCGGCGTAGACAGTCAGCGGGGCCGCCTCCTCGATCTGCGGGCGGTCGAACTGCTTCGCCGGCACGACCGGGGGCGGGTCACCTGGCGGGCACCAGTCGGTATCCCGCACGGGGTCACAGCCGAGGGCAAGCCACTCGACGCCGAGCAGGTCGTGCGGGTCGGTGACGTCGCTCACCGTGGAGCAGGCACCAAGGATCCCGTGGGGCAGAGGGACACCTGGAATTGCCTCGACGCTGCGCCGAAGTCCTGGGGACGGCACGTCAGTTCACCCCTACCTGTACGGAACCGGACATAACCGCGGCGCGTTCATGCAGGTAGGAGGGCCGACGGCGCAGCACACGCCGCCGACCCGGACCGACACCCCTTGACTCAGAAGGAGTACGGCCATGACCGAGCGTACGTGCTCGATCAACGGATGCGACAAGCGGTGTTTCTGCCGCGGTTGGTGTTCCATGCACTACAGCCGGTGGCAGCGCCACGGCGACCCCCTTCGGGAGAACGTGATCGTCCAGTACGCGGGGGTCGACTTCGCGGAGCTGGTCGACCGGAGCGGAGGCGATGAGGCGTGCCACCCGTGGAGCGGCCCCACGGATCAGCAGGGATACGGCCGGTACCGAAAGGCGGACCAGCTCGACGAGCGGGCGCACCGCGAGGCGTACCGGCGTCATCACGGAGAAGTCCCGGACGGCGCGAGCGGGTACGTGCTGGATCACCGGTGCCACGACCCGAGGACGTGCAGCGGCGGACCGACCTGCCAACATCGGCGCTGCTGCAACCCGGCCCACCTGGTCGCCGTCCCCAACGGCGACAACGCGGTGAAGCCGAGGAACGCGAAGTGGGGGCCGGACTACAGCCCGACGTGTTCGGTCGCCGGGTGTGAGAGGCGCAACAAGACGAACGGGCTGTGTGACCCGCATTACACCCGATTCAGGAAGCACGGCGACACCTTCCCTTCCATCCCGATCGCCAATGACAGGAGCAGCCGCCGGAAGCTCTGACTGCCGGCGGCAGTGGCGGGCTCCGTGTTCAGGTCACGGAGCCCGCCACTGCTGTGCGTGCTACGCCGCTGGACACGTCAGCAATGTCTGGGCCCCGGTCTCGCCGGAGGGGCAGACGGGGACGGTGACGTACCGGGTGTCGATCGACCGGTCGATGAGCGTCACGCATTCCTCGCTGAAGAGGGCCGTGTAGTCGTTCGTGACGAACTTCGAACTGTCGTGGATTACGCCGAGGTTGACCTCCTCGCCGCGTCCGATCTGGAGCTGACCGGCCGGGTAGATGAGGAAGTTGACCGTGGCGGGCCAGTCGGTTGCGGGGGTCGCTGCGCCGATGTCGGTCGGCACGGCGGGGGCCAGGTTCCGCGCCCACTGGATGCGGACGCCGAGGGGGCTGAACACGGCCTGCACGTCGGCGGTGGTGACCTCGTCGACGCTGACCCCGTTGCGCCGGGCGATGTCCGCGAGGAAAAGGTTCCGCGACCACCAGGGGAAGACCACTTCGAGGCTGATCGAGTCACAGAGGCTGTGACGCTCGATCATGTCGGCCGACTGCAACGCGACCGCCGCGAAGACCGGGGCCAGGGCGCCGAACGTGCCGAGGATCGTGACCGGGGTCGCCGCGGCGGCGGCCTGGGCGAAGAGGACGGTGCGGAGGCGGATCTCGTGGGCGACCATCGCGTTGCGGAGGTACCAGGAGGTGAGCTCCGGGAAGTGCCTCTGCGTCAGGATGCCGGACTCCAGGCAGACACCGACCGCGTCACAGCGGGCCTCGACCGGGTCGGGGCACGGAATCTTAAAGCAGGGCTTGGTGTTGCCCGCGATGTCGTCGGCCTCCGTGTGGACCCACGTCAGGGCCGCCACGTCGAGCGACGGCGTCTTGTAGTACCTCAACCCTCCGCGGGCGAGCTGGACCTCCGGGGCGTCCCACAGCATGTCGGCACAGGCCACGTCGGTGATCTCGTAGACCGTCTCGGAAGGCGCGCACCAACCGCCGGACGCGACGAGGTCGCCCTGCGGGAGGCGACGCTGCGACGCGGCGTGCATCGCGACGCTGGTCCCCTCCGGCGCCGACGAGGAGTCGGTGACGATCATGTCCTTCGGGTACGGGTGCCGGTAGCTGATGACCTGGCCCACGCCACCGCCCGCGGTCTTCAAGGCGTTGGCGCGGGAGATGATGCCCGCCGTGATCGAGTCGAACTCCAGCGGCTGCCCCGGGGAGTAACCCGGGACGTCGACCGCCGCGGTGATCGTGGTGTGCGGGGCGGGCGGCTCCGGCAGGACGGACGGCTGCCGGCGGCGGACGCCGGACAGGTTCAGGGCGGGCCGGGCCGTCACGGAGGCCGTCGCGGCCGGGGCCACGGGTGCGGGTTCCGGTGCCGGCTCGACGGCCGCAGTCGTCTCCTCGGTGGTCTCCTCGACCGGGGCCTCCGGCGCGGCCGGGTCGCCACCGCGTACCTGCGCGGCGAGGGCGTCGATCTCCGCAGCGGCTTCGGTCGCCGCGGTGACGCGAGCGGCCTGCTCGGTGCGGATCTGCTCGATGTTCCCCGCGAGGGCGCGGAGCGTCTCGATGCCCTGGGGGGTGATGCTGGTGCTCGTTGACCGGGCCTCGAACGCGGAGACCGCAGCGTCCAGCAGGTCAGACAGCTGTGTGTCGTCGAGGGGGGTGATGTCCTCGGGGAACTCGAACGGCTCGGCCATGGGGGCAGCTCTCCATCAGGTGATCGAGATGGGAGCCCGGCCCAGAACCAGCGGCGCTAGATGCCAGCATAGCCAGACGTCTAGCGCCACCAGCGTGGACGCCGTTCGGGACTAGGTCGCCGGGTTGCCTGCCGGCAGCTCCCGGACGCTGCTGTCAGGCCACCGTGCGGCGATCGTGTCGGCGTGGGCCTTGTCGCTCGTGGGATTGCCAATGACCCGTCCGGCCGAAACGACTGTGTATCTCGGTGCGGCCGGAGTGGGCGCGGCCTGCTTGGTGCTGTCGGAGCAATTGCAGCCCATGACGGCCTCCGTGGTGTCGGTGTGAGGGCAGGTTAGATCGTCTTGGCCGTCGGTGTCCTGGCCGTGACGGTGGCCGGAGCCTGCTCCCGGACGGTGCTGCCCGGGTACCGCCGGGCGACGGTGTCGGCCGTCGACTTGATGGGGTGCTCGAACACGACTTTCCCGCCGTCGAGCACGACCTCGAACTTCTTTTTCCGCTGGTTGCAGGCGCAGCCCATCAGGCTTCCCCTCCCGTGGTGGTGGTGGCGTATACGGATGCGGCGAGGCGCTCGACCTCGTCGCGCGGCGTGGTCTGTGTCTGTTCGGCGACGGTCTGCGCGAGGGCGGCGGCCTCCGCGCGGCGGGCGGCGCCTTCCTCCTGGGCGGTGACGATCGCCGCGGCGAGGTCGCCGATGAACGCGCCGTCGGCGAGGAGCGCAGCGGCGACCGTCTCGGCCGGGACGGCGTCCGGACGGTTATCCGGGACGGCGTCCGGACGGTGTCCGCGCTGGTCAACGGCGGTGTCTGCGACTTGTCCCGCGTCGTCCGGGCCGACGTCCGGACGGTCTCCGGATGCCGTCCGGATGGCGGAGGACGCGGCCAGGGCGAGGTTCGACCGCTCGATCACCGCGGCGACGAGCGGCGAGGAGTGACCGGGCACCGGGACGTCGAGGACGGCGCGCAGCTCCCAGCCGCCACCGCGTCGGCCCTTCAAGTGGTACGAGGGCTGACACGCCTTGAAGACGTTCCGGTCCCAGGTGGACAGCCACGGTGCGCCGGCACCGGAGAACCACAGGCCCCCCTTGCTCATGCCGACCGTCACGATCGCGCCGACCGTGCCACTGTTATCGAACTGACAGACGGCGTCGTTGCACTGGGCACCGTCCTTGTCGTGCCCGACGTTCATCGTCATCGCACCGGCCTTGACGCGGCTGCCGTCGTCGAGCTCGAACTCCGTCCGGAGGAAGTGGCTGTAGTCCAGGCCCTCCCTGGCAAGCCGCTCAATGGTGATCTTCTTGCCCGGGTGTCCGGCGTGGGGCACCCCGGCCTGTGCCACCCACCCGTAGACCCGGCCGTTGGCGTAGTGCACTCCGCCGGACCCCGGGGGGAGCTCCTCCGCGGTCGGCTCCACGAACCACGCTGCCGGCATCGGGGGGAGCGACTGCATGGCGTCCCAGGCGGAAGCCTCCAGCTCCTCCATGCCGGTCAGGTCGACGTCGTCGGACGCGGCGATCGTCTCGGTGCCGGTCACGGTCGGCCCGACGTACAGGCCGCGCGACAGGCGGACGACCCTGCCGGCCTTCGCCGCACGCCCCAGGTGTCCGCGTGCGGCCTCCATCCGCATCCCGAGGGCGCGGGCGACGTCGCGGGCCCCGACCGCGACCGGGGAGGTCTTGACGTACGCGACGACGCGCAGGTGGTTCTTCGACGGCCCGGCGGCGGCCCACATGTCGTCGTCGTCGAGGTCCTCCGGCTCACCGGGGTCGTCGGGGTCGACTCCGTCGAGGACGATGCGGGCCTGGTCGTACGCGGGCATGGCGACGAGCGTCGCACCGCGCAGCCGGGCCCGGGTGATCCGCATCAGGAGGTCGCCGCTGCTCTCCCGGTGGACGACCGTCCCGGCGTCGGGGTCGTCTGCGTCTCCGGCGGCGGCGGTGAGCGTCCCGGTCTGGCCGAGCGCGGCGTGGACAGCGGCGGCGGTGACGGTCCCGCCCGGCCCGGTGATGAGCTGCGCGACCCGCGCGGTCCGGGAGAGGGACGCCCCGGACGCGGTCCACTCGGCGGCGGTCGCCATGGTCAGCGACCAGGAGCCGTCATCCAGGCGCATCAGCGATGCTGCCGGCAGCGACGCGAGGAGCAGGATCTCGCCTTCGTCGTCGCCCTCCGCGCTGGTGCGGTCAAGGAACTCGACGCTGACGTCGTCGAGGTCGACGCTGACG
The DNA here is from genome assembly GCF_044333295.1 of Streptomyces sp. NPDC021019. Lineage (NCBI taxonomy): Bacteria > Bacillati > Actinomycetota > Actinomycetes > Kitasatosporales > Streptomycetaceae > Streptomyces > Streptomyces sp. NPDC021019. Next base: position 124,075 of record NZ_JBIRQR010000004.1, read on the forward strand.
CCGAGGGCGGCCTTTTCCTCCAGGAGCATCAGGGCGTCGGCCCCCGCCGGGAGGGACGGGTACAGCACTCCGCCGCCGGTGATGCGGTCGTCCTGGCGGTCAAGGGCGTGGATGCCTCCGGCGAGCTCCGCGCCCTCGTGCCCCATGAGCATCTCGTCGGCGTACTGGAGCGGCCAGGGTCCGGCACCGGCCCAGTACAAGGCGCCCGCGGCGAAGACACGGCCGTCGCCCGTCTCGGTGTTTTCGAAGGCGAGCGCGGTGTTGCCGGGGGTGGACCAGGGGCGGGCGTCCATGCCGGCCGCTGTCCGCTCCTCGGTGGTGTCGCTGTCCATGGGGGCCTCCTGCGGACGGCCACCACGGGCCGTCAACTGTCGGGTTGCTTCTCCGTGTCGGATTTCAGCCGGGCTCGCCGGTCGCGCTGCCGCGCCGCCGCCTTGGCCTTGTACTCCGGCGTCGCGCGGCGCTCTCGGTCGGCCGCCCGGCGCTTCGCCTTGGTCTCGTCGCTGTACTGCCGGTTGCGCAGCTTCTCCGGGTTCTGTTCCGCCCACTTGCGCACGGCCTTCCGCCGGCACTCCAGGCACACCCCCCAGCCCCTGCCCGGTTCGCGGTAGTCGTACGGACGCTGATGGACTGAGCACTCCGTCTGTGTCTGCTCGTCCGTGTGGTGCTCTCCGTGCTCCGTGTGCGGGAGCGGGCTGAGGTGGGTCTCCTCCACGCAGCGGGGCGTGTGGCACGTGTGGTGCACGTCCTCGTTCGGCTCGATCGGCCGCCCGAACTTCACTGCTGCCACCACCCGGGGCGCGGCCACCTGGCGCCCTGTCTTGCCCGTAGGCATCCACACCCACGCCCGACTCTTCGACGGCGTCAGGGCGGACAGGCGACATCCGTTCGGCTGAGGGCTCGCCGTTGCGACGATGCGAGCCGCCAGTTCCGGCAGAACGGGCACCTGGGTTGCGATCCGTGTCATGGCCGCCATGGTCCCACACGTCTGCGCCGCCTACCCAGATGCTCGCCGTCGAGGTGACCGCCGCCCCACCGAGCGGGATATCCGTGTGCTCACCCGCGAACGCCACCCGGATGCGATCGAACGTGAGGGGGCCCAGGCGGGCGTTCAGCTCCTCCAGCGGCCACGCTTCGCCCGTGTAGACCGCGCAGATATGAGCGGCGTGAGGGGTGTGCTGTGAGGGGATGTCCGGCCCGTGGCGGTCCTCCAGGGCGTAGGTAGCGGCGTAGCGGGCGGACTCCAGGGTTGGGGCGTGCTGGGGGCGCTCAGGGTCGTCACCGACCGACCACACCCAGCACGGGGAGTCGCCGTCCGCGTTCCACTGGTTCGCGCCGAACGCCCGCCCGTGCACGACGTCGTCGGCGAGACCGTGTTCCAGGGCGTGGGTGCGGACACCGTCGATCAGCTCTGCCCGCTGCTCCTCCGACCAGTCCGCGCCTTCCCCCAAGTAGTAGAGGGTGAGGTGGAGTTCGCCCGGCGGCTCCGCCCCGGGGACGGAGAGCGCGAGGCGCTCCGCGTCGGCGTCGGTGGGCATCAGGGCGATCATCGCCCCGGTATGGGCGGCTGCGGCGGTCACCGATTCAGGGGTCGTCACACGGCTCTCCCTTGCATCTGAAAATCCTGACGGCGGGCGCTCCTGCGGATCGGAGGCGGCGGACCGGTCGGCGGTGGCCAATGCCAGGCGGCACCGGCACTGACAGACCTGCGCCGGGGGCGCGGTCGGGTCGCCCGGGGCGGACATCTGCACCCCGCCCACCGTGAACGGCTCATCGAGGAGCTGGAGCTGTCCGTTCACACGGGCGTGGTCGGCCCGGACCCGGCTGTCGTTGCGGGTCAGCCACTGCTTGACGAGCGGCCGGTCCGGCCCGGTGAGCGCCTGCCCGGCCGCGAGGGTGCCGGTGTTCCATGCCCGGGTCGCCTCCGTCTGGGAGACGTTGCTCTCCCGGCCGGGGCCCAGCTGTGCCCCCTCGCGGGTGAACGCGTCACGGAGGCGGGTCCGGAGCTGCTCGATGTCCTCACCGGCGTCCAGGCCCGTTGCAAGCTCCTGGCGGGCCACCTCAGCGAGCCGGTCGCCGACCGCGTTGAGGAGGTGCTCGGTCGTCTCGACGTACTCCCCGATGGTGGGCGGGAGGTCCCTGCCGGCCTCGTACCGGCCGGGCAGGTCCTCGAATCCGTCGGGGAGCTCCGCGCCGACGTCCTCCGCCGCCGCTTCGGCTGCGGTCTCGGCGTTCCCCAGCAGCCGGGACACGAGCCCCGACACGCGGCTGCCCCACATCCGGGCGATCCGGCCGACGGAGAACCGCGCGGCGACCAGCTCAGTCGCACCGTCGACGGCCGCGGCGAACTCGTCGGCGACCTGGTCCAGCGCCGCGGCGACGGCCTCCGTGAACGTCTCTTCGGCCTGGTCGAACTGGGCGTCGCGGTCAGCCACGGGGGATCCTTCGCATGGGGAGCGGGTGGTCCGGGTCGTCGCAGACCTCGCACCACGTCCAGGTCCCGACGTGCGAGACGCCTTCGGGGGCCAGGAGCAGCAGGTCGGTCGTGATGCGGGTCTCCGCCTTGCACTCCGGGCACCAGCCGGGCCGCACCGGGCCGTGCTGCAGGACAAGGTCCGTCCACGGAGGGCGCACCGCCGCCGGGGCCGGGGCGGGGCGCTGCTCGCGGGGGGTGGTCATGCCGGCGCTCCGACGCAGGACGCGACGACCTTCTCCACGAGCGCGTACTCGTGGTCGATGCCTGCGGCGATGAGGGCCCGGGTGTAGTCGTCGAGGGTCGCGGTCAGGCAGTCCGGGTCGAGGCCGTACCGTCCGGCGATCTCCGGGGTGCGGGACCAGGCGTCATCGAGGAGCCGCCGCTGCTCGACCTGGGCGGCGTCGACGGGGAGCAGGGTGTGGAGGCGGGCGGGGTCGGTGCTGGTCCACTGGGAGCGCTGTGAGCGCGGGCAGGCCGGGGAGTTCAGCAGCCGCTTTCCGGCGGTGGTGAGGGCCGCCCAGATCAGGCCGTCGGCTGCGGCGAGGAGTCCCTCCCCCAGCGCCACGGCGGTCACGGCCGCGGCGGTCGCGGAGGGCTGGGCGTCGGGGGTCTGCTCCGGTTCGCTGTTCGTCTCGTCTGCCGGCAGGTCGTCGCCTTCCGGGGTGTCGTCCTCGTCGGCGGCGGCTTCCTCCCCGGTGGGGGCGTCGGACTCGTCGAACCCGGTCTCGCGGCGCAGCGCCTTCGCGGAGATCCCTCCGGCCTCGAACACCTTGAGCGCGGTCTCGCTGCGGTTGGTGCGGACGCGGAGGCCGCTGCTGTCGTACCAGACCAGCCACTCGTCGGCGTCGGGGTCGTCCTCGTCTTCGAGGATCGGGCGGAGCCACTGGGTGGTGAGGGCGTGGCAGACGGTCGCACCGCGCGGCTCGACGCCCAGACGGATGGCCTCCTGGGACAGGGCCCAGACGCCCCAGTGGTTGATGCCGCCCATCCCGAGGAGGATCTCCGCGGGGACGTCGAGGCCGTTGGCGAAGCGCCGGATCGCCTCGTCGCGGAGTTTCAGCGCGAGCTCGTCAAAGTCGGATTCGAAGGTGAGGCGCTTGATGTCCCCGATCGCCTCTGCCGGCACCTCCAGGATGATCGGCACCGTCGCCGCTGCTGACTCCGGGTCCTTGTACGCGGTCGCAGCGACGGTCATCAGGACGTCGATCAAGTCGTCCTCGCCGTCGCCGTCCACGGGGGTGCCGGGGAAACGGGTCCCCTTGGGGACAAGGAGGATGCCCCGGCCGGTAAGACGTGAGCGGGCGATGGCGGCCACCGCGGCGTTAAGGAGCTGGAGCTCCTCCAAGAGCTGGATGGACGCGCGGACCGGACTGTCCGCCTCGATCTGTCGGGCGGGGTGCGACTCCCATACGCGGATCGCGACCGGCGCGGAATCGTCGGGGTTCTCCTCGTCGTAGGGCGGGATCTCGACCTCAGCGCCGTCGATCTCCGCGGTCATCTTGGCGCCCCGGGTCGTGACTTCCTTGACGGACAGGACGTGCCAGCTCTCCCCGACGATCACGCGCTCCTTGACGGTCGGCCGGATGACGATCCACGCCTCACCGGGAACGAGGAGATGGGGGCCGAAGTCGGCGAGGAGCTGCGCCTGGCCGTCGGGGCCTCCGGCGATTCCTGCGACCAGCTCGGCGGCGCGGTGGCCGGGCGGGGCCGGTTCGATCGTGCCGTCTTCGCCGCGGCGTCCGGCGAAGAGGGTGAGCCCGGACATGGCGTTGGCCAGCCAGTTCGCGGCGAAGCGCACTTCGGGGGTGGAGTCGTACATCTCCCAGGCGCGCGTCTGCCACCCCTGGTCGACGGTGGCCTCCCTGCCACGGATGCGGCGGGTGACGTACCGGGAGGCGGCGGCGGTGAGCGTGCGGGGGGCCATCAGTGGCCGTCCGTGCGGGAGTCGTCCCACCGGTTGAGGAGGACGGCGCCACCGGCGACGGCGAACCACTCGATGCCGTGGACCAAGAGGGGGGCGCTATGCCAGCTGTCGGTCGCGAGGAGCCAGGCGAGGAGGAACCCGCCGGACACCCACCAGCCGGTGCAGTAGACGCAGGAGATCAGCGTCACCACGGCGGTGCGCAGGGTGGAGTCGAGGCGCTTTTCGTGCCAGCCGATGAGCCGGTCACGGAGGGGGTCGAGGAGCGAGTCGTGGACGAGGAGCTGGGTTCCTCGGTAGCCGGCAGCGGCGAGGAGGACGAGAACGGCGAGGCTGATCATGGTGTGTCCCCCGGGAGTGGAGATCATCCGCTGGTGGTCAGCGGAGCATGATAGGCCACTCCCGGGGGGTGTCCCCGTGGACGTTGATGCAGGTCAACGCCCGTTTTAGATCAAAGAATCGGTGTCGAAGAGGACCGGGTCACCGCCCTCCGGGACGGCCGGGGCGTCGTCGGCGGTGGTCTCGTCGAGCTCCAACTGCCGGCCGAACTGGGGCATGTCGACGATCTCCAGGGAGCCGAGACAGGACATGAGGGCGTTGCCCGGTTCGCGGGCCTGACCGGGGGCGTCGTGGCGCCACATGCGGCCCTTGGACGTGCGACCGGCGACCGGGCCGGCAGCCGTCGGACGGCCGCAGCGCTCACAGGGAAGGCGCGGGAGCTTCATCACCGCACCAGTGTGGCCGACCGGTCACACGCTGTGTCCCCGATTGCTAACGTCGCCCCGTGGACCCAGACGACATCCCGATGAAGTTCATCCCGGTCAAGGTGCTCCTGGTGGAGGCGGTCGGGCCCGACGGCACCGTTCAGGGCCAGTCGGTTACGGCGTCGCGCTCCTGGCCCGAGGAAGCACTCGCCATGACGGAGGAGTCGCTCATGGCCCTGGTTCGGCAGCGCTACCCCGGGGCGGTCGAGTACCGCTCGTGGGGCTGGAAGGACACTGAGATCCAGGTTCCGGAGGATGAGGAGCCGACGGGGCCGGACGCCGCAGGACAGCCGCAGGGCTCGTAGCGAAGGCGCCCATTCCCTGCCACAGCAACGCACCGGCCACCGGCGCGCGCACGATTTGCGTGCGCCCCCCGGCCCTCTGGTAACTTCCGCGTACTGGTTTTGGGCCAGCCGGGCTTGGTATGGGCCCAATTGAAACCCCCGTCTTCGTAGCTGTCGGCGGGGGTTTCGCATGTCTGCTGGGCGGGGCCGGGACGGGTCTATGCTGCTCGGCCGGGGGGCCGGTGGTCGGCTTGACGCCAACGCCCATGGGAAGCGCCGAGAGTGATTCGTCCTCGGTGACCACCGGCCCCCCGATCCTCACGGGCTTCTGCTAGCGGCTGTTGGTGATCAACAGGGACACAGTCCCCTTCGGGATGTCGGCCACTTTGACGGTGAAACTCTCAGCCGCCGCCTCGGCATCCAGCTCAGGCCCCCCGAGCGAGATCGCGACCATGCGGCTGCCGTCAGCGTGCGGCCACCCCACTTCCTCGAAGTAGTCCTCTGCCTCGGCAATGACTGCGGTGTCCTCGGCGGATGGCGGGGATTCCAACCTTGCGTAGAGACCCTGGTGCGGGGGCTGAGTGGCTTCGGCGTGCGCTGCGACCAGGCGCACCCACCGGCCTCCGTCGTCCGGCGGGGGCAGGAGCGCGTAGAGCGTTGTGGTCATCATGGGGCTCCCAGCGGTGATGGGGCGTGTGGGTGCGGCGGTCAGGTCGCGGGCGTGGGCCGGGCGGGCGTTCCCGCTCGTGGCGGCCCGGGTGTATGACCGGCTGCGCTTATGCTGCTCGGCCGGGGGGCCGGTGGCCCGGCTTGACGCCAGTGCCCATGGGAAGCGCCGAGGTCGATCCGCACTCGGCGGCTGCCGGCCCCCCGCCCCTCACCGCGGTGGGCGCCCGGTCAGAAAAAGTTGCCGTTCTCCCTGGCCGCCATGTCCGGCGGCTCCGCGAAGTAAGCCTCATCCTCGGCGTTGAGCCGTGCGCAGATGCAGCGCGGGCGTCCCCCGAACCCTGCGGGCTGGGCCTCCCTGCACTCCGGCATACAGTCCTCGTCCGGCATGGCCCAGGTCGGGCCGGTGTCCTCGTACGTCATCAGGGCTGCTCCTCTGCTCGCTTGCGCCCCTGGTGCGGGGCACGTCTTCCTGTGTACCGGAGGCCGGGGCCGGGGGTGGCGTTAACGCCTCATTCCGTGACGGGTGGGGCGGTGTTGCCCGCGGCGAGGGTGTAGGCGTCGAGGGCCTCCTCGCGGTCCTCGTCCCATGCGAGGAGGGGGCGCTCCAGCTTGAGCGAGGTGGAGGGGTGGGCGGCGAGCAGGGCGACGGTGGCGGCTGCTACGTCAGCGGGTGCCGGCACGACCTCGGTGCACAGGGTGTGCCCCAAGGAGGGCTTGCGCTTGTTGCCCTGGTCGTAGACCACGAGGTCCCAGCCGTCCCGCTCGTCCCATTCCGCCCAGACCATGCGGTCGGGGTAGGCGTCGGCCGTCCTGGTGGCGTCGATGTGGGCGTGAGCGAACCGGAGCGGGTCGCCGTCATCGAACACGTCGTCGAGGAAGTCGACGTCGACGATGGGGATTCCGGCCGCGGTGAGGGCTGCGGCGACCGCGTTGACGTACGCGCGGTGCGAGTCGTTCATGGGCATTTCGAGAACCATGGGGGTGCTCCCACGATTTCACCTCTCGCCCGGCCCAAGACCAGCAGCGTGGAGGTGCGCCGGAGAACCGGCGTTTCAGATCACGGTAGCAGAGGCAGAAGCCACCGCGGTGCTGTGGCGAGGTAGTTCAGTGCCTCGTCGGGGGTGATGCCGAAGCGGTCCGCCGTGGCGAGCAGCCGGGCGTTGCCGACCAGCTTGCGGACCTCCGCCCGGTCGAGCTGCCACTCGATCTCGGCGAGGGAGACGTGGGGGACGGTGTACTGCCGGTGGGGTGGGATAAGGGCGCTCACGTGGTCACCTCTCGCGTGTCAGGGCCGGGGAGTGTATGCCGGCAGCCGGAGGGCGGGCGGTCACCGGGCCCGGCCTCCGCTGCTCCCGATCGTGCGCCCGTAGCGGGACGCTGCGGCGCTGCTGCCCGGTGTCGACCTGGCCGGGGAGAGGACCGTCGACGAGGCGAGGAGCTCGGCGTACAGCCCCATCACGACGGCGTCCCCGCGGTCCGGGGAGCGCCCGATCCGCTTGACCAGGTCCTCCTTCGGCTCGATCTGGATCTTCGGGGGAACACCTGACGTCACGGTCCACGTGGGGGCGGTCAGGTCGGCGAGCAGCAGGTCATCCGGCGGGAGCATCAGCGTCGCGCCGAACGCCGGGTCCAGGAGCTCCCGGGTGTGCCAGTAGGCGGCTGACCGGGTGTTGTTGAAGCCCCATTCGCCGTCCCTGGTCCGCATCTTCGTCTTGGCGGCCCCGGTGTACGCGAGGACGGGTTCGCCGAGTTCGCGGAGCCGGTCGACGACACCGCCGCCGACACCCATGGAGTCGACGACGGGCACCATGCCCGGCCGGAGAAGGACAGCGGCCTGGACGCGGGCGGTGGTCTGCATGGTGTCTTCGCGGTCGTGGGTCTCCAGCTCCGTGAACGCCAGGCCGGTCCGGTAGGCGAGGACGGTGGAGTCTCCCCCGGCCCGTGCGACGTCGACACCGCAGACCTCCCGGCCGTCGAGTGCCGGCCGCCCGGCCTGGTCCCAGAGGTGCCAGCGTTCGACGGCAGCCTCGACCCAGGACAGGGGGATGACGCTGTCCTCGTCGGAGGCGTGGAACTCCCCCAGCACACGGTTGGCGTAAATGGCGGAGTCGCGGCCCCACTGAACGGCGCGCTGCTCCGCCCACTCCGGGGAGATCCGGCCAGCCGCAATGGCCTCGGCGAGGGTGACGTGCCGTACGTGCCAGTCCTCGAACCCCCGCTTCCGACTGTGGATGTCGTAGAACCGCCCTGACGGGGGCCCAGGCGTCGAAATGGCCAGGGCGAACGCTTCGGGTAGCCCCTCGGTCTGCCCGCCGGAGAAGGCGCCTTCAATGGCGTCCCAGGTGCCATCAGGGACGACCTTCGCCTCGTCGATCAGATACAGCAGGCTGTCGGCGTGCGCCCCCTCGATCATCTCCGGCTTGGTCGACGCCACGGCGGACGCGGCCCCGAACCGCAGCTTGACGCTGTGGTCGAGGAGCTCCGCGTTCTCCCGGAACGGCAACCGACCCAGGAGGTCCCAGCGGATCCGCTTGGACCACTTGTGGATCTCCGGGAAGAGGTAGACGGACAAATGCCTCCAGGCGGAGGCGGTGACCAGGACCTTCCAGTCGATGCCGGCAGCGTCCCGGGTCGTCGCGAACCACAGCACGGTGAGCGCCGCCATGCCTGTCTTGCCGAGACCGTGCGGCCCTCGGATCGCTAGACGCCGCTTCTTCGGCAGCAGGTCGAGGGCGTCAGCCTGGTACGGGGTGAGGCCCTGGCCGCCCCTCCAGTCGATGATGTCCCGCGCCCAGCCCGCCGGGTCGTACATGTACTTCGTCGCCCGCTGGGCGGCGGCCTGTGTCCTGCGGGAGGCCACCCGGTCGCGGACCGCGCGGAGCGTCGCGACGTCGCCCGCGCGGACGAGGGCGAGGACCTGGCGCTCGATCTCCTTGACGCTGAGCGGCTCGCCGTCCTCGCCGAGCACGACGGCCCCGATGCCCCGGCCCCCGCCCGGGGCGCCGGTCACGGTGATGCCCCGTGCGCGACGTCGTCGCCCGCAGCGTCCGCGAGGACAGCGAGGATCTCGTCGCCGAGCTGCTGCGCCTGGATGTTGATCTTCTTGGGGGCGGCGAGGTCGAGGAGCCGTTCCCTGCCGGCCATGCACTTGAGCACGATTTCGGATGCCTTGGTGTCGCCCTTGACGGCCTTGCCCCAGTGGGCGGCCTGGAGCCGGTTGTACCGGAGGACTTCGCGGGTCCGGATGGTGTCGATGTCCTCATGGCCCCGGGCGATGCTCTCCTCGATGGCCCGGTCGACGGCCTTCTGTGCTGCTGCGCCGTCGGCGTACCCGACCTGTTTCGCGATGGTGCGGTAGTCGACGCCCGCCAGGTGGAGCTGGAGGGCTTGGATGCGCCGCTCGACGGCGGACATGCGCTGTTTTGGCGAGGCTCCCATGGGTCTCTCCTGGTCGTCCGGGGGGCTCTGTGTGTCCAGGTTTCGGTTTCAACCATGGGGGCGTGGCTGTGACCTGGAGGTTTGTGGGGGCGTCGTGCGGGGGCGGTCAGGGTGGAGGTGGGGGGTTGTAGGTGACGGTGTAGGTCTGTGGGGGTGTGGGGGTAGCCCTGGGGGTGGGTGACGGGGTGTGGGGTGGGTGCTAGGTGAGGGTGCAGGCGTCGGATGGGGGCTGTTCGTCGGCGAGGAAGATCGTCTGCGCCATCATCTTGTAGCCGGTCATGCGCTCGCGGAACGTCTCGATGGACTCCTCGGGGTGGACGGAGTCGATGACGGCGTGGGGGCCGTGGGCGTTGAACTGGTGGGAGACGCCGCGCGGGACCTGCATGTCGGCCCAGGAGTTCGGGGGGACGATCAGGTTGTAGCGGGTGCGGTGGTGTCCGGCGGGGACGTCGGGGTGGTCGTCGGTGAAGCGGTCGGGGAGGAAGGTCGTGACTCCGTCGACGTCGGTGACGCGGATCGGGGCGAGGCTGCTGACGCGGATGCGGGTGTCCGGGCCGGTCATCATGCGGACGAAGCGGAGCCCGGTGTGCAGGTGCATCCGGGAGCAGATGTCGCGGTCGGTGACGTCGTAGAAGTCCATGAGGTACCTGTCCGCTTCGTACCCGCTGTACGGGGCGGCGAGCATGTAGACGTCGCCTTCCTCGAAGGTCTGCGCCCGGGTGATCCCGTCGCCGTCGGGGGTCGTGGCGGCCGGGGAGCGGTGGGCGGTCTGGACGAGGTGGCGGAGGGCGTCGGTGACAGCGAGGGCGATCTCTGCGGGGAACTGTGCGACGGGGGTGACGTGACAGTTCCCGGGGTCGCGGAAGGCGAGGACGTCGTGGACCTCGTTCTCGTCGTCGGGGGTGACCTTCATCGTGGTCGCGGTGGCCGGCATGGTCGTGCTCCTGGTCGTCGTCGTGGCGTGAAGGTGGTCGGGGTGGGCGTGCCGGCGGTCAGCCGACGGTCCAGCCCTGGTTGAAGGTGTCGGGGGCGTGGCGGGTGAGCATGTTGCCCCGGTCGGCGAGGCGGTCGACTTCCTCGGGGTCCATCTCCAGGCGGGCGCTGATGTCCTCCGGGGTGAGTCCCATGCCGAGGAGGTCGGCGACGATCTCGGCCATGCCGAGGACGTGGTGGGTACCGCGGGCCCGGTTGTGGCGGACGGTCGCCATGCGGGCGGTCGCCGCGTCCGTCGGGGGCAGGACAACGACGGGGACGAGCCCGGCGGAGAGCGCGGCGACCTCCTTGTCCGCGGCGATCGTCCAGCGGTGGTAGCCGTCGACGACCTCGTACGTGCCGTCGCTCTGGTCGCGGGCGACGATCGGCTGTGTCCACCCGTTCTCGAGAATCGACGTCTTGAGGAGCCGGTGCTCCGGCGGGGCCTGCTTGTTGGGGTTCCAGCTGTTCGCGGTGAGGAGCTCGCGGGGCATCCAGCGGACGGCGCTGATGGGCTGCTGGTCCGCGCCGACGGGGGCGCGGAACGGGGCGTTGGCGGATGAGGTGGTGGTGGTCATGGGGTGGGCTCCTTGTACTCGTCGGGGACGATCGCGTACGGATCGGTCGGGAGGGGGCGGGGGTGGCCGAGCTCAGCCGGGGCCGTGCCGGTGGCGACGGCTTCGGACAGCTCGGCCGTGTAGCGGCGCCAGAGATGCGTGAGCGGGTGGTGAGAGATCTGCTCCGACTCCTGCCGGCGCTGCTTGAGATCACCGCGCATGGCGATGGTCAGGAGGAACGTCCAGGAGAGGCCGGTCACCGGGTGCGGGGCCTTCGGGAGGATCGGGTGAGTCGTCTTGCTGTAGTGGCGGGTGATGACCTCCGTGATGCGCGCGGCGACCTTCCTCGCGGACCCGTCGCTGTGCTTGGCGATGTAGTGGGCGATGAAGTCGGGCCAGGTCCGGCCGTCGGGCTTCGTCGGCTTCTTGCTGTAGCCGTAGAGCTCCGTGCGGGCGTACCGGTGTGCGGCACCGATGCCGGGGACACGTTCGGACATGCCGGCCCAGACGTCGGGGAAGCACTGGGCGTAGACGTGGATCTTCTGGAGAGGCTCCTCGCCGAAGGCCGGTGAGCAGCGCTGCATGGACGGGCTGATGCCGGCCATCTCCATCAGGTCATAGGCCCGGTTGTAGTCCCAGCCGTGGATCCGGGCGGCGGCCCAGACGTCCTCTGTCCGCCAGTCGTACACCGGGTACGCCTTCCACACGTTGCCGTGGCTGACCGCCCCGGCCTGCCAGTCGACCGACTTGACCTTGTACCTGACGATGTAGTTGTCGACCGGCCGGAGGCGTACGGCGTGGGCGCGGATGAGGGACTCCTGTGCCCGGATGCCCATGAGCGTCGCGAGGGTGTGCGGGGGCGGTGCGAGGAGCCCGTTCGTGTTGGGGATGGTCAGCCGCCCCTCCGGCGGCCACGTCGGGAAGCCGCGGAGAGTCGTGATCGCCTCGGGCGGAAGGGGGCGGCACCACTTCGCCTTGTCCTCCGGCGCCCAGGGCCACCAGTACGGGGAGCGGCGGGAGCAGGCGTTGCGGTGCTGCACGGGAAGGCAGTACCACTCAAGGGCGACGTCGTCGCGCTGCGCGACGCGGCGTACGTAGTCCTCGGTCTCCTGCGGGATCGCCTCCTCGTCGAAGAACACGACCCTGAGCGGGAGGTGGCGGCGCAGCGACGGTTCCCGGTTGAGCACGTCGAGGGCGACGTTCAGTACGGCCGTGCTGTCCTTCCCGCCGGAAAACGCGACGAACGCCCGGTCGTGGGTGTCGAGGACGTACGCGGTCCGCTCGCACGCCAGGGTGTAGACGTCGCTGCCGGCAGCGAGGCGCGGCCGGTTGTGCTTCGCCGTGTAGCCGCGGACGTGCGCGCCTTCCAGCGACGTCCCTTCGGGGAGCCAGCCCGCGCGGGGGCCCGTCACCGGCTGGGCTCCCGGTACTCGCCGGGGACGATCGCGTACGCGTCCGTCGGGAGGGGGCGCGGGTGGCCGAGTTCGGGGCCGGTGCCGTCGGCGAGGATCTGCGCGAGCTCGGCGGTGTAGGTCGTCCAGTGGTCGGCGGTGTCCGCGCGCATCAGCTGGTTGGACTCCTGCCGGCGCTCCTTGAAATCACCGCGCATGGCGAGGGTCAGGAGGAACGACCAGTTGAGGCCGGTCGCGGGGTGCGGGGAGCGCGGGAGGATCGGGTTCGACGTCTTGCGGTAGTGGCGGGCCATGACGTCCGAGATGCGTCCGGCGACCTTCGGCTGCACGTGCTCGCCGTGCTTGCGGACGTAGTGGGCGATGAACTCCGGCCAGGTCTGCCCTGGGGGCTTCGGGGGCTTCCCGCCGTACCCGTACAGCTCGGTGCGGGCGTACCGGTAGGCGGCGCCGATCCCGGGGACGCGTTCGGCCATCCGCCCCCACACGTCGGGGAAGCACTGGGCGTACATGTGGATCTTCTGGAGGGGCTCCTCGCCGAAGGCCGGTGAGCAGCGCTGTCCGGAGGGGCCGATGCCGGCCATCTCCATCAGGTCGTACGCCTTGTTGTAGTCCCAGCCGAACATGCGGGTCGCGGCCCACACGTCCTCTGTCCGCCAGTCGTACACCGGGTACGCCTTCCAGAGGTTGCCGCCGTTGACCGCGGCGGTCTGCCGGTTCTTGCTGATGTCGTACTTCACGATGTAGTTGTCGACGGACCGGAGGCGGACCGCGTGGGCGCGGATAAGGGACTCCTGCGCCCGGATGCCCATGAGGCACGCCGTGGTGTGCGGCGGTGGCGCCAACAGGCCGTTGATGTTCGGGATGCTGAGCCGCTCCTCCGGGGGCCAGACGGGGAAGCCCGGCAGCGCCGTGATCGCCTCCGGCGGGAGGGGGCGGCACCACTTGGCCTCGTCCTCCGGCGCCCAGGGCCACCAGTGCGGTGAGCGGCGCGAGCAGGCGTTGCGGTGCTGGACGGGCAGGCAGTACCACTCAAGGGCGACGTCGTCGCGCTCGCCGACGCGGCGTACGTAGTCCTCGGTCTCCTGCGGGATGGCCTCTTCGTCGAAGAACACGACCCTGAGCGGGAGGTGCCGGCGGAGGGCGGGCGTCTCGTTCAGGACGTGCAGCGCGACGTTGTAGATCGCGGTGGAGTCCTTCCCACCGGAGAAGGACACGAACGCCCGGTCGTGGGTGTCGAGGACGTACTCCATCCGCTCGCACGCCATCGTGAACACGTCGCTGCCGGCAGCGAGGCGCGGCCGGTTCTGCTTGGGCTGGTAGCCGTTCTTGTAGACGTCGAGGCGCGCGCCCTCCGGGAGCCAGCCGCCGGGGGTGGTGTCGGTCATGAGGGGCCTTCCTGGGGCGTCTCGGCAGGGGCGAGGGCGTACGGGTCGGCGGGGAGCGGCCGGGGGTGGCCGAGCTCGGCCGGGGCGGTGCCGTCGGCGAGGACCTGGGCGAGCTCGGCGGTGTACTTCCGCCAGTACGTGGGGGCGTCGCCGTCCATGAGCTGCTTCACCTCCTGGCGGCGGTGCTTGAAGTCGCCGCGCATCGCGAGGACGAGGAGGTACTTCCAGTTGAGGCCGGTGACCGGGTGCGGGGAGCGGGGCAGGATCGGGTCGGTCGTCATCCGGTAGTGGCGGACGAGGGCTTCGCTGATCCGGCGGGCGATGGTCTGCTGTTCCTTCTGGCCGTGCAGGGCCAGGTAGTGGGTCAGGAACTCCGGCCAGGGCATACCCGTGGGCTTCTCGGGCTTCTTCGCGCCGAGCCCGTACAGCTCGGTGCGGGCGTACCGGGCCGCCGCGCCGACGCCGGGCACCCGTTCGCTCATGCCGGCCCAGACGTCGGGGAAGCACTGGGCGTAGACGTGCAGCTTCTGCAGGGGCTCCTCGCCGAAGGCGGGTGAGCAGCGCTGTGCGGCCGGGGTGACGCCCGCCATCTCCATCAGGTCATAGGCCCGGTTGTAGTCCCAGCCGTGGACGCGTGCGGCGGCCCAGACGTCTTCGGTCCGCCAGTCGTAGATCGGGTATGCCTTCCAGAGGTTGCCGTGGTCGACGGCGGCAGCCTGCCGGTCGCGTCCGTGGCTGTGGCGGACGAGGTAGTTGTCGACGGTGCGGCGGCGGACGGCGAGCGCGCGGATGCGGGACTCCTGGGCGCGGATGCCCATGAGCGTGACGGTGGTGTGCGGGGGCGGGGCGAGGAGCCCGTTCACGTTGGGGATGGTCAGCCGCTCCTCTGCCGGCCAGACGGGGAAGCCGGGCAGCGTTGTCCGCGCCTCCGCGGGGAGGGGGCGGCACCATTTCGCCTCGTCCTCCGGGGCCCAGGGCCACCAGTACGGGGAGCGGCGGGAGCAGGCGTTGCGGTGCTGCACGGGGAGGCACATCCATTCCCCTGCGACGTCGGGGCGGGCGAAGACGCGGCGGACGTACTCCTCGGTCTCCCGGGGGATGGCCTCCTCGTCGAAGAAGACGACCCTGAGCGGGAGGTGCCGCTGTAGGCGGGGCTCCCGGTTGGCGACCTCCAGGGCGACGTTCAGGACGGCCGTACTGTCCTTCCCGCCGGAGAACGCGATGAGGGCCCGGTCGTGGTGCTCCAGGACGTACGCGGTGCGCTCGCAGGCCAGGGTGTAGACGTCGCTGCCGGCAGCGAGGCGGGGCAGGCTGAGCTTCGCGGTGTAGCCGCGGACGTGCTCGGCGTCGATGGGCGTCCCCTGGGGGAGCCAGCCACCTGAGAGCCAGTCGGTCATGGGCCTTCCTCGTGGATGGTGTCCGGTCGGGTCGGGGAAGCGTCGGGGGATGGCGCCCGTCAGGTGTTGCGGCGGAGCCAGTCGGCGGCCGCGGGCAGGTCGGGGGCCGCCTGCTGCAGGAGGGCGGGGTCGATCGCGTACGTCTCGGCGAAGGAGGCGTCACGGTCGCCGATCCTCCGGCCGGGCCAGGAGCCGGTGCCGGTCTTCCAGCCGTTCGGGAAGCCGTACACGGGGGGCAGGGGACGCCGGTTGTAGTGGATGACGGCGAGGACGAGTTCGTGCGACCAGGCGCGGATCGGGCAGTACGAGGCGAGGCGGTTGGTCTGGTGGATGCCGTACTCGGTGGCGGGGATGCTGTTGCCGTCGGCGGTCCGGCGTCCGTAGATCTGGAGCCGGGGCCGGTGCTGCTCCTGGTAGAGGTGCTGTGCCCACCGGGTGCCGACCATGGTCCAGCGGTAGCCGTCGGTGCTGTTCGTGGGGAAGAGGTAGCGGTCGTTCTGCGGTCGGGCGAGCCAGGCCGGGGTGATCGCCGTGTTCCCCAGGTGGGTGAGGCCGTCGGGCTGGTGGTCGTTGACCCAGTCCATGTAGGCGGTGAACTCCAGGTGCGGGAGCGTGCCGAGAAGGGCGCGGCGGACGCCGGCACGCTCCATCACGACCTGGAGGGCCAGCGAGTCCTTGCCGCCGGACCAGCCGTATACGGCACCGCCGGTGTTGCCGTCGAGGACGAGGCGGGTCTCGGCGGCTGCCTCGTCGACGGCGCGCGCCGCTTCCTCCTCGGTGACGTAGTCGGTGATCGACTCCCATACGCGCTGGACGTCGTCGTTGCTGTACGCGGACTTGGCCTTGAGGACTCGTCGCATGTCAGGCCCCGGTCAGCCAGGCGTCGAGGCGGCGGCGCGCTTCGGTGTCGCTGTCCTGCGCGACGGGCCGCGGCGGGGCCTTGAACAGCCAGGCGCTCGCCCACTCATCGGCGCTCGGGTCCTTGCGGTCCAGGGCGACCTTCGCGATGCGCACGGCGTCGATGACGATGCCGGCCGAGTTGGGGCTGTCGGGGACGGTGAGCTGCATCTCCAGCTCGATGGGCGCTCCGGCGAAGCCGCGGCCCTCGCAGCGGATGAAGGCCTTCTTCGTGTCGCCGAGGAAGGCGACAAAGTCGGACGGGCCGATGTGGACGTTGCCGGGGGCGAGGTCTCCGGCGTACGCGTCGGTGACGGCGGACGACTTGGACACGCGCTTCGTCGCGAGGCGGTCGGCTTCCAGCATGTTGTAGAAGTCCATGTTGCCGCCGACGTTCAGCTGGTACGTGCGGTCGAGGGTGATGCCCCGGTCGGAGAAGGCGCGGGCGAGGATCCGGTGGACGTACGTCGCGCCGAGCTGGCTCTTGATGTCGTCGCCGATGAGCGGGAGCCCGGCGGCCCGGAAGCGCCCGCGCCACTCCTCGTCGCGGGCGATGAAGACGGGGATGTTGTTGACGAAGGCGCAGCCGGTGTCGAGGGCCATCTGTGCCCACCACTCCGTGGCCTTCTGGGAGCCGACGGGGAGGTAGTTGACGAGGACCTGCACACCGGTCTCGTGGATGATCTCGCGGACGCGGGCGGCTTCCTCTTCGGGGAGGTCGTCGACGTCGTCGACGGTGATCCGCTCGCGGTACTTGGTGCCTGCTCCGTCGAGGGCGGGGGCGCGGTGGACGGTGACCCCGTCGGCGATGGGCTTGAGGCCGTCCTGCGGGATACCGACGTCGAGGTTCTGCCCGGCGGTGCGGGCGTCCCAGAGCTGCCGGCCGACCTTGTCGGTGTCGACGTCCCACGCGGCGACGGGGACGACGTCGGCCGGGGTGTATCCGGCGATCTCCGGGTGGGAGAGACCGGTCGTGTCCTCGGGGTGGGCGGTGTAGTGGCTGATGCCTTCGAGGAGGGCGCGGGCGCAGTTGCCGACGCCGATGATGCCGATGCGGATCGGGTGGTTCACAGGATCGTCTCCATGATCATTTCGAGGGTGTTGCAGATGAGGTCGGTCTCCTCGTCGGTCCAGGTCCAGGGCGGGCACGTCTCGGTGCCCAGGCAGACCGTGGTGCGGGCGAGGTCGTGCGCGACGGGCACGCCGAGGGAGTCGGGGCGGCGCGGGGAGAACATCGGGTGGTCGGGGAGGGGGATGCGGCCCCACGGGTGGTACGGGATGCCGGCGGCTGCGAGGCCCGCGGTGAAGCGCTCGACGGTGCGGGCGGGGTGGCCGGGGAGCCCGGTGCGGATCTTGTGGAAGGCGGGTTCCGTGCCGGCCGGGGACTGCTGGTACCAGAGCCCTGTGTCGGCGAGCGTCTGCTGGACGCGCTTCCCGACGGTGCGGGCGCGGGCGGCGGTGTCGGGCAGCCGGTAGCGGAGCTCCTCCGCGGCGATGGCCATGGACAGTTCGGAGGGCCGCCAGTTGTGCCCGGGGCGGGTGATCAGGGCGTTCGCGCGTACGCCTCCGGGGTCGGCCCCGTAGTCGCGGAGCTGCCGGAGGTCGTCGGCCAGGCCCTGATTGTCGGTGGTGACGGCCCCGCCGTCGGGGGCGCTGACCAGCTTCGTCGCCGAGAACGACCAGCAGTGCGTTCCGGTCGCTCCGATGTGGCGGCCGTCGACGAGCGTGCCGAGGGACTGGCAGGCGTCGGTGACGACCTGGTCGCGGGGCAGGGTGTGGGGCACGCCGTGCAGGTCGGGGGTCAGGATCAGGGCGTTGGGTGCGGCCAGCGGGTCGGCGCTGTTCCCGGTGTCCGGGTCGACGTCGTGGTACAGCAGCCGGGCACCGATGTGCGAGGCACCGGTGAGCGTGCCGGCGAAGCCGAAGGCAGGCGTATGGAGCGGGGTGTCGCGCTGGGCGTGCTCGGCGAGGAGCACGGCGTGGATCGCGGCGGTGCAGGACTGGAACGCCACGGCGTACGGGGCGCCGGTCAGCGCCTTCATGGCCTCTTCGGCGTCGTTGGTGTACCGGCCGCTGGTCCAGGTCCCGGAGTACAGAGCCATCGCCACGGCGTGGTTGGCGTCGGTCGAGGGCGGCGGGGGCCACCGGCGCGTGCGGAGGCGGGACAGGTCGGCCGTGGGGGCGCTCATGCTGCCTCGCTGGTCGTCTTGAGGTGGGCGGCGCAGATGGCGGTGAGGGCGAGGGCGGCGGTCTCGTGACCGGCCGCTGCCTGCTCGGCCTTGATCGCGGCGCGGACGGTGTCGCGCTGGTCGAGGGTGAACACCCATTGCAGCGGGACCATCTGGACGGGCGGCGGGAGCTCGATGCCCTCCCCCGGGTGGGCGCGGGCACCGGGGCCGTCGTACGCGGTCGGGCCGGTGTGGACGCCCGGGGAGTGCGGGATCGGGTCCGGGGTGTCCGCCGTGGTGGTGGGCTGGGCGCCTTCTGTGCCGGTCTGGGGTAGTGACGGGGGCGGTCCGGTCTGCGGGGGCCCGGCCGGGACGTCGGAGGCGGAGAAGGGATTCAGGGCGGGCGCGGCCGGGGCGGCCGGGGTCGGGTCCATGAAGGAGGCGAGGAACTGCGCGGACTGCTCGCCGAGTGCGCCGGTGGACTTGAGGAGGTCGTCGAGGTCGTCGTCCGTGTACGCGGTGCCGTCGAGGTCGTCCAGGCCGGAGAGGATCGCGGCGAGCGCGGCGTCATCGTAGGAGCCGAGTGCCGCGCTGCGGTTGTCGACGAGGTTGATGCGCTTGGCGGTGTCGTCGTCGCAGTCGATGACCTCGCAGCGGGCGGTCAGCTTCCACTTGGGGTCGTTGCCGCAGATGCCGCAGGGGCGGGTCTCGGTGCCGGCGGTGACGAGCTTCCCGCAGTCGCCCTTGCCGTGGAGTCGGAAGGCGTCCGCGGTGTGGTTGCCCGCGAGGGTCGTGAACGGGCCCTTCTGCGTGGACGTCTCACGGATGACCAGTGATCGGTACTGCCCGTTTCGGCGGAGGCTGTCGAGGATCACGTCGACGTCGCCGACCTTCGGGTTGCCCGGGTACGGCTGGAGCTGGGTGAGGGGGAGCTCGACGATACGGACGTGCGTGGCTTGGGTCATGGGCGTATCCCCTGGTGGGCGGCTGACGGAGCGGAGAAGGATAAGCCCAACGGAGGGGGTGGGTCCGGGTACGCGGAAGGGCCTACCGGGCGGCTGCCGGCAGGCCCTTCGCGTGCTGTGCGGTGTCGGCCGCGGGGTCAACTACCTGGGGTTGTCCGGGAGATACGTGATGGTGACGCGCTTGCGTCGGGCGCCGAGGTAGACGGGCGTCCATAGACCGATCGTGCACACGATCATGGTCCAGTGGAAGCAGGCCAGGAGGCATCCCATCTTCTGGCGTTGCTTGATCTTCGGCACGGTAGGGGCCTTCTGCTCGTCGCGGGGTGGGCGGGCGAAGGCTCTCACCCGGGCGGGGAGCTGGGGGCTGGAACGGGCCGCGGTCCACCGGGGAGTGTGATCACTCGGTCTGGCGTGCGGAAGGGCCTGCCGGTGGCTGCCGGCAGGCCCTTCGGTGTGCTGTCGGCCGGGCGGTCAGGCGTCGGCGCTGACGGACAGGTTCGCGATGGCGTCGAGGAGGGGGGCGACGTCGCTGTAGAGGAGCTCCACGCTGTGGAGGTGGTCGCCGTCCTTGTCCTCGGGGTGGCGGGAGAACGGGCCGACGAGCGTGATCCGGCCGTCGTTGCCGGGCTCGGCGCGGACGCCGGTCGGTGTCGGGGCGCCGCCTTCGTTCTGCCACCGGTCGTACGTGGGGTGGTCGGCGATCTGGTGCAGGGCGGCGAGGAGAGCGGCGACGGGGGCGGCCGGGGTGGAGAACGTCGCGGGGCCGTGGGTGATCCAGGCGGCGGCGCGCTCCTCGTCGGTGTAGGCGTCGGGGGCGGCCTCGCGGTAGCCGGTGGTGTCGCCCTCGTCGCGGAGGCGGTACCAGCCGCGCAGGTAGGTCGTCGCGGTCAGCTCGGCGTGGCCGGTGTTGACCTCGACGTTGTACCAGGGGGCCATAACGGCGGTGGGGGTGAGGCAGGCGCCCATAGTTCAGTCCCTCTTGGCGGGCGCAACGACCCACACGGAGTTGTGCACGGCGGGCCGACCGTCTTCGGCAGCCTCGTAGGCCGTCTCCACCTCGGTGACCACCACCTTCACATTGTGCACCGTCACCAACTGGCCGGGGGTCGGGATGGCGATAGCGCCTTGCGCCATGAAGTTGACGAGGTCGAGGCCCGTGTGCGCGTCGATGAACGCCACGGTGTGCACTGCATAGGAGTCGCTGCGGGTCGGGATCTTGTCGGCCAGCTCCCTGAGATGCTGCAAGGGCGCTCGGGCACTGTCCCCCGCAGACGTAGGGCGTGGCCCGTCGTGAGGGTTGGCTGCGGTCATCGTGGGGCTCCGTTCTGTTCGGTGATCTGAATGAGCGTACGAGGGTTAGGCGAGCGGGAGCAGGGGTTCGGCGCGGAGCTCCACGAGGCGCTGGAGCTGGCGGCCGATGCCGCGCCCGGTGAGCGGGGCGGAGGCGTGCGGCCAGACCTGCCGGGCCGCGGTGACGTACAGGGCTCCGGCGAGGACGACGACCGTGGGAGCGTCGGCGAGGCCGAGCTCCTGCGCCTGGTCGCGGAGCTGCTCGGGGGTGACGCTGCCGGGGTCGCCCATGCGCAGGTCGTACGGGGCGGTGACACGGTCGAGGGGCAGCAGCCCGTGAAGGGCGGAGACGATGACGGTCGTTCCTCCGGTGGCGGTCAGGGCGTCGGCGGTCTGCCGGCAGGCGCGGTGATAGCTGCCCTGGTAAAGCTCTCCGGCCGGGGCCGGGACGGTGAGCTTTCGGGAGGCGCAGGGGATGACGACGAGGGGGCCGAGCATGGGTGTCCTTCCTGTGTCCGGACGCATCCGGGGAGGGGGGCGCGGACGCGTCCGGATGGTGGGCCGGACGCGTCCGCGCGGAGGGTGTTCCTGCTGGTAGACGGCGTCCGGGCGCATCCGGACGGGCGGTGTCCGGGCACGTCCGGGAGCGGTCCGGCCGGGCTCCTTGCGGACACTGTCCGGAGGCCGCTGCGGACGCGTCCGGGGAGAGCGTCCGGACGCTGTCCGCAGGGGTCAGGTCGTGGCGTCGGCGGCGGGGCGGTGGTCGCGGACCTCTTCCCACCCGTACTTGTCGGTCCAGCTGTAGGGGGTCGTCACGGTGACGGTCTTGACGTTGGCGCGGGCGACCCGGCGCCACTCGCCGCGGATGCGGACCAGGTCGCCCTTGCTGACGTTGTCCTTCGAGTGCCGGCCGAACGTGCCGGCCTCCTTCGCCTGCTCCAGGACCGCGCGGTCGCCGTCGATGCGCTCGACGAGCTCGGCGCGCTGTCCCTCGTACTGGCGGTACAGGCGGCCGGATGTCGCTTCCGGGTGGTGCTCGGCGAGGCTGGCCATGCGGCGGTCGAGGCCGCGGAGCTCGGCCTCCAGGCGCTGGACCCTGCGGGCGACGACGTCGGGCCGCTGCTTCTCGGCTTCCGCACGGCGTGACCCGGCGATCCGTGCCGGCATCCGCTCCGCTTCCTGCGCGGTGAGCGCCGACTTGATCGAGGTGGTGACGCTGCGCTCCAGGAGGTTCCGGTGGGCGCGGCCCCGGGGTCCGGGGAAGACGGGCTGACCGAAGGGGAGGTGCTCGACCATGGCGTCGGACGACAGGCGGAGGGACTCCGCGGTACGGGCCAGCTTCTCGCCCTTTGCGGTGAGGGCTTCGCGCCGCTCCTCCAGCCGCTCGTGCTTGTCGGCCTGGACGGTGGCGTTGTCGCGGACGGCGGTGGAGACGTCGACGGTGACGGTGTGTCCGGCCTCGCGGAGGCGGTCGGCGGCGTTCTCGATGGCGACGATGCGGGGGGCGCGGTCGCGGGACTGGGGGATGCCGTACTGGCCCATGGAGCGGAACCAGCGGAAGCCGTGGGCCTTGAGGATGTCGCCGGTCCCGTCGCCCTTGACGGTGTCGCCGTCGGCGAGCGTGCCCTCTTCGGGGGTGTGGGTGATCTCGATGGTGGCCATGGGGTGCGCCTTTCGTCGGGGCTGGTCGGGCGGAGGGGGCCGGTGTTCAGAGGCGTTCGCTGAACACCGCTGAACACCGGCCCGGGGAGGTCAGGGCTGGATGTCGGCGAGCAGAACGCTGGCGTTGTCCGCGTAGACCTGGTTCGGGTCGACGGCCCGGCTGGTCTTGACGGCGGTGTCCACGGCGAGGTCGACGAACTCGCGGGCGATCGTCGTCAGCGGCTCGTCGGCCAGCTCCACGTACAGGTCGTGACGGGCGTCCTCGTGCGGCTCGTACGCGCCGTCGGAGAGGAGCGCGAGGCGGCAGGGGCCGGTGATCTCCCGGGTCTTCGACTCGATCGCGGGGTGCCCGTGCCGGTTGCGCACGGCGTCGTCGTCGAGGTCGGAGCCGAGGCACGAGGTGATGTGGTTGCGGTTCCCGCCGTGCGGATACGTGGCGCACGGCGGGTAGACGCGGCGCTTGTTGTGGTCGTCGGTGAGGCGGATCGCGATGCCCTGCTCCAGCAGGTAGGCGCGGGAGTCGCCGCACCAGGCGACCGACAGCGGCTTGCCGGGCGCCTTGACGGCGACGACCGCAGCCGCCATCGGGCCGCGCCCGAAGTGGATCGCGTCGTCCCGGGTGATGTTGTAGACGTACCGGAGACCGGCCTCCGCGTCGCCCATGCGGGCGGCGGTGCGGCCGAGGTACCGGGCGGTCTTGAGCGCCCACTCCTGGGTGGACTCACGGCGGCCGATGCCGTCGAGGAGGACGTACGCGCGGGTTCCGTCGACGGTGCGGACGGCGGTGACGTCGCACTGGCCGGGGTCGGTGCCGGTGTGCTGGGCGGCGGCGAAGGTACGCATGGGCGGGTCTCCGTTCGGGTGGGGCGGGCGGCGGGTCAGGGGCAGGTGCAGGGGGCCGGGTCGTCGGCGTAGGCCGTGAGCATCCGGTCGAGTACGCGGCGGTGGTGGGCGAGGTGCTCCACGAGGTGGGTGACGCGGCGGCGGTTCCTCGCCGCGGTGTTCAGGCCGTGCTCGCGCTCGGCGACGTCGCGGCGCTTGCTGTGGACGTCGGCGGCGCGGGCGTAGGCGGCGCAGGAGAAGGAGGAGAAGACGCGTCGCCCGGCGGGGGTGTCGCCGACGGGGACGACGCGGGCGCAGTCGAAGGTGACGGTCTCCGGCTGCCGGCAGAGGGTCATGCCCTCCGGCAGGTCGACGGTCGTGCCGGACGGGAAGGTGAAGGTCTGCATGGTCGGCCCTTCTGGGAGCTGTGCGGGGAGGGGCGAGGGCCGCCGGTCGGCGGCCCCCGCAGGGGGCGTCAGGGCCGGTTGCAGGGCCGGGCGTTATCGACGGCGACGTTGCGGGCGAGGTCGTCGAAGGCGCGGTGAAGGGGCAGCAGGGTTTCCAGTGCGCCGTGCCGGCTGTCCGGGGTGGTGGCGGTGTTCAGGGCGTCGGCGGCCAGGGCGATGCGGACGCGGAGGCGGCCCTCCTGGCGGGCGAGCTGAGTGCTGACCGGGTTCAGCTCGGGCAGCTCGGGGACGCGGCGGGTGATCGGGGCGGTGACGTAGTACATGACGTGGTCGGAGATGCCGGCGCGGCGGTTGTCCAGCGCGAGGGCCTGTGCGTCCATGAGGGCGAAGACGGGGGCGTCGGTCGTCTCCAGGCTCTCGGCGGCGGTGGTGACCAGGGCCGCGATGGCGTGGAGGACGTCCGCGGCGGGGTGGAGGGCGGCGCGGGCGGTGATGACGTCGGCGAGGGTGCGGGCGCGGTCGGCGGCGGCGAGGGCGGTGGTGGGGATGGTCGCGGTCATGACTGCCTCTCTGCGGCGGTGGGGGTCGGGGACGGGGCCGGTATCGGGTCGGTCAGAGCCCGGCGATGTAGCAGGTGCAGCCGCCGGTCTCGACGGTGAATCCGGCGGCCTCCAGGGCGCGGACCGTGTTGTCGTGGCCGCTGATCCGGGCGCGGTTCATCTCGGCGATGGGCTGCTCGACGCGGACGACGCCGCGGGAGACGGAGATCACGGCGGGCCGACCGTTGAGCGCCTCGGTGACCATCTCGACGAGGGCGGCGGTGTCGTCGCTGATGTGGTGGTACTCGGCGTGCAGGGCCACCAGCTGGGCCTTGGGCATCCGCTCCAGCTGCCGGCGCCGCTTCTCCTGCCGCTTCTCCTGCTGGGCCCGGGTCCACGCGTCGGCCACCGGGACGCTGCGGAGGCTGCGGGTCTGCATGATCTCGGCGGCGAGCTGCGACTTCGTGGCCATGGTGTCCTCCTGCGTTTTCGGTGGCCGCGGGTAGCGGCCGTCTTCCGGGCTGTTCTCCCGGCCTGACGATGGAGACACTATGCAACCTTGGTTGTGCAAGTCAAGTTGGCCAACACGTGTTGCGTGTCGCATTCACACAGGCCAGGGACTGCGGTCACACGAAAGGCCGGACCCTGACGGGCCCGGCCTTGTGGGGGATGAGTCAGGCTGCTACCGCGTAGGCGGGGGCCTGCGCGGGCGCCTCAGCGTCTGCGGTGCCGTCGGAGTCCTCCGGGGCCGGGCCATCCTGTCCGGCCGCGTGCCACTCCCACAGGGCGGTCGCAGCGGCGACGCTGCGGGAGTACCCGATCTGGCGCCCGTTGCGGCAGACCTCCATGCCGTCGAGGCACTGGCACGTCACGCGGAAGGTGCCGACGTGGCGGCTGACGAGCACCTCCATGATCCGGCCCTGATGCTCTCCGGACTCGACCGGCAGGCGCACCGCGCTGTCGAGCTGCTCGCGGGTGACGACCGTGAGGGTGTCGACGTCGTCGACCATGACGCCCGTGTGGCCGTCCGTGGCCAGGGGGTGCTTGACCGCGACCCACCGGCCGCACCGGTAGACGTCGCCGACGGTGGCCGCTCGGGTCTGCTCCGGGTAGTGCTGCAGGACGAGGTCGCCGCGCCGGACGTGCGGCGCGTCGTCGAGGGCGAGCAGGGCCGGGGTCTCGGCGGTCGCCTGCTCCCGGTTGTCGGCGCGGGCGGTCTCGATGTCCCAGACGCCGGGCCGATCGGTCCGGGCCATCAGCTCCCAGTCCCCCGGGCGGCCGTCGACGGTGACGATGTCGCCCTCGCGGAAGTCGCCCCACGGACTGGTGTCCTGGGTGAGCTGCTCACTGCCGGCAGCGGCGGCGGCAGCCGCGGTCTCGGTGGCGGCCGTGATGAGGGCGACGGCCTCCAGGCGGAGGGCTGCGACGACGTCCGGGGCCAGGGAGTGCTCGGTGGCCTGGTCGTTGGTGGGCGTCCAGCCCGCGGGGCGCTTGGAGCAGGGGTTGCGGATGCCCTCGACCTTGGCCCATGCGGCGCGGAGCTTGCCCTCGCGGTCTTCGGCGGTGCGGTGCTCCTGGTGTCCGGCCCACCATGCGTCGCGCTCGACGCGGCGGCGGTCCTCGTCGGCCTGGAAGGCTGCGGTCCGGCGGGCGGCTTCCTCGCCCCACATCAGCGGATTGAGGGGCATCCGCTCCTGCTTGTGGTTGCGCTCGGTCGGCTCGGGCTGGTGGGCGTCCCAGACGAGGATGGCGCGGTGGCCGTCCGGGGTGGCCTCGACGAGGCGGCGGCCGTCCGCTCCGGTGTCGCCCAGGAGCAGGAAGCCGGCGTTCTGCAGGGGGGCGAGGAAGCTGCCGGAGACGCGGCGGCCGGTCTTCGTTCGGTCGCTGCTCCAGCGGAAGCTGTCGGAGAAGTCATCGCGGTACAGGTGGCCGATGGTGGCGGCTCGGACGTGGGCGGCCTGCTTGGTGGACCAGACGAGGGCGTTGGCCTGGCACTGCTGCTTGTACGTCTCGCTGTAGTCGACGACCGGCTGTGCGGGCTGCTCCGGGGTGGCGGCGGTGTCGGCGTCCTGGTCGACGTCGGTGTCGGCCGGGGCCGGTGCGGCGGTGTCCACGGCGGCGGGCGCGGCCTCCTCGACGGCGGGGGCGTCGGCGGCCGGAGTCTCGACGTCCGGGGCGGAGTCGACGGCGGGCGCGTCGGCCGGGGTGTCAGTGTCGACGGCGGGGGCGACGGTGGGCTTCTCGTCGCGGATGCGCTCCTCCCGGCCGTTGTGGATGGACGGCATCGGGCGGTCGCTGCCGTGGTAGCGGACCGACACCTTGAAGGGGAAGGGGCCGGCTGCGAGCGCGGCCTCAAGTTCGTCGGCGCGGTCGGCGACGATCTGCCGGGCTTCGGCGGTGAGGAGCAGGACGTACGTGTGGTCGCGCTCGCCGTCGACCATGTGGCCGGTGATGCGGAAGTCCTTGGCGGGCCCCTGCTGCAGGCCGAGGCGGCGGAGCTCCCGGGCGACGGCGACGGTGGGGGTCTTGGGGGCGGGGACGATCGCCATGGTGGTGGCTCCTTCGGTGGTGTCGGCCGGGGGGTCGAGGGTGAGGGCGGTCTGTACCCAGACGTCGCCTTCGCGCGGCTTCGGGACGAAGCGGGAGCGACGCGCCATCAGAGCCTCCGGGGCCGGGGGCCGGGGGCGACTCCCCCGACCTTTCGATGGAGACGCTAACCAACCAAGCTTGCACAAGTCAACTTGCACAAGCCCGGCCGGAGTGTCGCGTCCCTGGTCAGAGGGTGTGCGCCCCCGTCGCGGGGTGCGCAAGGGCCGCGTCGACGCCCGCACGCCACGCCGCTCCGGGGTCGCCCTCCCAGCCCTGGGCGATGAATGCCGGCACGTGGACCTTGCGGTACGTCATGCCGGTCGCCACCGGGGCCGGGGCGTCCGGGGCAGGCCTGACGGTCCCTGCGGCCCGGCCGTCCAGGCGGAGCCGGAGCTCACCGCGGCACCAGGTGTGCGTGGCGCCCTTCCGCAGCAGGTAGGCGAGGCGGATCTCCGCCTGCTCCCTGTTCAGGTCGGCGGCGCGGTCGGGGGCGGTGTCGTCGCCGAAGTGGCCGAGTTCGTCGACGAGCTCGAAGCGGGTCGCGTCGCGGAACGTGACGTCGTCGAGGAGCCGGTGAGCCCTGTTCAGGTAGTGCGCCGACTCCGCGCCGTCGGTGCAGGGCAGGGCGGGGAAGTCGGCGAGGGTCGCCCGCTGCTCGCAGTCGAGGCAGCGGAAGGCGAACGCCGTACCTCCCTCGACGCTGTCGCCCGTGTTCACGATGCGGTGGGCGCCTGCGTCCATGCCGGGGCGTCCGGCCGGCACGGCCGGGGTGGCCGGTGCGGTGGCCGGGCCGGGGTCGCACGGGCCGTCGTGGCCGATCTCCAGCGAGCAGGTGAAGGGGAACGACGTACGCCCCAGGTCAGCGCCGCAGTAGTGGAACTCCTTCTCGTCCGCGGCGGGTGGTGCGGCGACGAGGGCCAGGCGGCGGGGCGTGGCGGGCTCCAGCTCCGGGGTGGGGCGGGCGGTCACCTCGCGGGCGGCTTGGGCTTCCTCGTCGGCGACGATGCCGGCATGGGCGGCGAGCATGGCGTTCGCGACGGCGACCCGGCCGAGGTTCCGGGCGTGCTGTGCCTCCGCGCGCTGGCGCTCCAGGCGTTGCTTGATCTGCTCGTGGGTGAGTCCCTGGCGGCGCATGTCCTGGACGGCGGTCGCGGTGATGGCGGCGGTCACTGCCGGCAGGGCGCTGGTCAGGTGGTCCTCGCGCATCGCGCCGGAGCGGATGACCTGGCCGACTGCGGCGGTTGCTGCTGCGGCGGTGTGGACGCCGATGCCGGGCCCGTCCTTGATGTACTCGCCGACCTTGGCGAGGACCGCCGCTTCTTCGGCGGAGCGGCGCGGGCTGGTGCGCCGCTGGGGGGCCGGGGCGGGGACGGCGGGCGCGGGGGCCGGGGCGGGCGCCACGAGGGCGGTGGCGGGCTCCTCGACGGCCGGGGCGGCGGGGGCGGCCGGGGCCGGGACGGTGCCGAAGGTCATGCCGGCGTTCTCGAGTGCCGCGCGCACCTCGTCGACGCGGTCGGCGTGGTCGGCTCCCTCGGTGCCGGGGAGGAACCAGTACCGCGGCCGGACGGTCTTCCAGCCGAAGCCTTCGCCGCGCATGATGCCCGCGGTCCCGTCGCTGCGGCGGGTGCCGGTGACGTAGATGCCTCGCTCCGGGCTGTGCGCGATGACGATGGGCCGCCGGTCCGTCGGGGCCGGGGTGGTGGCGGGGGCCGCCTGGGCGGGCTTGGGAGCGGTGGGCGCCGCCCTCTTCCGGGCGGGGGCGGTCGCCTTCGCGGCCGAGGTCGCCTTCTGCGCCTTGAGGTGGGCGGCCCACCGGGCGGGCAGGACGATCTTGTTCGCGATCTCAAGGACCTGGGTGGATCCCCAGTGCTCACGGATGACGCGGTCACCACAGGCGAAGGCGGCGGACATGCCGGCGGGTGCGGCGCCATCGTGGGCGGCGGACCACAGGGCGGTGGCCTCCGCGCGGACCTCGTCGGACAGCTCGCACTCGGTGCTGACGTGGTCGACGAGCGGGTCACCGGTCACGCGCTCGCCGTTGATGGTGACGGTGACGGTGTTGCCGGTCTGGGTGTAGCCGATGTCCTCGCCGTTCCAGTGGCTTCCCTTCATCGTGTTGGCGATGGCGTCGACGGCCTCGGTGCTCGGTCCGTCGGTCCAGCGGATGGAGAGCGAGGCGACGTCGCTGCGGACTGAGAACTTCACGCCGGGGAACTCGGCGGTGAGCTGGCGCTTGAGCTCGGCGGAGACGTAGCGGGTCGGGATGGTGGGCAGCATGGTGCGCCTTTCTGGGTGGGGTGGGGGCCCGGCCGGTCGTGCCGGCCGGGCCGGGTGGGTGCGGGTCAGCGGGTGACGTCGATCCGGATGTCGTCCTGGTCGGCGTAGGCGGCGCGGTACTCCGCGAGGAGCTCGGTGAGCTGCTCGGCGTCGGCGGCGGTGGAGTAGCGGAGGAGCTCGGGCTCCTGCCCGTCCGTGATGCGGAGGGCGGAGATGCCGTGGAGGTCGGTGAGCTGCATGGCGGTGGTCCTTCCGGTGGGGGCGGAGCGAGAGGAGGGCCGGGGGCGGGCACCGCCGGGTGCCCGGCCCCCGTGGGGGGGCGGAGAGGTTAGGCGGCGGCCGGGAGGGCGGCCGGGGCCCGGAGGGCGGTGGCGTCGACCTTGAAGGTCTTGCGGGACGCCTTGCGGGGCGGGACGAGGCCCTGCGCGATGTAGTCCAGGGCGACCTGGTCGCCGTCGAGGATCGAGCGACCGGGGGTGCGGGTGATCACGACACCGCCGTAGATCCCGACCGGCAGCTGACGCAGCCAGGACTTTTCGGCGTCGGCGATCTTGGACAGCTCCTTGACCTGCTGGTCGAGGTCGTCGTACCGCGCGCCGTGGGTCTCGATCTCCTCGACTGCCGGCAGCTGGTCGGCGGGCAGGGTGCGGTCCTCGGCCGGGGTGGAGGTCAGCGAGGTCTCGCCCATGCGGGCGGCGATCTTCGCGACGGTGCGGGTGGCGGCGGCGGCGGCGCGGAGGGCGATCCGGTCGGCGCGGCGGGCGGCGGACCGGGCGGCGCGGCGGGCGGCGGTCGCGGTGGCCTTGGCGTCGCGGGCGGTGGCGGTCAGGGCGTCCGCCTTGACGATGCGGTTGTGCGCCTTGCGGGCGACGGGGCCGACCTTGCCGCCGGTCCGCTCGACCTTGGCGAGCTCCCGACGGGCGGAGGCGGCTTCGGTGCGGGCCGCCTTGGCGCGGGCGGCGGCGCGGGTCGCGATACCGGCGGTGCGGGCCTCTTCGCGGCGGGCCGCGGTGAGCGCGGTCTCGGCCTCGACGAGGGCTGCCATCGTGCGGGCGGCGACCTTGGTGACGTTCATGGCGGTTCCCTCCATCCGGTCCGGGCCCGTCGCCCGTCCTGATACAGAGAAGTTATCCAACCTCGATTGTGCAAGTCAAGTTGCCCAACACGTGTTGCATGTCGCGCCGCACCCTGTGACCTGCATGGACACCCCTGCCGGCACGCACCGACGCCCCCACCTCGTATGGAGGCGGGGGCGTCCGGGGTGGGCGGGTCAGCGGCTGGCCGGCATGTCGCTGTACAGGAACGCACGCTCAGCCGTCGTGCGGTACTCGTACAGCCCGATCGGGGACACCTTGCACGCGACGGTCACGACCCCGTACCGGGCCGCCGCGCCGTGTCCGGCGCGGAACGACCAGGCGACGGGGGCGGCCGGGGCGTCGCTCGGCTGGATCGGCATGAAGGTGTGGGCGTCGGCGTGCACGGCGCGGGCGGCGGCCTCCGCCTCGCCCTGGACGAGGGCGGCCCGGCTGATGGGGTCAGTGGCCTTGAGGTACTCGTGCAGGCGGCCGAGCTCGGTCAGGGCCTCCTGCCACTCCGGGCTCTCCGTGTCCGCCCTGGCGACGCGGGCGGCGACGGTGGAGCTGGCGGCGAGGGCCTCGCCGACGTTGCGCGGGTTGGCGGGCAGGCAGTTCGCGGCGATCCACTCCGCGCCGTCCTCGTCGACGACCCGGGCAGGCTCGCCGGTCTCCGCGGGCGCCATGCCCGTGACGGTGCGGGCGACTCCGTCGGCACAGACGATCCGGTCACCTGCGGCGAACGGTGCCGGCACAGCCGCGTCGGCTTCCGGCGCGTCGTCCTGGTCGTCAGGCTCGTCGCCGTCCTCGGCGGTGGCGCACTCCTCGCAGCCGATCGCGGGCTGCTCCTCGTGCTCCGGGCAGAGCACGGCCCACCGGTACGTCGGGGCCTCGTCGTCGTCCGCGTTGAGCTGGTGGACGATCTCAGCGGCCTGGACGGCGCAGTCACGGGTGGTGACGCAGCCCTCGTCGGAGAAGACACCAACGGTGGCGGCGGACTCCTTGGCCGCGCAGACGGCGGCGGGGCCGGTCTCGTCGCCCTTCTGCTCCGTGAGGCCGTGGACGCAGGTGCCTTCGGGGGCCGGGGTCGGCTCGTACGTGGCGGCGGGGGTGGGGGCGTCGACGCCGTTGGCGCGCTGGGCGTCGGCGACCTGGGCGGGGAGCATGTCGCGGGCGGCGGAGCGGCGGCGCTCCAGGCTCTTGCCGTACGTCCCGTACCGGGTCACCCACCCGTAACGGGCACCGTGGAGCTTGCCGACCTGGAACGTGTAGCCCAGGGCGCCGTCCTCGGTGGTGACCTGCTCGAACTTGTCGGCGGTCGGGAAGGCGGCGGCGACGGCGTCCTGTGCCTCCATGGCGGTCTGCACGGGGCCGTCGTGGCGCTCGCTGGCCTTGTGGAGGGCGACGTATACCGAGCCGAGCTCGCTGACGGGCAGGTCGGTGAAGACGTCGACGAGGGTGGTGTCGGTGGGGGCGTCCATGCCGGTGGCGTGCCAGTCGCGGACGATGGCTTCCGCCTCCTCGCGGGTGGCGACGCCGACGCGGTCGGTGCCCCGGCCCTTGGCCGTCATCCATCCGTACTGGGCGCTGTCCCCGTAGCCGGTCGTGCGGTACGTCCAGCCGATCGGGTACGGGCTGCCGTCCTCCGGCATGACGTCCCGGAAGATCCGGGCGCCGGTGTGGTCGGCGAGGGCGACGGCGCGCCCGATGGTCCGGCTGAAGATCGCTTCGCGGATCTCGGCGGCTTCCGCCGTGGTGGTCGGCTCGGTGGGGCGGACCTGGCCGCGCTCCAGGTTGAGACCGGCGATGTACTCCAGGCCGTCGACGATCTCCCAGCAGACGGCACCGAGGACGGTGGAGGCGGAGCGGCCCGCGACGTGGGGCAGGGCGATGTAGTGGACGGCGTCGGCGTGGCCGGCACGGTGGATCGTGATGCGGTCTTCGCGGTGGCCGGGGTAGGCGAGGCGGGTCTCAACGTCTGCGTAGAAGCGGGCGGGGTCCGTGACGGGGCCGCTGGTGAAGGGGGCGAACTCGGGCCGGGTGGGGTCGACGGGGCCCTCATCGTCGGCGGTCTCGACGGCCGGGGCGTCGGCGATGGCCGGGGCGTCGGCGATGGCCGGGGCGTCGGGGGCGGCGGGCAGGGGGCGCTGGACGGTCTCCGTCGAGGTGGCCGCGAGGTCGAGGCGGAGGGCGATCTCCCACGGCTTGCGGCCGGAGTATGCGCGGGCCTCCTTGGTGGCGCCGAGGATGGTCGCCCACCAGCGGGGGGCGTCGCTGTCGAGGCGGGCCAGGCAGGCGTCGACGACGGTGTGGGGAAGCCCCAGTTCGTTGATGATGTCGCCCGGGGCGAGCTCGGCGCGGGTGACCTGGACGGTGATGTGCTCGGCGTTCTCGATCAGCGCCGCGTGGCGGGCCGGGTCGGCCTGGCGGAGGTAGCGGAGGGCGGCACCGAGCCGGGCGACGTCGTCCGGGTTCGGGGCGTCGGGCTGGGCGCGGAGGGCGGCGGCGGCGCGGTGGGCGTCGGCAACGGTCTCGTCGACGCGGCCGGTCTCGATCTGCTGGCTGCTCTTGACGGGCCAGGCGCTGCGGTCCCGCATGAACACCACGGCCCCGCCGTCCTTGATCTCCGTGTGGGTCGCGGTCCGTACGCGGCCGTCGATGCAGAGCACCCGGTCACCCTCGGCGAAGGTGGCCTCAGTGGCCGGCACGACGTTCGCGCCGTCAGGGTCGGGGCCTGCGTGGAGGGGGTCGACGTCCGCACCCATCTCCCGGGCGAGCTGCTCAGCCAGGTCGACGCTGGCGGCGTACTTGCCGTGGTCGATAGAGCGGGCGGGGGCGGTGAAGGTGTGCAGCTTGCCGTACGCGGTGGTGATCGCGCCGGGCCAGGCGGAGCGGAGGAAGCCCACGACGTTCTCCGACTCGATCACGAGGACGTCGCCGTCACGGATGTCGTCGCGGGTCTGGGTTTGGTCGTACGCCTCGCCGGTGCTGTCGAAGCGGTGGACGGCCGGGGCCGCTGCCGGCGTCTCCTCGTCCACGGGGGCCGGGGCCTCGACGGCGGGGGCGGTCTCGGCGGCAGCGGTCAGGGCGGCGAGGGCCTTGACGCACGCCTTGCAGAAGTCGCCGAGCTTGGCGAGGTCGCGGTCGCTGATCTCGCGGCTGACGATCCGGGCGCAGAGCGTCTTGTTGTGGAAGGTGTCGGTCTGGACGTAGTGGGGGGTGCGGCCCTCGCCGACCTGGGCGGCGGCGGTGGTGATCGTCGTGGCCATGGGAGCTCCCTCGCTCACTTGCCGGGCGGTGTGCCCAACTGAAGACCCCACCGTATCCAACCGATGTTGGACAAGTCAAGTTGGCCAACCGTGCGTGTCTAAGGTGTCGCGCCTGTCGGGGTGATCTATACGGGGGGTCGCGCCCCCTGTCCAAGTCTGGTTGTGCAACACTGCTGGGCATGAGTGAGAAGTACACCCCCAGCGGCGCCCTGCTCGCCGCGCTCGAAGAACTCGACAGGCTCAGGGATCTCGTGAAGGAGCAGACGAAGGCCGTCCACAAGGAAGTCGCCAACGACCTCAGGACGAACCCTGAGCTGACGAATGCGGACGTGGCGGAGCACGAGAAGATCCCGTACACGCAGGAGACGGTCCGCAAGATCGCGAGGGAGTACGACGTCCCCCGGAAGCGGAAGCCGACCGTGCGGTCCATCAGGCCGGACAAGTGGGTCGGCAAGCGGAAGGGGCCGGCAGGCTGACCGGGTCAGCGGCGCCCGGTCTCCTGGTCCATGCCGGCCCGGATGCGGGCCATGTCGACCTTCGCTCGCGCAACCAGGGCGACGATCACGCAGGCGCAGCCGCCGAGCAGAACGAGCACCAACGCTGTCGTACCGGCCATGACGCCACCCTCCGCCGCGCACTGTGGGCGGGGAGCGTACACCCGCCGGACATGCCGAAGGCCCCCGCGGTGGCGGGGGCCTTCGCTGTGTGCCGGTCAGAGCATCCGGGCCACGATGATGATGATGACGACGAACGAGATGACGATCGCCCACCGCTCCCCCGTGGTGCCGTCCGACCACCCGGTGGGGTGGGTGATGATCCGGTCGCCCTGGCGGGGGACGTGCCCGCCGTGGAGCTGGTCCCGGTGGTACGTCTGCGCGTCTAACGCGTCCTGGTAGTCCTCGCTGCGCGGCGACTCCGTTTCGCACTTCGCGCATTGGTGGCTGTACGTCGCCATGGGTCGTGCCCTCCCAGATGGTCATAGCTCTCCGATACGTCTACAGGGGGCGGGGGCGGTGCGTGGCGGTTTCCGGCGAAGGGGTGACCCGCCGGAAGGGGTCAGGCGACCCTCTCTTTCCCCCTCTCCAGGCCACTCTCCGGACCGCTCTCCGTCGCTGGAGAGTAAGGAGATTTCCGCAGGTCAGAGGCACTCTCCGTGCCACTCTCCGGGCCGCTCTCCGGGCGCGGGGCGTAGGCCAGGGGATGGGCCAGGGAAAGGGCGTGAAGAGGGGTTGAGAGCAGGCCCTCGATCGCCTTACGGGTGACCCCTGAGCGGCCCTCGACGCCACCCGCGCGGATGGTCCTCTCGACGGGGATCTGGTGGCGGTCGAGCCAGGCCCTCATCTCGCGCCGGGTGAGGGTCTCCAGGCCGGGGGTGGAGGTGAGGATCTCGTGGAGCTTGCTGAGGTGGATCCCGGTGTCCCCTCGGGTGAGGTCGCTGAGCCAGTAGATGAGGGTGATGTGGGGGTCTAGCGGGGTGTCCTCCATCGGCTCCTCGTCGGCGTCCGCGGGGAGGGTCTCCGGCTGCTCCTGCTCTGCCTCTTCGGGGAGGGCGCCCGCGCGCCAGGCGGCGAAGGTCCACACGAGGGCGACCGGCCACATCAGTGCGGGGTGGGTCGCGGAGGCGATGAGGGACAGGGCCAGGAGGGGGGCCAGGGTGGGGGCGAAGGCGGTCCCGAGGAGGAGGACCGCGCCGACGGTGGTCCAGAACGGATCGACAGTGAAGGCGGCCAGGCCCATTCCCAGCAGCAAACTGACGCGGGGGGCGACGTCGTACAGGAGAACCGCGACGGGAATGAGGACGGTGACGGGGAGGGGGAGCTGGGCGACGACCGGCGCGGCGAAGTACAGCGGGATGCCGGCGGCGAGGAGCAGCAGCGCGATGCGGAGCAGGGTGTCCGCGGCGCCTTCGCCGGCAGCGACCCAGCGACTCATGGCGCGGGCGGCCCGGCGGGGGCCGGGGCGCAGCGGCGGGCCCTTGTCCTCCTCCTGCTTCTTCTTGTCGTCGGCAGCCGCGCCCTTCTTGGTCTTGCCCTTGGTGCCCTTTTTCGCGGGCTTCTTCGCCGTCTTCTTGGCGGGCTGCTCGTCGTCCTCGTCGGGGTCGGTGGTGTCGGTCTCGGTGGCGTCCTGGTCGGGCTTGTCGTCGGGCCCGGCGGGCTTGTCGGGCTGGGGGCACTTCGGGCCCGTGGGGGGCCTGTACGCGGCGACGGCATCCATGAGGGCATGGTGCCCGCGGTGGAGTCGTGCGGTGCCGGCGTGGAGGCCGTGGTGGGCGCGGTCGAGGAGGGCGGTCTTGTTCATGCCAGGTTCTCCACGAAGCTGACCAGCTGGCCGCCGATGCCGTTGTAGATCGGGATGAGGGTGGAGTTCACCAGGCCGCCGAACCCGGCGGTATAGGTGAGGGCCGCGCCGGAGATCAGACCGCCGAGGAGGCGGAGGCGCTCCTTCTTCCCGGCCTCGCGGATCGAGACCCACGCGATCACGGAGACGACGAGGACGATGATTCCGCCCTCCATCGTGAGGCCCTGGGGGGAGCCGGAGGCGAGGGTCCGGTCGCTGGTGCCGGTGGCCCACGGGGCGACGGCTGCGGCCGTGTTGGTGCTGCCGACGATGTACGTCGCGGCGAGGCCGAGTGCGCCGCCGACGGACATGGCCAGGGACGATCCGGCGATCATGCCGCCGATGCCGGTCAGCAGGACCTTGGGGTCTTTCCCGCCCTTGATGAAGGTCCTGGTGTGCAGGGCGAAGAGGACGGCGATGATCGCCAGGGTGCTGACGTTGATGGCGGTTGCGGGGTTCACTGGGTGGCTCCGGTGAGCAGGGGGACGACTGTCGTCCAGGTCAGTGCGCACGTGGCGAGGGCCACGGCGGTGAAGAGGCTGCGGGCGGCGAGGGCGACGGGCTGTCGCATGGTGCGGGCGCGCTGGTCCAGGCCCCAGGTGATGAGGGTGGCGAGGAGGCCGGTGCCGACGGGGATGCTGACGAACTGGAGGATCAGGACCAGGACGAGGACGGCGCCGAAGAGGATGAACGTCTTGGCGGAGCGCTGGATGGCCAGGCCGATCAGGCCGACCGAGATGGCGACACCGGAGACGGCGGCCGTGCTGATCGGGAGGGTGTCGAGTGTGACGTAGGTGCCCTGAGTGAAGCCGGTGCCGATGCCGATGCCGGCAGCGGCCCCGGTGTACGCGAGGGCGCTGAGCCACCCGCTGTGGCCGAGCTTGGGAGGGAGGCGCCACTCCCCGACGGTCGTGGCGATCAGCGTGCTGGTGGACGGCTTGGCAGGCTGCTCGTCGGCCGGGGCCGCGCCGTCCTGGTCGGGCTGGTCGTCGTCCTGGTCGTCGTTCTTGGTGACGGCGATGGGGGTCGGCCGGGCTGCCGGCGGTGGCGGGGTGGGTGCGGCCGGTGCGGAGCCGGTGGGCATGGTCGGGGCGGTGGGCGCGGCCGGGTCGGGGCCGGTCGGCGCGGTGGGGGCGAGCGGGGGCCAGGCGGCTGCGGGTTCCGGCTGGAGGGACTCCGGGAGATCCCGGGGGGCCCACCCGTCGCGGCGCACTGTGCGGGTGCGGTCGGACTCCGGCCGGGGGTTGGTGATCTTCTCCCACTCGTCTGCCATGGCCTCCGGCGTTTGGACGGTCTCGGGCTCGGGGGCCGGGGCGGGGGCGGGGGGCGGTGGCGGAGTGGTCGGCTCGGGGGTGGTCGGCTCCGGCGCGGGGGCGGGTGCCTGCTCGGGGATCTCCGCCAGGAGGGCGTCCATGTCCGCGAGGACGTCGTCTGTGCTGCGCAGCTCCGTCATCGGCTCGTCCCGTACGGGAGCAGGAGGCGGGTCGCGCGGGCGGCGATCTCGGCCTGGGAACTGAAGTGGTCCGCGTGCCGGGACATGGCGCGGAGGCGTGCGCAGAGGGCGTCGGCCGGCACGATCCGGATGTTCCCTACCGACAGGCCGTCACGGCGGACGGGCGCCTGGTGCATGGCTGCGACGGGGTGGACCGGGCACCGCAGGAGGTTGGCGACGGTCCGGGTTCCGCGCCGGAGGCCGTCCAGCCGGTCATCGACGTCGAGGTTGCCGTGGAACAGGCGGCTCCCGCGGAGGTGGACGTCGTGGTCGCCGGTCCACAGCTTGGTGTCGATGAGGAAGACGCGGCCGGACGGTGCGATGGCCAGGTGATCCAGGTTGGTCTGGCCGGTGGGGAGCTGGAGGTCGTGGAGGATCACCCAGCCCTGGCGGGCCAGGGTCCGCAGGAGGCGCGCGGTGGCCTTCTCCCCGATGGCCCCGGTCGCGAAGCGGCGGGCGCGCTGTCCGGCGGCGGTCCGGATGCCCATCAGGTCGGCGAGGCGGATCAGGGGGGTGCGGAGGCGGCGGGCCTCGGCGGCGGCGGAGGCACCCGCGCCGGGCCGCCGCTGCTGCTGGACGTACCAGGCAGCAGCGGCGACCGCGACGAGGACGAGCGTGAGGGTCGTCATGATGCCTTTCGCTTCTTCATCTCTTTGCGGCGGTAGGTGGCGACGGTCTCGGCGAGCTTGGGGCGGTCGCCGTGGACCGCTGCGACCTTCGCGACCAGGTCCTCGTCGGAGATGTCTTCGTCTTCGTTAAGGGCGTCGCGGACGGTCGCAGCGATCGACGGGCCCATGGGGAAGACGACCTGCGGCTGAGGGGTCGGGGTGGGCTCGGGCTGCGGGGTGGGCTCGACGGGCGGGGCCGACGGGACTGGCGCTTCGGGTACGGGCGTCGCGGTGACCGGCCGTGCCGGAGGAGCGACCGGAGCGACCGGCGGTGCGACATAGGCGGGCGGAGCGGCCTGGGCGACCGGCTGCGGGATGTGGGCGGGCGGAGCAGCCGGGGCGACGGCCGGGGCGGCGGGGGCCGCTGTGACGGCCTGGGCGGGCGGCTCGATGTCGCGGGCTGCGACGACCGCCGCGCGGGCGGTCTGCGCCTCAGCGGCGCCGTAGATGGCCGCGTTGTAGGCGGCGCGTCCGCCGAGCTGCTGCCGTGCGTCGAGGACGTACTCCTCCGCCGCGGTCTCCTCGACCCTGCGTGCGAGCCACTGCTCCAGCCGCGGCCGGAGGCGGACCTGCTTGACGCTGAAGACGACCCACCACGCGCCCTTGGCCAGGAAGGACACGACTCCGCCGAGGATGCCGGCAGCGACCTGGTCCTCGTTGACGCCGTGGACGATGACGGCCCCGGTGACGATGAGGAGCCCGACCCAGCCCGCGATACGGGCACGCCGGACCCGGTCCGGGGTCCGCCGCAGCAGCCGCTCAGCAGCGAGGGACAGGATCCACAGCAGCTCGAACGTGGACGCCGCGGCGTACGCGATGCCCGGGGTGGCGATCTTTTCGAGGAGACTGCCGATCGCTGCGGTGGACCAGACAATGGCGACGATGGTCGCCATGAGCGCGACACTGAGGACGAACCGGAACAAAACCATGTCCCAGTCCCGGGGCGGGACCGGGACGTCCACGGTGTACGGCTCGTACTCGGTCGTCTCTTCGCCGAACACGTCGGCCGTGACGGCCCGGTAGCGGGTCTCGGTGGTGTACCGGACGCCGGGGATGCGGTGCTGCGGGGTGGGGTCGTCCATCGGGTTGCCTCTCTGGGTGTCACGCACGTACAGGCCGGACCCGCCCCCAGGAGGGGAAGGGTCCGGCCCGTGCGGTGCGGGTTAGTTCCTGCCGAACAGTCGTCGGCGGGGTTCGGTCCCGGCCGCGTCGCCGTCGCGGTTGACGCGCCTCAGGTGGTTGGCCACCCGGAGGGCGGCGGCCCGGTCAGTGGCCGACTGGCGGCCGGGGTAGTCCCTCTTGGCGAGGGCTGCGTCGTCCCGGCCGCTGAGCCAGCTGAAGGCGCTCATCCGCGGCTCACGATCTGCTCGTCGGTGAACCGCACACCTTCGCGGTCGAGGCTCTGCCACGGCGTCGGGTCGCCCGGTGACCGGGCGTCCCATACCGCCTCGTGGCCGACCGAGGACATGTGGATCTGGACCTGGCGCTCGACGCCGTCCTCGACCCAGGTGTGCGGGTACGGGTGCTTGCCGCTCACTTGCCAGCACCTCCGCCGTTGCTCGACCGCTTGTTGGTCTCGGCGAGCTTCTTGTGCATCTCGTCGCGCTTGGAGTCGGTCACTTGGAACCACCCCTGCCGGCGGACTGGTTGCCGCTGACCTTGGCGTTGGCGTTGGCGTCGCGGACGGCCTGCGGGTCGCGCTGGGCGGACCCGGCCTTGTACGCGGCGGCGGCCTTCTTCTGCTCGCTCATCAGGCGGCACCGCCCTGGACCTGCTCCGGGCGCGGGCGGGGGACGGCGACCGGGGTCGGCTCGGTGCGCGGACCGGGGATGCCAGTGATCCGAGGGATGGCGCGATCATCGTCGCCGTCGGGCCAGTCGTGCCCGGCCTCGGCGGCGACATGGCGGAGGAGGAGCGCGTACTCGCCGCGCGTCACGTCGGTGGTCCGGGCCGGGGCCAGGGCCAGAGCGGCCTTCGCGAGCTTGTCGGCTCCGGCGGTCGTGCTGCGGTTGTGGAGCTTGTACGCCTCCGCACCGAACGCGATGAGCAGCGAGTGGTGCTCAAGGGGTGCGGTGGGGTGGGTGATGGTGAAGTGGTCCGCCACAGCGAGGAGAACCGCGACATCGTCGTGGGTGGCGGGTTTCAGATCAGTAAGCTGCGTCATGCGTCATTCCTGTCGATAGCAGGCTTGGCGCGGCCCCCGGTCGGCGTTTCTGAGGCCCCGACCGGGGGCCGACTTGTAGGCGTAGAGACCTGGGTGGCCTCCACTGCCGAATGTATGCCATGGCATACACTCTGGCAAGTAGACCCGCCCTAAGGAAGGACGGGGATGGCGGAAGACGTCACGAGAGAGGCGGGCGAAGTGATCGACGCCTTGCAGCGGATTGCGGAGATCGAGGACCTGGTCGAACGGGCGGTCGCGAGCAGCGAGGTGCTGGCTGACTACAAGGAGCGTGCCGGCACGTTGCGCGACTACCAGAAGCAGGCGATCGACGCGATGCGCGCGGAGAAGGTGCCGTACCGGCAGATCGCTGCCCGGCTCAAGCTGTCACTCGGGGCGGTGCAGAACATCGAGCGCGGACACGGCAGCGCCTGGGGAACGAAGCCCCGGAAAAAACCTGCCGATGAATGAGAGCTGCGTGTCCGGCGGTCGCGTGCTGGTGCCGGCAGTAGCGTGAGCTGTGGCGATGGTGCACGCCAGAACGGCCCCCTCATCAGAGGGGGCCGTCGTCGCGTCCGGATGATGTCCGGGCCGGGCAGGGGCGCGGGCTGCCCCCCCCTGGCCCGGCGCCCCCAGGGGGCGGGTCGTGTCAGGGTTTGAGGATTCGGTCGATCGTGGTGCGCGCGATGCCGGACGCCCTGGAGGTGACGGTCTTGGGGAGGTCCCATTCCCGGGCCCACTTCACCAGTGCGTTGCGGCGGTCGGTGCCAATGGCGCTCTTCTCGTCCGGGGGTAGTTCCCTCCAGCCCTGCAGTAGGCGGTGGGGGAGGTCTGCGAGCCAGGGGCGGAGCGGGTGGACGGGGTCCAGGTCCTTGATGTCCTGGGCCTCCAGGCGGGTGTAGTCAGCGATCCAGCGCTGGGGGCGGGGGGTTGTGGCCGGGTTGGGCATCTCTCGTACGGCGGTGGCGCGCAGTTCGGCCGCGCGTGTCCGCAGGCATCCGACGTGCGTCTGTGTGGCGTCGATCAGGGGCAGTTCGGCCTGGAGGTCTGCGGGGACGTGCCGGATGAGTACGGCCTTGGCACTGCGGGCGGCGTCCTGTTGGAACCGGTCGGTCTCGTCGTGGGACGTGTACTTGCTGTCGGGGTCGACGTCTCCGTAGCGCCAGACCAGCATCGGGTTGAGGGTGCGGGCGAAGGCGTCCGCGCGGTGGTCGGCGCGTAGGGCGTTCGACAGGGTGCGCAGGGTCGGGATCCATGCGTGGTCCGGTGAGGTGTCGAGCGAGATCTCGTCGGCGGTGTCGCGGGCATCCCGGGGGCTGCCCAGCAGCTCGGTCTTGGCGAGGATGACGTCCCCCTCGCGGAGGTGAATGGTGTAGCCGGGCTGTTGGAGCCACTGATCGGCACCCACAGTCGTGGTGAGTGTGCCGGTCTTGTAGGTGATGTGGAGGCCAGCGGCGGGCTCGTAGTCCTCGTCCCAGCGCTCGACGTCTAGAGATGTCATGCGCTACACGCTACACGTAGCGCGTAGCGCGTAGCGCAGGCAACTCGGGGTGATGGCGATGTGGCGGTTGGTGACAGTCGCCGACTGTGCTCTCCTCGTCCGGATGGCGTCCGGATGCGTCGGGCCGGGCTGGAGGGCGTGAACGAGGTCTAGGTCGCGCGGTCTCCGATGGCCGAGTGGCGGGGCGGCGGCCCGGATGTGTGGGTGGGGCTGGGGGCCTGAGCCGGCAGGAGGTCGCGGCGAGTTTCGCTGAACCGGCCGCGCGGCGCCAGGGGGGCCGCTATGGTCCTGGTGAGGAAGTGCTCCCCGCGCGAGCGGGGGTGTCCCGCAGTATCCGCAGGCGGAACCGACGTCCACGACGTGCTCCCCGCGCAGGCGGGGATGGGCCGAGAGTCTGTGCCCCTGATGCTGTTCTCCGCGTAAGCGGAGGTGAAGGCCCTCGCGGTTCGCCGCGGGGGCCTTCGTGTGTCCGGATGGCGTCCGGGTGGTCAGCGGTGTGCGCTGCTCGGGAGGACGGGGCGGTGGGCGTCGCGGTGGACGAGTTCCGTGCGGTATCCGCCTCCGGCGGACATGTCGGTGAGGAAGTCGAGGACGGCGCGGGCCATTGAGACGGCGCGGTGCCGGCCGCCTGCGCATCCTGCGGCCACGGTGACCACGGGCGGGTGCGCCTGGTGCATGAGGGTGTGGGCCGCCATGGCCGTGTTGAGGGCGAGGATTCGGGCGCCAGGAGTGGCCAGGACGTGGGCGTGGACCGTGTCGTCGAGGCCGGTGAGGTGTCGCATGGCCGGGTCCTGGTGCGGGTTGTACAGGACGCGGCGGAGGTCGAGGGTCACGTCGGCGGTCGGCGGTTCGAGGACGTTGTGGCCGTCGTCGTCGAGGAGGCCGGTGTGTCCGTAGCCGAAGCTGATCACGCGGATGAGCGGTGCGGCGGTCATGGTTCCCAGTCTGGTGGGCTGAGGGCGTTCCGCGGGGTGTCGCCCGTTGCGTCTCGGGATGGGCTACGGGGTGATGCCGTGGTGGGCGAAGGCGCGGACCGTCGGGGGGTCGGTGAGGAAGCGGTCGAGCGAGTCGAGTTCGGTGTCCCAGTCCTCCGCCTGGAGGGCGCTGATGATGCCGATGAGAACGGTCTCGCGGTCGGGGGCGTCGGCCTTGATGAGCGCGGTGGCGACGGGGTCGAAGATCTTGATGCCTGCTGAGCCCCAGCCCATGTCAGTGGTCCTTCGGTCGGTGGTGTCCGGCGGCGACGGCTGCGGCGAGAACGATCCATCCCTTGTGCCACGCCTGGTCAATGAGGGCTCCGGCTGCCGGGTCGCGGGTGAGCCACGTGCCCTTGCCCGCCGTGTGGGCGGCGCGGACGAGGAGGGGGGCGTCGTCGGTGGTGTCGGTCCAGTGCCCGGCGCAGCGGTCGGCAGCGTAGTGGGTGACGGCGGAGACGGCGAGGCCGGCAGCGGCGCGGCGCCAGGTCAGCCCGAGACCCAGCCATCGGTTCGTGGCCCAGAGGGCGGCGGCCTGGGTGGCCGTATAGGTGGTGACGTGGCGGAGGCAGGCGGCTGCTCCTGCGCGGCCGGGGTCACCCTTCTGTGCGGCGTCGGTGTCCTGCTGGATGATGTAGTCGCCGACCTCGTGGGCGGCGGTGAGAGCTGCGTAGGCGGCGGCGAACCGGGTCGCCGGGGTTGTGGTGTTCACGTGCTGCTCCTTCGTGGTGGGGTTTCAGCTTTGCCGGGCGGGACGGCTTCTTCCGTTCCGTCGGCACAGTGGAGTTGTGACCGTCGTCACAGTTGACAGCA
The DNA here is from genome assembly GCF_044333295.1 of Streptomyces sp. NPDC021019. NCBI lineage: Bacteria > Bacillati > Actinomycetota > Actinomycetes > Kitasatosporales > Streptomycetaceae > Streptomyces > Streptomyces sp. NPDC021019. The sequence continues at coordinate 167,254 of NZ_JBIRQR010000004.1, forward strand.
GCAGAGCGGCGGCCCCTCTCTCCGTGAGCGGAGAGAGGGGCCGTGGCTGTGTCCGGATGCTGTCCGTGCTGGTCAGGGGTGTGCGGTGGCTCGTCCGTGGACGTGTCCGGGCGGCGTCCGGACGGTGTCCGGGGGCGGCGGGGTGTCGGAGGTGAGGAGCATCGACACCCCGGCCTGGACGGCGTACGCGGCCTGTGTCGGGTCGAGGCGCGGCCAGTCCAGCGGCTGCTCGGCGCGGAGCGCTTCGCCGACGGTGTGGGTGCGGTGGTGGGGGAGCTCGACGCGCGGGTCGTCGCTGGAGTCGATCCGCCGCCAGCGCGGGATCAGCAGGTAGTCCGTGCCGGCCGGTTCCGACCACAGCTCCACCGTGATGGTGATGGCGCCGTGCCACCAGATCTCGCGGTCGACGGCGCGAAGGGTGTCGGTCTCCGGGTGGTCGTCGAGAGCCAGGAGGGCGAGGAGCGGCGGGAGGGTGCGGTCGTACTGGAGGGGTTCGGTGATCGGCGGCGGGTCGGTGCGGTGGACGTACGCGAGGGCGGCGGGGGTCTCGAAGCGGCGCGTAGTGGCGCGGCGGTGGTCGGGGGTGCCGTCCGGGTAGGTGGGGGTGATGCGGACGGCGGTGACCGGGGTGATGGCCGGGGCGCTGTGCTCGATCGTGGTCATGGGGTCCTTGGGGTCAGCGTGTGCGGCGGGGTGGTGGGCCGTACGGGGTGGCCCACGCCGGGCGGTCGCTCCGGTTCTTGGCCGGCTGGTGTGCTGGCTGGCTTTGCATGGAGCGGAGCAGTTCGCGGACGGCGGTACAGGCTGCTTCGACTGCGGGGACCATGGCGGCGGCGAAGGCCCTGATCGGGGCCGCGACTTCTTCGACGATGGCGGCTGCCTCCTCGGTGACGAGGTGGGTGTGGGGGCCGGTCTCGCCGCGGCGGCGCTGGAGTACGGCGAGCATGGCCTCGTCGGGGGTGAGGTCGCGGGTGCGGACGAGACGCTGCGCGAGCAACAGGGCGGCGCGGTCGGATGCCTGCTCAGGTGTCATCGGTCTGCTCCTCCAGGGGGATGCGGGTCTCGCGGGCGATGAGGTCGAGGGCTTCGGCGAACGCTGCACCCATGAGGTGGCTGGGGACGGTCGCCCGGTGCTCGACGCGGACGCCTCCGGACGTATCCGGGACGTCGGTGTCCGGACGCGTCCGGGCGGTGTCCGTGCTGGTCGACAGGGGGCCGCAGTCGACGGTCTCGCCGACGATGAACGGCGTCCGGACGTGTCCGCCGTCGGCGTCCGGGCGCTGTCCGGACGCGTCCGGGGTGCGTCCGGGGATGGTCATGCGTCAGCTCCAGCAGGGGCCGGCACGGGCGGGGGTGCGAGGTCGTCGGCACCGAACTGCATCCGGTAGAAGAGGCGGGAGTCGGCTTCTTCGCCTGGGCGGACGATCGCGCGGAGGAACGTCACCCGGGCGTACGGCTCCGTGGCGTCGGTCATGTCGGAGTCGTCCGGCTGGACCAGGGCGACGTCGAGGGTCTCGGTGTCGACCTGGTCGACGTACCGAAGGGTCGTCTTCAACCAGCTGGGCACGGCCGTCGCTTCCTGGACGGGTTCCGGGACGGCTGTCCACGTTTCGATCTGGAACGGGCCGCCCTCGGCGATCTCGCGCAGCGGGCGCACCAGGGGTACGAGGGCCTCGCTCAGCGTGTCGTGGCCGACGTGCTCGGGTGCGACGCTGACGGACAGCGTCAGGTCGTACCGCTCCACCGTGAACCCGTCTTCGGAGAGGCGCCCTTGCAGCCCGAGACTGACGGGGAACGGGGTGAGGAGCAGCGGTTCACCGCCTCCGGTGGGGGTGATGCGGAGGGCGTCCAGCGTGACGGCGGTCGGCTGGATCATGCGTCGTCTCCGGTGTTGGGTGCGGCGAAGCCGGTGGGTCCGGCCGGGGCGGCTGCGAGGGTCTGTGGCTTGTCGTGGAGCGGGGCCGGGGTGACGGGGCCGATCGGGGCGGGGCGGGCCTCTGGGGCGGGATGGGGGCGGCGCTCGGGTGCGTCGACGAAGATCGGGACGGTAGCGGTGTGCGCCGGGTCGGTGAGGAGGTCGACGTCGGCCGGGATGGCGAGGAGCGGTCGGGCGGGGACGGTGGCCGTCCATGCGGGGTGGTCGGTGCGGACGTCGACGATCAGCAGCTCCAGGAGGATGCCGGCCATGTGCTCGGCGAGCTGGGGGTGCAGGTCGACGGCGTATCCCTGGCACGCGATGCCGAAGGCTTGGACGAGGTCGGCGACGTCGGCGGCCCGGACGGGTTCGGTCTCGGTGGGCGGGTTGAGTGCCTCGTCCCACTGGTAGTCGCAGCGTTCACACTGGCGCTCCAGGCGGGAGGTGAGCGTGGCGTGCCGGCCGATGATGCCGTTGAACTCCCTCATCACGCGGTGGCGTTCGGCGCGGAAGTAGGTGGAGGCGCTGGTGTGGGAGCACATGGCGCACAGGGCGTCGGTGCCGGAGTACGGGGGGAGCAGCTCGGCCGGGGCGGGGAGGTCGCTGGTGTCGGGGAGGGACATGCAGTGTTCCTTCGGGTCGGTGCGCTGGTCCTCCCGGGCCGGGGCGCTGCGGTGCCGCCCCGGGCCGGGAGGGAGGGGATGTTAGACGGTCCGGGCGAGGTCGGCGCGGGCCTTGCGCACGCGTTCGATAGCGGCAGTGAGCCGCTCCTCGGTGACGCCGCGCTCTCCTCCCGGCATGAAGAAGCGGGAGAGGAACGCCCCCGGGCTGAGCTGCTCGGTGGTGGCGACGAGGTCGCCCGGCTGCTCCTCGGTGGCGCGGCCTTCGCGGACCCGCCACTGGGCGACGGTCGCGCCTTCGCCTTCGTCGGCGAGGAGCTGCGCGGTGAGGTCGAGGAAGGGGAAGGCTTCGGCGATCGTCGACCAGTCGGCGAGCACGGATTCGTGCTCGGGCCATTTCCCGATGTTGTACGTCGAGGCGCCGATACAGCCGTCCCAGTCGCACCAGCCGTGGGGGCCGCCGATCCAGCTTGACGCGATGCGGGACGTGTAGAGCCAGGTGAGCGGGAGGACGTCGAGCTCCTCGGTGACGGCCTGGATGCTCTCGGTCGTGGCGTTGGCGTACCTGCCCGGGGCGAGGCCCAGGGCGCGGTAGACGAGGTGCGTCCATTCCTTGTCGTTGCCGTCGAGGAGGTACAGGTTCGCCGTGCGGACGAGGATCTCGTCGGCCTGTTCCGGGGTGACCGGGCTGCCTGCGACCAGCAGCCGCGGCCACTTGGTGAGTTCCGGCTGAGTTACGTCGTCTGTAGTCATGAGGGTGCCTTTCAGTGGGGTGTTCGGTCGGTGGGTGCGGGGCGGCGGATCGAGGTGACGGTCGCGGGCGGGGGCGGGCGGAAGATCCGGCCGTGATGCCGGCAGGCCGGGTTGGGGATGGGAATGAGGGGGCTGCCGTCGTTGTGGCGCACGGCGTAGCAGCGGCAGTCGTCGGGGAGCTGCCGGAGTGCGTTCACGTGGCGTCCCTCCGGGCAGTCGGGCAGGCGGGGCAGCGGGTGGCATGCCTGGCGCCCAGGGAGGTCCACCAGGTCTCGCAGGTGCAGTCGGGCGGTACGGCGGTCTGGTACTCGACGAGCGCGGCCTGGCCGGAGGTGGGCGGGAGCTGGTGGTGGCGGTAGGCGGCGGCGGTACGGATGAGGTCGGCGGCGTTCCGGTGTTCGCGGCGTATGGCGAGGAGCAGCCCGGCCGCGGTGGCAACGAGGGCGACCGCGTACAGGGGGTGGCCGTTCGTGTGGGCCTCGGTGGCTACGGCGACCGCCGCGGTGTACGCGAGGGCGTACGCCACGACGACGAGGATGCGGGCGCGGGTCATGCCGGCCCGTCCCCTGATGCGGCGGGGATGGTGGGCTGGGCGGCGGCGGTGATCGCCATGTCGAAGACTTTCCCGATGGCTTCGGCGAGGTCCCCGGTGCGGTTGCTGTTGGCGTAGTCGGCGACCGCCCAGAACAGGGCGACCGCGGTGGCGGTGTCGCCGTTCGCGTGGGCGGCGACGAACTGTGCGGCGAAGCGTCGGGCCGGGGGGAGGTCGTCGACGGAGAGCCCCTCACCGGGGTCCCCGACTTCGGGTCCCAGCGGGGCGGTGGGGCCGTGCTCTCGGCGTGCCGGCCGTGCGGCGATGTCGGCCAGGAGGCAGAGCATCGCGTACGTCGAGGCGGGGCCTGCGTCGACAACGGGCTGGAGCAGGCGGAGGCCCTCGGTGCGGTCGCCGCGGAGTGCTTGGGCGACGGCCTGGAGGACGGCGCCGATCGGGCTGGTGGTCACGGTGTGCCCTTCGGGTGGGTGAGTGGGATGGTGGCCGGGGCCGACCGCCCCCCCGGGTCCAGCGGGGGGGTGGTCGGCCGTCGGCGTGCTACCAGCAGAGGCCACAGGTGCAGTGCACGCGGAACAGGCGCTCGACGCCGTCGCCGTCGCGACGGAACGACGAGGTGCATCCGGACTGGGCGGGCCAGTGGGGCACCGGGTAGGGGCAGGTCGGGCAGTCGGCCGGGCTCGGCTCGGCGTCCCGGGCGGCGGCGACCTCCGCGCGGGTCAGGGCGGGGACTTCGTAGCTGCTCATGGGGTGGAGCTCCTTCGGGGCGAGATGAGGTGGGCGGGGCGGTGGGCGCCGCAGGTGCAGGTGTCGGCGGTGAGGTACAGGTCGGTGCGGCAGGGGTGGCAGCGCCACATCAGGCCGGCACGGAGCGCCAGGCGCTTGAGCGCGTTCCGCTCCTGGGAGGTGGTGACCTCGGCGAGGAGCAGCACGATGACCGCGGTGTGCGCCTCAACTTCGAGGTCCTGCGGGTGGGCGCTCACCCGGCGGCCTGGGCTGCGTTGCGGAGGTCGCGGGCGACGTCGGTACCGGGCCAGTTGTCCAGACCGGCGGCTTCCAGCCAGCTGAGCCAGTCGGCGCGCTCCTCCAGCTCCGCGACGTGGGCCGGGTTGGACTGGCCGGAAGCGGCGAGGGCGGTAGCGATGATCACGGCGTCCTCGGTGCCAGAGGGGAGGTCGATGACGGCCCCGTTGGGGCAGTCGACTCCGCAGTCACCGGAGTTGTTGAGGACGGCCCACACCGCGCCGGAGGGGTGGCGGAGGACACCGAGTTCGTTGCCCGGGTCGCCCTTCCATCCGGCGGCTTCGAGGGCTTCGGCGATCTCCTGCCGGCTGGTCCAGGTCTCTTCGGTCATGAGGGTCTCCAGGTCGGTCAACGGGTGGGCGAGGATCAGGAGTTGGCGGGATCGTCGGCCGGGTCGGCCGGGGGGTGGTGCGGGGTGTCGATGCCCTCCCCCAGGGCGGGCGCCTGGTACTGGGCTTCGAGGGCGGCGCGGCGCTTCCGCTCGTGCACGACGAAGGCCACGCAGCTGGCGAGCGTGACGGCCTGGGCGCCGATGTACGCGGCGCTCGGGGACGGGAGGCTGCCGGTGACGAGGAGGCTGGCACTGTTCACGAAGAATCCGGCCACAATTCCGAAACCGAAGAAATGCACGGCCGAGATGTGCAGGGGGAGCTTGGGCGTCACGGCGTGATCTCCAGGTCTTCGAGCGGCTGCTCGCTGTCGATGTGGGCGTGGAGCTCGCGGAGGCGGGCGAGGGCCTTCCCGTCGCGCTTGTCGAGTGCGCGGCGGGCTGCCTGCGGCAGGGCTCTCCAGCAGGGAGGGCACAGGTACAGGTAGGAGGGCTTGGGGTTCCGGCAGGAACGGCACGGGGTGGCGGTGTACTTGCCGGGCGGGAGGGTGCGGGGGCTCATCGGGGGCCGTCCTCGGCCGGGGTGACAGCGAGGCGGGCGACGTGGGCGCGTCCGACTGCCGGCGTGCAGAAGCGGCCCAGGGCTGCGGGGTCCATGCCGGCACGGCACTCCGGCCCGATGCCGTACGCCTTCGACGTCTCGTCGCGGAGCGTCCGGCCGCAGGACCAGCAGCGGATGGTGAAGGTCGAGAAGCGGCGGCGTGCGTCGTCGAGCTCGGCCAGGAGACCGTCGATGACCTTGGTCATGTAGACGCGGCGGCTCTCCGTCCAGGCCGCGGCGAACCGGTCGCGCTCCTGCCGGTCCGTGGGGACGTCGGCGCGGCGCGGGACGGGCGGCCCGTTCCACGCCTTCGCGGGCCACGGCTTGAGGTCGCTGACCTTGGGGGTGATCGCGCGCCGCCAGTACGTCATCGTCGTCGCGTCGTCCGGGTCCGGGATGGCGTAGTAGCCCTCCGGGATGGGGCTCATGTCGGGCCAGGTGTCGGTCATCCGGTGGCCTCCGTACCGGTGGTGAGGGCGTCGCGGCAGCCGCCGCAGAGCGGGAGGCGCGAAGCCCAGTCGTCGGTCATGGGCGGGTTGGTGCGGAAGCGGAGGCGGCACAGGGTGCGGCCCTGGTCATGGGCGTGCTTCGTCGTGTGGTTCACGGAGTCGGCGTTGAACGCGTACGTCCGGCCGGTGCAGAACACGCACTGGTCGCTGCCGGCCGGGTAGTGGTGCGGCAGGGGGACGGCCTTGTCGCCGTAGAGGTTCTGCGGGCACAGGGCCGCCGGGGCCGGGTTGGCCTGGTCGTCGTCGGCCGGGGCGGGCCAGGTTCCGGCAAGGAGCTGGTCGGTGCGGTGGTCCTGGAGGCGCTCCAGCCACGCCAGGCGGGCGTCGACCCTGAGGCGCTCCCTCCGCTCGGCGCGGACCATGATCCGGATGCTGGCGAGCGAGGCGTGCTCGCGGACGGTCGCCCGCTGGTCGTCGTCGAGGCGCTTCACCGGGTGGCCTCGCCGTCGGTCGCGGTCTCGGCGGTGATCCAGTCCTGGAGTGCGGTGACGTACGCCTCCTGGGCGTCCTGGGCGGTCTTGCGGAGGGCGGCGATGTGCGGGGCGTGGACATCGATGCTGTCGGCGAGGAAGGACGGCATCCGCTGGGCGAGGCCGTCGACGCTGCGCCCTTCGCGGCCGGGGCCGGGGTTGAGGCACAGGCGGAGGAAGGCGCGGAGCCCCTCGGTGTCGTCGAGCTCGGTGTTCAGGTCGGTCATCGTGTTCCGTTCGGGTTGGGGGCGGCCCGGCTGGTGCCGGGCCGCCTGGGGGTCGTCAGTCCTCGACGGGCCACGTCATGTCGCCCGAGTCGTGGTCCTCGTCGGCGGCGTGGCCTGCGTCGAGTTCGCAGAACCGTTCGTTGCCGACCGCGTTGTGGGTCATCGCCTCGCAGGCCGGGGCCTTCGGGAGGCCGCCGACGATGCGCGCGGTGCGGCTGGTGCTGAGGGCACCCATCCGGGCAGCGACCTGGGCGCGCGTCGGGAGCTCGTAGCGGTGTCCACTGGCGCCGTGCAGTGGCGAGTCGTTGCCGCAGCGGCGGCAGCCGAACGGCGGCGGCGGGGACCCGTCGGGCCACCGGATCGGGCCGTGGCGCAGTCCGGTACGCGGGTCGCGGGATACAAGCGTCGTCACCGCAGGGCCCCCGTCCACGTGGCCAGTTCCTCGGCGGCCTCCGTCATGTCGACCACGAGGCCGTCGCGGTCGCGGAGGACGTCGATCAGGGCGAGCTCGCAGCGGCGGACGAGGTCGGGTGCGGGGTCGGCTGCCGGCAGGGACCTGCGGGTGGCCAGCTCGGTGACGAGGGCGCGGATCTCGTTGAGCCGTTCCGGCTCCAGGGCGGCGGACACTCAGGCCCCGCTCGTGCCGGTGACCGGCTGGTCGGTGCCGGCAGGGCGGGCGGTGCAGGTCGCACGGTGTCCGTCGAGACCCTGCTGTGCAGCGGCCTCGGTGCGGGTGTGGAACGGCGACTCGTACCCGCAGCCGCCGGTCTCCGTCGAGCATCGGTATCCGAAATGGACGTGGTTGCCGGGCGCCTGGAACACCTCACCGGGCAGGGTCGGGCGGGCCCCGGCGGCGAGGAGCCGCGCGAGGAGCTCCGTGGTGATCGGCTCGCCACCGGCCCACCCCTCGAACGACAGCCAGCAGTCGGTGTCGCCGGTCATCGTGAACTGGCCGCCCTTGTAGCCCTCGAAGGTCTCGTCCATGGCGGCCCATCCGGCAGCGGCCATGTCGGCGACGGAGATGTTCTCCGCGGGCTCGAACGCCAACTCGTCGTAGTAGCCGCGGTAGCTGTGCGGGTTGTTGAAGCCGTTCGGCAGGACGTGCGTCTGGTCGGCGTGGCCGAGTGCGGTGAGGAGTTCGTCGAGGGTCATCGGTGCGTGTCGCTCTCTTCGGTGGGCGGCGGGGCCGGGGGGCCGGGCCGGGGGTTGGGTCGGCGGTTGCGGAGCGCCAGGGCCTTGGTGACGGCCTGGGGGCCGTACCTGCCGGCAGCGGCGTCGTGGCCGTGCTCGTCGTAGAAGGCGAGGACGTCGGCCGGGGTGGAGTCCCCCGGGATGGGGGTCGCCGACTGGGGGTGGGCCGGGCCGCAGAGGAGGCAGCCGTTCAGCGCCTGGGGGTCGACCGGTCCGCCGGGGTGCCGGAGGCAGCGGTTCGCGGTGCGTCGGCCTCGCGCTCCGGCGACGGCGGCGCGGGCGCGGTCCAGCTCGGCGGCGATGTCGTCGAGGGTCTGGTCGGTGACCTCTCGCCATGTCGCGTAGTCGGCGAGGATGCGCAGCGAGGCACCGATCGCGGGCAGGTAGTCGGGATTCATGCGGTCGCTCCCTGTCGGCAGGTGGAGCAAGCGGTGTCGGGGAGGTCGGTCCGGTGGCCCTGACCGCAGTCGCAGACGACGAGGCGTTTCCGGGCCCCGGGGAGCTGGGCGTCCTTCTCAGGGGCTTCCGGCTGTCCGGCGGGGAGGTCGGGCCAGGCGAGGAGGAACGCCCCTTGCACCGGCGGCTGAGCTCCCTGGGCGGGGATCGTGGGGCGGGGGTTCTTCTCGCGCCATCCGGCCATGTGCTGCTCGACGCGGTGGTCCAGCAGCACGCCGTACATGCCGGCAGCGGCGAGGGCGGAGCGGTAGCGGTGGTCTTCGGCCTTCTCGCGGGCGGTCCAGGCGTCGAGGACGGACCGGGCGGCGGCGGTGTCCTCGACCGCGGCGATGTCGGTCTTCCAGCGGGCGGCGGCCTTCTCGGCGGCGGCGGTGATCTCCGTGCGCTCGGCGGCCCTCTTCGCGCAGAGCGGGCAAGGTCCGCCATCGATGAGCTGACCGTCTTCACACGCCAGGTCCGCGCAGTCCTGGGCCAAAAGCGCAGCAGCGAGCCAGGAGTTGCGGTTGCGGATGCGGTCGCAGCCCTCCGGGTTCTCGGGGCCGCGGCGAGGAGCCTGGCAGCCGGAGGACGTGCACCGGTCGCATCCCCGGTAGCCGGAAGCCGACCGGGTGTCGGCCTGCTCCCCGAACCAGCGGCGGTTGAGGCGGGCGAGGACCTGCTCCGGGGTACGGCACGGGATGCCCGCTCCGGGGTTGCCGGTCAGCAGGTCCTCGATGGCGCGGTGAAGGCCGGGATACAGGCGGGTCCCGGGCCGGGCCACCTCAGCAGGGATAGCGGCCCGGACCAGGTCGAACCCCGGGGACGTCCCACGGGGCCGGGTCTTGACGGTTCGGGGACGGGGCGAGGAAGTGAACGGGGGCGGGGTGCTGTTGCCCGACGCGGCGGAGCCGCCCTCATCCTGCTGGCTCTGCTCCGCCGCACCGGCACCATCGCCCGCACTCGCGAAGCCACTTGCAGGATTGCCTACGGCGTCAGCCCCAACATCCCCCGTTTTCTTCTCTTCCCCGTCTTCTTCAACTACACGTCTTCTATAAGGCGTACCGGCGTGTGGTACGTCGGCCTCACCTGCGGAGATACCTGTCTTCCCAGGTCGGCCCGGCGTACCGGACCCTGGTACGTCGGCCTCACCTGCGGTGATACCTGTCTTCCCAGGTCGGCCCGACGTACCGGCGTGCGGTACACCGGTGAAGGCCGGAATGTCCCGAATCGTCAGGGCGGTACCGTGCTGCCCGCCGTCGAGCTGAACCGACTCGGAACCCATGTACCCGTACGCCTTCAACTCGGCGAACGCGGCCCGGAACTGCCGGCGCCCCGGCGACTTGCTCCCATGCCGCTTCACAGACTCGCGCCACAGGTCATCGGCCGTAGTCGTCCAGCCGTCCGGGCGGCTCAGCAGCTCGACGAGAATGCCGCGCGCCATGTAGCTCACCCGGCCGTCCCTCGCGGTCGCATTCGGCAACTGGAGGTAGTCGCGGGTGAGGCGTGAGCGGGTGATCCTCACTGCGCCTCAGCTCTCTACTGGAGATGGGTGGGGGGGGTAGGCGGGCGGCTCAGGCGGGAGCCGTTAGGCGAGCTCGCAGAACCGCACGCCCGCATCCCTCTCGGTTCCTTGATCGCCTCGAACTGTACAACACGACGCATTATGATTTGCGCGTTTCCGTCGGACGCACATATTCAGCGGGTCGTCAGGTACGCTCGCCGTATGAGTCAGTCCCAGGAAGTCCAGTTGGGCGTCTCCGATGCCCGCGCCAACCTCACCGAGGTCATCGCCCGCGTCCGCCTCCGCGCGGAGCACATCGTTCTCACCCGCCGCGAGAAGCCTCAGGCGGTGCTCGTCTCGCACGGCTTCTACACGCGCGCCCTGGCCGCCCTCGGCGAGACCCCGGAGCGGGTGCCGTACGAGGAGCAGCAGGCCGGCTGACCCTTCGCTCACCGCGGGCTGTCCTCGTCGAGGGCGGCCCGTTCGGCGTGCCCGGCCCGGATGCCCAACGTCGCGCGGCGGCGAGAATCCTCGAGTGCGCCCCAGCGTCGGACCAGGGTGCCGCGCTGCGCGGTGGTGAGCCGTACCGCCCGGCTGATCACCCCGGTCACGACCGCGTACGGGGCGCACCACGTCGGGAAGAAGTCTTCCGCGGACTCCTCGACGTCCGCGGTGAGCTGGACCGTGTACGCGTCGCCGAGGACGTACCGCGATGCGTAGAAGAGGGCGTACGGGCGGTCGCTGGTGACGTACACGCGGTCGGGCCGCCCGGTCGGAGGATCGATCACCCCGACCCCGGGCACCACGTAGTCGCGGCCGGCAGCGCGGGCGGCGCAGATGTCGCAGCCGTCGACGACGTGCGGCGGTCCGGGCACGATCAGGTCGCCGGGTTTGAGGCCGGGGGCGCCACCGTGGAACAGGCGCGGCAGGGTCGCGGGGTCGATGTGCACTACGGGCTCCAGAAGCGAGCGGGGGCCGGGCCGGGTCAGGCCCGGCCCCCGGGGATCAGAGTTGGTAGGGGCGCCGGGTGTCGCCCCGGGGGCGCATGACCGCGCCTCCCTCACGGAGAAGCCGCTGGACGGTGCCGAAGCAAATCCCGTGCAGCGCGACGAGGTCGCGGATGGACGCGCCGTCGTCGTACTCCGCGACCAGGGCGGCAGCGAGCTCCTCGCGGCTCCTGTAGGGCCAGTAGCTGGTGCCAGGCTCCTCCGGGGCGTACGGGAGCGTCGTCGCCAGCTGGTCCAGGGCGTTCACGGGATCACCAGGTCGAGGATCAGTTCGCCGAACCAGATGAAGACGGCGACGGTCAGGCCAACGGCCCACCACCACGGCGGTGTCGTGGTGATCAGGTAGGTGATGCCGGCAGCGGCAGCGCCGCCGCCCAGCCCGAGGAGGAACCGGCGGGTCACTGGCACGGGTCGGCCTCCACGTCCAGGTCGATGTCCACGTGGTGGCGTGGCGCCTTCGTCTTCTTCGCGGTCGCCACCGGGGCCGGAGCCGCGGCGGGGGCCTGGGCCTTCGGCTTGTCGAGCGACGGGGCCTTGCGCGTCGGGGCGTCGCCGTCGTCGCGCTTGGCGGGTGCGGGCCGGGGCCGCGGCTTCTCCGCAGCGGCGAGCGCGAACCACCCGCACTCGCCGTCGCCGTCGTCGTCCCGCACAGCGGAGCATCCGCCCGCGAGGGCCAGGAGCAGCAGCACGACCAGGGCGACGATCCCGACGGTCACGCCGGGCCGGGGCTTCACTTCTCCCCCGTCTCGGTCTTGCGTGCCCGGGTCCGGAGCTCCACCCCGGCCTCAAGGAGCAGCGTCCGCGTCAGCCCGTACGACAGCCGGTGCGCAGCGGCGAGACGCCGGATCGACGACCCGGCCCCCTCTCCTCCGCCGTACCCCTTCGCGAGGTCCGTACGGAGCTGCTCGCGCTCCTGGCCGCGGCGGCGCGGACGGCGCTCCTTCTTCTTCTCCTGCTTGGTGTCAGCCATCGGCCAACTCCCATCTGTAGATCGATAGTTGTGCGGGACAGGGGTGGTCACAGCCGCCCCTGTCCGCCGTACGTCGAGACGACGGCCAGGACCTCCGCGAGGGCGCTCTCCGCGCAGACCTTGTCGGCGGGCCGCCGGTTCTCGTCCCGGAGATGTGTCGGGGCACCGCAGTGCCGGCACGGCCGGGCCTCCAGCGCGAAGTGCCGGGACGCCGTCCAGTCGAGGAGCGCCCCACCCGTCACCGGAGGCGGGGGCGCCACGCCCCTACGCCTCGGCATGAGCGGCCTCCTGCTCCCTGGCCGCCCTGTCCCGCGCCGCCTTCTCCGCGCGGCGCTGACGCTCCGCCGCACGCCGCGCGTCGCGCAGCAGATCGGCGCGCTCCTCCTCGTCCAGCCCGCCCCACACCCCGTAGTCCTCCCGGTACGTCAGGGCGTGGGTCAGGCACTGCTCGCGGACCGGGCACCGCCGGCAGAGCTCCTTCATGTGCATCGCCTGGAACTTGGCGGGGGCCCCCTTGGCGCTGACGGGGAAGAAGAGTTCGGTCTCGGTCCCGATGCACTTCGCGTCGTCCCGCCAGTTCCGGGACCGGGTGGGCAGATTGTCCGGGGCGTACCGGCTCGGGCGCGGCATGGGCAACTCCTCGTTCTCGGCGTGTCCAGACGCGTCCGGACTCGTCCGGCGGACGCGTCTGGACACGTATCCGTGCAGGTAGCCCCCCCTCATGCGGACTCCTCCACGTCGACGTCCGCCCCGGTGTCCGCACCACGTCCGGACGCGTCCGGACGCCGTCCGATGTGCAGCACACCGGGCGGCGACACCCCCCACACCAGGCAGACCGAGCCACCGAGCAGCGGCACCCACACCCCTGCGGTAGAGGCGACCGCGTCGACCGCGCTCAGGTAGCCGAAGAGGGCGTCCAGCCACATCACGACCGCCCCTCACGGACGACCCGGTCGGCGAGGTGACCGCCGACCATGCACCCCCCGTAGCCGCACGTCGGCCGGACCCGCCCGACCGGCTCACGCCCGTGGTGCCACCGGAAAACCAGCCGGTAGCCGGTCTCGACCTGCCCCCCGAACGCGACGACCGGCGTCCCGTCCTGGGTGGTCGCACCGGTCCAGTGGAGGTGTCCGCCGTCGACGGCGATCGTGTGCCGGTCGAAGGCGTCCCGCCACGACGAGCCGACCGCCGGACGGCGACCGCCCCGACGGACGACCGGGCCCACCGTCTCCGTGTCCTCGCTCGCCGCGTCCAGCGCGGCCAGGTCCTCGTCCGTCACCGGGCCACCCCAGCAAGCTGCTTCGGCGAGCGGTCCAGGGAAGAGGCGTGCCGGCAGACGACGAGGACAGTGCGCGGGTGCTCGGCGTCCAGCTCCGCGAACCCCAGCAGGGCCGTGATCTGCGCGTCGTCCACCCACGCGATGCCGTTACCGGCGTCACAGATGTGCTTGAGCATGTTGTCGACGTCGACGCGCCGCCGGTCCGACCGGAAGAACACCGCCCCCAACGCGACGTTGCCGACCCACGGCTCACGGAACGCCCGCCGCAGCTGCCACCCGGTAGCCACCTCGGCCGCCGTGTCCTCGTCGGTCTTGTACGTCTTCCCACCGGCACCGAACCGCGGCCGCGCCTTCGTCGCGGGCTCCCCCGGCCACCAGATCAGCTTGCCGCTGGTGGCATCCGGGGCGAGGACGGACGCGAGGAGCCGCGCCCGCTCCCGGTCGAGGTCCCGCCCACCGGCAGGGAGCAGGCTGCTCCCCTTCTCCTCCGGCACCAGGTCGGTGCTCACAGGCCACCGTCCGGCCCGGCGTCGGCCCCGGCCCCGGCGGTCGGCTCAGGGTCGGTTTCGACGGCAGCAGCCGCCACGGAGACGCCCGCCCGGAAGTACGTCAGCACCAGCCGGTCAGCCGCCGCCACATCAACGTTCGCTTCCACCTCGAACCAGCGACCGGCCACCAGGTCCGGCGGGAACCCCGTGTCGCTGAGGACCTGGTCCAGGAGCACCGTCACGGTCTCCCCGACCCGCCACGCAGGGACCTCGACCCGGGCCGTCCTCGCCGTCATGTCGACGTCGACGACCAGGGCCCCGGTGAACGCCCTCTTCTCGTCCCGGGCCGCGAGGTACGTGTGGCCCAGCGGCGTGATCGCCGGTTTCCCGTGAACCAACTGCCCCAGCCCGCGCACCTTGAGCTGAGGGAACAGTCCGGCCGGGTCCTCGACCACGGCACCCGCCGCCATCGCGCGGAGCATCGCCTCGACGTCGTCGGTCAGCGGCAGCTCACGGGCGAGCCGCGTCGCCCGCACCTGCGCGATACGCCACGCAGCCGTGTTCCGCGTCGACTCCGCCGAGCACGGGCACCCGTCCACCGTGTGGCGGTGCTCCTCCGGCGTCAGCCCGGAACACTGCCGAATGCTGCTCCGGCCCCGGTCGCACAGCGCCGCCGTACAGCACACGCAGCGCGGACAGTCCTTCTGCACCGGCCGGACGTACTCCGGCCCGAACGTCTCTGTCATGACAGGTCTCCGTCATCGGTGGTGGGGGTGAGGGTTTTGCACGAGATGCAGCGGCGGCCCCCGGCGTCGACCCGGTGCGGCATCAGCGCGGCCTCAGCGGGGCACCAGGCCCACAGCGGACCCGCCCGGAACTCCGGGGCCGGACCGGGCCGTGACAGCACGTCCAGGACCCCGGCAACGCCGACCAGGACCAGAGCGGCCACAGCGGTGAGGACAAGCACGGTCGTCGTCGTCATCCGGCACGCTCCCCGGGCCCGGCCGCGATGGGCCGGACGGCGGACCGGCCGCTGTCGCACGAGACGACAGCGGCCGGCACGAGCGGCCACAGGGGCCAGGTCACCGACGCAGCCCCTTGCGCTCAGCGCGGGACATCCGCTTCGGCTGAACGCGCTTCCGGACGACCGGCCGGGGCCGGGCCTCCTCCGGGGCCTGGGAGTCCTCAGCCCGCGCGTGCTGCTCCTCCGCCTCGACCAGGAGCGCCCGCTCCTCCCCGGTCGGGGCGTGGATCACCTGGACCTGCCCGGCGTCCCCGGCGTCGTCGACCCGGGCCAGCGCCACCAGCTCCGCCGACATCGGGACCAACTTGTGGAGCCGACGCAGGGCGCTCTTGGACCACGCGGCGTTGAAGTCCCGGTGCCAGAACGAATCCTTCGCCCCCGAGTCCTCCGCCCGCTGGTACGCCTTGCTGTACTCGTCCCGGATCGCCTCAGCGTCCTCGCGGGACAGCATCACGACCGCGGACCGGGCGCCCGACGTCATCCACGTGAAGGCGTACGCCAGGATCGGCGCACCCCGGTCCGCCTTCGGCAGGTCCACGCGCGGCTTGTGGACGAAGTCCAGCGGCGCGGGCGCGGTCGGCTCGTAGCTCCACTCGTCGCCCTCGTGGATCAGGCCGACGTGCACCGACCCGACCCGGCCCGACCGGTACATCAGATCGACGTAGCCCTGGTACATCGGGATGAACACGGCGAACGGACCCTCGGCCACGATCACCGCGTGGCGACCGTCCGGGACCAGCCCGAAACGCGCGCAGGTCAACAACGACTGGAGCAGGGACGCCGGGGTGCAGCGCGACAGCGACGGCAGCAGCGCCCGCACCGCGGCCATGAACGACCCGGTGTCGACGTGCGACGGGAGCGCCTGGGTGAAGTCATCGGCGTACCGCTCCAGCCACGACATCACCGTGTCCGTCGCCGCACCGCTCTCCACCTGCTCGGCGGCGCGCAGCTCCTCCGGCGTGGACCCCTCGACGACAACGGCCGGCACGGCCGCCGCCTTCTCGGTGGGCTTGTCCGACGTCGCCATACGGACGCGGTCCCTCAGAGTGCTCAGAGCCATGATCAGATCCCCTTCGCGGGCACACGCAGGACGCGGGCGCGGTAGCGGTTGTAGGTGTCGGGCTTCTCTGCCTTGAGCCGGTCGAGGTCGATCGCCTCGACCATGTGCGTGTACTTCGCGGCCACTTCGGGCTCCGCCTCCGCGAACCGCTTCCCGCCGAAAGTCCCGTTGGCCTTCCACGACCACGCGGCCTTACCGCCCGCCATCGCGATCTCGTTCTCGCCCGTCGCGATCCGCATCTCGTTCTCGACGGTGCGGATCTCCGCAGCGAGCGCCTTCTCGCGCTCCTTGAGCTCCGCCCGGACGGCGCGCAGGTCCTTGGCCTTGGCGACGTCGACCTCGGCGATCGTCTCGGCCTTGACGGACCAGAGCTTCGCGAGGAGATCGGTCGTCGCCTCGTAGCCGTCAGGGTCCGGAGGGAAGCCCTCGACGACGTGCCGCTGAAACCACCGGCCGCAGTAGTCGACGAGCCACTCGATCATTTCCTCGTCGCGCTCCAGGCGGACCCACCGGAACTTGTTGCCGCCGACGAGGGCGGCCACGAAGCCGTGATCCCAGCCCCCGACCGCCATACCCCAGTGACACTGAACGGCGGGGGCGTCGGGAACGGCGCCGTCCTCCCAGTCAGCGGCCTGGTACTCGCTGCGGCTCTTGAGCTCCAGCACCCCGGACGCCGGGCCCGGACGCTCGAACGTCAGCCGGTCGACGTTCACCCGCATCCAGTCACGGTCAACGTGCACCAGGGTCCCCGGGGCCTCCGCCGTCGCGATGCCGGACCGCTTGGTGAACATGTGGGCGAGGAACGGCTCGATCTCCGTACCGATCTCCGCCGACTCGTTGCCCTCGAACGTCGACCGCCCGTGCTTCTCCTCGTAGACGTGCAGCGGGGACGTGTACTTGGTGTTCCCGAGCCCGAGGATTCCGGCGACGTTCGAGCCGCCGATACCGCCCCGGCGGGCCTCGTGCCACTGCTCCTCGGTGGCGTCGGCCGGCAGGAGCAGCCGGGCAGTCGGGGCGTCCGCCAGGCCCCGGGGGGCGGGCGTCTCACCCAGGTCGAACAGTGCGGGGGTCAGGAGGTCAGACACGGCGGGTCTCCCGGGCGATAGCGAGGCGGCGGAGACCCGCGAGGGCCTCGATCTCGGCGGCGGTCCTGACGGCGTCCACGGAGGTCCACACGGCCGTGGCCGGGTCCTCACCGCGGTCGACGTCGACGAGGGTCCGGTTCACGCAGGTCCGGAACCAGTCCGGGCTGCTGGACGCGAGGGCCCGGCGGAGGGGGACGACCCCGATCGGCATACAGGCGAAGCGCAGCACCGGCACGGTGACGGGGGCGTTCACTTGCCCGCCCCGTCCATCGGCGTGCGCTGCGACGGCAGAGCGCCAACGAGCTGCTCGCGCGCCTTTCCGGCGAGGGGGTGCTTGAAGATGCCGCACGGGCGGCACTTGTCCGGGTCGTGGGGAGCAGTAGGGTTCGGGTTCACGGTTCCTCGCTTGTTGAGTGGGTGAGGTTCCTGACGGCTCCGGGAGCGGCACGAAGGCCAGGCACGGCCTGCTGCTCCCGGCGTCGCCGTCGAGGTCAAGAGGCCCTGCGGGCACGCCCGGAGGCCGGCACGATCGAGGCCAGCGCAGGGCGCTCGCTCTCTCCGGTCGGGACCTGACGGCTGTCGTCCTGCGGGTCAGCGGTGCCGACCTCGGCCAGGAGCTCCTTCACGCAGTCCGGGACCACCGTGTGCATCTGCTGGATGAGCGTGATCTCGCACAGGCAGAAGACCGCCGGGGCCTGTCCGAACTTCTGGCGGGGCAGGCGGCTGACGTTGTCCTCCAGCCACGACGGCTTGCAGCCCAGCAGGGCGGCGGCCTCGTCGTAGGAGTAGTTCCGTACGACCTCGCACCGGCAGTAGGCCCGGGGGCTCATGCCGCAGCACCACGCTGGGCCGGCACGACGGCGGACGGCAGTGCCATCCCGTCGACCAGGTCATCGAGCGTCGTGCCGTACGCCATGGCGTACGCCGCGAGCGTCGCCAGGGTCGGGGTCGAGCGGCCGGAGAGAGACCTGGAGACCGTGCACTCCCGGACCCCGGTGCGCACCGCGATGTCGTACATCGTGAGGTCGCCGGCAGCTTCCGCTTTCTGTGTGAGGACGTCGGCCCTGAAGCGCAGAGGCTTCTTCATCGGCCCTCCTTCTGATCTGCCTTGCTCGCGCGCAAGTCTTGCGCGCAAGCAAGAAACTAGATCAGCTCTAGCTTGCGTGCAAGCCAGACACGGTCAACCGTCCGTAATACTTTTCTCGAAGGGGTCGCAGGTCACAGCGCTACGACCAGTTCAGATCACCAAATATGCGCCCCCACCTGCACCAATGCACGCGCGCAAGCCGATGCAGCCTTGCGTGCGCGCGCGCTAGCCTCCACGCATGAGCACCGTGGAACACACCCCGACTGGCCCAGGCAACGCCGCGGCGCAACGCTTTGGCGCCCTCATCACCCGCCTCGCCCACGAGGCCGGATACGACGTCTCCCCTGGATCCGGCGGTCGTTCCGCGCTCGCCCGCGACGCCTGCATGAGCGCCTCGTCCGTCGGGAGGATGCTCGACGGCAAGACCCTCCCCATGCCAGGCCAGCTAGAAGGGCTGGCGCGCACCGTCCACGCAGACGTTCGAACGCTCCTGGTCGCCGCAGGGGTGATCTCAGACGCTGCGTGGCCGAAAGGCGCAAATCCGGATGTACTCTCAGGCTCCGCACCGTCATCACCTCCCTCCCCAGAGGTAGTAGCCGACATGTGGGGCCTCACCGATTCGATTCGGGAGATGTTCGTCGGCAGCGCCCAGCACGCGATCCGCCTACAGAACCAGGCGAATGCCCGGCGCACAGAGCAGCAGGGCCGGGGGGAGGCTCTAGGAAGGGGGTAACCGGCAATGCCTCGCACGACCGCTTTCGCGTCGATCACCGGCTTCGCCGCGGGGGTCGCTCTCACCATCCCTCTCGCCGCACTCACGGAGGGCCCGATGGCCGACCAGATAGTCCCCACGATCGTCCGCACCACCGGAGCGCTCTGCATCCTCCTCGTCGCCGGCAGAGTCTTCCGGGTCTGGCTGAACGAGGCCCACGCCCGCACCTGCCAGGAGCTCCGGGCCGCCGCAGAGCAACGCGAGGAATTCCAGAAGCAGTTGGACGCCCGCACGGCCGACCTCGCACGCCGCGAGGCACGGCTCGCCTGGGTCCTCGCAGCCGCCGACGCCCAGCACAGCGAAGCGCAAACCGCGCTGCTGCAGGAGACCGCCGCGCGCATGAAGCTGGAAGCCGAATACGACGAGCTCGCGGAGGACTACAACACTGTCGTCGCGAGCAGCCTCCAGCAGTCCGCAGCCCTGTTCCGGCCGCGCGAGACCCGCCCGCCCCCGCCCGGCCGCGCGCCCCTGCTCCCCATGCCGCTCCCCGTGCGCCTCAAGGACGTCCCACGGCCGAAGATCGAGGACGCCAGGCGGCACGACCGGCACGACCGCGCGACGTCCCCGACCTAGCGCCCTTACTCGTTCGCAGCGGCCTCGACCCGGCCCCCAACAGGGTTGAGGCCACAGACCCGCAGCGCATCCGTCCGGGCCCGCTCATACGCAGCCCGCACCGCCTCGCGGTCCAGGCCCCACGCCTCAGCCTCCGTCACCGGCTCACCAGGCACCCACTCCGTACGGGTCACCGCCGTCTCGTCGGTCCACCCGGGCTCGAAGTCCCACACCCACCGGCCCACCGGCTCAGGCGCCCCGCTCCCGGCCGCGCACTCCGTGCCGTCCCCCGCATACCGGACCGGCCCCGCACGCCACACCCAGGCCCGCCCAGGGACCTCCGTGCGCAGCCTCTTCGCCCCGCCCGGGACGCTCCGCTGCCACCACTCCAGCGACCACGTCTCGACACGCACCGGACTGCCGGCGCTCTGCGCCCACCCGGCCGCCGCCTCCTCCGCGACCTCCCGCGATACGAAGCCCAGCAGCGCCGACCCCAGATGCGCCGCGTACACCGTCGCCGTCGGCTCCACGGTCGCCGCCTCGTCGTCGTCCAGGAGCTCCGCCCCGGTGTCCCCGCCCAGCGACCGCTCGATCGTCCTCATCGCGTCGTCGTCCGCCACCGGCAGCAGATGGCCGTACCGGTCCGACGTCGTCTTGATGGACTCGTGCCCCAGGCGCCGTTGCACGTAGGTCGGGCTGTGCCCGGCCGACAGCAGCGCCGCCGCGTGAGAGTGCCGGAGGTCGTGGGGGGTCGGGAACTTCCACTCCGGGAGCAGGCCGGCAGCCTTCGCCCCCTTCACCCCGTGCTGCCACTGGTCATAGAACGTCGAGTAGATCCACCGCCCGCCGTTGGGCCCCTGATACACCAACTCGCCCGGCCCCAGACCGAGAACGCCCCGGGCGACCATCCGCCCCCACGTCACCCCGTCGACCCGCAGCGACCTCCGGGACCGCTTGGACTTCGGCTTCCCCAGGTAGAACCCCTTCTCCGTCGACCGCTTCCACGCACGCGCGATCCGCATATGAGGCTTCCCGTCCGGCCGCTGCTCCGGGGGCGTGAGGTGCCTCCGGGCGACCGCGGTGATCTCCCCCCACCTCGTGCCCATCGCGTACTTGTCCCGCACCAGTTGCGCGGCGCCCTCCGACGGCATGTGCGACGCGATGCCCTCGACCTCCGCAGGGGTCATGAACTCCATCTCCTCCCCGCCGCCACCGTCGTCGTCCTCGTCGAGGCCGTCGTCGTCGGACCGGGGCAGGCGCGTCAGGTCGCAGGGGTTCCGCGCCCTCAGCGGAGGCTCCTCCTGTACCGCCTCCTTGAGGATGCTGCTCAACAGCCCGTGGAGGTTCTTCACCGTCTTCGGCGCCATCAGCTTGTACTTCGACCCGCGCCAGACGTGCGTGGCCGCCAGCGCGTTCACCCAGGCCCCCACCGTGGCTTTGCTGAAGTGGTCGGTCGACCGGACGTCGCAGTTCCCGAAGGTGGGCAGGAGGTAGGTCTCCAGCTCCTTCACGATCGATCCCCGGTAGCGGTCCTCGACCCCGGTCCGGTTGGCGATGGACGCGCGGGCGTACGCCTCGAAGACGAACCGCTTCTCGTCCTGCGACCCCGGGGCGATGTACCCCTTGCCCTTCACCCACCCCGTGGGCCACTGCTGGCCGGCAGCGTTCACCGCGTCCCGGAAGACCTCCGCGTCGGGCTTTTCGAGGAACCGCTCACCCTCCCAGCCGCCGTCACGGGCCCCGCCCGCGCGCCATTTCACCCGGTAGCTGGTCGGCTCACCGGCCTCGTTCTTCACCGCTTGCACGTATGCCATGCACGCACGGTAGTCAGTGTGCGCCAGGCGTGCGCCAGGAACCACCAAGCTACCGGGAAGTAGCTGAGCGTTCTTGCAGGTCACTCGCTGTATTGGAGTTGGTGCCCGGAGCCGGACTCGAACCGGCACGCCCCCGAGGGGCAGCGAGGTTTAAGCTCGCCGTGTCTACGTTCCACCATCCGGGCGTGCCGCGCGGCTCCGCGTTTGGCTACCGACCCTAGTCGGGGACATCCCTCGATCAGCGGAACAGTGGCGCGATGTTGTCTTATTTTATTGACCGCTTGAGGGTCCGTCAGGACATCAGGCCAAGCTGACCGCACGCCCGCGTACGATCTTGGGCGGTCCGCGCACCGCATGGGAATGACGGAAAGTCGCCGCACTCGTACGGCCCAACGCGCCAGGTCCGCGCCATGCCTCGCCAGGGCATCCGCCACCCTCCGGTCCGGCTCCGCCCCGGCTCCGGGCCCGGCATCGCTCCGGAGGGGCCGAACCGCCGCCGGGGCCGCTCCCCGCCCACGTCCCCGCATACTCACGATGGGTGACCACGAAGCGGTGGCCACGACTCCGGTCAGGGTCGATGTCATACCCGAGGAGGACGGATCCACGCCCCGATGCGACTCAAGACGGCCACGGGAACGGGCATCGGGAGTGACGACCCGGGCCGATCGGGACGTAACGATGGAGTAAGTCCCCGAGGCATGGCGTCCGTGCCTGCCTCAGCACGGCCCATGCATCCGCATCACCCGAACCAGGAGTGTCCCTGTGACCACCACCCCCACCGTTCACCGCGCCACCGCGGTGGCTGCCCGCGCCACGGAGCTGTCGAAGGTCTACGGCGAGGGTGAGACGCAGGTCGTCGCCCTGGACCGGGTGACCGTGGACTTCCCGCAGGGTGAGTTCACCGCGATCATGGGCCCCTCGGGCTCCGGCAAGTCGACGCTGATGCACTGCGTCGCCGGACTCGACAGCTTCAGCAGCGGTTCGGTGCGCATCGGCGAGACCGAGCTCTCCACGCTGAAGGACAAGCAGCTCACGCAGTTGCGCCGGGACAAGATCGGCTTCATCTTCCAGGCGTTCAACCTGCTGCCGACGCTCACCGCGCTGGAGAACATCACCCTGCCGATGGACATCGCCGGCCGTAAGCCGGACGCCGCATGGCTCCAGAAGGTGATCGACATGGTCGGCCTCTCGGACCGGCTGAAGCACCGCCCGACCGAGCTCTCCGGCGGTCAGCAGCAGCGTGTCGCCGTGGCCCGCGCCCTGGCCTCGCAGCCCGAGATCATCTTCGGTGACGAGCCGACCGGCAACCTGGACTCCCGCTCCGGCGCCGAGGTCCTCGGCTTCCTGCGCAACTCGGTGCGCGAGCTGGGCCAGACCGTGGTGATGGTGACGCACGACCCGGTCGCCGCCTCCTACGCGGACCGGGTCATCTTCCTCGCGGACGGCGCGGTCGTCGACCAGATGATGCACCCGACCGCCGACGGGGTCCTCGACCGGATGAAGGCGTTCGACGCGAAGGGCCGCACGAGCTGACGCCGTCGGCGGCCGGCCCACACGGCCGCCGCACCGGCCGACGCGGGCGCCCGCCGGACCCCGGCCGCCGCCCCCGCGCGTCCCCGTCCACCTTCCGGAACCCATCCCAGGACACACAGACATGTTCCGTACCGCCCTGCGCAATGTGCTCGCGCACAAGGCCAGGCTGCTGATGACCGTGCTCGCCGTCATGCTCGGCGTAGCGTTCGTCTCCGGCACCCTGGTCTTCACCGACACCCTCGGCAACGCCTTCAGCAAGCAGTCCGCCAAGAGCTACGACAACGTCGCCGTCGCCGTGGAGACGTACGCCGGCGGGCACGACGAGAAGACCCCCGGCATCGACGAGGCCACCCTGGAGAAGATCCGGGGCCTGGACGGCGTGGCCTCCGCCACCGGCCGGGTGAACGGCTTCGCCGGGGTCGCCGACCCCGACGGCAAGCTGATCGGCAACGGCTGGTCCAACACCGGCGCGAACTTCGCCCCCGGCGAGGACGGCAAGGACCCGAGCTACGACTTCACCGACGGCTCGGGCCCGGCGAAGAACGGCACGGTCGCGCTCGACAAGGACACCGCGAGCAAGGGTGAGTACCGTGTCGGCGACCCGGTGCGGGTCGCGACCAACGGCCCGGTGAAGGAGTACACCCTCTCGGGGATCTTCACCACCGAGGACGGCGCGGTCAACGCGGGCGGCAGCCTGGTGCTGTTCGACACCCCGACCGCCCAGAAGCTCTACCTGAAGCCCGGCGTCTTCCAGAACGCCACCGTCTCCGCCGCGGGCGGCGTCTCCGACCAGAAGCTGCTGGACGCGATCGAGCCCCTGCTGCCGAAGGACGCCACCGCCCAGACCGGCGAGGCGCTGGCGGACCAGCAGGCGAAGGACATCGAGAACGGGATGGCCGGCCTCAACGGCATGCTGCTCGCGTTCGCCGGCATCGCGCTGTTCGTCGGCGTCTTCCTCATCGCCAACACCTTCACCATGCTGATCGCCCAGCGGACCCGTGAACTGGCCCTGATGCGGGCCATCGGAGCCACCCGCCGCCAGATCAAGCGCTCGGTGCTGCTGGAAGCGGCCGTCGTCGGCACGCTCGCCTCCGTCATCGGCTTCACCCTCGGTCTCGGCCTCGCCACCGGTCTCCGCTCCGCGATGGGCCTCCTGGGCGGCAAGATCCCCGCCGGGCCGCTGGTCGTCTCGCCGACCGCCGTCCTCTCCGCCTTCGCGGTCGGCATCCTGATCACCGTGCTGGCCGCCTGGCTGCCCGCCCGCCGGGCCGCGAAGATCGCCCCGGTGGCCGCGATGAGCAGCGTGCACGCCACCGCCTCCACCAAGTCCCTGGTCGTACGGAACTCCATCGGCGGCGTGATCGCCCTCCTCGGCGCCGCGGGGATCGTCGGCGGCGCCGCGGCCGGCGGCACGTCCGGCAGGCAGCTCGTCGCGGGCGGCGCGTTCTTCGCCCTGATCGGCGTCATCATCCTGATCCCGCTGCTCTCCCGCCCGGTCATCGCGCTGGTCCGCCCGCTGCTGAAGAAGCTGTTCGGCGTCTCCGGGAAGCTGGCCTCGCAGAACGCGGTCCGTAACCCGCGGCGTACCGGAGCCACCGCCTCCGCGCTGGCCATCGGGCTGACCCTGGTCACCGGCATCTCGGTGCTCGGCGTCACGCTCGGCCAGGCCATCGACAAGATGACCACGGACAACATCAAGGCCGACTACATGGTCTCGATGGCCAGCGGCGACGCGCTCGACGAGTCCGCGCTCAAGGCCCTGGCGAAGGCCGACGGCGTCTCCGCGCTCTCGCCGCAGCAGGCGACCTGGTTCGAGGTCGACGGTGGGGGCTACTCGGCCTCCGGCGTCACCCCGGGCGACGTGGAGAAGGTCTTCTCGCTGACGACCGTCTCCGGTTCGCTCGGCTCGCTCGAGGACGGACAGGTCGCGGTCGGCTCCAAGACCGCCAAGACCCACGGCTGGAAGACCGGCGACACGCTCCCGGTGACGTTCGACGACGAGAAGAAGGGGAAGGTGACGGTCGGGGCGCTCTACGAGGAGAACGAGTTCCTCTCGCCGTTCCTCATCCCGAAGGAACTCGCGGACAAGCACAGCGCGTCTTCCCGCCCCGACATCCGCGAGATCTGGATCAAGGCGGACGGCGGCGCGAGCAAGGCCAACGAGCAGTCGATCGTGGACGCGCTCGGCGACAACCCGGCGATGAGCGTCATGGACCGTCAGGACATCCGTGACATGTTCGGCGGCTTCATCAACACCGCCCTGAACATCATGTACGGGCTGCTCGCCATGGCCCTGCTGATCGCGGTCCTCGGGGTCGTCAACACCCTCGCGATGTCGGTGTTCGAGCGACAGCAGGAGATCGGCATGCTCCGGGCGATCGGCCTCGACCGGGGCCGCGTCAAGCGGATGATCCGTCTGGAGGCCGTCGTCATCTCGCTCTTCGGCGCGGTGATCGGGGTCGGCCTCGGGGTCTTCCTCGGCTGGGCGATCGGCCAGACGCTGTCCGCCGACGTCCCCGGCTACGCCCTGGTCATCCCGTGGGACCGGCTCGGCCTCTTCCTGCTCCTCGCCGCCCTGGTGGGCGTCCTCGCCTCGCTGTGGCCCGCCCGTAGCGCCGCGAAGCTCAACATGCTGACGGCGATCAAGACCGAGTAGCCCGGGACGTGGGGACGACGAGGGGCCGGTGCACCGCTGCGGAGCGGTGCACCGGCCCCTCGCCCGTTGCGGTGAGCGTACGGGTCAGGCCTCCCCGCCCTCGGCGGACTCCGTCCAGGTGCGGGAGCGCAGCGGCATCCGCGAGCCGCCGTCGGCCGGCGGGCGCACCGCGAGGATCTGGTTGACGCCGATCTTGTTGTGCTCGAAGGAGAGGGCCGAGGCGGCCATGTACAGCCGCCAGACCCTGGCCCGGCCCGGGGAGGTGGCGCGTACCGCCCGCTCCCAGTTCCGCTCCAGGTTGGCCACCCATCGGCGCAGGGTCAGCGCGTAGTGCTCGCGCAGCGTCTCGACGTCCCGGGCCTCGAAGCCGGCCTCCTCCAGGATGGCCAGGGTGCGGCCGAGCGGGGCCAGTTCACCGTCGGGGAAGACGTAGGCGTCGATGAAAGCGTCGATGCGGTAGGCGTCCTCGTCCTTCTCGGGGCGGCGGGCGATCTGGTGGTTAAGGAGGCGTCCGCCGGGCTTCAGGAGGGCGTAGAGGTCGTCCGCGTACTCCCGGTAGCGGACCGATCCGACGTGCTCGGCCATGCCGATCGAGGAGATCGCGTCGTACGGGCCTGGTGGGGCAGCATCTCCTGTCCGAGCGGAGCCGAGGGCTTGGGGAAGGACGTCCCGGTAGTCCTGGACCCGGATCTCGATCCGGTCGGTCAGGCCCTCCTCGGCGATGCGCTTGCGGGCGTGGGCGGCCTGCTCGCGGGAGAGGGTGACGCCGGTGACCCGGGCCCCGTACGCACGGGCGGCGTGGATCGCCATGGAGCCCCAGCCGCAGCCGACGTCCAGGAGTCGGTCGCCCTCCCGCAGGCCGAGCTTGCGGCAGACCAGGTCGAGTTTGTCGCGCTGGGCCTCCTCCAGGGTCCCCCCGTCCTGCCAGTAGGCGCAGGAGTAGACCATGGAGGGGCCGAGCACCATGGCGTAGAAGTCGTTGCCGACGTCGTAGTGGTGGCTGATGGCCTCCTTGTCGCGGCGTCTGGTGTGCAGCGGGCCGGTGCGGCGGCGCACCTCCTCCGCGGGCGGGGCCGGGGGCGGCCAGGGGCCGGCGAGGTCGAGGAGGCCGCGGGCGAAGGCGCGGACCTTGGGGTCGCGGACCGGGTGGACGGAGTCCTTGGCGTCGGCGCCCCGGTCCCAGAGCAACCCGGCCAGATGGCCGAGCGCTTCGTACAGGTCACCCTCGATGTCGATCTCCCCCGCCACCCAGGCGCGGGCCAGGCCCAGTTCGCCCGGCTTCCACAGGAGTCGGCGCAGGGCGCGGCGGTGGCGGATCACGAGGACCGGGGCGCCGGGCGGCCCCGATTCGCTGCCGTCCCAGGCCCGGATACGGACCGGCAGGGGTTCCGAGAGCAACTCCTCGGCAAGAGCGGTCAGCCGCGACGCGGCGTCTGCCATGGCGCACACCTCCGTGGTGTTTCCCCGACAAGCACAACAAGCAAGGCCGGAACAGACATGCTCGTGGCCCCGCCGCGACACCCCGGTGGCGTGGCGAGGTACACCTGCGTCAACTGTCCTCGCACTCTCCGTCATCCCGCTACCGGGCAACGAAACGGCAAAATACATGTACACGCCATTCATATGGGCGGGAACAGGCCACGGCCCGCCTTCCGGCCCGGGGCGGGATCCCCGCCCGGATACGCCGAAGGGGCCGTCCGCACCACGGATGGCGGACGGCCCCTTCGGGCGTCGTACGGCGCGCTCCCCGCGGAGCGCTTCACCGGGGGGTCAGGAGGCCTTGGCCTTCTCGCCCTCGGACGTGGCGGCGGCCGGAGCCGGGGCCGGCTTGGCGGCCTCGTAGAACTCCTCGCGGGGCGTCTCCATGGCGCCGAGCGAGACGACCTCGCGCTTGAGGAACATCGCCAGCGTCCAGTCGGCGAAGACCCGGATCTTGCGGTTCCAGGTCGGCATGGCCATGCCGTGGTAGCCGCGGTGCATGTACCAGGCGAGACGGCCCTTGAGCTTGATCTTCACCTTGCCCATGACGATCATCGCGACGCCCTTGTGCAGGCCGAGACCGGCGACCGCACCCTTGTTGGCGTGGCTGTACTCCTTCTGCGGGAAGCCCCGCATACCGGAGATCACGTTGTCGCCGAGGACCTTCGCCTGGCGCAGCGCGTGCTGAGCGTTGGGCGGGCACCAGGCGTTCGGGTTGCCGGCGCGGCGGCCGACCATGTCCGGCACCTGGGCGTTGTCGCCCGCGGCCCAGATGTAGTCGGTGCCCTGCACCTGGAGCTTCTCCGAGGTGTCCACGTGGCCGCGGGGGCCGAGCGGCAGGCCGAAGCGCGCCAGCGCCGGGTTCGGCTTCACACCGGCGGTCCACACGATGGTGCTGGAGTCGACCTCCAGGCCGTTCTTCAGCACCACGCGGCCGTCGACACAGGAGTCCATCGAGGTGGAGAGGTAGATCTCCACACCGCGGCTCTCCAGGTGCTCCTTGCCGTAGGCGCCCAGCTTCGGGCCGACCTCGGGAAGGATCTTGTCGGCGGCGTCGACGAGGATGAAGCGCATGTCCTCGCGCTGCACGTTGGTGTAGTACTTCGCCGCGTCGCGGGCCATGTCCTCGACCTCGCCGATGGTCTCCGCGCCGGCGAAGCCGCCGCCCACGAAGACGAACGTCAGCGCCTTGCGGCGGACGTCCTCGTCGGTGGTGGAGTCAGCCTTGTCCAGCTGCTCCAGGACGTGGTTGCGCAGCCCGATGGCCTCCTCGACGCCCTTCATGCCGATGCCCTGCTCGGCGAGGCCGGGGATCGGGAAGGTACGGGAGACCGCGCCCATCGCGATGACCAGGTAGTCGAAGGGCAGCTCGTAGGCCTCGCCGACGAGCGGCGCGACCGTGGCGACCTTGCGGTCCTGATCGATGGTCGTGACACGACCGGTGAGAACCTCAGCCTTGGGCAGCACGCGTCGCAGCGGGACGACGACATGCCGAGGCGAGATGCTGCCTGCGGCAGCTTCGGGGAGGAAGGGCTGGTAGGTCATGTACGACCGCGGGTCGACGACCGTGACGGTCGCCTCTCCGTATCGCATCTTCTTCAGAATGCGACGAGCTGCGTACAGGCCTACGTACCCACCGCCTACAACGAGGATCCTGGGACGCTCCGTGGTGCTCATGCCATCGAGTATCCACCCCTCCCCAGGGGGGTGCTCGTGAGCCCCTTCACAAGAATTGACCAGCCCTCTGCTACACTTCGCCGCCCACGTGACCCAGGTCATGGGCACGAAAGGGAACCACAGCACCGCGGAAAACGTTGTTCACCGCTTGTGAGCTGGCCCTTGACCCTCTGGGACGGGTGGACCACCCCTCCCCTCCATACGGTCGCAACACTCTCGGAACGCGTGCGTGCCACCTCCGCACGCCCTCCCGGGCGACCAGTTCCGGCCTGATGGGCCCCCACCGCGAGCAAGAGGGCCCTATTCCTTGTGAAGAAGTTCACGAAGTTTCCCGCGGTGGGCCCTCGGAAGGGCCCCCGGCCCGGCCCCGAGGGGCCGGGCCGGGGCTCATCGGTGCAGGTGACCACGCGATGGAGCGGGCAGCCGGAGGGCTGCCCGCCCGGCCGGGGCCGCCCTCCGAACGACGACGGAAGTTCGACGACAGGGCTTAGGCGGCGCTCCAGGCGATGCCGTCGAGGATGTCGTGCTCGCTGACGACGACCTCGTGGGCTCCCGTCCGCTCCATCACGGCGAGCAGGACGAGCGCTCCCGCGCCGATCACGTCGACCCGGCCCGGGTGCATCACGGGGATCGCGGCGCGCTCGTCATGGGTGGAGCGGAGCAGGTGCTCGGTGATCGCGCGGACCTGGCCGCGGGTGACCCGTGAGTGGTGGATGGCCCCGGAGTCGTACTCCGGCAGTTCCAGCGCGATTCCGGCGATCGTCGTGACGGTGCCCGCCAGACCGACGAGAGTGCCGGCCCCCGTGAGCTCCACGGTCTGCTCGGCGAGGTCGAGTGCGGCGTCGACGTCCGCGCGGATCGCCGCGGCCCGCTCGTGGCTGGGCGGGTCCATGACGGCCCCGTCCACGACCAGATGACGCTCCGTCATCCGTACGCAGCCGATGTCCACGGACCGGGCCGCCGTCACCCGGTCCGAACCGAGGACGAACTCCGTGGAGCCGCCGCCGATGTCGACGACCAGATACGGCTTCTCCAGGTGGTCGCTGCCCACCAGTTCCTTGGTGGCCCCGTCGAAGGAGAGCTGCGCCTCCTGGTCGCCGGTGATCACCTCGGGCTCGACGCCGAGAATGTCCCGCACCCCGGCCACGAAGTCGGCGCTGTTCTCGGCGTCCCGGGAGGCGGAGGTGGCGACGAAGCGGATCCGTGTCGCGCCCAGTTCCTCGATGGCCGCCGCGTACTCACGGCAGGCGGCGAACGTCCGCTCCAGCGCCTCGGGGGCGAGCCTGCCGGTCCTGTCCACGCCCTGGCCGAGGCGGACGATGGTCATGCGCCGGTCCAGCTCGGTGAAGGAGCCGGTGGCGGGGTCCACGTCGGCGACGAGGAGCCGGATGGAGTTCGTACCGCAGTCGACGGCGGCGACCCGGGTCATGCGCCCTGCCCCTCGGCGGGTCCGTCGCAGGGCGTGACGCAGGGGCCCTTGGCCCACCACTCGGGCAGCATCGCGATGGCCTCGTCGCCCAGCGGGTTCACTCCGGGGCCGGCGGCCAGCGAGTGGCCGACCAGGACGTGCAGGCACTTCACCCGGTCCGGCATGCCGCCCGCGCTCGGGAAGCCCTCCAGGACCTCGATGGCGTCGCGGCGGGTGATGTAGTCCTCGTGCGCGGCCCGGTAGGCGTCGGCCAGCTCCGGATCGGTCCCCAGACGGGCCGTCATCTCCCTCATGACCCCGTTGGCCTCCAGCGTGCCGATCGCCGAGGCCGCCCGGGGGCAGGTCAGGTAGTACGTCGTCGGGAACGGCGTGCCGTCCTCCAGACGGGGCTGGGTCTCCACCACGTCCGGGTTGCCGCAGGGGCAGCGGTGCGCGATGGCGCGCAGACCGCGCGGCGGGCGGCCGAGCTGCTGCTCGAACGCGGCGATGTCCGCGTCGGTGGGCTGGGTGGACTCGGTCTGCGGAGGGGGCGTTTCCATGCCTGCCTTGGTTCTGCTCGGAAGCTCGTGGAGGTTTACGTACGGAAGAACGTACGGGGTCGGTTTCAATCGCGGTCGTCGGCCCGGTCGGCGCTGTCCACGCCGTCCCAGAGGTTCGAGTGCCACGGCCGGTCGCTCGCGCCCGACTCGCCGCGGCGGTCCCGGGCCGCGTCGGGGTCGGCCACGGTGTAGCCGGTCTCCCCGGGGAGGACGTAGTGGAGGTGCTGGCGGGCCAGCCGCATGATGTACGCGTCGTCCTGGAGCCGTGCCTTCTCGTCCCGCAGCTCCTCGGTGCGCCGCTCCGCCTGCTGCGAGAGCCGCTCCTGCTCGGCGATCTCGTCGCGCTGGGAGACGTACTGCCGCATCGGGTAGGCGAGCGCCACCACCAGGGAGCAGACCACCAGCGCCAGGAACGCGGCCCGGCCGGTGAGCCGGGAGCGGCGGGCCTGCCGGCGGTTCTGGGATCGGTACACGCGGGCCGCGGTCTGCTCGCCGAGCAGTCGCAGCCTGGTCGCGGTGGAGAACCGGTCGCGGTCCTTCCCGGCCATGTCTCCCGCCTCCCCGTTACGCACGTCCGTCCCCGCACACGGTACGGGACCGGGTGCGGGGACGGGCGGAGGCTACCGTCCTACGACTACGGGTCAGCCCTTGAAGCGCGGGAAGGCGGAACGGCCCGCGTACACCGCGGCGTCGTCGAGGATCTCCTCGATGCGCAGCAGCTGGTTGTACTTGGCGACGCGGTCCGAACGGGCCGGTGCGCCGGTCTTGATCTGGCCACAGTTCACGGCGACGGCGAGGTCGGCGATGGTGACGTCCTCGGTCTCGCCGGAACGGTGCGACATCATGCACTTGAAGCCGTTGCGCTGGGCCAGCTCGACGGCGTCCAGGGTCTCGGTCAGCGAACCGATCTGGTTGACCTTCACGAGCAGGGCGTTGGCGGAGCCCTCCTCGATGCCGCGGGCCAGTCGCTCGGGGTTGGTGACGAAGAGGTCGTCGCCGACGATCTGGACCTTGGCGCCGATGCGGTCGGTGATGACCTTCCAGCCGGCCCAGTCGTCCTCGTACAGCGGGTCCTCGATGGAGACCAGCGGGTACGCGGAGACGAGCTCCTCGTAGTACTCGGTCATCTCGGCGGCCGAGCGGGACTTGCCCTCGAACTCGTAGACGCCGTCCTTGTAGAACTCGGACGCGGCGACGTCGAGCGCGAGCGCGATGTCGCGGCCCGGAACGTAACCGGCCTCCTTGATGGCCTCGACGATGAGGTCCAGGGCGGCGCGGTTGGACTCCAGGTTCGGGGCGAAGCCGCCCTCGTCGCCGAGTCCGGTGGACAGGCCCTTGGTCTTGAGGACCTTCTTCAGCGTGTGGTAGACCTCCGCGCCCCAGCGCAGGGCCTCGGAGAAGGACTCCGCGCCGATCGGGGCGATCATGAACTCCTGGACGTCCACGTTGGAGTCGGCGTGCGAGCCGCCGTTCAGGATGTTCATCATCGGAACGGGCAGCAGGTGCGCGTTCGGGCCGCCGAGGTAGCGGAAGAGCGGCAGGTCGGACGCCTCGGAAGCGGCGTGCGCGACGGCCAGCGAGACGCCGAGGATGGCGTTCGCGCCGAGCGAGGCCTTGTTCTCGGTGGCGTCCAGGTCGAACATCGCCTGGTCGATGAGGCGCTGCTCGGTGGCGTCGTACCCGACGAGCTCCGGGCCGATCTGCTCGATGACGGCGAGGACGGCCTTCTCGACACCCTTGCCCATGTAGCGGTTGGGGTCACCGTCGCGAAGCTCGATGGCCTCGAACGCACCGGTGGAGGCTCCGGACGGAACAGCAGCACGGCCCGTGCTGCCGTCGTCGAGGCCAACCTCGACCTCGACCGTGGGGTTGCCCCGGGAGTCGAGGATTTCCCTGGCTACGACGACGTCGATGGACGGCACGAGGCATCTCCTTCTGGGATCTGACACTGGTTGTGCAGGGTCACTGTGGCCTTGCGGCACGAGCCTATCGGGCCCGGCCACGTCGGCCAGCCGACCGCCCGCCTCCTGGGACGAAAAAGGGCCCAAGAACCTGCATCACGGGACAAAACTCTAGAAACCTACTGAGCGGTAATGACAAGAGGTGAACACATGCGGGCCATCGGCGCCCCGCCGCCACGAAGAACCCGGCCCGGCGCGCTGGTGGGACGAGCGCGCCGGGCCGGGGAGCCGTGCGAGGAGAAGTGCCGCCGGACGCTTCTCCTCCGGGGAGGAGAGACGGCTGTTACTTCAGGTGGAGCTGCTGACCCGGGAAGATCAGGTCGGCGTCCTTGACGATGTCGTCGTTGAGCTTGAAGAGCTTGCTCCAGCCGCCCTTGACGCCCTCCGCCTCGGCGATGGTGCTCAGGGTGTCGCCGGCCTCGACCTTGTACTCGCCGTCGCCCTTCTGGACCTTCTCGCCGGTCGGGGTGGTGACGGTCTTCTTGCTCTCGGCCTTGGGGGCCTCGCGCTGCTCGGAGCGCGTGGTGGGCTGCTCGGCCTGGCGCTCGGGCTGCGCCTGCTCGGGCTTGCTCTCGCCGGAGCCGGAGCCGGTGTTCACGCCCGGGTCCACACCGTCGTTGGTGAGGCCGCCGGCGCCGGCGCAGGCCCAGGCGCCCGGGCCCTGCATGTCGAGGAGCTTCTCGGCGGTGGCGATCTGCTGGTCCTTGGAGGCCAGGTCGGCACGGGAGGCGTACTGCGTACCGCCGGCGGCGGCCCAGCTGGACTGCGAGAACTGCAGTCCGCCGTAGTAGCCGTTGCCGGTGTTGATGGACCAGTTGCCGCCGGACTCGCACTGGGCGACGGCGTCCCAGGTCTCGACGGAGGCGGCGGAAGCGTTGGTCGCGCCCATCAGCGGGACCGCGATGGCGGCACCGGTGACACCCGCGAGGGTGGCGATACGGGTGGCCTTGGACGGGCGGCGGTGCTTGCCCTTGCTGTTCAGCAGCATGGAACGAATCTCCTCACCGACGCCTACGAGGTGAGCTGTCGGGTTCGGGCTGATGAGTTGCCCGGTCGCGCGGTGCTGCTCGCGACTTCACCCCTAGCCGGTCCCGTACGTCCTCGTCGGTTCGACGAGGCGTCCGGACCCGGCGGCTTACCTGGGTCCCCCGCTCCTGCCTACGGCGCTTACGCGTCTGTTCCCTTCGACCGACGGCAGGATTCGGCGTGACGGTCGACGGGGCCCGCGGTGCGAGCGGTTCCGACCGTAAACACAGGCAACCCCGACATTCAAAGATGGACATAGGGGGCAATCAGCCCGAACTCGCCATGGCCTTGGGGGTGTTTCCGCAGGTGGGGGGCGATGCATCCGGACCAGCCGGACGGAGCGCGCCAGTTGAAGCAAAGAGACCCATGTCTCACTTACACAAAGTGGACATAGGCCTCTTAACTGCCTCGATTTTCGGGGGGTTTTCCCGATTCGCTCAGTTGGCGGCGGGCGTCTCGGCGCCCTCCGGCGCGGCCGGGTCCGCGCTCTTGCCCGCACCCCGGTCACCGTCCTCGACCGCACCCCGGTCCAGGCCCAGGTCCAGGTTCTGGCCGGGCAGGATCAGGTCCGGGTCGGAGCCCAGGAGGCCCCTGTTCGTCTCGTACAGGCCGGTCCAGCCGCCGGGGACCTCCTGGGCGTCGGCGATCGTCCAGAGGTTGTCCCCGGGCCGCACCGTGTACCCGTCGGCCGTCGCCGCGCCGCCGTCCCGCGCGTCGCCTTCGCCGCGCGAGGCGTGCCGGCCGGAGTCGCGGGGACCGTCCTGCCGGCCCGCGTCGGCCTCCTCGGGCGCGGGGGCGCCCCGGTGCTTGCCCCCCTTGCCGCCCTCGTCCGCCGAGGCGTCGGGGGCGGTGGAGGGGTCCGAGGCGTCGGGGGCGTCGGAGGCGGGCGGGGCGGAGGGCGTCACCGAGGAGTCGGGAGCCTCGCCCCCCTTCTCCGCGCCACCACTGCCGCTCCCGTCCGCCTCACCGCTCTTCCCGCCCTTGCCGGAGCCACCGGAGCCACCGGTTGAGTCCGCTTCGTCGGTCGGGGGAGAGGCCGGGTCGGCCGAGGGGTCCGTCGAGGGGTCCACCGACGGATCCGCGGACGGGGAGGTGCCCGGGTCGACGCCGGGCAGGCCGCCGTCCACCGCGAGGCCGGAGATCACCGCGCAGCTGGGCCACGCCTTCGGGCCCTGGTCGTCCAGGACCTTCTCGGCGACGGAGATCTGCTGCGATCGGCTCGCGAGGTCGGCGCGGGGCGCGAACGCGGTGCCGCCGTACGCCGACCAGGTCTCCTGCGAGAACTGGAGCCCGCCGTAGTAGCCGTTGCCGAGATCGGCGCTCCACATGCCGCCGCTCTCGCACTCGGCGACCCGGTCCCAGGTGGTGGCCTCGGCCGCGTGCGCGCCGCCGGCGCCGAGCAGCGGGATGGCGATGGCCGAACCCGTCACGCCCGCGGCGACGATGATGGCGGGTGCCTGACGAGGGCGGCGGTGTCTGCCGTTCGCGGAGCCCATGGGTATGCCTTCCGTGCGACTGACAAGCGAGTGGCCCGAGCGCCGCGCAGCGGACTCCGTGCCGGACTCCGTGTCTGCTTCGGCGCACAGGTGACGCGTGAGCAAGGTGTGACCGACGCGTCGAACCGTGAACCTAGCGGGACTCGAACGTGTGTCACAAGTCGATGCAGCGCAGATCA
Organism: Streptomyces sp. NPDC021019; assembly: GCF_044333295.1. Classification (NCBI taxonomy): domain Bacteria; kingdom Bacillati; phylum Actinomycetota; class Actinomycetes; order Kitasatosporales; family Streptomycetaceae; genus Streptomyces; species Streptomyces sp. NPDC021019. The sequence goes on from NZ_JBIRQR010000004.1 coordinate 202,490, forward strand.
CGTGAAAGTCACAGAGTTGACACTGTGTCAGTTTTTTCGGTTCGACGGCCCGGTTCGAACTCGACCGGAAGGGTGCGCAGTCCACGCATGATGAGCCCGCCGCGCCAGCGCAAATCGCCAGGTTCTCCCGCGAGTCGCAGGTCAGGAAGGCGTCTCAGCAGTGTGGTCAGCGCGGTCTGTCCCTCCAGCCGGGCCAGCGGCGCCCCCAGGCAGTAGTGGATGCCGTGCCCGTATCCGAGGTGCTGATTGTCACGCCGTGCAAGGTCCAGGGTGTCCGGATCCGTGAACCGCTCCGGATCGCGGTCGGCCGCCGCCAGCACCACGAGTACGGGGTCCCCGGCGGCGATCTCCTCGCCGCCCAGGGTCAGCGCCTCGGTGGCGTACCGCCAGGTCGCCATCTCGACCGGCCCGTCGAACCGGAGCAGCTCCTCGATGCCGGTGGCCAGCAGCGCGTCCTCCCCCGCCGCCAGGGAGGCCTCCAGCCGGGCGCGCTGCTCGGGGTGGCGCAGGAGCGCGTAGGTCCCGTTGCCGATGAGGTTGACCGTCGTCTCGAACCCGGCGAACAACAGGATGAACGCCATGGCGGCCGCCTCGTTCTCCGTGAGGTGCTCGCCGTGGTCGCTGGCCCGGATCAGCCCGGAGATCAGGTCGTCGCCCGGGTTCTCCCTCTTACGGTGGATGAGTTCGGCGAGGTAGCCGCGCATCTTCTTCACCGACCGGGCGACCCCGCCGCGCGGCCCGCCGCCGTGCCGGATCATCATGCCCGCCCAGTCGCGGAAGTCGTCCTGGTCCTCCTCGGGGACGCCGAGCAGGTCGCAGATGGCGTAGATGGGGAGCGGGAAGGCGAAGTCGTGGATGAGGTCGGCGTTCCCCTTCTCCACGAAGTCGTCGATGAGCCGGTCCGTCAGCTCCTGCACGCGGGGCGCGAACTCCGCGACCCGGCGCGGGGTGAACGCCTTGGACACGAGCCGGCGCAGCCGGGTGTGGTCCGGCGGGTCGATATTGAGCAGATGCGTCATCAGCTCCGCCTTGCGCTCCCCCGGGATCCCCGTCTTCCCCTTGGCGTGCGGCGACTCGGCGTGGTTGGCCGGGTTCTTGGAGAGCCGCGCGTCGGCGAGCGCCGCCTTGGCGTCCCCGTACCGGGTCACGAGCCAGGCCTCGACCCCGCTGGGCAGCGCGGTGCGGTGCACGGGACGGTGCTCGCGGAGCCAGGCGTAAGCGGGGTAGGGGTCGGTGGCGAACTCCCAGGTGAAGAGTTCGGGGGCGCCCGGGGCGTCCGCCGGGGTCGCGCCGGGGGCGTTGTGGGGGCAGGCCGAGGGCTCAGGGGCGCGGGGGGCGGGGCTGTCGTTCACTCCTCGACGTTATCGGGCGGCGTCCCGGTGATCGCCCGGGGCGTCTCCGCGGCCTTCTGAGCCCGCTCGTCGTCCACGCCCGTCCCCGACCGTCCCCGCCCCCTCGTGCGGACCCCCGCGGTCACCGTGCTCACCCGCCTAGCCCTCCGCCGCCACGATCGCGTCGCGGTAGGCGCGGGCCGCCGCGCGCAGGGCGGCCTCCGGGTCGGTGCCGCTCGCCTCGGCACGTACGGCGAGGGCCAGGAGTTCGTAGCCGACGGTGTCGCCCGTGGGGAGGGGGACGTCGAGGCCCGCCGTACGGGCGCGGCTCGCCAGCTTCGCGGCGAGGGCCAGGCCGGGCTGGCCGAGGGGGACGCCTTCGGTGACCGAGGTCCGCTGCTTCTCGATCGCCTTGGTGCGCAGCCAGTGCGCGCGGACGTCCTCGGGGGTCTCGGCGCTCTCGTCGCCGAAGACGTGCGGGTGGCGGTGGATCAGCTTCTCGACGAGGCCGCCCGCGACGTCGTCGATGGCGAAGGGCTCCTCGACATCCTCCTCGGCGATCCTGGCGTGGAAGACGACCTGGAGCAGGACGTCGCCGAGCTCCTCGCGGAGTTCGGCCCGGTCACCGTCCTCGATCGCCTCGACCAGTTCGTACGCCTCCTCGATGGCGTACTTGGCGAGGCCCCGGTGTGTCTTCCGCGAGGTCCAGACGCACTCGCGGCGGATGCGGTCCATGACCTGGACCAGGTCCAGCAGACGAGCGCCGGGCAGGTCGTAGGAGCCGGGGAGCAGTTCCAGGTCCGGCATGGCCACCCGGCCCGAGCCGCCGAGCCGGGCCAGGCCGTCCGTCAGACGGCTGTCGCCCTCGCCGCCGACCAGGACGACGACGGTCCGGCCGCCCGCGCAGTCGGCGACCAGTTCGTCGGCGGAGGGTGTGGCGTGCTCGACGGCTACGCCCGCCTCGCGGAGGTAGGGGAGCTGCGGGTGGTCCGGACCGGCGACGAGGACCCGGTCGGCCGCGTGCAGCGTCTGCCAGGCCGGCCAGGACAGCAGGCCGGGCGCGACCCGGTGGCTGGCGGTGAGCAGGACGATGCGGCCCGGGTCGGCGGGGGTCTCGACGGGGGCGTCGGAGGCTTCGGCGTTCACCCTGCGAACCTACCTCCGGCCCCGGGGCCCCCGGCCCGCAGGCTCGGGCGCCCGCATGTTCGGGCGCCCGCATGTTCGGGCGCCCGCTGCTTCAGGCGCCCGCCGGGGAGTCCTTCGGCGTGAACTCGGTGACCTGGGTGATCCACGGCGCGCTGTAGTCGCCGAGCTGCATCTTCTGGTCGTCCCAGGTGCCGAAACGCGGGTTGACGTCGATGTCGAGGGCCTTCGACGCCTTGGTGAGGGCCTCGCCGACGACCTGCTGGCCGGCCGGTGTGCCGAGGTCCACGCCGAGCGCCTCCGCCAGCTTCGGGAGCTGGACCTCCTGGCGCATGTCGGCGTCGATCTGGTCCGGGGCGACCCAGCGCTGCTGGAGCATCATCGCCTCGAACCGCTCCTCGCCGCCCTGCTGGGCGCCGCTGGCCTTCCGCATCTCCTGGATCTCCTTGCGGGAGACCGTGACCCCCGCGTCCGCGGCGGCGCGGTCGAGGATGCGGCCGAAGATCAGCCCGTGCAGTTTCGCGCGGTTGAGCTGGCCCGACTTGTTCACCAGCTGGGCGGCCTCCGGGGAGCCCTCCTGGGCGCTGCGGACGTCCGCGGCCCGGCCCTGGACCGTCGACACCTCGATCCGCTCGCCGCCCACGACGGCCGCGGCGCCGGGGTGGGACTGGTTGCCGCAGGCCGAAAGGAGTGGCGCGGCGACGAGTGTCGCGGCGAGGACGGCGAACGCGGTGCGACGACGGCGGTGCAAAGGAGCCTCCCGGGGAGAGTTTGTGCATCAGTGCACAAAGCCTTGCGGTGATCGATGTTAGGCAGTGGAGGTGGCCGGTGCCACTGATTCGACCAACGATTCGGGAGGAGTTGGGGATGTGGTCGGGAAGACGGCCTGGAAAGTGGTCGGCAGAGGGGTCGGGAAGGTACCGCGGTGGGGTGGTGCGGGGGGTGTTGTCAGCCTCCGCGGACGTCCCGTTGATGGCTGAGCAGACGGCGCAGGTCCATCGGCAGCGGGTGGTGCGGCCCGTAGGTGCGCTCGGCGTCGTACAGCAGGGCCTGGAGCTGTGCCCGGCCCGCGGTGTGGTCGCCGACCGCCAGGAGCAGTTGCCCGATGCGGTGCCGGATGTCGAGTGCGCGGCCGGGGTCGGAGGCGATCGGCCCGTAGGCGTTCTCGTAGTACGGGAGGATCGCGCGGTACTCGACCAGCGCGGCCCCGGCCTCGCCGAGCTGTTCGAGGCACTGGGCGGCGTCGTAGCGGAACTGGAGGGCGTGGGCGTCGGCCTGGCCCGCTTCGGCGGCACGGTCATCGGCGAGGCGGCGCAGCTCGGGCAGGGCGCGGCGGTACTGACCGTCGTCCATCAGGGTCGCGGCGTACTGCTTGCGCAGGATACGGACGACCGGTGAGTGCTCGCCGTGCTCGGCGGCGGCGGCCGGAAGGGTGGCACCGAGGACGTCCACGGCCTGGGTGATCCGGCCCTCGCCGAGCAGCTTCTTGACCTCGTCCACGGCCCGCGCGACGTCCGGCCGGGCGGGCGGCGGCGGGGTGCCCGGCGGCAGGGGGGCGGGGCGTGCGGGGGTCGGTGGGGCGGCCGGGGGCGGGGTGAAGGGCGGCGGGGCGCCGAGGGAGGGGGGCGTCGCGGCGAAGGTGGCGGGTGCGGGCACGGAGGCCGGGGTGGCCGCCCGGTCCGGCCAGGGGGCGTGCGGGCGCAGGAACGGGCGCGTCGGGTCGAGCGGCTCGGCGGGGGTTCCGTGCTTGGGCAGCAGCGGGGCGAGGTCCTCGTACACCTCCTGGGCGGAGGCGGGCCGGTCCTGGGGGTCCTTGGCGAGGAGCCGCAGCACGAGGGCCTCCAGCGCGACGGGGACCTCGGGGCGGGTCTTCCGGACCGGGAGCGGGGGCTCGTAGAGGTGGCGGTGCAGCACGCCGAGCGCGGTGGACCCGGCGAACGGCACGTCACCGCTGAGGAGTTCGTGCAGGAGCACCCCGAGGGCGTACAGGTCGGTGTACGGGCCGACCGCGCCGCCCATCGCCTGCTCGGGGGCCATGTAGGCCGGGGAGCCGATGGGTGAACCTGTGTGGGTGAGGCGGGTGGTGTCCGTGTCGAGGACGGAGGCGACGCCGAGGTCGAGAACGGTGACGGTGCCGTCGGGCCGGACCATCACGTTCCGGGGCTTGAGGTCGCGGTGGACGATCGGCACCGCGTGCACCGCGCAGAGGACGGCACAGAGCTGGGCGGCGACCGCGACGGCCCACGGCCAGGGATACGGGTCCCGCTCGGCCAGATGGTCGGCGAGGTCGGCGCCCTCGACGTACTGCATGACGAGGTAGAGGTCGTCGTCCTCGCTGCCCGCGTCGTGGACGGTGACCAGGCCGGGGTGGTCGACCTGCGCGGTGACCCGGCACTCGCGGACGAACCGGCGGCGCAGTTCGTCGGCGGCGTCGCCGCCGGTGGGTCCGGCGACCCGGTCGGGGCGGAGCAGCTTCACGGCGACGCGGCGGTCCAGTCGCCGGTCGTAGGCCGTCCACACCTGGCCCATGCCGCCCTGGCCGAGGATGGTCGCCAGTTCGTACCGGTCGGCGATGATCCGCCCGCTCACCGGCCCTCGCCCTCCCTGTTCTCCTTGCGGAGGTAGTCGCTCAGCTCGTCCAGCTCGGCGCGGACCTGGTCGAGGCGCCGGGGCGCGGGGGTGGGCGTGGGCGGCGGGGTCGGCTCGGTGTACGGGTTGGGCTGCGGACGCTGGGGCTGGTGCTGGGGCGGGCGCTGGGGCTGGTGGTGACTGCGGTGCTGCTGCTGTGCGGGGTGCTGCTGGTACGGCACCGGTGCGGGGTGCCCGGGAGCGGTGTACGGGGCCGGGGAACGGAGGGAGCTGTAGTGGCGGATGTCCACGTACAGGTAATAGGTGATCACCCCGGCCAGCAGGGCGACGATCCAGAGCAACATCAACAGCGCCGCCGCGTCCGACATCTCGTCGGGGTCGTCCGGTGTGGCCAGGATGAAGGCGAACAGCGCGACGTTGAGGACGATCACGACCGCGAGCAGGAACCAGTCCCGCGGCCTGCGGGTGACGATCGCCAGCCGCAGCATCGCCACCCAGCCCAACAGGCCGCAGCTCAGCACGGTCACCGCCACGAGGATCACGCGCACCGTCGCGAGCGTCGCCGGGGACGGCCGGGATGTCGTCTGCTGCTGCGGCGTCGGGCCGTAGCCGTGCATGTGCTGCTCCTGGGACGCGTATGTCGGACGTGTGGGGTGAGCGTATACACCTCCACCGACCGGCCGACCCCGGGTTGTACCCCACCGTTGTGCCGCGCCCCGCCCGCGGCCCCGCAGGCCCCGGTCACCCGGCCGGTGCCGGGCCCCGCCCGTGTGAAGTCGACCTCGGCCGCCGGTAGTACGCGCACCCGGCGGCCGGGTCCCGGCCGGACCGACGTGGTGTCGGCCGTCCGCGACGAGCACCACGTCGTACCCCCGGATCAGCGCCTGTCGGGCACGACCGTCTCACCGGGGGCGGGGCCCGGCACGGGGGACGTCGTACCCGGGCGTCCGGGCATCACAGCTGGTGCCGCACCCAGACGTTGGGCTCGACGTAGACCGCGTAACCGTGCGCGAGCGCGCAGTGCACCGGGAGGAGCGCCCCCGGGACCTCCACCGGACCGTCCGTGTCGAACGGCAGCCCGGTCCACTCCCGCCACTGCGCGAGCGAACCGCTCACCGTCATCGACACCGTGGCGACCGAGTCCACCGTGCCGCCCGCCCGGGCGTGGACCCGCAGCCAGGGATCCTCGGGCAGCCCGTCCTCGGGGCGGGTCAGCCGGGCGTACTCCTCCATCGGCAGGCCGGACCGCAGGTGCTTGCCGTTCGGCCGCACCGGGGCGACGACCTGTCCGAAGCCCAGCCGACGCGCGTTGTCGCGCAGCGCGGCGAGCATCCGGCCCGATATCCCCTTGCCCAGATGGCCGGTGGCGACCGTGATGTCGATCGCGCTGACCGTGTCGGGGGTGTTCCCGCGCCGCAGGTCCGAGAACGCCCACAGCATCACCTGGTCCCAGCCGCCGACGGGCAGGTCGCCGCGTCCGGGGGTGTCCAGCAGGAAGGGCACGCTGAACGCGCGCGCGACCACGACGCCCTCGGGGTCGGTGGCGACGAGCACGTACTGGGGGAACTCGACGGCGATCCGGGGGAAGTTCGCCCAGCCGACGAGGTCCTCCAGCATGAACTCCGGCCAGGTGTCCGGCATCCGGTCCAGGGCGTCGGCCAGTTCGGGGCGCTCGGCAAGGGTGGTGATGTGCAGGTCCATACGCGCGACCCTAAACAGCCTCGGCATCTCCGACCAGCGAATATCGCCTCGGAACCACCGCACGCCCACCGCGCCCGCCCACCGGCTGGTTCCGGCCGGTTCCGGCCGGAACCAGCCGGAACCATGAGGTGTCCATGTCGCGTCCCCACCCGTGACTTCGCACCCTGTGCGCCACTCGTCAAGGAGCAGAACCATGACCCAGCCCGGCAGTACACCGCCCCGCCCCCGGAGAGGCGCCGGGTGCCTCCAGAGCCTGGTGGTGCTCGCGGTGATCCTGGGTCTGGGCTACGGAGCGTCCAAGATCTTCGGCGACGACTCCTCGAAGTCCTCGTCGTCCTCGTCGTCCTCGTCCGCGTCGGACGGCAAGGGCGGCTCGTGGGAGATCGGTGACTGCGGAGGCCCCGACCCGGAGAACAAGCCGGACGGCTACCGCGCCTTCGACTGCGACGAGACGGGCGCGACCTTCAAGGCCCTGAAGATCGAGGACGCGAGCTTCCTGCCCAACGCGATCCAGTGCCCGGCCGGAACGGACCTGATCATCCAGGTCTCCCGGGTCTTCGGCTCCGGCGACGACAAGAAGGGCGGCGGCATCCCGACCAACACGGTCTGCGGCCGCAACCTGACGGGCGACCACCCCGGCGACGCGGGCGCCGGCGGCGGCCAGCTGGTCGACGGCGACTGCATCTCGGCGACGGCCAAGGAGATCGCCTGCGCCTCGGCCGGGGCGGACGACTTCAAGGTCCTCGGCCTCGTCAAGGAGAAGACCGAGTGCCCGGCGGCGACCACGGAGCCGATGCAGCTGATGATGGCGATCGGCCGGCCGTACGACGTCATCTGCGGCGGCAAGGTCTGAGACCCGCCCGCTCCCCGGTGCGGCGGCTGCGGCACGGCAGCCGCTCAGCCGCCGCACTGGGTGAGCATGGCCCGCTTGTCGGCGGCCGTGACCGGGAGTTCGTACTTCAGCGAGACCTGGGCGAACCGTACGGCGTAGGAACAGCGGATCGGCTTGTACGGCGGCAGCCATGAGGCGGGGCCGGAGTCCCGTTTGGCGTTGTTGGCCGGGCCGTCCACCGGGATGAGGTTGAGCGGGTCGTTGGCGATCCGCTCACGCTTCGCCTCGTTCCAGCGGGCTGCGCCCATCTGCCAGTTGTAGGACAGTGGCATCACGTGGTCGATCTGCACCTCGGTGGCCCGCCGCTTGCGCCAGTCGATGTTCTCGCCGGTATAGGGGTCCTGGAGGGTCATCGACATGACCACACAGTCGGATCCGGCCTTGTGCTCGATGTCCTTGCCGTCCCGGGCGAGCAGGTCATTGCGGGTGTCGCAGCCGTTGCGGGCGAGCGGGATGCCGTCGATCCCGTCCTTCCAGGCGTAGCCGAACTTCTTCCGCTCGTAGCCGGTCTTCGGGCCGCGTCCCTTGGTGGCCACCTTCTCGATGATCTCCCGGGCGGCGGCCCGGTCCGCGTCGGTGGTGAGGGGGGCCAGGCCCGGCTTCGTACCGTCGGGGTTGTCCAGCGGGCTGACGCCGAAGCCCTCGGCGGACTGCGCGCCGCCGTTGGTCCCGCCGCCCGTGCCGGCTCCGCCGCCGTCGCCCGCGAGGCCGTCGGGTCCGCAGCCGCCCGCCAGGGCGATCACGACGAGAGCCCCGATGGCGGGCAGGGCCGCCGCTCGGTGCGTACGGCGGCGGTGCGTACGGGGAGCTGTCACGTGAAGCCGTCCTGACGGGGAGAGAACCGAACGCCGTGAATCCTATGGGCGTCTTCCCCGCCGGAGGGGTTTCCATGACCGCGCTTCAGCACACGGGGGCGCCCCGGCCCGGTCACCCCTTCCCGATGTCCGGAGTGTTCTCGGCGGCCCATCCCCGACCCGATGACCTCCGGCCAGGGCTCTCCCAGCCGCTCCACCCGCCGCTCGCGCCCCTGCACCCCCAGCGCCCGCCACGGCGCGGTGGCCTCCTCGTCGGTACGCGGCTCCGCCTTCACGCGCAGCTCGCCTCGGGGCCCCGCGCCGACCGCCGCGAAGGAGACCAACGACTCGGCCGGGTCGGGACCGGCCTCGACGAGGGCGGCGATGCGCCCGTCGCCTCGCTCCTGCTGTGCGTACGGGTGGTCAATGGCCGACTGCATTCGAGGCATCGCGACCGACTGCGCGCGAAAAGCCCTCGCCGTGGAGACCTGGTCCCGGCATGATCCCCCTGTGCATGAGGACGAGGGCCATCGCGGGCGCGCGCGGTACACGCTCGCCAGCAAGGAGCACGGGCATGCCTGGGGCCTCTGCGCCGAGGTGGAAGGGCTGTTCGGAGAGGCCCCGCAGGGGACCTACGAGCTGTTCGGCTGGGTGCCCCAGGCAGACGTGCGCGGTTGGGTCGGCGACCGGGTGTGGCTGGTGCCGGACGATGAGACGCTCGATCCCTGGCTGCTGGAGGACGCGGAGAGCGTAGGCCGGCCCCTGGGGACGGACAGTCTCGTACTCACCGGCCTGGACGACTACGAAGGCCCGCCCGAGGGACACAGGGGCCGGGTGCGCGTGCACGATGGGCACCGCTGGCTGGGCTCCTGCCGAGAGTTCGGCCGCGTCCTGCCGTCCGTACGGTCGGCGCCCCCGCTCGTCCTGCGGGGGCTCGCCCCGGGTGATCAGCTGCGGGCGGCACTGGTGAAGGGCACCCGGCGGGCGCTGGACCTGGAACAGGCCGCCCTGGAGATACGGGACGACCGGGGCACGCCGCTCACCGAACGCCCGCTCCGGGCCCGCGTCAGCGCCTGGCGCCCATCGTCCTGCGGGACGGACCGGATCGACCTGGAGCTCGACGGAGACTTCACGCCCGTTCCCCCGTACGCCCGGCCCATCTGGGAGCGGTGGTTCGCCGGGCCGCCGGACACCCGGGGTTCCTGGGCCGGCCTCGACACCCGGCACCGCGGAGCCTGGCTCGACCTCGTCCGGGAGCGGACCTGCCAGCGCACCCACCGTGACCGGCCGGCCGGTCACGCCTACGAACTCGACGGCCGACACGTCACCGACCGACCGGGCCTCTACCTGGCGCTCGGCGAGGCGGTGAACGGCCCGGGCGGCTACTTCGGCGGCTGTGTGGCCGCCGTCGACGATTGCCTGCGCGGCGCCTTCGGCTACACCGCCCCCGCGACCCTGCTCTGGCGCGAAGCCGCGACAGCACGCGAGCACCTGTCCCAGGCCCTGACACCGGACGGCCGGCCCTACGACCTGTTCGGCGTGGTCCTCGATGTCCTGGCCCAGGGCGGCATGGACGTCACCCTGGCCTGAGCTGCTGTCCTCGGACCAGGCCGTCAGCGAGTGGGGGTAGGTCTTCGGCGACGAAGTCCTCGCCACCGCGATCCTCGACCGCCTCCTGCACCACTGCGAGCTCTCTCCATCAGCGGCAACAGCTACCGGCTCAAGAACCGTCCTCAGGCTATCGATCGGGACACCGACGTGGCCTGAGTGGACACCCAGGAGGCCAGTCACAGTAGGTGAGCGAACGTGCCGCCCCATCGCGAATAGGACCCAGCCTGTCCTAGATCTCTCATAGCTTCTCCCTCATGAGCCCTGAAGACACGTCAGCATCCACGTTCCGCTACTCGGCTGTCACCTTCGACTGCCCTGACCCCGCCGAGCTGGCCCACTTCTACGGAAAGGCCCTCGGCCTGCCTGTGGTCTTCTCCACCGACGATTTCGCCCTGCTCGGCCAAGAGGGAGCTGCCGGACTGGGATTCAACCGGCTCACCGACTACCGCCGCCCCACTTGGCCGGACCCCACTCAGGAGAAGCAGGCCCACATAGAACTAGGTGTCGACGACCTGGACTCCGCTCAGGCTCGCCTGCTCGCTCTGGGAGCCGTCAAGCCCGAATTCCAGCCGGAACCCGACCGGTGGCGGGTCCTGCTGGATCCCGCAGGCCACCCGTTCTGTATCTCCACCCTGGTCTGAGCACGACCGCCCCTCTGAAGCTGGTGCACATTTCTCTGGGCTGGGTGGAGCACTCAGAACAGTACGGTGCCGCTTCCGGTCCCTCACCGGCCTGATCTTCACCCCGGAGGGGCCGGGGCGTCGGCGGACGGGCAGCCGGTGACAGGCCGGCGGTATCAGTCGGCTTCGGGCGCGAACTCGTACTGAACCTCGTACAGGTGACCCGCCTTGACCATCACCGTGGCCTCGATGGGCCGGTCGTCGTCGCTGAACACCACCCGCAGCGTGCGCAGAACCGGAAGGTCCCCGGGAAGCCGGAGCAGCCGGTACTGCTCCTGCGTCGCGACGCGGGCCGAGACCCGGTCCACGCTGAGCCGGGGAGGGTGGCCGAGCGAGGCCAGGAGGGTGGGCGTGCCTCCCGGAATGCGGCGGCGTTCGGTGATGGCAGTGCCTTCGGCGATGTCCGGCGGGTAGTACGAGGAGACAAGTTCCGCAGGTTCGTCGTCGATCGACAGGAGTTGGTGGCGGAGGATCGCCGTGCCGCCCGGCTGGAGCGCCAGCGCGTCCGCGACGTCCGCCGGCGGTTCGGTCTGCGTAACGTCCAGGAGCGTGCTGCGGGCGCGCGTGCCGGAGTTCGCCGCCTCGGTCAGCCAGCGGTAGGGCTCTCCCGAAGGGGACGGCGCCATGTACGCGGCGGGCCGTATCGTGCGCTGCCGATGTTCGCGTACGGTCACCGACGCGCCTGCCCTGCCGACCACGAGATGCTCGCCCTTGAGGAGCTGCAAGGCCTTCTGAACCGTGGCGTTCGCCGCGCCGAACCGCTCCTTCAACTGCGTGGTGGACGGCAGGCTGTCGCCCGGAGCCAGGTCCCCGGACATGATGTCGTCCCGCAGATCGGCGGCGATCCGCTCGTGCAGCGGACGGCCGTCCGCTTCTCCCGCCTCAGGTCCGTGCACCGTCATCCGATCCTGATCTCGTACCGCAGCCTCTGACCCCGGGGAGGCATGACCATCACATCGGCCTGGATCGGCCGGTCGTGCGCGTCGAGTGTGAGCCGGGTCAGTTCGAGGACCGGCTCACCGATCCTCAGGGCCAGCTCCGCCCGTTCACTCTCGGACGGCATGCGAGCGGCCACGTCTTCCCTGGCACGGACTCCCACGTGCCCGAGTTCGGCGAGCAGCCGGACGGCTCCTCCCCGGATCTTCGCCGTGCCGGCCAGCCCTGTGCCCCGCGCGATCTCCAGGGGGTAGTAGGTGTCGGTCAACTCGCACGGTTCGCCGTCGAGATACATGATCCGCCGCCGCCCGACGACCTGTCCGCCCTGTTCCACCGCGAGCAGGCCGGCCACGCGCTCCGGGGCGACGACTTGACCGGCGCTCACGATCTTCTGCGTGCCCCGTCGTCCCGCCGACGCCGCCTCGGCACTCCAGACGTCGCTTCCGCCCTCCGCCGTCGTCAGGTAGTGAGCGGACGCGCTGATCACTTCACCCTCGCCCATGGCCTCCTCCTTCGCCGACGACGGACCTTGCCGGTGCACACGGTAGGCGACTCCGTCGAACACCCCAAAGAGTACATTGCCGCCTTTCGCGAATAGCAGTACGGTCATCTCGTTACGGCCCACGAGCAAGGCGGTGAACCACCGTGTCCTCTTCGCAGTTACGGCGCTTCCCCCGACGGCGCACATCCGTCGGTGCCTCACGCGATTTCGTCGTCCATGTCCTCAGGGAGTGGCAGCTCACGGACCTGATCGACGACATAGAGCTCTGCGCCTCGGAGCTGACGACCAACGCCCTGCTCCACGGCGTCCCACCGGGACGGGAATTCGCCGTCCGGCTCGACCTGACGGACGACCTCGTACGACTGGAGGTCCGGGACAGCGGCGGCGGGCGGCCAGAGATTCAGCGCGCGGACGAGAGCAGTTGCTCAGGACACGGGTTGTTCCTCGTCGGTGAACTCGCCGCGGACTTCGGCGTCGACCACCACGTCGTGGGCAAGACAGTGTGGGCCGCGTTCAAGCGGCCCGCGACGCCGTAGCGGCTCCGGGGCCAGACGCGTCGGGCCCCGCCGGTCAGCCCGGCGCGGCCCGTCGTTCACTCGGTACGCGGGGCTAGGAGCCCAGGATCGTCGTCAGGAACTCCCCCGTCCACGCCAGCAGTTCGCGGCCGATGACCGGCTTGCCGCCGATCCTTCCGGTCGTCGGCCGCGGGACCAGGATCTGATGGGCGGCCGGCTTGATGACCGTCTTGGGGTGCAGGCGCTTCAGGCGCAGTTCCTGGGACTCGCGCAGCTCCACCGGGGCGAACCGGATGTTGGAGCCCTGGAGGACGATCTCGCCGACGCCGCAGGCGCGGGCCAGCATGCGCAGGCCGGCGACCAGGAGGAGGTTCTCGACCGGTTCGGGCAGCGGGCCGTAGCGGTCGGTCAGCTCCTCGCGGACCGCGCGGATGTCGTCCTCCGAGGAGGCCGCGGCGATCGCGCGGTAGGCCTGGAGGCGCAGCCGCTCGCCAGGGGCGTAGTCGTGCGGGACGTGTGCGTCGACCGGGAGCTCGATCTTGACCTCCAGCGGGGGCTCCTCCTGCTCGCCGCCCTCCATCTGGGCCCGGTAGTCGGCGACCGCCTCGCCGACCATGCGGACGTACAGGTCGAAGCCGACGCCCGCGATGTGGCCGGACTGCTCGCCGCCGAGCAGGTTGCCCGCGCCGCGGATCTCCAGGTCCTTCATCGCCACGTACATGCCCGCGCCCATCTCCGTGTGCTGGGCGATGGTGGCCAGGCGTTCGTGGGCCGTCTCCGTCAGGGGCTTCTCGGGGGGGTAGAGGAAGTAGGCGTAGCCCCGGTCGCGGCCCCGGCCCACCCGGCCGCGCAGCTGGTGCAGTTGGGAGAGGCCGAAGTTGTCGCCGCGCTCCACGATCAGGGTGTTGGCGTTGGAGATGTCGATGCCGGACTCGACGATCGTCGTGGAGACCAGGACGTCGAACTTCTTCTCCCAGAAATCCACCACCACCTGTTCCAGGGCCGATTCCGACATCTGGCCGTGGGCCGTGGCGATCCTGGCCTCCGGGATGATCTCGCGGAGGCGGGCGGCGGCCCGGTCGATGGACTCGACCCGGTTGTGGATGTAGAAGACCTGGCCCTCGCGCAGCAGTTCACGCCGTACGGCGGCGCCGATCTGCTTCTCCTCGTACGGGCCGACGAACGTGAGGACCGGGTGGCGCTCCTCCGGCGGGGTGGTGATCGTGGACATCTCGCGGATGCCGGTGACCGCCATCTCGAGCGTACGGGGGATGGGGGTCGCGGACATCGTGAGCACGTCGACGTTGGCGCGGAGCTTCTTGAGCTGTTCCTTGTGCTCGACGCCGAACCGCTGTTCCTCGTCCACGATGACCAGGCCGAGGTCCTTGAACTTCGTCTCGGAGGAGAAGAGGCGGTGGGTGCCGATGACCAGGTCGACGGCCCCGTCCTTCAGCCCTTCGAGGGTGGCCTTGGACTCGGTGTCCGACTGGAAGCGGCTCAGGGCGCGGACGTTGACCGGGAACTGGGAGTAGCGCTCGGTGAACGTGCCGTAGTGCTGCTGGACGAGGAGGGTCGTGGGGACGAGGACCGCCACCTGCTTGCCGTCCTGGACCGCCTTGAACGCCGCCCGGACCGCGATCTCCGTCTTGCCGTAGCCGACGTCGCCGCAGATGAGCCGGTCCATCGGGACCGTCTTCTCCATGTCCTCCTTGACCTCGGCGATCGTGGACAGCTGGTCGGGCGTCTCCGCGTACGGGAAGGCGTCCTCCAGCTCGCGCTGCCAGGGGGTGTCCGCGCCGAAGGCGTGGCCGGGGGCCGCCATCCGGGCGGAGTAGAGCTTGATCAGGTCGGCGGCGATCTCCTTGACCGCCTTCTTCGCCCGCTGCTTGGTCTTCGTCCAGTCCGCGCCGCCGAGGCGGTGCAGCGTCGGGGCCTCGCCGCCGACGTACTTGGTGACCTGCTCCAGCTGGTCGGTGGGGATGTAGAGGCGGTCGCCCGGCTGGCCGCGCTTGGCGGGGGCGTACTCGACGAGCAGGTACTCGCGGGTGGCGCCCTGGACCGTGCGCTGCACCATCTCCACGTACCGGCCGACACCGTGCTGCTCGTGGACGATGTAGTCGCCGACCTCCAGCGTCAGCGGGTCGATCGTCTTGCGGCGGCGGGCCGGCATCCGGCCCAGGTCCTTGGTGGCGGTGCGCTGGCCGGTCAGGTCCGTCTCGGTGAGCACGGCGAGCTTCAGCGCCGGGTCGACGAACCCCTGTTCGATGGCCCCGCAGGAGACGTGCACCAGGGACGGGGTGAGCTCGGTCAGGTCCGCGTCGAGGCGGGCCGCGATGCCCTCGCCGCCCAGCACCTCGACCGTACGGGTGGCGAGGCCCTGGCCCTCCGTCACGTACACCGTGCGCCAGCCGTCGGCCAGCCAGCCCTTGGTGTCGGCGAGCGCGCGGGCGGTGTCGCCCCGGTACGCCTCGGGGGCGTGCATGGAGAGCTGGAGGGTGTCGTCGTCGTGGTCGGCGGCGTCGGCCGCGAACGGCGAGATCGACCACCACATCATGTCCAGCTCGCGGGCCCGGTCCCGGACGTCCGCGATGCCCCACAGCGAGGCCGCGCCCACGTCGATGGGGGCCTCGCCGCCACCCGCGCTCGCCGCCCACGACGCCTGGAGGAACTCCTGGCTCGTGGCGACCAGGTCGGCCGCCCTGGTGCGGACCCGCTCCGGGTCGCAGACGATCGCCATCGCGTCCTGCGGCAGGACGTCGAGCAGCAGCTCCATGTCGTCTACCAGGACCGGGGCCAGGGACTCCATGCCCTCGACCGCGATGCCCTCCGCGATCTTGCCGAGCAGCTCGCCCAGCTCGGGGTGCTGCTCGGCGAGGGCCGCCGCCCGCTCCCGCACCTGGTCGGTGAGCAGCAGCTCGCGGCAGGGCGGGGCCCACAGCCCGTGCGCGGCGACCTCCAGGGACCGCTGGTCGGCGATCTTGAAGTAGCGGATCTCCTCGACCTCGTCGCCCCAGAACTCCACCCGAAGGGGGTGCTCCTCGGTCGGCGGGAAGACGTCCAGGATTCCGCCGCGCACGGCGAACTCGCCGCGCTTCTCGACCAGTTCGACCCGGGAGTACGCGGCGGCAGCCAGCGCGTCCACGACCTCCCCCAGATCCGCGCTCTGTCCGCCGGCCAGCGCCACGGGCTCCAGCTCGCCGAGCCCCTTGACCTGCGGCTGGAGCACGGAGCGGATCGGCGCGACGACGACGGAGACCGGGCCCGTCTCCGGGTCGTCCTCGCGGGGATGCGCCAGGCGCCGCAGCACGGCGAGGCGGCGGCCCACGGTGTCCGAGCGGGGCGAGAGCCGCTCGTGGGGCAGGGTCTCCCAGGACGGGTACTCGGCGATGGTGTCCGGCGGCAGCAGGGTGCGGAGCGCGGCGGCCAGGTCCTCGGCCTCCCGGCCCGTCGCGGTGACGGCCAGCACGGTCCGGCCGGTCTGCCGGGCCAGCGCGGCCACGGCGAACGGCCGCGCACCGGGCGGGCCCACCAGGTCGACGTGGGACCGGTGCCCGTCCCCGGCCGCCTTCACCGCCTCGGCGAGCGCCGGGTCCGTAACGACGACATCCAGCAGACCGTGCAGGCTCATGAAGTTTCCGTCCGGGTGATCAGGGGGTACCGGCAGCAGGCTGCTGCCGGCGGGCGAGCAACGCGATAGGCCCGACGCGTGGGACGGACCGGGGGTCTCCAGGGTACGACCCGGGGGTGACAGCCGCGTCCGCAACGGGCGAGCGCGCCGGGGCCGACGGCCGGAACCGCACCATCCGGTGCCCCTGGCCGACGGCCGGAACCGCACCATCGGTGCCCTTGGCCGACGGCCGGAACCGCACCACCCGGGCGCCCCGGGCCGACGGCTCGAACCGCGTCATCCGGGCGCCCCGGCCGCCGCCCGTATCCCCGTCCCCGGCGCCCGCTTCGCGCCCGCCCCGCCGCCCGTCGTGCCGACAGCGCCGCTCGTCGACGGTCGCGCACCGTTCATCTCCGTCTCGCACACAGTTCTGCCGGGGATCCTCACAGGAGAGATCCCAGCGTCTAGTCTTTGCCCGACCATTGCACGGACACGCGGACGATCGCGCGGCCGGCGCGTCACATCTGCGGTACGGGGCACAGTCAACGGCACGGGCGGAGCGAGCGGCGGCCGGGGCGGGCGGCGTGGGGCGATCCCCCTCGGTGCACGCCCCCCACGGCATCAGGCATTCGGGGGCGTACGTGGGCGAGAACGAGATGTCTGTCTTCGGGGTCCCGGAGGCCGAGGAAGAGATCTACCGGCACTTCCTGCGCAACCCCGGCACCCGCGCCGACGACCTCCACCTCCTGCTGCACTCACGGCCCCGGGACGCGCACGCCCGGATCGCCCGGCTCCAGGAGCTCGGGCTGCTGCGCGCCGAGGACGCCGAGCGGCGCATCTTTCCGGCCGACCCCGAGGTGGCCCTCACCCGACTGGTGGACGTCCGGCTGCACGCGCTCCATCAGGAGTTGCAGCGCGTCACCCGGTCGCGGCACGTCATTGACGGTCTACGCGCGGAGCAGGGGACCGGCACGCCCCCTCCGCACGGCATCGAGCAGTTGGAGGGGCTCGCCCAGATCCGTAACCGGATCGACGACCTCGCGTTCTTCGCCCGGGACGAGATCCTCTCCGTGGAGCCGTACACCCGGCTGTCGGCGGAGAACATCGCCCGGTCCCGGCCGCTGGACCTGCGCTGCCTGCGGCGCGGGGTGCGGATCCGCAACGTCGTCTCCAGCGTCGCGCTCCAGGACCCGCCGACCGCCGCCTATCTGCGCGAGCTGGCCGAGCACGGGGCGGCGATCCGGGTGACGGCGGACACCACCGAGCGGCTCCTGATCTACGACCGCAGGGCGGCGCTCGTCCCGCTGGACCCGCGCGACACCTCCCGGGGCGCGCTCCTCGCCCACCGCAGCGGACTGGTCTCCAACATCATCTCCCTGTTCGAACGGATCTGGGACCAGGCCGAAGAGCTGTCCCGGGCGGGCGACGGCACGGAGAGCGGCCCGGACTCCGCCACCCTCCGGCCCTCCGGCATCGAGCGGCGGGTGCTGGTGTCGATGTGCACGGTGGGCAAGGACGAGGCGGGCGCGCGGGAGCTGGGGGTGTCGGTGCGGACCTACCGGCGGCACGTCGCCGATCTGATGCAGACACTCGGCGCGGCCAGCCGGGCGCAGGCCGCGCTGCTGGCCCGGGAGCGCGGCTGGATCTGAGGGCCCGGGGCCACTCGGCACGTGCACGGCGAGTGCTCGTCGGGTGCCGAACGGGTGCTTCGGTGCGTGGTCGTTGCGTGCTCGGTGCGTGCCCAGTGCGTGCTCGGTTCAGGTGCGTGCTCGGTACGTGCTCGGTTCGGGTGCGTGCTCGGTGCCTGCTCAGCGGATGGTGCGGGGCTCCTCCGCCCAGCCGCGCAGGGCCGTGTCCGCCAGTACGCGGGACACCGCCCGCCGCACCGCCGGCGTGTCCGTCGCCCCGGCCAGCTCGACCCGCAGGACCACTCGGTCCTGGTCCACCTCGGTGTGGCAGGCCCAGTGCGCGGGAAGCAGCCCCAGCAGCCGTACGACGGTGGTCCACCCGGCCGGGGCCGCCCGGTCGCGGCGTACGACGACGACGTCGGCGGTCCCGGCCCGGCCCGGCGTCATGACGTCGCCTCCCGGTCCCCGGCGGGCCCCGGGCCCAGCACCTGCCGGGCCGCAGCCGCCAGGGCCCTGATGCCGACGGGCAGGGCGGCCCTGACGTCGGGCGCGAAACCCGGGGCGTGGTTGGGCGGTACGGGTGCGCCTCCGGCGCGGGCGGCCCTCCAGGGTCCCGCCCCGGCGGTCCCCAGCATCCAGTACGCGGCCGGGACCCCGCCCGACGCGTAGTGCGGGAAGTCCTCGGTGGCCGCCGACCCGCCGACGTCCAGCACCCGGCCGGGCCCGAGGAGCACCTCGTGGGCCCGGCGCACCCGGGCGGTCAGCGCCGGGTCGGGGCGCAGGGCGGGTGAGCGGGCGGTGACGGTGAAGCCGGGTGCGCGCGGGGCCCCGGACGCGGCGGCCTCGGCGCGGACGACGCGTTCGGCGGCGGCGGCCAGCCGGTCGAGGGCCGGTTCGGTGAACGCCCGGATGGTGAGGGAGAGTTCGGCGTGGTCCGGGGTGATGTTGCCGCGCTCGCCGGCCCGGACCGAGCCCACGGTGAGCACGGCCTGTTCGGCGGGCGCGGTCGCCTCGGCCACCACGGTGCGCAGCCGCAGCACGGTGGCGGCGGCCATCAGGACCGGGTCGACGTTGAGGTGCGGGGTGGCCGCGTGACCGCCCCGGCCGTGCAGGACCGCCTCGACGGCGACGCTCCCCGCCATCAGGGGCGACCCGCCGGCCGGCGCGTGGGCGAGGGTCCCGGCGGGGAGCGGGGCGGCGTGCTGGGCGAGGACCGCGTCCGGGACGCCGAAGCGCTCGTACAGCCGGCCGCCCTCCAGCAGGGACCGGGCCCCGCTCAGCGTCTCCTCCTCCGGCTGGCCGACGACGAGGACCGTGCCCCGCCACGCGGTCCGGGAGGCGGCGAGGAGCGCCACCGCCCCGGCGACCGCCGCGATGTGCAGATCGTGGCCGCAGGCGTGCATGACGCCGGGCACGGTGCTGGCGTAAGGGAGTCCGGTGGCCTCGGTGACGGGCAGCGCGTCCAGTTCGGTGCGCAGCAGCACGGTGGGGCCCGGGCCGTTGCACAGCACCCCGACGAGTCCGTGGCCGCCGCCCACGGAACGGGTGACCGTACAGCCGTGCTCGGCGAGCCGGGCGGCGAGACGGTCGGCGGTGCGGTGTTCGCGGCCGGAGAGCTCGGGGTGGGCGTGCAGGTCGAGGTAGAGCTCGACGGCGGAGCGGAGCAGGGGGCGCGGCAGGGGCGTATCCACTGCCGTCGCCCTGCCTCCGCGTGCCTCCGGCCTTCCGTTGCCGTCGTCCGCGTTCTTCGTCGTTCCGGCCGCTGCGACCACCGCGCACCTCATCTCTGCTCGACGAGCCTGCTCCGTACGGCTGTCACCTGCCGTGCCGTCGCCCTGCCACCGGGTGCCAGCGATGTGACAGCGAAATCGCGGCCGATCTGACAGCGGCCACCCCTGCAATGGGTCCAGCACCCGGGCACCGGACGGAGCAGCCGGCCGGACCCCCACGACACCAGGGAGATCACCATGGCCCCCAAGACCGAACTCGCCACCCTCGCCGACGAGATCCTGGAGCTGGAGTCGGAGACCTTCGAGATCTCGGACTACTCCGACGCGTCGGAGGTCGTCCTCGCCGGTTCCACGTCGTGCTCCTCGACGTCGACCTGTTCCAGCACCACCAGCACCACCTCCTGCAGCGCCTGACACCGCTGACGGCCGGTTCGTGCGCCCGCGGCCCCCTCCGCCGGTCGGAGGGGGCCGTCGCGCGTGCGGCGCGGGCCCGGTCACGGGAAGGGGTGCGGGACGGCCTTGATCTCCGCCTCCGGCAGATCGTCGGCCCGCCGCCCCGCCGCCCGCAGCGCGGTCCGCAGCCTGGGCATGGTCAGTGCCCGCTGTCTGCTCCAGCCGAAGTCCAGCGGCAGCAGTCCCGGGACGATGGCGGACACCGTGTGCAGGCCCATCCGGTGCTGCTCCGGCGTCGTCTGGTCGACGGCGAGGACGTCGTACCCCGCGGCGGTCAGCCGGTCCCGCAGCAGCCGCAGATCGTCCAGCAGGTCGCCGGTGCGGGGGCGCAGCGGCTGCCAGTCGGCGAACGTCTCCTCCAGCGGGAGGACGTCGACCGGTTCCAGGTAGGTGGCGGCGTGTCGGGCCATGGACGGCAGCCCGTAGAGCTGGGCGTGGTCCTTGAGATGCAGAACCTTGCTGAAGTCCCGCTCCATCGCCTCCAGTTCGGCCAGTCTCCCGGTGACCTGGTAGGGCAGGTGGGGGATGTAGGTGAGGACTTCGGACAGGGCCGACTCCACCGTGTCCGCCGGGTCGAAGCCGGCCGCCGCGCTGAACGACAGCGTGCCGTGGCCGCCGTCCCGGCGCACCGCGAGGGCGGTGACGACGGGGACCGCCAGATCCATCCGCGTGTCGAAGGCGTGCACGTCGTAGCCGTGCAGGGCCGCCCGGTCGAGCATCGAGCGGACGGCGGGGGTGGTCGCGGTGGTGAGGTCGATCGCGGTGAGGGGCGCGCGGCCGTGCCAGGCGAGGAGGAAGGCGTCCCGTTCGACGAGTTCGAGGAGGGCGAAGAGGATCGCCTCCTCCGGACTGCCGCCGGTGGCACAGCCGTTGGAGCACTCGAAGACGAAGTTGTCGGCGTCGACGCCCGCGCTGTAGTGGGCCAGCCGGGCCGGGATCAGGATCGGGGCGTCGTCGCGCAGGGAGTGGCCCCAGACCCAGGGGATCGCCCGGTTCGGGTCGAAGGGGCTGACCAGGGGGTCGGTGGCGTACGTCGCGGCGGTGTAGAAGCCGCAGTCGGCAGGGTTCAGCGCCTGGCCGGAGAGGTTCGCGTAGGAGTCGACGACCGGGGTGGTGCCGCGTCGGCGCTGGGTGCCCGCGTACCTTTCCAGGCCTTCCAGGTGGGCGAGGGTGCGGCTGGTGGAGTACCGGTTGGCCTGGCCGCTCCAGGTGACGTCGTTCAGGCCCGCGTAACCCCGGACGAAGTGGGTCCCGGCGACCGGGGCCGTGGTGGTGGAGGCGGGGTTGATCCAGGTGTCGGAGCCGAGCGCGCCGCAGACCGGGTTGGCGAGGGCGGCCGTCGGCAGCGGGTAGGACTCCAGGGTGCGGAGCCGGTAGCCGTCGGGGTCCGGTTTGGGGGTGGGCGTCAACCGCATGCGGGCGGCCTCCGCCGTGTCCGGGACCTCGTGGACGCAGGCGGGGCAGAGCGGTTCGGGCAGCAGCGGGAAGGTGGCCGTGGCGAGGGTGACCAGGTCGACCCGGGTGACCTGGGGCAGCGCCCGGTCGGCGGGGGTGGCGTCGGTGGGCCCGGGCGCGGCGCCCCTCGGGGCAGGCCCGACGCCCCTGCGGGCAGGCCCGGCTTCGGTGGGTGCGGGCGCGGCGTCCAGGTGCGCGGGCGCGCCGGCGGTGTCCGCGGTGCCGGTGGTGGTGTCCGCGGTGCCGCCGGCGGTGTCCGCGGTGCCGGTGGCGGTGTCCGCGGTGCCGGTGGCGGTGTCCGCGGTGCCGACGGCGGTCGCGTCCAGGTCGGCGGTGGACGCGTCCGGACGGGTGCGCCGGCCGGTCAGGACCGCGCGGTACGCGGCCCAGACGGCGTCCACCGCGTACTCGGTGAGCACCGGCCAGTGCACGGCCCCGTGCGGCTCGTACCCCAGCTCCAGGGCCTCGCGCTCGGACCGGCTGCGCAGCCGCTGCCAGCGCATCGCGAGGCACTGGCCGCAGGCGGTGGCGTCGGGCCCGCCGCCCCAGGGACCGATGAGCACGGCGCGGGAAGTCAGCTGCACGTTGGCGGCGGGCCGGGTGTCGGCGTACGGGTCCGGGCGGCCGAAGCCGAGGACGTCGGCGGACCCGAGCGGCACGGCGTAGGGCGCGGGCAGGCCGGCGGGGGAACGGGTGTGGCGGGCGGTCAGCGCGGACTGGAGCCGGTCGCGCCCCGCTTGCAGGGGGGTCGGGGCGGCGGCCGTCACCGTCGGATCGGGGGCCGTCGTCGGATCGGGGGCCGTCGTCGTCATGACTTGTCGCTCCAGCGGAAGGTCTTCAGCGCGACCGCGCCGAGGACGAGGGCGAATCCGGCGAGGACCGCGCAGGCGACGCCGATGTCCTTCAGGGAGCCGTCGCCGGTCAGCGCGCCGGAGACCCCGTCGTTGAGGTAGCGCAGGGGCAGGACCCGGGAGAGGCTCTGCATCCAGCCGGGCATGGCGTCCAGCGGGAAGAACGAGCCGGACAGGAACGCCATGGGGATCATCAGACAGTTGGCGACGGCGGCGACCGCTTCCGGGGTCTTCGCGTAGCTGCCGACGATGACGCCGAGCGCGAGGAACGCGGTGATGCCGAGGACCAGCACCGGAAGGGCGAGCGGCCAGCGGCCGTCCAGCTGGAGCCCGAAGGACGGGAGCAGCGCCACGGCCACGAAGAGGGCCGCCTGGACGGCTCCGATGCCGAGGGCCAGGACGTAACGGGAGGCGAGGACGGTGGAGACGGGCGTGGGCGTCATCCGGATCAGCCGGAGGATGTCGTCGCGCCGCCACTGCATGAGGACGAACCCGACGCCGAAGACGGCGGCGTTGCCGACGCCCCAGGACAGCACGCCGGGCGCGATGTAGTTGATGTAGGGCTTGCCGCTCTCCTCGACCGTCTGGCCGTGGAAGATCAGCCCGAAGACCACCAGGAAGATCAGCGGGAACGCGAAGGTGAAGAAGAGGGTGGTGCGGTCGCGGGCGTAGGCCCGGTATCCGGCCTGGCTCAGCGCGGTGTAGGCGCTCATGGAATGTCTCCGTATCGCTGGTTGTGCTGCACGTGGGGGCGGGTCGGCTTGCCGGGGCAGCCCTCAGGGCCGGGGGGCGTCGGCCCCGGTGCCGGTCAGGTCGAGGTACACGTCCTCCAGGCTCGCCGTCCTGGTCTGTACGCCCTGGAGCCCCGCGATCGCGTCGACGGCGGCCAGGACCCGGCCCGCGGCGAGGGTCTCCAGCACGAGCGAGCCGCCTTCCTCGGTCACCCGGTCCACGTCCTCGATGGCGCGGGCCTGTTCGGGTGTGAGGCGGTCGGCCGGGACCAGCAGCCGGGTGGTCGGGCTGGAGGCGGCGATCAGCCGGCCGGGGCTGTCCAGAGCGGCGACCCGGCCCGCGACCATGATGGCGACCCGGTCGCAGAGCGCCTCGGCCTCGTCCAGGTGGTGGGTGGTGTAGACGATGGTGCGGCCCTGGCCCTTGAGGTCGCGCAGGACCTGCCACAGGGAGCGGCGGGCCTGCGGGTCGAGCGCGGCGGTCGGCTCGTCCAGGAAGATCAGTTCGGGGTCGTGGACCAGGGCGGAGGCGATGGCGAGCCGCTGCCGCTGGCCGCCGGAGAGGTCGTCGACCCGGGTGTCGCCCTGCTCGGTGAGGCCGACGGAGGCGAGCGTGCGTTCGGCGGCCGCGGCGTCGCACCGGTAGAGGGCGGCCATGGTGACCAGGTGTTCGCGGGCGGTCAGCCGGACGAAGAACGCGGAGGCCTGGGTCTGCACGCCGAGCCGGGGCAGCAGGGCCGTGTTGCGTGGCCAGGGGCTCGCCCCGAGGACGGCCACGGTCCCGGAGTCGGCCCGCCGCTGGCCCTCCATGATCTCGACGAGCGTCGTCTTGCCCGCCCCGTTGGGCCCGAGCAGCCCGAAGAACTCACCGCGTTCGACGGTCAGCGAGACCCCGTCGACGGCCCGGGTGGCGCCGTACGCCTTGTGGACGTCGGTCAGGGCGACGGCGGGCCCGGCGGACGGACCCGCCGGGGGGCTGTGGGGGGCGCGGGGGGCGGTGGACGTCATGGCACTCTCCTTGAGGTGGAACATCAGGCCGTCAGCAGATGGTGGGCGGCCGCGACGACCGCCGCCACGGTCCCGGCGAGAACGAGCACCGTGACCGCCGCGTAGGCGGGATAGGCGATCCGGGCCCGCCGTGGATAGGCGGCGGCCTCCGGGGAGCGGCGCAGTGCGAGCCGGAGGTAGGCGCCGGCCGAGGCGGCCAGGCCGGTGGCTCCGGCGAGCTGGCCCGCGATCCGGTAGCCGTCCAGGGGCGGCAGCGGCACGAGCATCGCGAACGCCTGGACGCTGCCGAGGAGCAGCAGGGCGGCGAACGCGTCGTGCGTCGCGTCGTCGAGCGGGGCGAACAGCCAGAGCGCGCAGAACGGGAGCAGGAAGACCAGGTTCATCACCGCACCGGCGAGGGCGGTGGCGACGCGGTGTCGACGGGCGCCGAGGTAGAGGTAGTCGTCGACCGTGCAGTACATGATCACGGCGGGCAGCCGCCACCGCAGCCCGATCTCGGCGACCCGCCCCCCGTAGTGCCGGGCCACCACGCCGTGCGCCAGCTCGTGGAGCGCGGTGCTCACCCAGAGCAGGATCGCCGTACCGGTCAGCAGGACGGGGTTGGCGAGCAGTCCGCGTGCGGCGAGCAGCAGTTCGCCGGACCGCGCGACCACGACCGCCTCCATCGCGAGGACCAGCGCCAGAAGGGGCACCATCGCCCCGGGGGCGAGGAGGAAGCCGAACGCCCGGTGGAGGCGGGCGGTGGTGGCGTCGGCGTCGGCGACCAGGGGGAGGGAGCCGCGCAGGAGGGTGCGCTTCTCCGGTACGGGGGCGGGCACGGCGGCCGGAGCGCCCGGGGCGGCCGACCCCGCGGGGGCCCCCGCCAGCAGCCCCTTCGCCCCCAGCAGCGCCAGGAGCCGCTGCCAGTGGGCGTCCCCCAGCCGCCGCCCGTACGCACCGGCGTACTCCTCGCCGATCTCCCCCAGGCTCCGCTCCCCGTCCATGCGCGCGATGAGGAAGTGCTCCTTGGGCCCGACCTTGAAGGAGTTGCCGGTCTCGGCGTCCTTGATCAGGTGGACGGTCGCGGCCCCGTCGAGCAGCGGGTCGCTGAGCAGGACGCGGGGCCGCAGCGCGGGCCGGTAGGAAGTGAGCGCCCCGGGGACCGCGCTCACGCGGACTCCTTGAGGACCCGGCCCAGGACGTGGCTGAGGTAGGCCTCGTCCCGGATGGTGACGTGCAGCCGGTTGTTGGTCATGTGCAGGTACGGGGAGAGCAGCAGCGGCAGCGCCACGGCGGGGTCGGTGACCCGTTCGTCCCGCTCGCCGTCCCAGGACCGGAAGACCAGGTCGCCGTCCACGGTCAGCTTCCGTGCCCGGTCGCGCAGTTCGGCGCAGTGCTCGGCCCATCCGGCCAGCGACCCGGGGAGCGAGCGGGCGCTCCCGGGCGGGGCGGTGGCGGCCCGGACACGGGCGAACCGGTCCCGCAGTCCGTCCGCCGTGCGGGCGTAGTTGGTGTCGTACTCGTCGGTGCCGATGAACCCGGTGCCGGGGAACGCCCGGTGCCAGAACGCGTAGTAGTCGTCGAGGTATCCGGCGAGCTCCGCCCGGTCCGGCAGGAAGCTGGCGGACATCACCATCATGAACTGGGCGGCCGTGCCCAGCAGTACGGTGCGCAGGTGGAGGTTCTTGGTGGCGAGGGCGTCGATCACCAGGTCGCTGGAGTGCCGGAAGTGCCACTCGGCCAGCTCGATCCCGGCGGGCCCGCCGTACTTCCCGAACTCCGGCTCGTAGGCCTCGCGGTGGCGGGAGTTGTTGGGGCGCAGGTTCATCCGCCCCTGCTCGTCCGTGTAGTGGCCGCGCTCGCCGCCGGGGAACTCGATCTCGAAGAGGGTGTTGTAGAAGTCGTTGAGGAATCCGGAGTCGACCTCGTACAGGGCGGGCCGCTCGGCCAGGAACGCGTCGACGGCCTCTTCGGTGCGGCGGGCCACCTCCGGCTCGGCGGCGGGCGAGGACGGCTTGAGGCGCAGCCGTACGTGGGGCCCCTCCAGCCAGTAGTTGATGAAGAAGTACCCGGCGATCAGCCCGTCGGCCTCCAGCCGCGCGACCAGCGGGCGGACGCAGTGCAGGAGGAAGGGGCGGGGGTTGGCGGCGTAGAAGACGTGGGTGGCCTGCCAGGCCCCGGTGGTGGTCGCGGCCGGTGCGGTGGGGGGTGTCATGAGGTGGTCCTCCTGCGGGCGGGTACGGCCGTCTCCACGGCCAGTTCGGCGACATGGCGGCCGTGACCGCTGACGGTGGGCAGCGTGTCCTCGTCGGGCAGCATCTCCCGGAACACCACCCGGGCGTCGGGGGATTTGACCAGTGCCTCGAAGGCGGACAGGGACAGCGGGCTGTCGAAGTCGAGGTACTGCGGTTTGGCCCCGGTCGCCCCCCGGGCCCCGGTGTCCGACACGGTGGCGAAGACCCGGTCGGGCAGACCGTGGGTGCGCCGCAAGGCGTGCCAGTCCAGGAACCAGCCGTCCTCCGGCGTGCCCGGCCGGTGCAGCGGCAGGACGGTCGCCGGGGCGCTCCAGCTGCGCCGGCTCAGGACGAGCGAGCCGTGCCGAACCCGGGGCCGCCCGGTGACCCCGCCGCGCGGCTCGCCCTCGGGGACGCCCGCCCACACGTTGAGGGGGGCCATCGAGGTCGGGGAGAGGAGGAGCAGGGTGCGGGGCAGCTCGGGCAGGGCGAGGGGGACGAGATAGCCGAGGTAGACGGGGATCACCTCGCGGTCCAGGCGGACCGAGCGCAGGGCCAGCCGGTCGGCCCCTGGGTCGTGCACGAGGTACAGGTCGTCCAGCTCGATCCTGAACTCCGCCTCCAGCGTGCCGCGTTCGCCGGGGCAGACGATCTCGTACGGGGTCAGTCTGGCGTGCAGGTTGAGGTTGCTGGTGACCGGGCCGCCGGTGACCTCGGCCAGGACGGCGCCGTCGGGCACGAGGGCGTCGGTGTCCGCGAGGAGCCGTTCGCCGAGGCCGTCGAAGAGCTGGGTGAACCGGGTGAACGAGAACGACACCCCTCCGTACGACCGGTTGAGGACGACGAGCGGGTCGCCGGGCCGGTCGGCGATCTGGACGTGGTGGCTCATCGGCGCGAAGTCCGCTTCCAGGCCGCCCAGTTCCCCGGCCACCGCTCCCAGGAACGCGTCGTCCAGGCGCACTTCGGCCGCCCCCGGCTCCGCCGCCTCCGCCGCCTCCCACAGCGCGGTCATCCGCGCGGTGAAAGTGCGCCGGGCGGTGTCGAGGGAGCGCAGCCTCTCCAGGCCCAGCCAGTTGACCTCGGGGACGTAGGTGCCCTCGGCGTCGTACGGGGTGCGGGAGGCGGTGAACGTCATGTACTGGTCGAAGAAGTCCTCGTGGAAGTCGTGGACCAGCTTCAGCAGGTCGTCGCAGCGCCCGCCGCGTCCGTACCGGGCGAGGAAGAAGCCCTGGAAGGTGATCCGCTGCGGGAGGGTGAGGTCGAAGGCGGGCAGGACCCGCTCCACCGCCGCCAGCGGACCGGCGGCCAGCTCCTCCCACGCGGCGGGGTCCAGCGCGACGCCGGTGCCGGTCGCCCGGCGGGGCCCCGCCGCCGCGTCCTCGTACAGCAGGGTCTGCGGGACCTTCGCTCGCGCGGCTCCCAGCTCCTCCTCCTGCACGGCCCGCAGCCCGGCCCGTACGGATTCCAGCAGGGCGCGCCGCTCGTCCGGAGCGGCTTCGGCGAAGCGCGCGGCGTGGGCGGCGGGTTCCTCCAGCCGGTCCGCGAGGCGGTCGGCCCAGGGGCGGTCCAGGCCGCGCAGGGCGTCCTGGAAGGCGCGGAGCGGGTCGGTGTCGTGGACCTCGGTCCGCAGGCAGGGCGCCTGGACCATGCCGACGTCCAGGAGCGCCCCGAGGTACTGCTCGCACTCCTCGCGCGCCGCTCCCCGGTCCTGCTCCAGCCAGGCCGCCAGCTCGCCGTGGCGGAGCGTGCCGCGCTCCTCGAACAGGCCGAGCAGCCGTTCCAGGGTGCCGCTGCGGCGCAGGAAGAACAGCCGGTCCTTCACCGCGTCGAAGGTGACGGCGGTGTCGTCGTCCCCCGCGGTGACCCACCGCCGGACGTAGCGGACCCGGTCGTCGTCGCGTCCCCAGCCGGAGGCGAGGGCGAGCGGCAGATCGGCCCGGCGGACCGGGTCGGCGATCACCGCGTCGGCGAGCCGGCCCAGCGCCACGACGTTGAGCCGGACCTGTGTCCGCCACTCCTCGCCGACCCGCACGCGCAGCCCGTCGGAGCCGCCGAATACGCCGGGGGCGACGGCGGTGAAGGTGGAGAAGGGGCTGGTCTTGCAGGCGGTGCGGTAGACGTAGGAGAGCAGCGAGCGTTCGATCTTGCGCTGTTTGCGGTCGGGTCGCGCCCCGGCCCGGGACGCCTTGTGCCGGTAGGCGTCGAGCTGGGCGTCCAGGGTCGGCGAGGCGAGCAGCAGCCCCTTGCGCAGGCGCTCGTGGCCGGCGATCCGGGCCAGTTCGGTGCGGCTGCGGCCGGTCTCGGCGGCCAGCAGGCCGGCCCCCTCGTCCCGCTTCCCGGCGAGGGCGCGGCGGCCGGTGAGCCAGTCGGCGAGGGCCCGGGCGGCGGCCGGGTCGAGGGCCGCCACCCGGGCGAGGCCGTCCTCGGCGGCCGACGGGTCCGGCAGCCGGTTGTTGAAGACGTCCCGGCGCAGCTTCAGCAGGGCGCGGCGCAGCGGTTCGTCGTCGCTGCCGCCGATCAGCCCGTGCAGTTGGTCCCCGGCCTTCGCGGCCAGCAGCGCCAACTGCTCGGTGGTGTCGAGGACGTCGTCGGCCCAGCGGCGGCTGTCGGGGCAGCGCAGGGCCCGGACGTCGTCGACGGGGAGCCCGGCGACGCGCAGCATGAACGCGGGGCGCGCGGAGAGCGGGCCGACGGCCTCGACCGGGCCGGCGGTGCCGGCGGTCTCGGCGGCGTTGGCGATCTCGGCGGTGAGGGCCGTGTCGGCGGTGCTGGCGCTGTCGGCGGTGTCGGCAGTGCTGGCCGTGTCGGCAGTGTCGGCGGTGCTGGCGGTGCTGGCGGTGTCGGTCATCGTCGGCCCCCGTTCAGGCGATCTCGTAGCGGAAGTCGGCCGGGGCGGGGCGTTCGTTGCCGATCATCATGATCAGCAGCGGTGCCTCGCCCGTCCCTTCGAGCCCCAGCTCCTCGATGTAGGAGATGTTGTCGAAGCCGAGGGCGACGCCGCAGCCGAGGCCGACGGCCGCGGCGGCCGTGTAGACGGACTGGGCGACGGCCCCGATGGTGGCGTTGACCAGCCGGTACCCCCGGTCCCCGACCGCGTCGAGGACGGCGGTGGTGCGGACGGTCGGCACAAGGACGGCTCCGGCCTGCTCCAGGTTGTAGTTGGAGAGGAAGTAGTTCCGCTGGAGGAACTCTCCCGGCCGGCCCTCCTTCACCCGCCGCAGGCTCCGCCGCTCGGGGTCGTAGGCGTACGAGCCGGGCTCGACGCCCTCGACGTGGTTCACGAACGCGTACAGCCGTGTCAGCCGGACGTCACCGGTGTCGCCGCCGATCCACGATCCGGCCGAGGCCGCGGCCAGGCAGGCGGCCAACTGGTCGGCGGTGACGGGCTGCTGGGCGTCGAAACGGCCGAAGCTGCTGCGGCGCGCGCGCAGGGCGGTGCGTACGTCGGCGTCCAGCGGCCGGGCGGCCGGCAGCGCGACCTCCACCAGCGCCGGGTCGACGGGGTGCGCGGCGGCCGGGGCCAGCGCGCCGGGGGCGGGCCGGGCGGCGGCGTCGGCCGAGGTGGCCGCCTGCATGCGGAGCAGCGCGTCGAAGGTGAGGACGGTACGGGAGCGCTCGACGTCCTTGCGGCGTACGGAGACGGGCGCCTCGGCGGCCCGCCCTGCGGTAGGAGCTTGCCCACCCGCCCACTTGAGCGGGACGACGGCGAAGACGCCCTCCGCCTCCGGGTCGGCCCCGAGGAGTTCCGCGAGGCGTTCCTCGTCGAACCAGAGGGCCGGCTCGACGGCCAGTCCGCGGGCGGCGGCCCACATCCGCCAGGTCTGGACGCAGGCCCCGAGGTCCATGGAGACGGCGTGGAAGGAGAAGCTGTTGTACTTGAAGGAGTTCTGCCAGTACTTGATGGTGAGCACCAGGTACTGATCGGTCTCCGGCCCCGGAGCGTCCTGCCCCAACGCCTCGCGGACCCGTCCCGAGACATCGCCCGTGAGCAGCCGCTGCATGGAGTGGTGCCGGGTGGAGTAGTAGTGCACCCCGGGCGGTACGGGGCCGCTCGGCCCGGACACCCAGTGGATGCCGACCGGGTACAGCCCGCCGCCGGAGGCGGAGCCCCGGGACCAGTTGGCCAGCGGGTAGAAGGGCAGGGCGTTCAGGTCCGTGTTGGCCTGGACGCCGAGGCGGCGGCCGGTCAGGCCGTACGAGTCGCGGAGCATGCCGGAGAGCGTGACCAGGTCGAACTCCCGCTCCCGCGAGCCGCCTTCGGGGCGCAGGCCCCGGTCGAGCGTCGCCCCGGCCGGGTAGGGGGCGTCCGGCAGCGGGAAGCCGTCCGCGCCCGGGTGGTACTTGGCCTTGCGGGGGCCGTCCTGCCAGTTCGGTACGTAGTCCGCGGGGTCCATCGGGACCCGGCCGCGGTGCAGGATCGCGGCGGCGTATTCATGGGCGTATCCCATGGCGAGCTCCTTGGTCACGGCAGGAGGGTGGAGGGGAGTGGCGGTCATGGGAACGGGTGCGGGGCCGGGTTGAGGTCGGCGTCCGTGAGATCCGCCGTCCGCAGGCCCGCCTCGCGCAGGGCGGTGCGCAGCCGGGGCATGCGCAGGGCGCGCTGGCGGGTCCAGCCGAAGTCGATCGGCAGCAGCCCGGGCACGATCACGCTCACCGTTCTCAGCCCCAGGTCGCGCTGTTCCCGCATGGTCTGGTCGACGACGACCACGTCGAACCCGGCGGCGGCGACGGTGTCCACGCACCGCAGCAGGTCCTCCCGCAGATCGTCGGAGACCGGGAGCACCGGCCGCGCGCCGGGCCCGTCCCCGTACAGGTCGTCGAAGGAGCGGAGCGGCGGGCGAGGGCTTCCCGGCGCGCCGAGCAGGAAGTCCGCGTGATCGCCCATCTCCGGGATCCCGTACGCCAGCGGGTGGTCGTGCAGCGCCTCGACCTTCGCGAAGTCGCCTGCCATGGCCCGCAGCCGGTCCTCGTCCCGCTCGGTGCGGCCCTGGAGGTTGACGGCGTCGGTGGCGATCTCGCAGAGCGCCCCGGCCAGGGCGGCCTCCGGGTCGAGTCCGGCGCCCGCGCCGAAGCACATCCGGCCGGGTCCGCCGTCGGGGCGGACGGCGACCCCGGTGACGACCGGGATCGGGAAGGTGATCCGGGTGTCGAAGAACCGCGCCTCGTACCCGTACATCTCCAGCCGGTCCACCATCTGCCGGGTGGCGGGGCGGCGGCTGGTGCGCGGGTCGACCTCGGGCAGCGGGGCCCGCCCGTACCAGGAGAGCAGGAACGCGTCCCGTTCGACGACCTCCATCAGCCCGAAGTAGGCGGCCTCCTCCAGCGCGCCCCCGGACGCGCAGCCGTTGGAGCTCTCCTGCACGAACCGGTTCTCCAGGCCCGGCGCGTGGTAGTAGGTGAGCACTTCGGGGACCAGGACGGTCCGGGAGTCGCGGAGCGACCAGCCGCGCACCCAGGGGATCTCCCGGTCCGGAGTGAAGGGCCGGACGCGGGGGTTGGCCCGGTGGAAGTCGTCGGAGTACAGGCCGCAGACGCGTGGGTCCAGGGCGGCCCGGCCCTCGGCGCGCAGCGCGTGCAGACTGGCGCGCACCTGGGCGCGTTTGGCGCGGGACCGCATGCCGGCGTACCGCTCCAGGCCCTCCAGCACCCCGATGCGCACGCTCTCGGCGAAGGTGTCGGCGTGCCCGCCCCAGAACGTCTCGCGCAGATACGGTCCCGAGCGCATCGAGAAGCAGCCGATGGTGGCGGAGGTGGACGTGGAGGAGACGTCCTGGACGACGGAGGGGCCCAGCGAGCCGCAGACGGGGTTGGCGTACGGCTCGACGGGCAGCTCGTAGTCCTCGATGTCCCGGACCCGGAAGCCGCCGGGCCGCACGGTGGGCGCGGGCCGCAGGGTGAGGGCCGCCGCCTCGTCGCTGTCCGGCTCGGGCCGCCCGCAGGCGGGGCACTCCGGGTCGGGGACGAGCGGGTAGTGGCGTACGGCCAGGGTGTCGAGGTCGACGAGGTGGACGGCCGGGAAGGCGCCGGTGTCCGGTCCCCCGCCGTGCAGCCGGGCGGCGACGACTCCGGCGAGCGCCTCGGCCGCGAACGGGGTGACGTACGGGGACGGGCCCGCCGCCCGGGTCCCGGAGCCGAGCTCCAGCGCCTCGCGCAGGGCGACGGACCGCACACCCTGCCACCGGCGCTCCAGGCAGCGGGCGCAGGGGCGTTGGGCGGTGCCGTCGGGTGCCGGGAGGGGGCCGATGACGGCGTGCCGCCCGTAGTAGCGCACGGGGACGGCCCGGGCCACCGGTCCGTTCGCCGCGAACGCGTCGCGTACGCCCAGGGGTTGGACGTCCAGTGGGGCGGTGGCCGCCGCCCCGCCGTGGCGGGCGAGCGCCTGACCCAGCAGCTTCGAGAGCAGCCGGGTGGACTCCCCCAGCACCTGTGTGGCCGGTGGGGTGTCGACGGGCACCGGTGCGTCCGGGGCGCCCGGCCCGGTGGCAGCGGCCACCGCCGCGTCCGGCGTGTGCGGCGCGGTCTCAACGGGCATCGGTGCCGACCTCGCCGTCCACCGTGAGCAGCACCCGGGCCGTGGCGATGGAACCGGAACGCAGGTCCACCGGCGTCGTCCGCACGTACAGGGCGTCGCGGCCGGCCAACCTCAAGGCCTCCAGCACCGCGTCGAACGTGGTCTCCGCCGCGTCCGCCGCGACGGACGCGCCGCCCGCCGCGATCGCCCCCGGGGCCAGGTCGACCACCAGCGGGTCCCCGGTGTCGACCGCCGCCCCCGGGTCCTCGGCGGCGAGCTGCACCTGACCGAGCAGGTCCCGCAGGGCGGACGCGGCCGCCGAACGCCGGGACAGCCCGGCCCCGACCGCCCAACGGGCGGACGCGGGCAGCCCGTTCGCCTCCCGGGCGAGCACCACGTGCGCGGAGCTGCGGTCCGCCTCGCCCAGGTCGAGGAGGTCCACGGCGATGTCCAGGTTGGCGGCGGACTTCAGCAGGAACACCAGCTCCGGATCGTCGCCGCCCACCGCCAGCGGGCCGACCCGGGTGGCGCCCCGCACCGCGCGCAGCAGGGCGTCATGGGCGAGCGCGGACAGCAGCCCCCGGCCCGCCGCCTCCGCCGCACTGCCGCCCGCTCCGGAGCCGGCGGTGGTGGCCAGGTGCGCCCGGTCGTCGTTGTGCGGCCCGAACGGTCGTAGGGCGGCGGCCGGAACGCGTACCGGGTCCTTGCCGATCAGCGAGGTGGCGACCGCCCAGGCGGCCGGCCGGGCCCCGGTGCCGCCGCCGGTCGTCAGGGCGTCGGGCCCGAGCGTCCGCGGCGCCCGCGCACCGCCGTCCCGCTCACCGCCGCTGACGCCCGCCAGGGGGACCACGTGCTCGACGTACGCCTCGGCCGCCGCGTACAGCGCCCGGGTCCGCGCACCGGCCAGGTGGTGCACGTCGAACGCGGCGATCCGGCGGCTCGTCCCGCCGCCGAGGGCCACCTCGACACGGCTGAGCTTCAACGGGGTCTGGGTCAGCTCCTCGTCGTCGTAGCGGCGGAAGATCCCGGTGTACGGGCGGACCAGCACGGTGCCGATCCGGTTCAGCTCCTCGACCAGCTCCTCCGCGTCGCGGGCGGTCTCCACCGTCGCGGTGACGGGCAGCGCGAGCGTGCCGGGCAGCGCGGCGGGTTCGCCGACGGAAACGCCGGCGAGATCGTCGGCGGCGAGCACGGTGCAGCGGGCGCACCGGGGGTGGGGCTGGACCGGTTCGGCCATCACGTCCAGCGATTCCAGGTCCTGGACGAGAACCTGGCCGGCCGTCTCTGCGGGCAGCGCGCCGGTGGCCAGGCGGAAGATCTCGTAGCCGACGAGGTTGCCGACCATCGCCGCGACCGGCCCGGACAGGGCCGCCCCGCCGGCCGGTACGGCCCCGGCCGCCTCGCTCCACAGCTCGGCCGCCGTGCCGGGGTCGACGTTGCCGCTCAGCCGCAGGAGGGCGCAGGACCAGCAGCCGGCCGAACGGGCCGTGGAGAGCGGGCCGACGACCAGGCGGCGGCCGAACAGCCACGCGGGGACCAGGGTCACCCCCTCGGGCACCCCGGCGGCCAGCAGCCGATGGGTGCGCGCCCCGGCGCCCGCGCCGGTGACCACGACGACGTCGTAACCGTCCAGGCCGGCCCAGTCCGCGTCCGTCCCGGCGGTGATCGTCGCGACACGCGCCCCGTTGGCGGCGGCCTCGGCCGCGACGTCGTCCGGGGCCGTGACGGTCCCGATGCTCGCGCAGCCGTTGCGCACCAGGCTCAGCGCGCACCAGCGGGCCGTCTCGTCGTCGCCGAGGACGGCGACGCGGGTGGCCCGGTAGCGGGCGAAGCGGGCGGGGGCGTCATCGGCGTAGTGGTCGACGTAGGCGATCTGCGCGGCGAACCGCTCGGCGGCCCCCTCGTCGAGGGTCTCCCCGGCGGTGGCCGGCTCGGGGATGTCGCGGGCGAAGCCACGCGCGTACAGCGTCCTGACCAGTTCGGCGGCCATCGCCCGCTGGGCGGGGCCGAACCCGGCGCAGAGTTCGGCCAGTCGGTGCTGCCCGGTGAGGTGCGGGACGACGAGGGAGGCGAAGCGGTAGGCGGTGCGGCCGGTGAGGTGGAAGCCGCCGTCGGCGTTGTGGAACAGCACCCCGCCGGGGGTCTCGGTGAACAGCACGTCGCGCCGGATGCGCGGCCGGGTTCCGGCCAGCGCCTCGAAGGCGGTCGTCGCCGGGGACGACGCCGGTGCGGTCGTCGAGGGGGGCGTGGCGGGTGCGGTCGTCGAGGGGGGCGTGGCGGGTGCGGTGGGTGCGGCGCTCTCGGCCATGGGGATCACACCTTCTCTGTGCGGCGGTCGCGGGTCCGGGCGGTTCTTCGTACGTGGGCGCGGAGCAGGTCGTGGATGCGGTACGGGCCCGGCGGGCCGTCCTCCAGCAGTCCGGCGTCGGCGAGCCGCTCCCGTACGGCTTCGGGAACGCCTTCCTCGTCCTCGGAGCCCCGGTCCCGGTCGGCGAGCAGCTCCGGCGGGCCCTGGGCCAGGCGCTCGAAAGCCTCCGACAGCCGGGGGTCGAGCCGGCCGAGCGCCCGGTCGAAGAGTCCGGTGACCGAGAGGTCCGGGGAGTCGGTCAGGGTGAGCCGGGCGAGCGGGTCCTCACCCAGCCAGTCGACGGCGTCGGCGAGCCGCAGCCCCGGCCGGGTGAGCAGCCGGGCGGTGAGGATGCGCAGCGCGGCGGGGAAGTGGCCGCACTGGGCGGCCAGCCGACGGGCGGCGCGCGGTTCGGCCTCGACCCGCTCGGCTCCCAGGGCGGCCAGCAGCAGGGCGTACGACTCGGCCTCGGTGAAGGCGGTCAGGCGCTGCACCCAGCCGCCGTGCGTCGCGATGAGCCCGCCAAGCCCCATGCGGCTGGTGACCACGACGGCGAGGTCCGGCCCGACGGCGGAGGCCCCCGCGCCCGCGCCCCCGGCCGGTGCCCCCGCGGCTCCCGCGCCCGGCGCGAGCAGGGGGCGCACCTGATCGGCGTCGACCACGTCGTCCAGGATCAGCAGGGCGCGCCCCTCACGCGACTCCCCCAGCGCGGCGGCCACTTCGGCGGCCACCTCATCGACCGTGCGGGGTTCGCCGTCCGCGCGGGTCATCCGGACGAGTAACCGCCCGGCGGGGAAGTCGTCCCGGACGATCCGGGCGACGTGCTGGGCGAGCGCGGACTTGCCGATCCCAGGGGCTCCGGAGACCAGGACCGTGAGGGGCCGGTGATCCTCGGGGCCCGGGGCCGGGGGCTCGGTGAGGCGTGCGGCCATGGCGGCGGCCTCGGCGGTCCGCCCGGTGAAGTGCGGCACGGCGGGGACGGGCCCGACGCCGGGGGCGGCGGCCGGGGCGAAGGCCGCGGCGTCGGCCGGGGTCGCGGGCGGGGCGACGGTGGCCGGGACTGCGGGTGAGGCGGCGGGGAGGGGGACGGTCTCACCCCGGATGACGCGAGGGGTCGCCGGTCCGGCGGAGCCCAGGTCCTCGCCGCGCAGGATGGACAGTTCGAGGCGGCGCAGGGAGGGCGAGGGGTCCACGCCCAGCTCTTCCAGCAGGAAGCCCTTGACCCTGCGGTACTCGGCGAGGGCCTGGGACTGGCGTCCGCTGCGGTAGAGG
Organism: Streptomyces sp. NPDC021019; assembly: GCF_044333295.1. NCBI lineage: Bacteria > Bacillati > Actinomycetota > Actinomycetes > Kitasatosporales > Streptomycetaceae > Streptomyces > Streptomyces sp. NPDC021019. The sequence goes on from NZ_JBIRQR010000004.1 coordinate 238,990, forward strand.
GCCTCGATGAGCTGTTCGTGGAAGCGTTCGTGCCCCGGATATACGCGCGTAGTGGTCCACAGGTCGACGAGTGCCTCACCGCAGCGCCCGAGCCCCAGCAGCAGGTCGCAGACCCGCTCGACCGCGCGCAGCCGTTCCTCCGCGAGCCGGGGCACCTCGTCGCGGTGCAGGACGACGGACCGTACGTTGGCGAGCAGCGAACCCTGCCAGAGCGAGAGGGCGTCCCTGAGCGCACAGAGCTCCGCCTCCGGGTCCCGGTCCAGGCCGGCCGCCCGGCGCACCTGCTCGCGGAAGCCGAGGAGGTCCAGGGTGTGCGGGGCGGCGGTGATCCGGTAGCCGCCGGGCACCGCCTCGATGGAGGCGCCGGTTACCTCGTGCTTGGCGAACAGCCGACGGAGCCGCAGGACACAGGTCTGGAGGGCGGCCCTGGCGGTGACGGGCTGCTCCTCGCCCCACACCGCGCGCTGCAAGTACTCGGCGGAGACCGTGGAGTTGGCGTGCAGGAGCAGAGCGGCGAGCAGGTTCGCGGGTTTGGAGGGCTGGAGGACGACGGTGTCGGGTCCGTCCGCGAGGGCCAGCGGGCCCAGGAGACGGAAACGCATCACGCCCGGCGTCCCCGGGGAGCGCTCCACCTCTCCCGCGGCGTCTGCCGGTCCTGCCGACCCCGCCGGTCCGGCCGGTCCTGCCGACCCCGCCGGTCCGGCCGGTCCTGCCGACCCCGCCGGTCCTGTCGGTCCTGTCGGCCCTGCCGACCCCGCCGGTCCTGTCGGCCTATCCGTTCCCGTCGGTCCTGCCGCCCGTGCGCGGGTCGACATTCCTAGTCCCAGCCGTTGACCAGTTTGCACACCTGGACGGGCGCGGATTCCGGGGGCAGTTGGCCGATGAGGCCCGCCAACTCCGTACAGATCAGCCGGGCGACGTGGTCGGCGGCGGGCGGGGGTCCCGTCGGAGTGGTGGCCGACGCGGCGCCGGTGGAGAGCGCGAGTGCGGCGAGGGCGATTCCGGTGACGAGGGCGGCGGTTCTGGCCGGGCGGCGCTGCTTCTGGGCAAGCGGTGACCTGGACACGTTCTCCCCTTCGACGGTGGCGTCGGAGCCGGGGTTCGTCCCGGCTCGAACGACCATGCCAGCGCGGAACGCGCCACAAGAGGGGCCGCGGTGTCAGCTTGCTGCACAACGGACCGCCGCCAGGTGCAGCAAGCTGACACCGTCCGCCGTGACCGGTGGGCCCGGACGGGGAACCAGGGCGGGAAGCGGCGCGCGGAGAACGGCGCGCGGGAAACGGCGTGCGGGAAACGCGCTCGGCCCCGGGACGTTTGGAGGAACGTCCCGGGGCCTGCGGGTCATCCTACGGTGACGCCCGGAGGGTCACCGCAGTCGGGAGGACGTCGGCTCACCCGTCCGTCGCGATGGCGTTCAGGACGTTCATCCGGCCCGCCCGGAAGGCCGGGACGAGAGCGGCGAACAGTCCGACGAGGGCGGAGCAGGCGAAGACCGTGAGGATCGTCGGCCACGGGATCTCCAGGACCTCCAGCCCCTCCAGCGCCAGCAGCTTCTGGGCCGCGGTGCCCCAGCCCATCCCGAGTCCGAGTCCGAGCAGCGCCCCGAAGAGGGCGATGACCACGGACTCCAGCCGGATCATGCGGCGCAGCTGGCGGCGGGAGAGCCCGATGGCGCGCATCAGGCCGATCTCGCGGGTCCGTTCGACCACGGACAGGGCGAGGGTGTTCACCACACCGAGCACCGCGACGATGATCGCCAGGGCGAGCAGACCGTAGACGATGTTCAGCAACTGGCCGACCTGGTCCTTCAGGTCTTCCTTGAAGTCGGCCTGGTTCTGCACCTTGTAGACGGGGTACTCGGCCATCGCGCTCTTCAGGGCCGCGTACGCCTCCTTCTCCTTGCCCTCCTCCGCCTTGCCGAACATGGCCACGTTCTGCGGCATCCGGTCGGCCGGGATGTACGACGCCGCCGTCGTGAGGTTGATGTACATCGCACCGCGGTCGATGTTGGTGTCGTCGGAGGTGATGGCGGCGACCTTCAGCTTCGCCGTCTCCCCCGCCTTGAACGCGACGGTGAGGGTGTCGCCGACCTTGACCCCGTGCTTCTCGGCGTAGTCCTCGCCGACGGACATGGCGTTCTTCCCGTACGCCTTCGAGAGGTCGCCGGAGAGTGTGGTGCGCCGGACGTCCTGCTGGTAGCTCGGGTCGGCGGCGGTGACCCCGTCGTCCTCCGTCTTTCCGTCGGGGGCGGTGATCTTCGCCTTGACGAAGGTGTAGTTCGTCATGTGCTCCAGGCCCGGCACGGCGTTCAGGGCCTCGGCGGCCTGGGGCACGATCGGCCGCCCGGCGCCGCTGTCCTGCACGATGAAGTCCGCTCCGACCGACTTGTCGAGCTCCTCGGTGGCCGAGGCCACCATGGAGGACCCGACGACGGACAGGCAGGCCACCAGGGCGAGCCCGATCATCAGGGCCGCTCCGGTCGCTCCCGTACGCCGGGGGTTGCGCAGGGCGTTGCGCTCGGCCAGCCGGCCGACCGGGCCGAAGAGCCGCAGGACGACGACGCTCAGGGCGCGCACCACCACACCGGCCAGGAGCGGGCCGATCACGATGAAGCCGATCAGGGTCAGCAGCACACCGAGGGCGAGGAACATGGAGCCTTCGGTGGCCTTGTCCGCCTGGCTCGTCGCCCACAGGGCCGCACCGCCGGCCGCCGTCAGGAACAGGCCGATACCGGCCCGGATCCAGCCGGACCTGCCGTCAGCGGGGGTCCCGGCGTCGCGCAGCGCGGCCATCGGCGACACCTTGCCGGCCCGGCGGGCGGGGATGTACGCGGCGAGGACGGTGACGACGACGCCGAGCACGAGGCCGACCACCGGAGTCGTCCAGGCGACGGTGAGGTCGCCGGTGGACAGCTCCATGCCCACCGCGCCCATCGCCTTCATCAGGCCGACGGCGAGGCCGACGCCGGCCGCGACGCCGAGCAGGGAGCCGACGATGCCGAGGAGGACCGCCTCCACCAGCACGGAACGGTTGACCTGCTTGCGGCTGGAGCCGATGGCCCGCATGAGACCGATCTCGCGGGTCCGCTGGGCGACCAGCATCGAGAAGGTGTTGACGATGAGGAAGATGCCGACGAGGAAGGCGATTCCGGCGAAGCCGAGCATCGCGTACTTCATGACGTCCAGGAAGGCGCCCATGGAGTCCTTGCTGGCCTCCGAGGCCTCCTGCTGGGTCTGGAGCTTGTACGCGGCCGAGCCGTCGAGGGCGGTGGCTATGTTCTTCTTCAGCTGGGTGTCGCTGACGCCGCTCTCCGCGCTCACCAGGATCTGGGTGAAGACGTCGGGGGCGCCGAGCAGCTGCTTCTGGGCGGTGGCGGTGTCGAGGTAGACGACGGCCGCGCCCGGGTTGGTGACGGTGAAGGACGCGATGCCGCTGATCTTCGCCGTGATGTCACCGGTGGCGGCGATGATGCGCAGCTCGTCACCGATCTTGAGCTGGTGCTTCTCCGCGGTGTCGGCGTCGACCATCACCTCGGTGGGGCCGCGGGGGGCGTGTCCGGAGGTGATCTCCATCGAACGCAGGTCGTTCTCGGTCCAGTTGCCCGCGATGGTGGGAGCTCCGGTATCGGAGCCCATGTTCTTGTTCTCGCTGTCGACGACGGTGACCGCCATGGAGAAGGCGGCACCCTCCGCCTTCTTCACCCCGTCGGCCTTCGCGACCTCCTGGACGACGGAGGCGGGCAGCGAGGCGGGCTTGCCGTTGTCGGGCTGCTCGTCGTTCTCCCCGGCCGCCTTCGGGCTGACGGTGACGTCGGGCGAGGTCACCGCGAAGAGCTTGTCGAAGGTGGTGTTCATCGTGTCGGTGAAGACGAGCGTGCCGCAGACGAACGCCACGGACAGCAGCACCGCCACGGCGGAGAGGGCCATCCGGCCCTTGTGCGCGAGGAAGTTGCGCACCGAGGTCTTCCAGACAGTCATGACGTCCGCCCGCGTGCGTCGAAGTGCTTCATGCGATCGAGGACCTGGTCCGCGGTCGGGTTGTACATCTCGTCGACGATGGAACCGTCGGCGAGATACAGCACCCGGTCCGCGTAGGAGGCGGCGACGGGGTCGTGGGTGACCATGACGATGGTCTGGCCCAGCTCGTCGACCGACTTGCGGAGGAAGGCCAGGACTTCGGCCCCGGCGCGGGAGTCCAGGTTTCCGGTGGGCTCGTCACCGAAGATGATCTCCGGTCGGGCGGCCAGCGCCCTGGCGACGGCGACACGCTGCTGCTGACCGCCCGAGAGCTGGGTGGGGCGGTGCTTGAGGCGCTCGGAGAGCCCGACCGTGTCCACGACCTGCTGGAGCCAGGCGGCGTCGGGCTTGCGGCCCGCGATGTCCATCGGCAGCGTGATGTTCTCTATCGCGTTGAGCGTCGGGAGCAGGTTGAACGCCTGGAAGATGAACCCGATCCGGTCGCGCCGGAGCTGGGTGAGCTTCTTGTCCTTGAGCTTGGTGATCTCGGTCTCGTCGAGGAAGATCTCGCCCGAGGTCACCGTGTCGAGCCCGGCCAGGCAGTGCATCAGGGTCGACTTGCCGGAGCCGGACGGGCCCATGATCGCCGTGAACTGTCCGCGGGCGATGTCCACATCGACGTGGTCGAGCGCGACGACCCGGGTCTCTCCGGTCCCGTACGCCTTCACGACCTGCCGCGCTCGCGCCGCGACGGCCGTTCGCCCTCCAGTGCCCCCGTGCCTGGGAATGGTCACAGCCGTTGTCACGGTATTTCTCCTATGTCGGTCGATGACTGGACGTCATTGGGTACGGTCCGAGTCTGGGTTCTGGACGGTGTCCGGCGCGATGGTGCCCAGCGCAGTCTTCAGGTGGGGTTTTCCCCACCTGCCCCCCTGCGGCGGGCCGTAGCAGCGACGTAGGAACAGGTTAAGGAGACGCCCCCCGCTGCCACGTCCTCCGCCGGGAGGAACGGGCCCTGGCCACTAGGAGGGGGCGCCCCCTAGGGGACTGGCCCCGCAGGTGGAGGCGAGGTCAGGGGCACCGTTCGCCCCGGCGGGGCCGCGGGCGGGGCGGCCACCCAACCGGAGCGGAGGCATCCGCCGACGCCCGCCTTACCCACCCTGCCTTGCCCACCCTGCCTTTCCCTGCCCTTCCCTTCGCCGGACCCTCGACCGTTCTCCTCGTCCCGCCCCGTACGGCGCTCCCGGATGAGACAGTGCCCCCGGGAGATACGTGCATAGGGAAGGAAACCGGTGAGCGGCACGGACGACAAGAGCGACGTGGACGCGGACAACCCAGCGGCGGGCTCCGCCTCCGGCGCGAACGGAACCGGCGTAGGCGGAACCGGCGTAGACGGAACCGGCGTAGACGGAACCGGCGTAGACGGAACCGGCATGGACGGAACCGGCGCGGGCGCGGGCGAGAATACCGATACGGGCACGGGTAGGGATACGGGCACGGGCTCCGACGCGGGCGGGGGCATCACGGGCGGGCCGCCCACCCTCACCACCCCCCGGGGCCGCCGCCCCGTCGTGGCGGCGCTCATGCTCGGCATGGCCCTGGCGGCCATCGACGGCACCATCGTGTCCACCGCCGTTCCCCAGATCGTCGGCGACCTCGGCGGGTTCACCGTCTTCTCCTGGCTCTTCTCCGGCTATCTGCTGGCCGTCACCGTCACGCTCCCCCTGTACGGGAAGCTCTCCGACACCTTCGGCCGCAAGCCGGTCCTGATAGCCGGGATCATCCTGTTCCTGATCGGCTCGATCCTCTGCGCGGCCGCCTGGAACATGGGCGCGCTCATCGCGTTCCGCATCGTCCAGGGCCTTGGCGGCGGCGCGCTCCAGGGCACGGTCCAGACCATCGCGGCCGACCTCTACCCACTGAAGGAACGCCCGCGCATCCAGGCGAAGCTGTCGACGGTGTGGGCCACCTCCGCGGTCGCCGGGCCCGTGGTCGGCGGGCTGCTCGCCGGGTACGCCGACTGGCGGTGGATCTTCCTGATCAACCTCCCGGTCGGAGCGATCGCCCTCTGGCTGGTGGTCCGCCACCTCCATGAACCCGCCCGCCCCCGCCCCGCCGTCCGGCCCCGCGTCGACTGGGCGGGCGCGCTCGCCGTCTTCGCGACCGGCGCCCTGCTGCTCACCGCGCTGGTACAGGGCGGTGTCGCCTGGCCCTGGCTCTCGGCGCCCTCGCTCGGCCTTCTCGGGGCGAGCGCGGTGCTGGCGCTGCTCACCGTCGTCATCGAACGGCGGGCGGCGGAGCCGATCATCCCGGGCTGGGTGTGGCGTCGGCGCACCATCGCCTCGGTCAACCTGGCGCTCGGCGCGTTGGGCCTGCTGATGGTCGCGCCGACCGTCTTCCTGCCCACGTACGCCCAGTCGGTGCTGGGTCTCGGCCCGATAGCGGCCGGGTTCGTGCTCTCCGTGATGACGCTGAGCTGGCCCGTAACGGCGGCCCTGTCCGACCGGGTCTACAACCGCATCGGTTTCCGCCTCACCGCGATCATCGGCATCGGCGCCGCCCTGCTGGTCCTGCTGGCCTTCCCCCTGCTCCCCTACCCCGGCGAGCCCTGGCACCCGGCGCTGCTCATGCTCCTGCTCGGCGCGGCCCTCGGCCTGTTCCAACTCCCGCTGATCGTGGGCGTCCAGTCGACGGTCGGCTGGGCGGAGCGCGGTACGACGACGGCGTCCGTCCTCTTCTGCCGCCAGGTCGGCCAGAGCATCGGCGCGGCGGTCTTCGGGGCCGTCGCCAACGGCGTCCTGGCCGCCCGCCTCCTCGACGCCCCGGTGGCCGGCCTTCCCGACGACCTGGACGCGGTCGCCCGCGCCCTGGAGAACCCCGATACCCTCTCCGCGGCGGCGACGGACTACCTGCGCCGGGCGGTCGACGCCGCGGTGGACCACGTCTACATCGGGGCCGCCGGAGCCGCCGCCCTGGCCCTGCTCGCCCTGATCACCCTGGCCCCGCGCCGCTTCCCGGTCATCACGGAGACCGCCGCCGCCCCGAGGGCCGCGGGGGCGGCGGACCGGCAGGACAGCCCCTCCTAGAGCCCCTCAGGCAGTCGAGTGCGGCAACTATCGCCTCAGAAGACACCGTGCCGTAGCCACGAGATACGACAAACCCGCGGTCCGCTACGAGGCGACCGTCCTCGTGGCGGACCTCACCGAGTGGCTGTGGCCAAGCGGCTCAGGACGGGGAGTACGCCGCGCAGATCGTCGCCATCCACCGTGACGGTCGCCGCCGCCCGTGCTCCTGCCGAGGCGTTGAACGCCACACTCAGTGGGACGGAGGCGAACAGGGGCAGGTCGGAGCGGCTGTCTCCGACGGCTCCGCACGAGCGGGGATCCAACCCGAGTTCTCGGGCCTGTTCGAGGGCGCAGCCCCGTTTGTCGTACTCGTCGAAGTGGCGGGCGACACGACCGGTGAACCGATCCCCGTCTGTCTCCAGCCGAGGTCCGCTGAACGCGTGGAAGCCGAAGCGGTCGGTCAGGTAACTGCCAACCGGTGACCAGGCCAGAGTGGCCAGCACGGGCACCAACCCGTTCCGCCGGCACCAACCGACGGTCTCCGGGATGCCCGAGACCAAGGGAAGCCCATCGAGCCAGCCAGATACCTGCTCTTCGGACACATCCGCCCAGCCCTTGGCATCCAGCTCCGAGACTTGTCGATTGTCCAGGTCACCGGAGGCGTAGGCATCCTCGGCCTTGGCCAACTCGTCCCGATGGCCAAGGAAGCCAGCCAGAAAGACCGACGAACTCGTACCTGGGACGAGGGTGCCGTCGACATCGAAGAACACGACGCCCGCATGATCGGATGAGAACACCGGTGAAGGATGTCACCGCCACGCAAAACGCCAGATCCGGGGGCACCCCACGCACTTCCGATACACGCCCTGGACGCGGCCTGCCAGTACGCTGCCGCGTGCAAGGCCGCGAGGCAGTCACGTACGTCGGGGTACAGGTCCAACTCGTTGAAGTGCTCAGGCTGCCCGACGGCGGCCGAGTGACCGTGCGGCGGAAAGCCCGTCCTTCCGGCAGGCCGGGCAGGCTTCCGCCCGGCCTGGTGTACGGCTCCGCCCCACGCCGGGCGGCGACGCGTCCCCGCAGTACGTAGCCCTCCCCCGAAGCTCGGGGCTGGGGTCCCGGACCCCGAGCTTCGGGGCGATGGGGTCACTCTTCCGGGGGTACGTGAGTGGGGCCGCGGCCCGAAGCTCGGGTGCCGGGACTCGGGTGTCGGGATGCGGGACCCGGGATTCGAGCGCCTTCTTCAACCGGTAGGTAGAAGAGGGGGTTGGGTAAAACCTCCCCTACCTCCCCGCCCTCGTAACGGTCAGCAAGTATGACTAATTGTGACGGCTTGCGGCACAGCGTCACGACTGCTTACGGTGCGAGAACCAAACGACCCCGACACGGTGTTGAACGCACCAGGCCGGGGTCTCACCACAAGATCGAACACCCAGAAAGCCGATCCCATGGCTACCCAGCACTCTAGCTCCGCCCTGCCCGCCCCCGCACACTCCGCCGCGTACCCGATGGCCAAGCCCGGCTACGGCAAACGCTCCGCACCCGACCAAGGCCCGCGTACGCGCGGTGATTTCGCCCTCCTGCCGACGCGGGAACGGTATGTCGCCGGGTTCGTCGACCACCTCCCCGAGGGCGCGGCGATGAGCGTGAAGACCCTGGCCAAGCAACTCCCGCTCTACGGCCAACAGGCCATCTCCACCGCGCTGAACGCCCTGTCCGTCGCCGGCCACCTGCGCCGCGTTCGGTGCCCCGTCGGCGCGGGCGACGAAACCCGCTGGGTCTTCCGCACCTTCTGGTCCCGCACCGCCCGAGACAACGAGTGGTGGAACGCCTACCTCGCCACCCAGAAGGCTCTCCTGGCCGCAGCCCCCGTACCGGAGGCGTCGGCCCTCGGCACGCCACCGCCACCTTGGGTCCCGGCCGAGGAGCCGCCGCCTCCGCCCGATCCGGAGCGCCCCGACACGGAACAGGCTCCCGAACCCACCGCCGTACCGCAGCAACGCACCCCGGACCAGGCCCCGGACACCGAGCCAACTCCGCCCCGACCGCCCGCTCCGCGCACTGCCCCGGCTCCGCCCCTCACCTCCGAGGCCGACCCTTCCCCCGCCTACCTCGCGCTCGCCCGTCTCGGCCGCGCCGACCACCGCCTCGCCCTCTCCGCCGACGACTGCGCAATCTTGGAACCACAGGCAACGGAATGGCTCGCCCGAGGCGTGAGCCTCGACTACCTGACCAGTGCACTGACCGCAGGGCTCCCCGCCCAGGTCGACAGCCCTCTCGGCTTCGTCCGCCGCCGCCTCACCGACAAGATCCCACCCCAACTCCCCACCGACAACACTCAGCCCGCCATCCCCGCCCCAACCCGCCGCCTCCTCATGGAATGCACCGACTGCGGCCGCCCCGGCCAGCCGGAAGCCCTCCCCGACGGCCTCTGCCGCCCCTGCCGCACCACCCACACTCCGACAGACCAGACCCCGCCCCACCCTGCCGAGATCGCCGACGTCAAGGCCCACATGAGCAACCTCCGCGACCTACTCAAACCCGTCTGAGCCCGAGCGCCACAATCAACTCGCACCCCCGACCGACACAAGCCACGGGCACAGCGCACGACAGATCACCGAACCTCCCGCAGACAGCCACGCATCTCCGAGGTCCCGAACACGACGACGAACGCCCCTCCTCTTGCCGAGACGAGATACCGCACACGACCGGCAAAGGGCAGAATCACCCCTGCACAGGCCCAACTCCGGGCCAGACCGGTTTGCCACACCGAGGAGATATGTCCGTTTCTTAAGAAGTGGGTAAAAACAGCCCCTCGGGCGCATAAACCCGCAGGTCAAGAACTGTGGTCCCCGCGCACGCGGGGGTGGTCCCGGGGTCAGGAGGTCCGGACGCCAGATGCCGACGTGGTCCCCGCGCACGCGGGGGTGGTCCCCGCCAGGTCCTCCGCGCCGAGCGTCCCGCTCAGTGGTCCCCGCGCACGCGGGGGTGGTCCCCTGGACAAGGTTCTGTCGATCGGGAGCGCGATGTGGTCCCCGCGCACGCGGGGGTGGTCCCGATCGATAGCCACCCGAGCAGCGCTCAAAATGGTGGTCCCCGCGCACGCGGGGGTGGTCCCTGGGGCTGCTGGCCGTACGCCAGCCGTGCCCTGTGGTCCCCGCGCACGCGGGGGTGGTCCCATCGCCGCCGCCGAGGCCCCCGCCATCGAGGAGTGGTCCCCGCGCACGCGGGGGTGGTCCCCCTGCGGACACATCGGCCAGCTTGGTGAGCGCGTGGTCCCCGCGCACGCGGGGGTGGTCCCCAGGCGTCCGAGAACGCCAACGTGTCCGAGACGTGGTCCCCGCGCACGCGGGGGTGGTCCCTGGTTGACGAGGTTGACCTGGGCTCTGATGAGGTGGTCCCCGCGCACGCGGGGGTGGTCCCCTCGACATCCACCTCGTCGAACGCCTCGGCCTGTGGTCCCCGCGCACGCGGGGGTGGTCCCAAGCCCGACACCACCGAATCCACTGACACCCCGTGGTCCCCGCGCACGCGGGGGTGGTCCCTGTTCGGAGCAGATCTCCTGCAACATGTCGGCGTGGTCCCCGCGCACGCGGGGGTGGTCCCGCGCTGTCGGCGCCGGTGGCCTTGTCGAGCTGGTGGTCCCCGCGCACGCGGGGGTGGTCCCTGGGGGTCGTTGAGGAGGCTGCGCATGCGGCCGTGGTCCCCGCGCACGCGGGGGTGGTCCCTCAGCCTGTCCGCCGGCAGCATCACCGACCGGGTGGTCCCCGCGCACGCGGGGGTGGTCCCACTGCGCATTCGCTACCTTGGTCCAGCTCACCGGTGGTCCCCGCGCACGCGGGGGTGGTCCCGTGAAGCTGGCGACGAACAGCGCGATCACGAAGTGGTCCCCGCGCACGCGGGGGTGGTCCCAAGATCCCGCTCTATCCCATGCGGGATCACCCGTGGTCCCCGCGCACGCGGGGGTGGCCCCGGACGTGGACCCGGGCACGGTCCCCGCGCGTGCGGGGTCCATGAGAGTCACGTCGTTCTGCCTCGGCGACGGGGACTCCCCGCTCGCCCTGGCGCCCCTTCTCCTCCGGCCCCCTCCATGGCCGACGCTCCGCGAGCCGACAACGGATCCCGGCGACCGGACCCACCTTGATAGGCAAGTCGCTACTTGCCTATTGTGGAGGCATGGCGGACGATGTCTTCAAGGCCCTGGCCGATCCCACCCGGAGGCGCATCCTCGACGAGCTGACGGAACGGAACGGCCAGACCCTGTTCGAGATATGCGCCCGGCTGGCCACCAGACACGGCCTGGGCCTGTCCCGCCAGGCGGTCAGCCAGCACCTGGCCGTCCTGGAGGCAGCGGGGCTGGTCGTCACGCGCCGCCAGGGCCGCTACAAGTTCCACGACCTCGACACCGAACCCCTTGAGCACATCGTCAGCCGATGGCTCGGGCCGAAAGCACCGGAGAGCACCCCATGAGGATCAACCTGACCAGCGTCTTCGTCGAAGACCAGGAGAAGGCCCTGCGCTTCTACACGGACGTACTGGGCTTCCGGAAGAAGCATGACGTCGCGGTCGGCGGCGAGGACCGCTGGCTGACCGTGGTCTCGCCGGAGGACCCCGACGGCGTCGAACTCCTCCTGGAGCCGAACAAGCACCCCGCCGTGCGGCCGTACACGACGGCCCTGGTCGAGGACGGCATCCCGGCCACCGCCTTCGCCGTGGACGACGTACAAGCCGAGTTCGACCGGCTGAGCAAGCTCGGCGTCCGCTTCACCCAGGAGCCCACGGAGATGGGCGCCGTCACCACAGCGGTCCTGGACGACACCGTCGGCAACCTGATCCAGATCATGCACACCTCCTGACACCTAGCCCAGAACCGGTGCGGACCGCCCTCAGGAGTTCGGGTAGGTGAAGCAGACCAGGATCGTGCGGTTGGCTACCACCAGGGACCAGTACGTGCGCCGGTCGGACGAACCCTCCCTGCAATACTTGGAGCCGGCGTCCGACGGGGCGCGGTAGACGCCGGAGACCACCAGGACATGGTCGTACGGCTTGGGCACGCGCTTGGCCCGGCAGTCGACGGCGGTGGTGGTGCCCAGCGACATGCCGTCACTGGTGTTGTTGCCGAGAATGCAGTAGCGCTTCACCCAGACCCGTTCCAGGCAGAGCTTCGCGGCTCCCCTGCGGGAGTGGTAGCTCCAGGACGTACGGCCCTTGCCCATCTCACAACTGACATCGCTGCCCCCGGTCCGCGTGACACGGAAAAGACCGGCCCGGCTAGAGCCGCAGGACACGGCCTCGGGCGGTACGTCGACGTTCCAGGCGCTGCCGGGCCCGGTGCGGTGGATGGGCAGGCAGCTCCCCACCCGTACGCGCCGGAACGCCTCAGTCGTCGGGTCACTCACGGGCGGCGGCTCCACCGCACCGCCCCCGCCGGAGCCACTGTCCTCTCCGGAGCCGCCGTCTCCGCCGTCATTGCCCGAGCCCTCGTCATCGGCGCCGCCGCTCCCGCCGCCGATGCTGACATCCACGCCGAGCTCGACACCGGGGCCACCACCCGAGTCTCCCGATTCGTCGCCATTTCTCGCCCCGGAGGAGGCGGGCGGCCGGCCGGAGTCCGCGTCCGGCCCCCCGCCCCCGCCCCTGCGCCCGGACGCCCCGCAGCCGGCCACCGCCAGCAACACAGGCACCAGAAGCCATACCAACCACACCCGGAACGGCGCTCGCCGCGCACTCTTCATGGAAGACCCCCGTCTCAGAGCAGTGCCATCCAATATTCCACGAGCGCGCGCCGAACTGGCCTGTATTCGCAGCATGTTGAGCCTGACGCGCCCGCCTCCTAACCCTCGCCGTTCGGCCGGACAGCTGCCACCTCCGCCCACACCGTCTTCCCGATCGGGTTCCGGGGCTCCCACCCCCACCGCGACGCCAGGCACTCCACCAGGAACAAGCCCCGCCCCGACTCCTGATCCTTCGGCGGCAGCTTCGGGTCCTCGGGCGTCCGGCCGAGCACGGCGCCCGAGACCTCGATGCGGAAGCGGCTCGCGGGACCTTCGTGGTCCACCCGCACATGGAAGTTCCGCCCCCGGAGCCGCCCGTGGCACACCGCGTTGGCGGCCAGCTCCGCCACCACCAGGGCCACCGCGCACGTCGCGTCCGTCATCGGCCCGAACCCCCAGTGACCCAACTGCCGCACGACGGAATGGCGGGCGAGCCGCGCGCCCCGGGGCGTGGAAGGGAACTGCCGGGACAGCGAGCCGTAGCCGTTGGCGGTCAGCCCGAAGCCGCGCGGAACGGGCGGGGCCGATTCTCGCGTATCGGCCCTCTCCGCCTGCTCCGCTCTCTCCGCCTGCTCCGCCGTGCTCGTCCTCTTGCCGGTCATGCCGACCATCCGTTCACTCGACTCTCCTCACATCACCCACACGTGCGAGTTCCGTGACGTTCTGTACTCAAGAGTCGGCAGTGCGACCTAGCCTCGGAAGGTGACAGCGCCTTACCTCGAAGGCCGTAAGAAACGGAAGTAGCGCCGTGGCCAAGCCCACGCGTACAGGTAGCGGACGGATTCCCCGGCGTCGTCCCCGTCCGTGACAGCAAGAACTCCCAGGGCCCCGCCCTCGTGCTGACCAGCGCCGCCTGGACCGCGTTCATCGGCACCGTAACCGCCGGATAGACCCGCGCGCCCACTTGGCAACGCTCGACCGATCCCGTACTGGAGGCCGATCACCGTGGAACCCGCATCCCGTCCCGATCTGACCGCCGCCGCCTGGCGCAGCAGCAGCAACTGACTACGCCTGCGCGCCGTTCTCGGGTGTCCGATAGTCACGCATCCGGTGCGGAGGTGGTCTCGTATGCGCATGTGCGGCTGGTGAATCCGTGTCGACGTGTGCCGATGACGATAGCGAGCGTGGGGAGCAGGAGCGCGAGTGGGATCCAGCCCAGGGAGGGAGGTCCCAGCACGTTGAGGGTGATACCGCCGATGATCCCGCCTGCGGCGATCCCGATGTTCCAGCATGTGGTGAGAAGTGCTTGTGCGACGTCGCCTGCTGCACCCGCGGCGTCAGCGATCGCGGTTTGCAGCAGGGTTGAGGCACCGCCGTACGCGAGTCCCCACAGGGCTGCGCTGGCGTACACGAGAGCAGGGGTACCGGAGAAGACACTCAGGATGAGAGCGGCTGTCGCCAGGAGCGTGCAGGCGAGAATCATGAGCGTGCGCAGGTGCCGGTCGATGAGTACGCCGGTGAGCCAGATGCTCACGAGTGAAACCAGACCGAAGGTGAGTAGCACCGAATCGACCTGACCTGCCATGCCGAGCGGGGCCAGGAAGGGGGCGATGTAGGTGAAGAGGATGTTGTGCGCGAACACGAACGTCAACGTCACGACGAGGATCGGGGCGACGCCGGGTAGGCGGAACGTGTGGAGCAGCGGCAGTCGTGCGCCCTTGGATTGGCCGGGGAAGTTCGGAACGCTGGCGATCACCCATACGAGCAGTGCGCAAGTCACCAGCGTGATGATCCCGAATGCGAATCGCCATTCGACGACCTTGGCGAGGAACGCTGCTGCGGGGACGCCGACGGACAGGGCAACGGTCCCGCCCGCCATGGCGATGGCCATGGCCTTGCCGCGCTGGTGCGCGGGAACCATTCGCCGAGCGTATCCGGCCAGGAGCGCCCAGAGCATGCCGCCGACGATGCCGCCGAGGAACCGTGCGGCCAGGGTGAGCGCGAAACTGTCGGAGAGGGCGGTGACAGTGTTGGCGATCGCGAACCCCGAGATCGCGAACAGCAGCAGGTGCTTCCGTCGCCAGCCGATCGTCGCTCTCGTCAGAGGGACCGCCGCGAGAATCGCCCCGATCGCGAAGACCGTGACGCTCTGCCCCGCAGCCGCCTCACTCACTCCCAGGTCGCGGCTCATCTGCGACAGCATCCCGGCGGGCATCGTCTCGGTCAGGAGCGTGATGAACCCTGTGGCAGCCAGCGCCAGCAGACCCGCGATGGGGAACCGCGTCTCAGCGGCCGGAAGGGGCGGTGATGTATCCGTTCGTGTCATATCGTTATCATCAATGTGTGACATTAATGTGAGGGTCAAGTGCGGTTGCATCGCAGCCCGGACGCGGGGGGGTGTGGGATGCGGATCGGGGAGCTTTCTCAGCGCACGGACACGCCGGTGCGGATGCTCCGTTACTACGAGGAACAAGAGTTGATCGAGTCCGAACGGCTCCCTAACGGGTACCGGCACTACGAGGACTACGTTGTCGATCGGGTGCGGCAGGTCCGGGGCTTGCTCGACGTCGGTCTGCCGACGCGGATCATCAAGCAGATCCTTCCTTGCTTGGACAGTCCGCAGGCGATACATCTGCCGTACGTCACTCCGGACATGATTGTGACACTCGAACGCGAACGCGACCGGATGGCGGAGAAGATCGAATGCCTCACGAAGAATCACCGAGCCATCGACGACTATCTCCACGCCGTGAGCCGCGAAATCCGAGCTTCCTGATGAGGCGCCCCAGTACGTACGTCTGCTGACGGGCGGCGCCTGGCAGCATCGGAGCAGACGGTGCGGGGTGACGGCCTGGATCGGGCCTGATCTGCTGTTACGCGAACTGGAGTGCTTTGCGGTGCTCACAGTCGAGTCGCCTTGCCCGCTCCGGCGACCGGGCCGGGCCGGGCCGGTGAGGACGAGCCGGACGGGGCGGGTGGCGCGGTAGTAGGCCAGCATGTCCGGCAGCGACCCCTCTCCCGGCGACGGGTGCTCCCCGGCATGGATCTGGCCGGCGGGCAGGGCCCTCGCGGCGCGAGCCGAAGCGGGCTGCAGGACGTAGCGCAGGTCGATGTGCTGGGAGCGAAGTCCGCCAGATGCGCAGTCCACGATCACGGGGCCCGGCCCCCTGAGCCTGGCCCGGCTTCGGGCTGCCGTCCGTCTGGCGAGTTCGAGCCCGTACAGACCTCATCAAATAGACGTCAAGTTCAGGGCCTGTTTCTCGACTTTTCCACTGGTTCCGAGCCCTGACCTGCGGTCCGGCGCAGGCCAGGTGACTGACCTTTGGGTAACCACGCACTTCCAAGTCAGTTCTTGTATCGCGTTCCATCCTGCGCGAACAGTGTTCTGCATGAAGACGCAGTATGAACGAATCAGCATTCTCGGCCTGGGAGCTATGGGACGAGCGCTGGCGAGCGCGCTCCTCGATTCCGGTCGCGAGGTGACGGTATGGAACCGTACTCCGGGGAAAGCGGGTGAACTGGTTGCGCGTGGTGCGCGGGTGGCGTCGAGTCCTGAAGAGGCGATCAATGTCGGCGATCTGACGGTTGTGTGCCTTCTGGACGACGCCAGTGTCCGCGCGACGCTCGCACCAGCCGTGCGGGAGTTGGGCGGTGGCACACTGGTCAACCTCACCAGTGGCTCCGTACGGCAGGCGCGAGAGCTTGCCCGATGGCTCACGGGGCACGGGGTGCACTTCCTGGCCGGCGGGATCATGGCCGTACCCGCGACGGTCGGAACGCAGGGGGCCTTCGTCCTCTACAGCGGTGCGCGAGACGTGTTCGACCGTGTCGCCCCTGTGCTCGGCTCCATCGGCCGTTCTCATTGGGTGGGCGAGGACCCGGGGTTCGCGGCGCTGTACGACATGGCCGCGCTGAGCGGCATGTACGGCCTGGGGGCCGGGGCCGATCACGCCGTGGCGTTGGTCCACGCGGAAGGTGGCGACGTCGAGACGTTCAGGCAGGAGGTGCTCCAGCCATGGATGGAGCAGATGCTGCCGATCACGGTCGCCGGGGCCGACGCGAGCGAGACCGTCCCGGACGAGTACAACCCGGCGATGCAGGCGACCGGCCTGGAGAACATCCTCTCCGCCTCCGGGGAGGCGGGCGTGCCCGCGCATCTGGCCGGGCACCTGCGCGCCTCGCTGTGGCGGATGCGCCGTGCCGTTGACGCCAGTTGACGCCGCACCAGGAGCATGCACGAACAAGGGGGCAGCCCGGCTCCCATGAGGCGGATGCGTAATCCGCCCTACATCCGTGCCCTCGACGCCGCGATGGACGTCGTCGAGGGCAAGTGGAAAGCGCTGATCCTCTGGGCGCTGGACGAACGGCTCCGCCGATTCGGCGAGTTGCGCCGTAGCCTCCCCGGCATCAGCGAGAAGGTCCTCGCCCAGCAACTACGCGGCCCGAGGCGGACGGGATCGTCCGGCGGACCATGTTCGAGGAGACACCGCCCCGAGTCGAATACGAACTGACCAAGGCGGGCGCCGAGCTCTACTCGGCACTCGAGGGTCTGGGAGAATGGGGCGACCGGCGCGTGCGCCAGCTCGACATCGTCCCCACCCACGGCAAAGAGCAAGCCGAGGCATAAGAAGCTGGTTCTGAAACTTCGTGCCGGATCAGGGCCGTGCTTGGGGCGTTGGTGATGGGTTCAGGCGGCTTGTGCGAGGTGGTCCTGGTGAATGACCGCAACGGGGGCCACGGCCGCTCGGCGCACGAGGTTCAGAATGCGAAGCCGCGAGACCGATGAGTTTTCCGCCGAGCCGCTGTCACAACTGCATCCGGAGTACAGCACCTCCACGTGAAGCGGAGAGAAGAAGCATGTCAGCAACGCGCGAATCGGCGGCCACGGTGAAGTCGACGGTTGTCTCGAGCGACGGAACCCCCATCGCGTTCGAGCGGTCCGGCAGCGGGCCTACGGTCATCCTGGTGTCCTCGGCGCTGGCCGACCGCTCCGACACCAGGAAGCTCGCCGGCCTCCTCGCCCCGCACTTCACCGTCGTCAACTACGACCGCCGCGGCCGGGGCGCCAGCGGCAACAGCGCCGACTACACGGTGCGGCGCGAGATCGACGACATCGCGGCGCTGATCGAGCATGCGGGCGGTTCTGCCTCGGTGTTCGGCAGTTCGTCCGGTGCGGTACTCGCCCTGCGCGCCGCCGCGGCCGGCCTGAACATCAAGCGGCTCGCGCTCTACGAGCCGCCCTTCGCCGTCGCCCCCGGCGACTTCGGACCGCCGAAGGACTTCGCACGGCACATCGACGGTCTCATCGCCGAGGACCGGCGCAGCGAGGCGGTCAAGACCTTCATGACCAAGGCCCAGGGTATGCCCGCGTTCATGGTCGGATCGATGCGGCTGCTGCCCGGAGTGTGGTCGAACCTCAAGGCAATGGCCCACACCCTGCCCTACGACATCGCGGTCATGGGCGACACCCAGCAGGGCAAACCCCTCACCGCCGAGGTGTGGTCGCCCGCGACTGCACCGACCCTCGTCATGACCGGCTCCAAGAGCCCGGACGGCTTCCAGAGCGCCGCGCGAGCGGTCGCGGAGGTGCTGCCCGACGCCGACCATCACACGCTCCAGGGCCTCAATCACGGAGCGGTGGTCATGGCTCCCAAGAAGCTCGCGCCGAAGCTCATCGAGTTCCTTCAAGACTGAGCTTGTTCTTGATCTTCTGGCTTTGAACGGCGTCCCGAACTTGTTCACCCAGGCTGGGGTCCGGCGGGGGTTCAGGAACACCCGCGATCTTCTGCTCTGCCCGGCCCGTGTTCCCCAACCCCGCGGCGCCGGACCCGGACGGCCGCCCGGCGCCAAGAACCGACGCCCGGCACCCCGCTACGACGTGGGCAAGACCGTCAAGCGTCCAGAGACCCTCAAGGCCATCGGCCGACCCGGAAGATCAGGACCAAGCTCAGTCCTCCCGCGCTCTGCGTTCATTGCGCCGCGGTGCCTCGTGCTTTCAGCAGCTCGAACACGCTGGAGAAGCTGTCCTGCCCGTGGCCGTCGGCCGCCCGTCTGTCGAGCAGGGCCTTCAACGGCTCATGGACGTCGCTGGCGATGCCCCTGGCTCTGCTGAACTGGATGAGGCTGTCGACCCCGGCCCGGTGGGGGCCGACCGTGGAGACCCCGCCTGCATACGCCGATTCCCCTGCCTCGCGCGCCAGTTCGGGCAGGAACTCGGCCATCCCGTACAGCCATCGGGCCGCCAGCGGGGCGAACACCTCAGGGGTGGTGCCGGCCTGTTCGAGCAGTGCTGCGGCGTGCAGAAACCCGGTGAGGGCCGCGTACCCCGTACCCAGCAGGGCCAAGTCGTGGATCTCCGCAGAACCGGGATCGATGCCGAAGTAGTGTGCCGGCGCCATCACCTCCAGCTCGCGCCGGTACGTGGTGTAGGCACGTCGGGAACCGCTGTAGAGGAAGAAACCCTCCGGAGTGGCCGTGCCGTCGTCGTCCGGGAAGTTCCCGTTCTCGATCTGGCGGGCGTGGTCGGACATCAGCGAGGTGACGAACGGCATGTGCCCCGTCGCCACCGCCGCGACGGCGGCCGGGTCGACGCCCGCCACGCCCGCCAGGCCAGACCGAAGAGCGCCGTGTCGTACACCGGGCCGGCGCCGGATCGGCCCCGAGGCAGCCGGAGTTCGGGCCGCCCGCCTCCTGGGCGCGGCTGCCCGGGCCCGGGAGCCCTCGGGTGCCGCGCTCCCGGAGGCCGAGCGCGGCGATGTCGAACGCATCACCACCAGAGACCTCGCAATGCTGGGCCCAGAGACGTTCGCCGCTGAGTTCTCTGTCGGCATCAATGACGATCGACATCTGGAACGGCCTGACGGGGCGACGGGTGGAGAGGTCTGAGGATCGCCCTGCGGGCTGACCCAGCTCGTGCTGTTGCCCCCCGTGACACTCCGCGACCGCTTCCCAAGATCTGTGCCAGAACCGACACTCGTGAACAAAGCCAGACCCGAGGCCACTCGGAACCGGAGATGAGAGCATCCGCTTACTGGTGTCACTGAGCACTTACCGGTGACATCCGGATCTACCGATGCCGCCTCGCCGTGTCGAACGGCACGGCGAGGTTTTCCAGATTGACCGAAAAGAATTCCTCCGCAGCTGCCATCTCCGCTTCTCAGCTTGATGCACGGCTTCGTCCGAGGTCCATCGGTGGGTGCACCGATGGGTGCATCGCACACACCTGGACCGCCGTCCGGCAGCCAGGTTCGCCCGGCGCACGCCCTCACGTGCCCGCCACCTCGCGAGTACCACAACTCCCAAAGCACACTGGCCACTTCTCGACAAAATCACTCTGCCTACGGACTATGCCGCAGACCGGATCATCCGCCGCACAAGCATGTCTACGATGTGGTCAACCCCTGACAGGAAAGACCGCTTCCGCTTTCCTCCGATGCGCCAAGGTGATCTGCACCTTCTCGGAGCGGCCGCATACCTTCTGCCCGGTAGAACTGAGGGAACCGCATCCATGCCGAAACCCGCACCAGCCAGTCAGCACCGGCCGAGGAAAGCGCCGAGGGCCGCGATAGCCCCGCTCGTGGCCGTGTTGTCGGCGTGTGCCGTCGCCGGAGCCGTGGCAGCGACTCTGGCGCCCTCGGAAGCGCGCGGCTGGGTCGTGGCGGTGGTGCTCACCGCCTGGGTGGCCCTGGCCGTCACCCTTGCCACCGCTCACGGCGTCACCCGGCGGGCCCGGCGTTCGGCCTCTGCCAAGGGCGCGGAGGCCGAACGGCTCAAGACCTCGCTGGCCGCTCTCGAAACGGACACGGCGCACACCGCCGACGTGGCGCTGCCCGCGTTGATCCAGCTGGTACGCGGCGGAGTGAAGGCCGCCGACGCCCTCGGCCGGGTCCCGCTGCCGCGCAGCCCGCGTCAGCGCAAGCTGCTGCACGTCCTCGCGACCACGGTCGAGGGGCAGGCGCAGCAGACCGCCGCGCTGCGCACGGAGAGCACCCGGGTCCACGACGAGCTGGGAGCGGAGAACGCGCGGCTCCGCGAGGAGCTGCACGCGCTGACCTCCGAGGTGGACCGGTTCACGCGTGAGACGCTGCCGGGCGTGGTCGCCAGGCTCCGTGACGGCGAGTCCGGCGCCACCGTGCAGTCCGAGGTGTACCTGCCGGAGCAGCCGCTGCTGCGCGCGTCGGTCGAGGCGGTGCTCCGGGAGCTAGCGCTCAGCGAGCGCCGCGCTCTCGCGGCGACGACCGCGTCGGCCAAGGCGCTCAGCCGGGTCCAGGCGAAGTCCGTCAGCATGCTCGCCGATCTGCGGACCATGCAGGAACGTCACGGTGAAGAGGTGTTCGGGGATCTGCTGAAGCTGGACCACAGCACCTCGCAGCTCGGCCTGATGACCGACCGGCTGGCGCTGCTGATGGGCGGCCGGCCGAGCCGCGCCTGGAACAGGCCGATCGTCATGGAGAGCATCCTGCGCGGCGCGGTCGGCCGCATCGCCGCCTATCAACGCGTACGGCTGCACTGCTCCTCCAACGTCTCCATCTCCGGCTTCGCCGCCGAAGGCGTCATGCACCTGCTCGCCGAACTGATGGACAACGCCGCCAACTTCTCACCGCCCATCGACGAGGTGCACGTCTACGTCGAGGAACGCGGCACCGGCATCGTCGTCACCATCGAGGACAGCGGTCTGAAGATGGCCGACGCGGCGATGCGACGGGCGGCGGACTCGGTCGCCGGCCGGACGACGGACCTCGCGACCCTCCAGGGCACCCGGCTCGGCCTCGCCGTCGTCGGACGGCTCGCGCTCAAGCACCGGATCAGCGTCAACTACCGCCCGTCCTCGCGCGGCGGCACCGGCGTCGTCGTCCTGCTGCCCCGGCATCTGATCGCGCAGGAGCCCCGGGAGAACCACCCGGCTCCGGTTCAGCGGGCGGTCGCCGCGCCCGCATCAGCCGAACAGGCTCCCGCCCCGACGCCGCCCGCGCCCGCGCAGCCCTCGCCCGCCTCCCCGGCACCGGAACCGGCACCGGCACCGGCACCGGCCGCACCGTCCTACCCGACGCCTCCCGCCGCTCCGGCCCACCCGGCGCCTCCGGCCGCACCCGAGCCCACGCCCGTACAGCCGTCACCGTCCTACACGCCCCCGCCCGCCACCCCCGCGCCCCTGACGCCCTCCGGGCCCGGAGCGGACGCGCCCGCCGCCGTAACGCCTCCGGTGCCCGCACCGGCGGAGAACCACCTCGTGGTCCGTCCGCGCGAGCACGGACGGGAGGCCCCCGGCCCTGCGGTGAGCTCCACCCCCGGTGGTCTGCCCGTACGGACCCCCGGCCGCACCATGGCGGAGGCGGACCGGGAGCGCGGCCGCCACCGCGGCTCGCCCGCGCCCGCCGCTCCGGGGGACCCGCGCGGCAACGCGCCGCGGACCTCACCGCCACGCAGCGCGGGACAGCAGTTCGGCGCCTTCCGGCGCGGCACCAAGCCCGCGAGCAAGCCCGGAGGCAGCCCCGAAGGCAGTCCCGGAGGCGCTCCCGGACATCCCGAAGGCAGGGTCGGAGACCCCGACGGCAGAGCCGAAGGACCCGACGGCGGGACCGTACCGCCGACCACCGCTCCGTAACCCGGAACGCCCCATCCGTTCGGTGTCCGGTCCACCGGACGCGCTCGCTCGAACACCCGAGATTGGAGGTACGGGCCCTCGCCGCTCCCCCGGCGCCGCGGTCCCGTCACTCGTCATGCAGACCACAGACAACAGCCTCACCTGGCTCCTGCAGAGGCTCCTCGAGCAGACCCCCGGCACCCGGCACGCCCTGGCCCTGTCACGCGACGGGCTCAAGCTCTGCTGGACCGAGCACCTCACCCTCGACCAGGCCGACCAACTGGCGGCCATCTGCTCGGGCATGCAGGCGCTCGCCCAGGGCGCTTCCATCGAGTTCGGCGACAGCACCGGAGGCGTCCGGCACTCGATGACCGAGTTCCACGGCGGCCTGCTCTTCATCGTCGAAGCCGGTGAAGGCGCGCATCTGGCGGTCGTCGCCACGGAGGAGGCCGACCCCAGCGTGGTGGGCCACCAGATGACGGAGATGGTCGAGCAGATCGGCGAGCACCTGCGCGCCGCACCACGCGGCGAGGTGCCGAGGAGCGCGTCATGACCCTTCGCCCCGTCGACACCGGAGCTCCCGACCGGCTCTACACGGTCACGGGTGGACGGAGCCGCTCCGCGGACTCCTTCGACCTGGTGACCCTGGTCGTCAGCGAGTGCCGGCCCACCGCCGGAATGCAGTCGGAGCACGCGCGGATCCTCGACCTGTGCCGCCACCCGACCGCCGTCGTCGAGATCGCCGCCGAACTCTCGCTCCCCGTCACCGTGGTGCGCATCCTGCTCGACGACCTCCACGACATGGGCCGTATCACCGCCCGCCACCCCCGTTCGGCGACCTCACCCAACGCGCTCCCCGACTCCGACCTGCTGAAGGAGGTGCTCCATGGACTCCGGAAGCTATGAGCTGCCGGACCGGCGCACGCCGCTGGCCGACGCCGCGGAAACCGGCCTGAAGATAGTCGTCGTCGGGGGATTCGGCGTCGGCAAGACCACGCTCGTCCACTCGGTGAGCGAGATCCGGCCGCTGAACACCGAAGAGGTCATGACGCAGGCGGGCGTCGGCGTCGACGAGACGGCCGGCGTCGACGCCAAGACGACCACCACGGTCGCCTTCGACTTCGGGCGCATCAGCCTCAACGAGCGCATCGTGCTCTACCTGTTCGGCGCCCCGGGCCAGGAGCGTTTCTGGTTCCTCTGGGACCGCCTGTTCTCCGGCACGCTCGGCGCCGTGGTCCTCGTGGACACCCGCCGCATGGACGACTCCTGGTACGCGATCGACCGGCTGGAACACCACGGCACCCCGTTCGTGGTGGCGGTCAACCGCTTCGACGACGACCTCGCCCACCCCCTCGACGAGATCCGTCAGGCCCTGGCGCTGCCCGAGCACATCCCGATGATCGACTGCGACGCCCGGGTCCGGCGGTCCAGCAAGAACGTACTGATCACGCTCGTCGACCATCTGCGCACGATGGCCATCGCCCGGGAGACGACACCATGAGCACCTCCAGTCCCTCCAGCCCCTCCTTCGGTCCTCAGGCTCCCTCCGGCTGCCCCGTGGGTGCGGGTGGCGACGTCGGCGCGGTGCGGCTGTCCGGAGCCTCCTACCAGCAGACGCCCACGGAGCTCTACCGCTCGCTGCGACGGGAGCACGGTGCGGTGGCGCCGGTCCTGCTGGACGGTGACGTTCCGGCCTGGCTGGTCCTCGGCTACGCTGAACTGTCCTACGTCACCACGCACGACGAGCTGTTCGCGAGGGACTCGCGCCGCTGGAACCAGTGGGAGACCATCCCCCCGGACTGGCCGCTGATGCCGTTCGTCGGCTACCAGCCGTCGGTGCTCTTCACCGAAGGCGACGAGCACCGGCGCAGGGCCGGCGTCATCACCGAAGCCCTCGAAGGCATCGACCAGTTCGAGCTGGCACGCGACTGCCGGCGCATCGCCGACCGGCTCATCGCGGAGTTCGCCGGAAGCGGCCGGACGGAACTGATGAGCAGTTACGTCCACGCCCTGCCGATGCGGGCCGTGGTCCAGATGTGCGGCATGCCGGTGTCGGGCTCCGACACCCAGCAGCTGGTGGACGACCTGCGCATCTCGCTCGACGCCGGCGAGGGCGACGACCCGGTGGCGGCCTACGGACGCGTCGGCGACCGGCTGCGCCAACTGGTCGAGGACAAGCGGGCGGCGCCCGGCACCGACGTCACCTCCCGCATGGTGACGCACGGGGCCGGCCTCACGGACGAGGAGATCGTCCAGGACCTGATCTCGGTGATCGCCGCGGCCCAGCAGCCCACCGCGAACTGGATCTGCAACACGCTGCGGCTGCTCCTGACGGACGAACGCTTCGCGCTGAACGTCTCCGGTGGGCGGCTCAGCGTCGGCGAGGCGCTCAACGAGGTGCTGTGGCTCGACACCCCGACGCAGAACTTCATCGGCCGCTGGGCCGTACGGGACACCCAGCTCGGCGGCCGGCACATCCGGGCGGGCGACTGCCTGGTCCTCGGGCTCGCCGCGGCCAACACGGACCCGGAGATCTGGCCGGAGTCGTACGTCGGCGCAGAGAACTCCGCGCACCTGTCGTTCAGCGGCGGTGAACACCGCTGCCCCTACCCCGCGCCGTTGTTGGCCGACGTGATGGCCCGTACGGCGGTGGAGACGCTGCTGGAACAGCTGCCGGACCTGATGCTGGCGGTCGAGCCGACGGAGCTCTCCTGGCGTCCTTCGATCTGGATGCGCGGGCTGTCGACGCTGCCGGTCCAGTTCAGTCCGATGGCGCATTAGGGCGGGTCCGCCGGCACCGTTTCGGTGCGAGCGGCCGGAGTCCGTGGCGGATCCGGCCGCTCGGGTCGACGTCGACGTTCCAGTCAGGCGGCGCTCCGGTCAGGCGGACAGCAGACGTTCTGGTCAGTCGGACGGCCGACGTTCCGGTCAGCCGGACACCGGCGTGAAGCGGACCGGCAGGCTCTGCGGTCCTCGGGTGAAGACACCCCGCTCGACCGGGTCGAAGCCGTCGGCCAGCCGCAGGTCCGGCATCGCGTCCAGCAACTGGCCCACCCCGATCTCCACCTCGGCCTTGGCCAGCAGAGCACCGACGCAGAAGTGCCGGCCGAGTGCGAAGGCGAGATGGTCGGCCGCCGCCGAGAAGGCGTTCGTGGCGGTCAGGTCCTCACGGAAGATGTCGAAGACATCGGGGTTCCGGTAGCGGTCCTCGTCACGGTTGGCGGCGCCTATCAGACAGGTGACGGTGGAACCCGCCGGTACGGTGCCGCCGCCGAGCGCCACCTCCGTCGCCGACTTGCGCATGATCATGTGCACCGGCGGCGTGTAGCGCAGCGTCTCGGCGAAGGCCCGGGGTATCAGGGTGCGATCGGCGCGGACCGCCTCCAACTGCTCGGGGTGGCGCAGCAGATTGGTGAAGATACCGGCGATGGCCTTGTCGGTGGTCTCGCCCCCGGCGGCCAGCAGGAGGCTGCAGAACGCCTTGATGTCCTCGTCGCCCATCCGGACGCCGTCGACCTCCGCGGTGCACAGGGTCGACAGCAGATCGTCGCCCGGCTCCTCCCGCCGCTTCCGGATGATCGGCAGCATGTACTCGGCGAACTCGACGCGCGTACGCTCACCGGCCCGGGTCACCTCCGGATCACCGGAGAGATTGCCGAGAAACGCGATGACGGCCGTGTACCAGCCGTGAAACCGCTCGTAGTCGGACTTGTCCAGTCCCAGCATGTCGGCAATGACGTTGACAGGAAAGCGGGTGGCGTAGTCGGCGACCAGATCGACGGAACCCGCATCGCGGAACGTGTCGATCAATTCGCGCGAATTGCGCTCGATGACCGGTAAAAACTTCTCGCGCAGGTCGCTGCCCCGGAAGGCCGGCGCGACCAGGGCCCGGCGCACGGCGTGCTCGCGCCCGCTGAGCTGGAGGATCGTCCGCCCGTGCACGGGCTCGATCTGCCAGTCGTAGTTCTCCGTGGTGAATTCGCCTTCTTTGTCCTTGAAGACGCGCTCGACGTCCTCGTAACGCGAGACGATGTAACTTCCGGTGGCCTCGTGCCACATCAGGGGCGTGTCCTGACGCATCAGGCGATACGCCCGATACGGATCTCTCTCGAACTCCGGTGACAAAATGTCCGGCGCTGGGACCGACATGAACACTCCCTGCTGAACGGGGAACGGATACGTGGGAACTGAACGCTTCCATCACCTCCTGAGAACACGCGTTCGTCAAGAGTTGCCACCCGTTGCGACCTGCCGGGACGTAGCGAACTGCCGGGACATTGCGACCTGCCGGGACGTTGCGAACTGCCGGGACCCAAGGCCCCGGCTCAGTCCTCCGGACCGTCTCCCGTCGCCACCCGCCCCGTCAGCGCCGCCAGCGAGCTCCGCACATGCGCCATGTGCGCCTGGGCCTCCTCGCGGCCCTCATCGTGCTCCCGCAGAATCCGTTCCGTCTCCCGCACCACCCGCTCCTCGCGGACCCGGGCCTCGGCCAGCAGCTCCGCCGCCCGCGCCTCCGCGTCCTCCTGGCCGTGCCGGGCCGCCTCCTGCGTGGCAGCCAGGTCCCGGCCCGCCTCCGCGAGCAGCTCCTCCGCCCGCTCGGTCAGCTCCGCGTACCGGGCCTCCAACGCCGCTTCTCCGGCGGCCAGTTCGGCCTCGGCCGCCTTGAGCCGCTCCGCGTGCTCCTGCTCCTGGTGGGCCAGCACACTCGCCGTACGGTCACGGGTCGCGGCCATCGCGGAAGCGGCCGCCGCCCGCACCTCCTCGGCCTCCTGCCGGGCCGCGGCGAGCAGGGCCTCCGCCTCCCTGACCGCCCCGGCCACCCGCTCGTCGGCCGCCCGGTCCGCCGCCGCACGCACCTCGCCGGCCGCCTCGCGCGCCGCGTCCCCGGCCGCCCGGCCCGCCGCCTCGGCCGCGTCCCGCAGCGCCTGGCCCGCCGCCACCGCTTCGGCGTCCAGCGCCTCCGCCTCGCTCTCGGCCAACGCCAGGATCCGCTGCGCCCGCTCCCCCAGCTCCGCGTAGTCCTGCACGGGCAGCGTCGCGACGGTCTCCGCCAGCCGGACGGACTCGGCGATCAGCTCCTCCACCCGGCCCGTCAGCCGCGCGATCTCGGCGAGCGCCGCATCCCGCTCGGCCGTCAGAGCGGCCGTCATCCGGTCCACCTGCTCCGGACGGTAACCACGCCCCCGCACCCCGACGACGTCGTACGCGGACACCGGTCCAGCACTCATCCCTGAAACCTCTCTCCGACCCGCCGACACGCTCTGCCACGCTCCGACACCCGTATTACGTCAAGGATGCGGCAATTGATGCCGGAAGTCGGAATCGATCAGCGGCATTCAGGCCGGAAGCGACCGGCATCACAGACCCGGGCGAACCGGTGATCATCGGCCAGGTGCGCCGTACACGCCCCGGTACACAAGGAGGCGCCCGGGCCCATCCGGGTCCGGGCGCCCCGTACGCGCTCGCCGCTCAGCTCCGCGTACGGCTCAGATCAGGCCGTCCCACATCTGCTCCAGCAGCACCGACCACCAGCTCTCCGGCGACGCCAGCGCCGCCGGGTCCAGCGCCACCAGCTGTGCCTGGAAATCGACGGTCCAGCGGCCCGCCTGCTCCGGGTTGAGGCCGAACCGCAGCCGCCACATCCGGCCCAGCAACGCCATCGACCGCACGAACTCCGGCAGCCCGGTGTTCACGAACTGCGGCGGCACCGACTGCCCGCCAGGCCCCGCCTCCACCGGTACGGCCACGATGTTCGCCGTCCCGTACTGCACACAGATCGCCCGGCCGAAGTCCGTGCCCATCACCAGATACGACCCGGCGTCCGGTGCGGGCTGCACCTGACGCTGCGCCGCCAGCTCGGCCAGCGTCGGCACGACCGGCTGACCCGGCTGCGCCCAGAAAAACGGCCCGAAATCGGCGGGCAGCCCCGCCCACACCAGGGTGTGCGCGACGACCTCCGGCACGCCCTGACGGGACACCGCCCGCTGGTCGAACCGCAGGATGCCCTGCGGACCGAACGCCTGCGCCAGCTCCTCGGCCACCGCCTCCGGCGGCAGCGCGGGCGCGGGCGGCATCTGCGGCAGCGGCGCCCGCACCGGCGCGGGCCGCGCCGGACCGTCCGCGACCTGGTGCAGCTCGCCCTGGTGCGTCAGCAGATGCTGCATGCCCTGCTGCCGACTGGCGTGATCCGTGCCGTACGGGGCGACGCTGGTGATCCGCACCTGCGGCCAGGTCTCCCGGATCATCCGGGCGCAGTACCCGCCCGGCAGCTCACAGGACTCCAGCTCGGTGTGCAGTTCGATGACCTGCTGCGGCGGCACGTTCATCGCCCGCAGCTCGTGCAGCATCTGCCACTCGGGGTGCGGGGTGCCCGGCGCCGAACGGCGGATCAGCTGCTGCTCGCTGCCGTCCGGAGCCCGGAACCGCAGCACGGCCTGGTAGCCGGGGCCGACGGCCGGCCGCCCGGCGGGCTGCTGCGGATAGCCGTACGCCGCAGGCGGAGTGTGCCCACCGGGCGGCGGACCGGGAGGACCAGGCGGCTGCGGTACGGGACCCGGGGCTCCGGCCGGCGAGACGCCAGGAGCCCCGGGAGGAGCAGGAGGGCCGGGAGGACCGGGAGGACCGGGCGGCCCTACCTGCCCCGGAGCCGCGAACATCGTCTCCGCGTGGTGCACCCCACCACCGGGAGGCGGCGTGGAACCGGGCGGCGGACCCGGCGGGCCGGGAGGCTGCGGCGCGCCCGGAACACCCGGCGGACCGGGAGGCTGCGGGGCTCCCGGAGCTCCGGGCGGGCCCGGCGGCCTGGGCGCCCCCGCGACGCCCGCACCGAGGCTGCTCCCGTCGGCGAACATCGTCGCGGCGTGGTGCATCCCCCCGCCCGGAGGCGGCGTGGAACCAGGCGGACCGGGAGGACCGGGAGGACCGGGAGGACCGGGAGGGCCGGGCGGCGGGGTGGAACCCGGCGGCGGCCCCGGCGGCGGGGTGGCACCGGGCGGGCCGGGGGGGCCGAGCTGGGACACGAGCTGCGTCGGGAGGTACCCGCCCGCCGGAGCACCGGGCGCGCCCGGACCCGAAGGCGGCGGCGTCGCACCGGGCGGCATCCCGGGAACCCCCGGGGCGCCGGGCGGCGGCGGGGTCGACGAACCGGCCCCACGAGCCCCACGCGGCGGCACGGCCGCCTTGCTGGTGGCCGCGTCCGCGATGTCACCGGCCCCACCCGGGGGGCCCTGGTCCGGGCGGAGCGCCTGCGCCACCTGCGTACGCGGCAGCTGACTGCCACCGGACATCAGGGCCGTGGGCGCCTCCGCCGGAACGACAGGCGGCGGGGCCTCCTCGTCGTCCGTGCCCGACAGCGGCGGCGCGAACACCGTCGCGGGCAACGGAACCGCCCCGTCGTCGGAGTCCGAGTTGGTGTCCGTACCCGCCCAGGGCGTCGCCCCCGCGGGCACACCGTCGGAGGCCGTGGGCTCATGGGCATCGCCGCCACCGGCATCGGGCCACGACGCGGCGGAACCCCCGACCGAAGCAGGAGAAGAAGGCGGCGACGACGCGTCGTCCGCGACAGCAAAGGACACGGGCCCGCGCTCGGAAACGGGAGCGGAAGCCGGAGCCGAAGCGGGGGCGGGGGCGGGAACAGACGCGGTAGGGGCGGCGGGCGCACCGGAGGCGGCCGCGGCCGCCTCCGCCGACTCCCGGCGCTCCGCACGATGATCCGGAATCCCCAGCTTGTCCGCCGCCTCCTGGAGCCACTCCGGCGGCGTCAACAGGAACGACGTCTGGTTGAGATCCACCCGCTGCGGCGGCTCGGGAGCCCCGACCGGCGCACCGGCCGGAGTCCCGTACTCCTCCTCGTACCGCCGGATCACCTCACCCACCGGCAACCCCGGCCACAACGTCGCCTCACCGCTGTCCCGCGCGATCACCAGCCGCTGACGACCCCCGTCCGACACGGGGCCCTCCGCCCGGTCCTCGGCCCACACCACGAAACCCAGCTCGAACTCACGGACCCGCACCTCACGGTGCTGATACGCGGGCACGTCACCGTTGACCCACTCGTCCGCCCGCTCCTGCGCCTGCGCGAAAGTCACCACCGCGCTCACCCCTCCACCGGGACGGCGCGCGCGAAGCCACCGTCCACCATCAGGTTCGCCACGGTCTCCAGCTCCGGCGGATTGCCCGCCAAGCGCTGGAGGAAGGCGTCGAAGTCCGCACCGCAGGGCAGCAACAGCCGCTCCACACGCTCCTGGACACTCCAGCCGTCCTGGTCCCGGGCATCGTCGTACGGGCAGAACCACACCGAACCCAGGTCCTGGCCGCGCACCTTCACGGCGAGAATCCCGCCCTGGACGAACGCGACGCCCAGGAAATCCTTGGTGAAGTGGTCCCGCAGACACTTGTTCACGTACACCAGATCGTTCACCGCGGCCTCGTCACGCACCGTGAAGAACGGCTGGTCCACCAGCAGCCCCAGCTCCGCGTCCAACGCCGCGCCCACCGGGGCCGAACCGCCGGCCGCCTTCAGGAACGAGCGGTACGCACCCGGCAGCCGGTAGCCGAGGTCCTCCTCGACTCCCTGGACCTGCTGCTCGCTCACCGCGGCCGCCCCCTTGGGCAACCGGAAGTGCGCCGGGCGGGTCTCCTGCAACGGGCGGGTACCACGCCGGTTCTGATCCACGTCCGTACCCGCCAGACCGCCGTGATGACGCAGCAGCGCCTTCACCTCGACCGGCACCAGCTCCATCCGTCGGCCGCCCGGCACGTGATGCCAGGTCCAGCCGTGCGGGGTCGCCACCGCGGGAATCGTGTCCCACAGGTCGTGACCGCTCGCCGCCAACGCCGCGTTCGCCGACACGTAGTCGGTGAGGCGCAGCTCATCGATACCGAAGCCCGGAGGCGGCTCGGCGATCTCGGCGGCAGCACGCGCGTACGGCGAAAGGACCGGGTGACCGCTCCCGTCCATCCGCACCCCTCTGGGGTGCCGGGACGCCCGGACCGGGTCCGGGAAGTTCACGACCTGCCCGGCGTAGGCGGCGTTCGGTGGCGCGGCTTGCTGCCCGAGCCGACCTGTCGTCATGGCTGATGCCCCCTGCTGCGTCCGGTGTTCCGCACAGCCTAAGCGGTGGGGCACCGGGGGATCCCGTCCCGCCGCAACCGTCACGAACGGTCACAATCGCGTGACGGTGAGGCGGCAGACCCGCGCCCTCGGGCGACACGCGGACACGTTTCCCCGCCCCAGCTTCCCCACCACCTGGCACATTTGGCAGGCTGTCCCCGCAACTCGGGGGATTGCAGGGAGGGACGTCAACACGATGCATTCCACACAAACCGTCACATCAGGGGATCCGCGCCTCAGCTGGAGCAGCACCGAGACCAGCCGTACTCCCCGACTGATCCACCGCCGCGACGGGATTCTCCCCGCCGTGGCCGCCGCGCTGTCCGTACGCGGCGAGACGCTGACCTGCACCGCCGGCAAGGGGGACCAGCCACCGGTGCTGCACCCGCTCGTCCAGGACTTCCTCGACACCCTCACCAGCGGCCAGCGCGAACGCTTCACCGGCCGCTGCCCCGAAGCCATACTGCTCTCACGCCAACTCACCGCCGCCGAGAGCGGGCGCTCCAAACGCGCCCAGCGCAAACCCCTGACCAACGGGGAAGCGCGCCGCGCGCTCAAACACTCCCGGCTCACCGCCCGCCGCATCCGCGAGGACGGCGACCCCCTCCACGGCAGCTACGCACCACCCTGCCGGTCCTGCTCCGCGCTCCTGTCCCACTTCGGCGTACGCCCCGTCGACCTGACCTCCACCGGCGCCGCGACCACCGCCGAGAAGGGCTGACCGCCCACCGATGCACGACCGCCAGCAGCACTCCTCCACCCGGTTCCCCGTCGCCGTCGACGCCGCCCTGCGCGAAGCGGGCTGGCAGCCCGGCCGCTGGGACATCCGCCAGGCCGAGGAATGGGCCGACGCCCTGCGCTCCCACGCCTCCCCGGCCGGCCACCAGCACGCGGTCTTCCCGGCCGCCGTCGAGGCCTGGGCGGAGTTCGGCGGCCTCCACATCACCGCGTCCGCCCCCGGCCGGCACATCGCGCCCGCCGCCGTGCGCATCGACCCGCTCAGCGGCCTCCACCTGGCCCGGACGCTCGCGGACCTCGGCCGCGCCCTGGAGACGGAGGTCAGCCCGCTCGGGGCGGAGGGCGAGGAGCAGGCGGTCCTGGCGATCGACACGGAGGGCCGGGTGTACAGCATCGACCACACGGGTGACTGGTTCCTGGGCCAGGACATCGACGAGGCCCTGGCCACGCTGGTGACGGGCACGCAACCATCGCGTTTGACGTCAGCCTGAGCCACGTCCAGCCCGGCCGGCGTTCGAGGACGGAACCGTCGCTCGGGCCGAACGGGCACCATCGCTTCCCGGACACGGAAGGGCCGCCGCTCCCCACAGCCAGGGTTCCGTCCTCAAACGCCGGACGGGCCGAAAGGAGCAGCCCTCGCACGCCGCGCCCAGGCCGAAGTCGCCGCCCCCACACGTCGGGCAGCAGGAAGGGCCGCCCCCCTACCCGCAGAACGGGCTGCATTGGCCGGCCCTCACGCGGGCAAGCCGGGGCCGGCCGGGTTCAGGCGTCGCCCGAGCCGTCCGGAAGCACCGCCGAGACCCGGAAGCCCCCCGCGTCCGTCGGGCCGGACACGAACACGCCCCCCAGCCCCTGCACCCGCTCCCGCATCCCCACAAGCCCGTTCCCCCCGCTCGGCAGCCCCGCGTCCGCCGCCGCCGCGTCCGAAGGGCCGTTCTCCACCTGCATCGCGACCTCGGCCTCCCGATGTGCGAGCCGCACCCACGTCTTCGCACCCGCCGCATGCTTGTGCACGTTCGTCAGCGCCTCCTGCACCACCCGGAACGCCGTCTGCTCGACCTCCGGCGGATACGGCCGCAGCTCACCGTCCACCGACAGCTCGACGGTCATCCCCGCCTGTCGCGACTGCGCCACCAACGCCTCCAGCTCGTGCAGCCGGGGCCCGTCCTCGGACGCGGCGATGGCGGCGGCCGCGACGGCCGCCTGTCTCACCGACGCCAGCGGAACCGCTCCCGCGGCGGCCGGCGCGGTCAGCGCGTCCCCGGTGCGCAGCACCCCGAGCATCTCGCGCAGCTCCGTCAGCGCCTGCCGGCCCATGTCCCCGACCAGCGCCGCGTTGCGCACGGCCTTCGCCGGATCCTTCGGCGCGACGGCCTGGAGGGCGGCGGCGTGGACCACCATCAGGCTCACCCGGTGGGCCACCACGTCGTGCATCTCCCGGGCGATCCGGGTCCGCTCCTCCGTACGCGCCCACTCGGCCCGCTCCTCGGCCCGGTCCGCGAGCAGCGACAGCTCCCGCTCCAGCGAATCGGCCCGCTCCCGCAGGCTCTCCATCAGCCGGCGTCTGGCCCCTATGTAGAGGCCGAACAGCACGGACGGGGCCGTGAGCCCCACCGCCATGAAGACGGACATCAGCGGGACGTACCAGTCCCCCGGCCCGAAGTCGGCCTGCTCGGCCACGCTCTGCCGCAGCCGTACGTAGGTGACGATGAACGTCCCCACCAGCGCCATCCCCGCCAGGACGACGGTGATCCGGCGCGGCACCTCGGACGCGGCCAGCGTGTAGAGGCCCACGAGGGCCATCAGGAAGCCCATCTCGGCGGGCGTCATCGCGATCGTCACGAGTACCACGACGATCGGCCACCGCCGGCGCACCAGCAGCACCGAACCAGCCAGCAGTCCGAACACCACGCCCACCGGCACCGGTATCCCGGTGTTCCGGGCGAACTCCACCCCCTCCAGGCCACACTCCAGCGCCGACACCAGCGCCAGTCCCACGTCCAGGGCGACACCGCGTCGCCGCTCCCACCACCAGTAGCCGCGGGTGGTCGATCCCGCCGCCTCCCGGTCTGCCCCCGTTGCGGTCATGGCATCCAGCCTACGGGCGGACGCATCCCAATTTCGGGTGACCGGCAACAGCACGTCCCGCGTTCGAACAAGCACGAAACACATGCCGATCGCCTGAAATGGCGAATCGACCGCACTTTCGACCCGGACGTTCGCATTCCGGACGACGATCCCCGTATGACGGAAACCGCAAGCAAGTACGCCGACTTCGAGGGTCTGCGCGAGCGGGCGGTGGCGCTGCGCCGGGAGGGGCTCAGCCGCCGCCAGATCCGCGACCGGCTCCACGTCGACAACAACGACATCCTCAACCGGCTCCTGGAGCGAGAGCCCGCCCCGGAGTGGACGAAGCGCCCGAACGCCAAGGACGACGCACGGGCGAAGGCCCGGGAACTGCGGCTCCAAGGGATGACATACGACCAGATCCAGGTGGAGCTGGGGTGCTCCAAGGGGTCCATCTCGTTGTGGGTACGGGATCTGCCGAAGCCGGAGCGCAGGCGCACCCGGGAGGAGTCCTCCGCCATCGGGCGACGCGGCTGGGAAGCCACACTCCAGCGGCGGGACACCGAGCGCCGGGCCATGAAGGGCAAGGCGGCGGGCGAGGTCGGCGAGATGACCGATCGCGAGCTCTTCCTGCTGGGCGTCGCCCTCTACTGGGCGGAGGGCTCCAAGTCCAAGCCGTACCGCACCCAGGAGCGGGTCACCTTCGTCAACAGTGACCCCGGCATGATCGAGGTCTTCCTCGCCTGGCTCCGCCTTCTGGGCGTACCCCAGGAACGCCTGCGCTTCCACATCCACATCCATGAGACCGCGGACATCACAGCAGCCGAGCGGTACTGGATCACCCTTACCGGCGCCGCACCTTCGGCATTCGGCAAGACATCCCTCAAGAGGCACTCCCCGAAGACGAACCGCAAGAACATCGGCGACAACTACCGGGGCTGTCTTTCTGTGCGTGTCCTAAAAGGTGCCGACCTGTACCGTCGCATCGAAGGCTCGTGGTGCGGCATAGTAGGGGCTGCAAAACGAGCCGACCAAGAGAATCGGACATAATCGGCGATACCATCCCGGGTCGTCTAATGGCAGGACAAATGGTTTTGGTCCATTGAATGAGGGTTCGATTCCTTCCCCGGGAGCACGCCTGCGGGCCCCGACCACACCGGTCGGGGCCCGCCCCCGTTTCCACCGGAAACACCCCCGGTATCCTGCGGATGACCACCACCCGAAGCCGAAGGGCACATCCGTGAGCGCAACCAGCCCGGCAGCCGTCGTCGTCCTCGCAGCGGGTGAGGGCACCCGCATGAAGTCGAAGACACCCAAGGTCCTGCACGAGATCTCCGGGCGCTCGCTCGTCGGACATGTCGTCGCCGCCGCCCGTGAGCTGGACCCCCAGCACCTCGTCGTGGTCGTCGGACATGCCAGCGAGCAGGTCACCGCGCACCTGAACGCCGGCGACGCCCCCGTGCGCACCGCCTTCCAGGCCGAGCAGAACGGGACCGGGCACGCCGTCCGCATGGGTCTCGAAGAGCTGGGCGGCACCGTCGAGGGCACCGTGATCGTCGTCTGCGGGGACACC
The DNA here is from genome assembly GCF_044333295.1 of Streptomyces sp. NPDC021019. Lineage (NCBI taxonomy): Bacteria > Bacillati > Actinomycetota > Actinomycetes > Kitasatosporales > Streptomycetaceae > Streptomyces > Streptomyces sp. NPDC021019. The sequence continues at coordinate 274,795 of NZ_JBIRQR010000004.1, forward strand.
CCCCTGCTGTCCGGCGAGACGCTCGGCGCGCTCGCCGCCACCCACGCCGCCGACGCCAACGCGGTCACCGTCCTGAGCGCCGAGGTTCCCGACTCCACCGGCTACGGGCGCATCGTGCGCGACCCCGCCACCGGTGCGGTCACCGAGATCGTCGAGCACAAGGACGCCACCGACGAGCAGCGGGCGATCCGGGAGATCAACTCCGGGGTGTTCGCGTTCGACGGGCGGCTGTTGGGCGACGCGCTGGCCAAGGTGCGCACCGACAACAGCCAGGGCGAGGAGTACCTCACCGACGTGCTGTCCATCCTGCGCGAGGCCGGGCACCGGGTCGGGGCCTCCGTGGCGGGCGACCACCGGGAGATCCTCGGCATCAACAACCGGCTCCAGTTGGCGCAGGCGCGCCGGCTGCTCAACGAGCGGCTGCTGGAGCGGGCGATGCTCGCGGGCGTGACCGTGGTGGACCCGTCGTCCACGCTGATCGACGCGACGGTGACGTACGGGCGGGACGCGGTCGTGCACCCGGGGACCCAGCTGCTGGGGACCACGCACCTCGCGGAGGACAGCGAGGTGGGGCCGAACTCGCGGATCGAGGACACCGTCGTCGGGGCCGGCGCCCGGGTGGACAACTCGGTGACGCACTCGGCGGAGATCGGGTCGGGGGCGCTCGTCGGCCCGTACGCGTATCTGCGGCCGGGCACCCGGCTGGGGACGAAGGCCAAGGCCGGTACGTACGTGGAGATGAAGAACGCGACGATCGGGGAAGGGACCAAGGTCCCGCACCTGAGTTACGTCGGTGACGCGACGATCGGTGATCACACCAACATCGGTGCGGCGAGCGTCTTCGTGAACTACGACGGTGTCGCGAAGCACCACACGACGATCGGCTCTCACTGCCGTACCGGTTCGGACAATATGTTTGTGGCGCCCGTCACGGTCGGGGACGGGGTCTACACCGCCGCCGGGTCGGTCATCACCAAGGACGTGCCCGCCGGTTCGCTGGCCGTGGCGCGGGGCCAGCAGCGGAATATCGAGGGTTGGGTGGCCCGGAAGCGGCCGGGCAGCGCCGCCGCGCAGGCCGCTCAGGCGTCGTCGCAGGAGACCGACGGGCAAAGCTGACCGGAAACAGGTGCGCCGGTGACGGCGTACCGTGATAGATGCTCACCCATTTCGGCTGGCTCGTTGCACATCGGGACCTATGCGTGCAGCGCCAGATACACGTCTGAGGAGACTGTGCTGTGACCGGGATCAAGACGACCGGCGAGAAGAAACTGATGCTCTTCTCCGGCCGCGCCCACCCCGAGCTTGCCGAGGAGGTCGCCCATCAGCTGGGAGTCGGTCTCGTGCCGACGAAGGCCTTCGATTTCGCCAACGGTGAGATCTACGTGCGGTTCCAGGAGTCGGCACGTGGCGCGGACTGCTTCCTGATCCAGAGCCACACGGCTCCGATCAACAAGTGGATCATGGAGCAGCTGATCATGCTGGACGCGCTGAAGCGCGCTTCGGCCCGCTCCATCACGGTGATCGTGCCGTTCTACGGCTATGCCCGCCAGGACAAGAAGCACCGTGGCCGTGAGCCGATCTCGGCGCGCATGGTGGCGGATCTGATGGCGACGGCGGGTGCGGACCGGATCCTCACCGTCGATCTGCACACGGACCAGATCCAGGGCTTCTTCGACGGCCCGGTGGACCACCTGTTCGCGCTGCCGATCCTGGCGGACTACGTGGGCGCGAAGGTCGACCGTTCCAAGCTGACGATCGTCTCGCCGGACGCGGGCCGGGTGCGGGTCGCCGACCGTTGGTGCGACCGGCTGGACGCGCCGCTGGCGATCGTGCACAAGCGTCGTGACAAGGACGTGCCGAACCAGGTCTCGGTCCACGAGGTCGTGGGCAACGTCGAGGGCCGGGTCTGTGTGCTGGTCGACGACATGATCGACACCGGTGGCACGATCTGCGCCGCCGCGGACGCGCTGTTCGCGCACGGGGCGGAGGACGTCATCGTGACGGCGACGCACGGGGTGCTGTCGGGTCCGGCGGCGGACCGGCTGAAGAACTCGAAGGTGAGCGAGTTCGTGTTCACGGACACGCTGCCGACCCCGGGTGAGCTGGAGCTGGACAAGATCACGGTGCTCTCGATCGCGCCGACGATCGCGCGTGCGGTGCGTGAGGTGTTCGAGGACGGTTCGGTGACGAGCCTCTTCGAGGAGCAGGGCTGACAGCAGTGACGATCACCCTCCGGTGATCCACTTTGGGGTGCGGCCTCCCCGCCGGGTAGACTCAGCGAGTTGCTCGGCGAGGGAGGCCGTACCCGTGTGTACGGCGGTCCGTTATCGACGCGCTCTTCGTAGCAGGCCTGTCGTGGGCCGGGTGACCGTCCGTGTTCCGTCTCCCGACGGCTCACCCACCTGACGAGGAGTGCAACCATGGCTGAGATCAAGCTCGCCAGCGAGGTCCGTACCGAGTTCGGCAAGGGCGCCGCCCGCCGCGTGCGTCGCGCCAACCGTGTTCCCGCGGTCGTCTACGGCCACGGCGCCGAGCCGGTCCACATCACGCTGCCGGGTCACGACCTGCTGCTGGCGCTGCGTACGGCGAACGTCCTGATCGGTCTGGAGATCGACGGCAAGGACGCGCTGGTCATCCCCAAGGCTGTGCAGCGTCACCCCCTCCGCAGCACCATCGAGCACGTCGACCTGCTGACCGTGAAGCGCGGCGAGAAGGTCGAGGTCGAGATCGCGGTGCACGCCGAGGGTGACCTGGCGCCGGGCGCCAACCTTCTTGAGTTCGTGCTGAACACGCTGCTCGTCGAGGCCGAGGCCACTCACATTCCCGAGTCCGTGACGGTCTCCGTCGCGGGTCTGGACGCCGGTGACTCGATCCAGGCCAAGGACATCAAGCTGCCGAAGGGCTCCGTGCTGGCCGGTGACGAGGACGCCATCGTGATCCAGGTCGTCGCCGCGCAGGCCGAGGAGCCGGCCGCGGACGGGGCCGGCGAGACCGCCGAGGCCTGAGCCGTACCGCTCACCGTTCCACCTGCTTGACTGACGGGGTGGTGGTTCCCTTCCGGGAGCCGCCGCCCCGTTTGCCTGCCCTGTGTGCCATGCGCGCCCTGTGTGCCATGCGTGCCAGTCCTGCCATCCCCTGCGTGCGAGGAGACCGAGCGCTGATGTCCGACGCCACCGACCCCTGGCTCATCGTGGGCCTGGGCAATCCCGGTCCCGACTACGCGGCGAACCGGCACAACGTCGGGTTCATGGTCGCCGATCTGCTGGCGACGCGGATCGGCGGGAAGTTCAAGCGGGCGCAGAAGGCGCAGGCGCAGGTCGTCGAGGGGCGGGTGGGTCCGCCCGGGCCGGGGAGCCGTCGGGTGATCCTGGTGAAGCCGATGTCGTACATGAATCTGTCGGGCGGGCCGGTGACGGCGCTGCGGGACTTCTACAAGGTGCCGACGGATCATGTCGTGGCGATCCATGACGAGCTGGACGTCGATTACGGGATGCTGCGGCTGAAGCTGGGTGGCGGTGACAACGGACACAACGGGCTGAAGTCGATGACGAAGGCCATGGGTCCGGACTATCACCGGGTGCGGTTCGGGATCGGGCGGCCGCCGGGGCGGATGCAGGTCGCGGATTTCGTGCTGAAGGACTTCTCGTCGACCGAGCGCAAGGAGCTGGCGTTCCTGGTGGACCGGTCGGCGGACGCGGTGGAGTGTCTGCTGGCGGAGGGGCTGGAGCGGGCGCAGAGCGCGTACAACTCCTGAGGCGCCCCGCCTCCCTCCACAACTCCTGACATTCCTGGTGCTGGTGGGGCGTTTTTCGGCCACAGGTTGACCGCGGGTGGGGGTCTGGCCAAGGATCGGCCCCCATGAAACGGAGCTCTTCCCAGCGTGCGGCGCTCGCGGGCCGCCGGGTGGCCATGGGGCTGGTCGTCCTGGTGCTGCTGGTCGCCGGTGCGTGGTCGTCGTGGAACACGGCGCACCACATCGTTCTGGCCAAGGGGCGTGACCACGGCACCGTGACGGTGACGGGGTGCGGCGAGGAGACGTGCACCGGTTCGTTCGAGCCGGACGCGGTGTCGCGGGAGCGGGCGCGGGTGAGCGTGGGCCGGTCCGTCGCGGCGCGGGAGGGGGATCGTTTCCCTGTCGTGGTGAAGCCCGGTTCCGATGCGGTGGTCCGCACGGGGGTGCCGGGCTTTCTGCATGCGTGGGTGCCGTTGGGCGGGGCGATGGTGCTGGCCGCGTTCGTGGTCGGCGGCGGGCTGCGGATGTCGCGGACGGCGTGGGGGGTGGGTACGGCGGGGGCGGTCCTGCTGGTGGCGACGTTCGTCGCGCTGTAGCGGGACCGCCCCTTTCCGGCGTGCGTGCGGTCAGCCGGTGTTGCGGAGTCCTGCCGCGACGCCGTTGACGGTGAGCAGCAGGGCGCGGGCGAGCAGCGGGTCGGCTTCCTCGCCGCGCTCGGCCGCCTGGCGCTGGCGGGCCAGCAGGGAGACCTGGAGGTAGGAGATCGGGTCCAGGTAGGCGTCGCGGATGGCGAAGGTCTGCTGGAGTACCGGGCTGGTGCCGAGCAGTTCGGTGGAGCCGGTGACCTTGAGGACCTCTCGTACGGTCAGGGCGTGCTCGGCCTCGATGGCCTCGAAGACGTGCTTCAGCTCGTCGGGGACGAGCGTGTCGACGTAGTGCCGGGCGATGCGCAGGTCGGTCTTGGCGAGCGTCATCTCCACGTTGGAGAGGAAGTTGCGGAAGAAGTGCCAGTGCTCGTGCATCTCGTCGAGGACGGTGTCGAGTCCGGCTTCGCGCAGGGCCTTGAGGCCGGAGCCGACGCCGTACCAGCCGGGCACGATCTGCCGTGACTGGGTCCAGCCGAAGACCCACGGGATGGCCCGCAGGCCGTCGAGGGAGACGCCGGAGCCGGGGCGGCGGGAGGGCCGGGAGCCGAGGTGGAGGTCGGCGAGCTGGTCGACGGGGGTGGAGGCGAGGAAGTACGCGGGCAGGTCGGGGTCCTCGACGAGCTTGCGGTAGGCGCTGTGGGCCGCGTCGGAGACGGTGTCCATGGCCGCGTCCCAGCGGGCGAGGGCCTCGTCGGACTGGCGGGGTGCGGTGTGCAGGGCGGAGGCCTGGAGGGTGGCCGCGACGGTGAGTTCCAGGTTCTCGCGGGCGAGGGCGGGGATGAGGTACTTGTCGGAGATGACCTCGCCCTGTTCGGTCACCTTGATCTCGCCCTCCAGGGTGCCCCAGGGCTGGGCGAGGATCGCGTCGTGGGAGGGGCCGCCGCCGCGGCCGACGGTGCCGCCGCGGCCGTGGAAGAGGCGCAGGCGCACGCCGTAGCGGTGGGCGACGTCGCGAAGGCGTCGCTGGGCGCGGTGGATCTCCCACTGGGAGGTGGTGATGCCCCCGAACTTGGAGGAGTCGCTGTAGCCGAGCATGACCTCCTGGACGTCGCCGCGCAGGGAGACGAGGCGGCGGTAGGAGGGGTCGGCGAGCATGGCGTCGAGGATGACGTCGGCGGCCTTGAGTTCGTCGGTGGTCTCCAGGAGCGGGACGATGCCGATCTTGGCCCAGCCGGCGTGGAGGTCAATGAGTCCGGCCTCGCGGGCGAGGACGGCGGCGGCGAAGACGTCGTCGGCGCCCTGGCACATGGAGATGATGTAGGACTCGATGACTTCGGGGCCGAAGCGTTCGAAGGCCTGCTTGATGGTGTGGAAGACGCCGAGGGTCTTCTCGCCGGCCGCGTCGAGCGGGGCGGGAGTGGGGGCGAGCGGTCGGCGGGAGCGGAGTTCCTTGGCGAGGAGCTTCTGCCGGTAGTCGCGGGGCATGTCGGTGTAGCGCCAGGATTCCTCGCCGAGCCGGTCGAAGAGCTGGCCGAGGGCGTGGTGGTGGGCGTCGGCGTGTTCGCGTACGTCCATGGTGGCGAGCTGGAGGCCGAAGGCGCCGAGGGTGCGGATGGTGCGGTCCATGCGGCCGTCGGCGAAGAGGCCGCCCTTGTGCGCGCGCAGGGAGGTCTGGATGAGTTCCAGGTCGGCGATGAGCTCGGCGGTGCCGAGGTAGTCGCAGCCGGGGCGGTGGGGGGTGCCTTCGGCGAGGCGCTCGCGGGTGTTGACGAGCTTCTGGCGGATGCAGGTGGCCTTGAGGCGGTAGGGCTCTTCGGCGTTCAGCCGCTTGTAGCGGGGGCTGATGCCGGGGAGGCGTTCGAGGTCGGCCTGGAGGGAGGTGAGGAGTTCCTCGGTGGCTCCGGCGTAGCGGATGGAGTTGGAGAGGAGGCCGCGGAGGTGGTCGATCATCTCCAGGGCGTCGGTGATGCCGTGCTCGTGCTGGAGGATCAGGACGTCCCAGGTGACGGCGGGCGTCACGTTGGGGTTGCCGTCGCGGTCGCCGCCGATCCAGGTGCCGAAGGTGAGGGGGCGGGTGCCGGCGGGCAGTTCCACGCCGACGCGTTCCAGTTCGGCGGCGAGGTCCTCCAGGACGTCTCCGACGGCGCCCGCGTGGAGTTCGTCGAGGTAGTAGATGGCGTTGCGGGCCTCGTCGGCGGGTTCCGGGCGGACGACGCGGAGTTCGTCGGTCTGCCAGATGAGGTCGATGTTCTCGGCGAGGCGGAGGTCCAGGCGGCGGCGGTCGGCCTCGATGACCGGGGTCTCCAGGAGGGCCCCGATGCGGCGCAGCTTGTTGAGGACCGAGCGGCGGGCGGCTTCGGTGGGGTGTGCGGTGAAGACGGGCCGGACGTTGAGGTTCTTGACCGTTTCGCGGAGGTGCTCGGGGTCGGCGTCCTTGAGCCGGTCGGCGGTGCGGGCGAGCAGGCCGCCCTCGGCCGCGCGGCGGTCGCGCATCTCGTGGGCGCGGTGGACCTGCTCGGTGACGTTGGCGAGGTGGAAGTAGGTGGAGAAGGCGCGCACGAGCTGTGCCGCGGTCTCCAGGTCCGTGTCGCCGAGGAGTTCGGCGGCGGCCTCGCCGTCGGTTCGGGTCAGGGCGCGGACCCGCTCGACGAGGTCGAGGAGCTCCTGGCCCTCCTGGCGGACGAGGGTCTCGCCGAGGAGGTCGCCGAGGCGGCGGATGTCGGCGCGCAGCGCGGGGCTGGCGGCAGGGGTCTGGTCGGCACTGCTCACAGTGTGCGGCTCCTTGCAGTGAATGAGGAGGTGCGTTCGCTTCGCCGTCCCCACAGGGGTGGTGGGGGCGGGTGGCGGGGTCCGGGGCCCTGCGGCTGGCAGCGGTGCTGTCGCCACGCCCCGACGAGCGGGTGCGGACCGCGCTGTCCGACGCTCCCAGGATAGGTGTCGTCGCAGGCGGCGTGTCCGTTGCCCCGACGGGCGTCGCGGTCGCCGCCCGGGACACCCGGGCCTCTATCCCCTTACCCATCGGGCGGGCGGGGTATCGCGGGTGACGGGTCCGAGCGGCCTCTCGTGTTGTGGTGCCCGTCACTGCCATACTTACCAAGCCGTAGGTTACGGAACCGTAGCCACGGCCGTCCGAGTCTTCTCCCTCACCCTCAGAGGTATCCCCCCATGGCGAGCACCCCCCGTGTGATCGACGAGACCGAGCCTCCCGGTGCGGCCGGAGCCTCGTTGCCCCCCGGCACGCTGGGCGGCGACAAGAAGCGGTCGATCGAGCAGTTCGCGCTGCTGGCGTTCATCGTGGTGCCGTTCGTGGCCCTGGTCGCGGCGGTGCCGTTGGCGTGGGGCCGGGGGGTGAGCTGGCTGGATCTGGGGCTGCTGGTGGTGATGTACTTCGTCGGCTGTCACGGGATCACGATCGGCTTCCACCGGTATTTCACGCACGGTTCGTTCAAGGCGAAGCGGCCGTTGCGGATCGCGCTGGCCGTGATGGGTTCGCTGGCGGTGGAGGGGCCCCTGGTGCGGTGGGTGGCCGATCACCGCAAGCACCACCGGTTCTCGGACGCGGAGGGTGATCCGCATTCGCCGTGGCGGTTCGGGGAGAGCCTGCCGGCTCTGATGAAGGGGCTGTGGTGGGCGCACATCGCGTGGATGTTCGACGAGGAGCAGACGCCGCAGCAGAAGTACGCCCCCGACCTGATCAAGGACCCGGCGATCCGGGGCATCTCGCGCCACTTCCTCTCCTTCACGATCGTCTCACTGGCGATTCCGCCGCTGGTCGGCGGCCTGGTGACGATGGAGTGGTGGGGTGCGGCGACGGCGTTCTTCTGGGGTTCGCTGGTGCGGGTGGCGCTGCTGCACCATGTGACCTGGTCGATCAACTCGATCTGTCACGCGGTGGGCAAGCGGCCCTTCAAGTCCCGTGACCGGTCGGGGAACGTGTGGTGGCTGGCGGTGCTGTCGTGCGGCGAGTCGTGGCACAACCTGCACCACGCGGACCCGACGAGTGCCCGGCACGGGGTGATGCGGGGGCAGATCGACTCCAGCGCCCGGCTGATCCGCTGGTTCGAGATGCTGGGCTGGGCCACGGATGTGCGGTGGCCGGATGGAGCGCGTATCGACTCCCGGCGCACGTCCGCACCGGCCGACGCGGCATGATTGACGACGTGGCGACCGACGGCAGCACGAGCAGCGAGAAGAGCACGACCTCCCCCTCCCGGCGGGCCCGGCGGGTCCGGATGACGGGCAAGGAGCGCCGCGAGCAGCTGCTGGACATCGGGCGCGCCCTCTTCGCCGACAAGGGTTTCGAGGGCACTTCGGTAGAGGAGATCGCGGCGCGTGCCGGGGTGTCCAAGCCGGTGGTGTACGAGCACTTCGGCGGCAAGGAGGGCCTGTACGCGGTGGTGGTCGACCGCGAGATGCGCCAGCTGCTGGACATGGTGACGGGGGCGCTGACGGCGGGTCATCCGCGCGAGCTCCTGGAGCAGGCGGCGTTCGCGCTGCTGGACTACATCGAGTCGTACACGGACGGTTTCCGGATCCTGGTGCGGGATTCGCCGGTGGCGCAGTCGACGGGCACGTTCGCGTCGCTGATCAGTGATATCGCCACGCAGGTGGAGGACATCCTGGGCCTGGAGTTCAAGGCCCGGGGCTTCGATCCGAAACTGGCCCCGCTGTACGCGCAGGCGCTGGTGGGGATGGTGGCGCTGACGGGCCAGTGGTGGCTGGACGTGCGCAAGCCGAAGAAGGCCGAGGTGGCCGCCCATCTGGTGAATCTGTGCTGGCACGGGCTGGAGAACCTGGAGGCGAAGCCCCGGCTGATAGGGCACCGGAAGAGCTGACCGCGCGACCCTTCCGCACGTCGTCACCCGTTGTGATGACGGGTGCGGATTTCCCGCCGTACTGTGGTCGGGAGGGCAGAGGATCCGTCCATGGGAGGAACCATGACCGCCGAGCCGACCACCGCGCACAGCTCCCGCTGGCCGGTGCCCCCGCAGGACGGATACACCGTGAACGATCTGTTCACGCTGCCCGATCTCCCGCCGCACACAGAGCTGATCGACGGGAGCCTGGCCTTTGTGAGTCCGCAGCGCAAGTTCCACAGCATGGTGATCGATTTGCTGGTGGCAGGGCTGCGCAGTACGGCGCCACCGGAGGTGAAGGTCCGTCGCGAGATGACCGTGGTGCTGGACCGGCGGAACGGGCCGGAGCCGGACGTCTCCGTCGTTCGCACCGAGGCTGACACCAAGGGGATGGAGCAGACGTCGTACGCCGCCGCCGACGTCCTCCTCGCCGTGGAAGTCGTCTCCCCCGACTCCGAGGCCCGCGACCGCGAGGCCAAGCCGCACAAGTACGCGACGGCCGGCATCCCGCACTTCTGGCTGGTGGAGATGACCGGCACCGACCAGCACCCCGTGGTGCGGGTCTACGAGCTGGACCCGGTGACGAAGGCGTACGCGCTGACCGGGACCCATCACGACCGGCTGAAGACGGGTGTGCCGTTCCCGGTGGACATCGACGTCTCGGCGGACGCGCTCAAGGAGCTGTAGGGCCCGTCGGTCACGCCTCCGGCTTCTTGCGGGCGACGGCGAAGATGCGGCGGAACGGGAAGACCGTGCCGTACGGGCCGGGCGGGTAGGCCTCGCGGAGCAGGTCGCCGTATTCGGTGAGGAACGCGTCGCGGGCCGCCGGATCGTCGGCCAGGGCGGTGAGGACGGGGCGCAGGGCGGTGCCCTTGACCCAGTCGAGGACCGCGTCGTCGCCGGACAGGGTCTGGAGGTAGGTGGTCTCCCAGACGTCGGCCGTGCAGCCCAGGTCGCGGAGGCGGGTGAGGTAGTCGGCGGGGTCCAGGGCGGAGGCGGTGCGGTCGCCGATGCCGTGGAGCAGGGGGCGCCAGCGGTCGGATTCGCGGAGGGCGGCCAGGAGGGTGTGGCTGGGGGCGGTGAAGTTGCCGGGGAGCTGGAAGGCGAGGGTGCCGCCGGGGGCGAGGGCGTCGAGCCAGCGGGGGAAGTGTTCGGCGTGGCCGGGGATCCACTGGAGTGCGGAGGTGGAGACGATCAGGCCGTACGTCTCGGTGGGTGTCCAGGTCGCGGCGTCGGCCTCGGCGAAGTCGAGCAGGGGAAGCCGGGCGTGGGCGGCGGCTTCGGCGAGCATCTCGCGGGAGGTGTCGTAGCCGGTGATCCGGGCGTCCGGCCAGCGGTCCGCCAGGAGGGCGGTGACGTTGCCCGCGCCGCAGCCGAGGTCGGCGATGCGGGGTGCGGGGTGGCCGGGGAGGTCGCCGACGCGGGCCAGGAGGTCGTGGAAGGGGCGGGTGCGGTGGTCAGCGTGGCGGAGGTACTGCTGGGGGTCCCAGGAGGGCTGGGCGGGTGCGGTCATGGGGGACAGGATCACGCCGATAATCTCTTGATGTCAAGACACTTGAATTCAAGAGACTTCATGTCGAGGGACCCTCTACACTGATCGGTATGGAGGACGAGGTCGACCGACTGGTCGCTGCATGGCGCCGAGAGCGCCCCGACCTCGACGTGGAACCACTCGAGGTGCTCAGCCGTGTCTCCCGACTGGCCCGCCACCTCGACCGGGCCCGCCGCATAGCCTTCTCCGAGCACAACCTGGAGCCGTGGGAGTTCGACGTGCTGACGTCGTTGCGCCGGGCCGGAGCTCCGTACCAGCTCTCCCCCGGGCAACTGCTCACCCAGACCCTGGTCACCTCCGGCACGATGACCAACCGCATCGACCGGCTGACCAAGAAGAACCTCGTCGAGCGGCTGCCCGACCCGAGCGACCGACGCGGCGTCCTCGTCCGGCTCACGGCCGAGGGGCGCGACAAGGCCGACCAGTCGCTGGCCGGACTGCTCGACCAGGAACGCGCCATCCTCGGCGAGCTCTCCCGCCAGCAGCGCGGCGAACTGGCCGGGCTACTGCGCCAGTTGACCGCCCCGTTCGACAACATTCCGACTTAGCGGCGGTTCGGCGGGGCCGACCCCCGCCCGGCGGGCCAGCGCCACCGCGGCCAGCGTCGAGTGCACCCCGAGCTTGCCCAGCACGTTCTGCATATGGGTGCGCACCGTGTGCGGGGAGAGGAACAGGCGCTCGGCGACCGCCTTGCGGCCGAGTCCCGCCACCATGCAGCGCAGCACCTCCCGCTCCCGGGGCGTCAGCGACTCCACCAGCAGCTCGCTCTCGGTGCGGTGCTTGCGGGCGGCGGTCAGCTCCCGCAGTACGCCGGTGAGCAGCGCGGGCGGCAGGTGCGTCTCGTCGCGCAGCACGCCCCGTATCACCGCCAGCAGCCGCTGCAACGAGCAGTCCTTGGCCACCCAGCCCGAGGCTCCCGCCTGGAGCGCCCGTGCGGCGGCCCGCGGATCGTCCTTCTCGGCGAGCACCACCGACCGGACGGCGGGCCGGCCCGAACTGACCTCGGCGACCAGGGAGATGCCGTCGACGACGCCCGCCCCCTCCTGCCGGGGCACGGGGACGGCGTGCGCGCCGTCGGCCGTCCCGGCGCCCAACTCGGCGTCCACCAGCAGCACGTCGTAACCGCGCCCCTCGGCGGCGGCCCGCTCCAGGGCGCGCAGCGCGGCCGGGCCGCTGCCCGCCGCGGACACGTCCACGTCGGGCTCGGCCGCGAGGGCCGCCGCGAGCGACTCGGCGAAGATGCGGTGGTCGTCGACCACCAGAACCCGGATACGCGCCACAGAACCCCCATCGGTGGGGGCGGACAGCTGCGGGTACGGCGTCCGGAGGCCTCGGCGCGGCCCGCCGTGCTCCGGCCGCCGCCTTCGCACCGCCTGCCGCCCCGCCCCCGGGCGCCGTACCCGGCTCTCTCGCTCCCCTGAATGAGCACCGGCCCCCACCGGTGCTGAGCATCAGCGTACGGGTGGGGGCCACGGGCGGAAGGCGATTCGCCGAACTGGTTGCCCAGGGTGTTTAGGGTGTGCTTCATGTTCCGTCTTGAGACAGAAGTGGACAAAGAACGTCGTATTCTGCTGAGCGGGCGTCTGCACGAGGACAACATCGCGGCCGCGGCCGGCCTGCGTGCGCTGCTCTCCACCCCCGCCGAGCACGAAGTCCCGCTGGAGGTCTGGGCGTTGGACGAGCTCGGGGCCCTGGCCGGTGGGCTGACCGGGCGCACCTGGGCGTACTGGCTGCATGTCGACCTGCTCTGGGTCGACGCCCCGCACCGAGGCTCCGGCCTCGGCGCGCGTCTGCTCGCCGAGGCCGAACGGACCGCCCGCACCGAGCGCGCCTGCACCCGGTCGCGGTTGGAGACCTGGGACTTCCAGGCCCCCGGCTTCTACCGCGGACAGGGGTACGAGGAGATCGGCCGGGTCGCGGACTACCCGCCGGGCGTCACCGAGTTCATCCTGGTCAAGGAGTTGTGAGCGCGGTGCCCCGGGGGCTCACCGCAGTCGGCGCGCTCCTCCCGAAGGAATGGCGTCGAAGATCCCCGGGGCCGTGTGCCCGGCCGCCGCGAACGCCTCGCTGACGGCCTTGGCCACGGTGCCGGCCGCCGCCGCCTCCACCAGGACGACCGCCGAGCCGCCGAAGCCGCCGCCGGTCATCCGGGCGCCGAGCGCCCCGGCCTCGTTCGCCGCCTCGACCACCAGGTCCAGTTCGGGGCAGGAGACCCGCAGATCGTCGCGGAGCGAGCGGTGGCCCTCGTTCAGGACGGGGCCCGCGGCGCGGACGTCGCCCGCGTCGAGCAGGGCGATGACCTGCTCGACCCGGCGGTTGTCGCCGACGACATGGCGTACGTAGCGGACGACGGACTCGTCCGCCCCGGCGTCGGCGAGCGTGGTGAGCGCCGCGTCGAGACCGGCGTACGGCAGGTCGCGCAGCATCGTTATGCCGAGCAGCCGGGCGCCCTCCTCGCAGCCTGCCCGGCGCTCCGCGTACGCCCCGTCGCCGAGCGCGTGCTTGACCCGGGTGTCGACGACCAGCAGCGTCAGGCCCTGGGCGGCCAGGTCGAAGGGGACCTGGCGCACGGAGAGGTCGCGGGTGTCCAGGTGGAGGGCGTGGCCCTCGACGCAGCAGGCCGAGGCCATCTGGTCCATGATCCCGCAGGGCACGCCGACGAAGTCGTTCTCGGCGCGGCGGCCGACGACGGCGAGTTCGGGGCCGGTGAGGCCGAGGTGGAAGAGGTCGTTCAGTGCCAGCGCGGTGACGACCTCCAGGGCGGCGGAGGAGGAGAGTCCGGCGCCCGTGGGCACGGTGGAGGTCAGGGAGATGTCCGCCCCGGTGACCGGGTGCCCCGCCTGGCGCAGCGCCCAGAGCACCCCGGCGGGGTAGGCGGCCCAGCCGTGGCCGGAGTGCGGGACGAGTTCGTCGACGCGCAGGGAGACGACGCCGCCGGGGACGTCGGAGGAGTACAGGCGCAGGACGCCGTCGTCGCGGCGGGCGACGGCCGCGACGGCGGTGTGCGGGAGGGCGAGCGGCATGACGAAACCGTCGTTGAAGTCGGTGTACTCGCCGATCAGGTTCACTCGTCCGGGTGCCGCCCAGACGCCGTCGGGCTCGCCCCCGTACAGCTCGGCGAAGGTGACGGCGGGGTCGGTCCGGTCCGGCTCCGCGAGGGGCGTGGACGGGGCGGTGGTCTCGGTCATGGGGTGGTCGTGTCCTCTCGGCGGGCGAACTGCCAGGCGTCGGCGATGATTCCGGCCAGGTCGGCGCGGGAGGGCTGCCAGCCGAGGCGCTCGACGGCGGTGGTGGCGGAGGCGACGAGGACGGCCGGGTCGCCGCCGCGGCGGGGGGCGGCGGTCTCGGGGACGGGGTGACCGGTGACCTTGCGGGCGGTCTCGATGACCTCGCGGACCGAGAAGCCGTTGCCGTTGCCGAGGTTGCAGATGAGGTGCTCGCCGACGGCTGCGGCCTCCAGGGCCAGCAGGTGGGCGTCGGCGAGGTCGGCGACGTGGATGTAGTCGCGGACGCAGGTGCCGTCGGGGGTGGGGTAGTCGTGGCCGTACACGGAGATCGACTCGCGCTTTCCCAGGGCCACTTGGAGGACCAGTGGGATGAGGTGGGACTCGGGCGCGTGGCGTTCGCCGCAGTTGCCGTAGGCCCCGGCCACGTTGAAGTAGCGCAGCGAGACGGCGGCCAGGCCGTGGGCGGTGGCCTCGCCGCTGATCATGTGGTCGACGGCGAGTTTGGACGCGCCGTAGGGGCTGGTGGGGGCTGTGGGGGCGGTCTCGGTGATGGGGCTGGAGACCGGTTCGCCGTAGGTGGCGGCGGTGGAGGAGAAGACGAGGGTGCGCACGCCGTGCTCGCGCATCGCGGCGAGCAGGGCAGTGGTGCCGCCGACGTTGTTGACCCAGTACTTCTCCGGGTCGACGACGGATTCGCCGACCTGGGAGAAGGCGGCGAAGTGCAGGACGCCGTCGTAGGAGGGGTCCAGGTGGCGGGCGGCGTCCTGGACGCGGCCCTCGATGAACGCGGCTCCGGCCGGGACGCCCTTGCGGAAGCCGGTGGAGAGGTCGTCCAGGACGGTCACCGTGTGCCCGGCCTCCAGCAGGTGCTGGGCGACGACGCTCCCGACGTAGCCGGCTCCGCCGGTGACCAGGTACTTCTTCGGGAGCTTGCCGGCCTTCGGGGAATCGCTCACTTGCTCGCTACCTCTCGCAGTCGCTCGGCCGCGGCCTCCGGCGGCACGTCGTTGATGAACACGCTCATGCCGGACTCGGACCCCGCGAGGAACTTCAGCTTGCCGGAGGTCCGGCGAATGGTGAAAAGCTCCAGGTGCAGGGCGAGGTCCTCCCGCCCGGGAACGCCGAACGGCGCCTGGTGCCAGGCGGAGATGTACGGGGTCGGCGGCTCGCCGGGGCCGAAGATCCGGTCGAAGCGCCTCAGGAGTTCCAGATAGACCCGGGGGAACTCCGTCCGCGCCCGCTCGTCCAGCTCCCGCAGGTCGGGGACGCGGCGGCGGGGGTACAGGTGGACCTCGTAGGGCCAGTGGGCCGCGTACGGGACGAAGGCGGTCCAGTGGTCGGTGGCGAGGACGACGCGCGAGCCGTCCTTCTCCTCGCGGGCGACCACGTCGTCGAAGAGGTTGCGGCCGGTCTCCTCGCGGTGGCGGGCGGCCGAGCGGAGCATCAGCTCGGTGCGCGGGGTGACGAAGGGGTAGCCGTAGATCTGGCCGTGCGGGTGGCCGAGGGTGACGCCGATCTCGGCGCCCCGGTTCTCGAAGCAGAAGACCTGGGTGACCTGGTCGAGTGCGGCGAGTTCGGCGGTGCGGTCGGTCCAGGCGGCGAGGACGAGGGCGGCCTGTTCCTCGGTGAGGTCGGCGAAGGAGGCGTCGTGGTCGGCGGTGAAGCAGACGACCTCGCAGCGGCCGGAGTCGCCGGCGAGGGAGGGGAAGCGGTTCTCGAAGACGGCGACGTCGTAGTCGCTGCCGGGGATCTCGCCGGCGCGTCCGTCGCGCGTGGGGCAGAGCGGGCAGGCGTCGGCCGGCGGGTGGTAGGTGCGCGCCTGGCGGTGCGAGGCGACGGCGACCGCGTCACCGAGCAGGGGGTCGCGGCGGATCTCGGACGAGGTCGAGACGGGATCCAGCGGGCGGTGGTCGACGGCGTCGCGGACGGTGTCGTCGGCGGAGTCGTAGTAGATCAGCTCACGGCCGTCGGCGAGGGTCGTAACCGTCTTCTTCACCAGGGTCCTCCACCAGGGTCCTCCAACATAATCGCACATAACAAATCACAAGCAAACACGCGCGTCAATGGCCGCGACCATCCCCAGCATGGCGCGATCCCGGATGGCATACCCGGACATTCACCCGCACTCGATCACGATCGAACAAAGAACCCCAACGAGACTGTTCATTTCCCGAATGCAGAGGCGTAAGTTCCGACGGGTTCAGTTCGCGCAACGAAGCGAGTACCCCCCATGCACACACTTGCCGAAGGGCTCCGGCTCCCCACGAACGGGCTCGACTACGCCATCCTGGCGATCTACTTCGTCGTCGTGCTCGGCATCGGCTTCGCGGCCCGTGCCAGTGTGAGGACGAGCCTCGACTTCTTCCTCTCCGGACGGTCCCTGCCCGCCTGGGTGACCGGGCTCGCCTTCGTCGCGGCCAACCTCGGCGCCACCGAGATCCTCGGCATGGCGGCCACCGGCGCGCAGTACGGCGTCGCGGTGGTGCACTGGTACTGGATCGGCGCGATCCCGGCCATGGTCTTCCTCGGCCTGGTGATGATGCCGTTCTACTACCGCTCCAAGGTGCGCTCCGTGCCGGAGTTCCTGCTCCAGCGGTTCGACAGGTCCGCGCACCTGCTGAGCTCCGTGCTCTTCGCCTTCGCGGCGATCCTCATCGCGGGCGTCAACCTCTACGCCCTGTCCATCGTCGTGGAGGCGCTCCTCGGCTGGCCCCAGTGGGTCGCGATCGTCGTCGCGGGCCTGTTCGTGCTGGTCTACATCACGATCGGCGGACTCTCCTCGGCGATCTACAACGAGGTGCTCCAGTTCTTCGTCATCCTCGCCGCGCTGATCCCCCTCACCGTCCTCGGCCTGAAGCGGGTCGGCGGCTGGGACGCGATGAGCGACTCGCTGACGAAGCAGCACGGCGGGGACTTCATGACCGCCTGGGGCGGCACCGGCATCGGTGACGCCAACCCGCTGGGCGCCAACTGGCTGACGATCATCCTGGGCCTCGGCTTCGTGCTGTCCTTCGGCTACTGGACGACGAACTTCGCCGAGGTGCAGCGCGCCCTGTCCGCGAAGAACCTCTCCGCCGCCAAGCGCACCCCGCTGATCGCCGCCTTCCCGAAGATCTTCATCGTCTTCGCGGTGATGATCCCGGGCCTGGTCGCCGCCGTGATCGTGCCCAAGATCGGCACCCCGGACTCCGACCTCACCTACAACGACGCGATACCCCTGCTGATGCAGGAGCTGCTGCCCAACGGCGTGCTCGGCATCGCGGTGACCGGTCTGCTCGCCGCGTTCATGGCGGGCATGGCGGCCAACGTGTCCTCGTTCAACACGGTGTTCACCACCGACATCTGGCAGCGGTACGTAGTGAAGGACAGGCCGGACGCCTACTACCTGCGCTTCGGGCGGCTGATCACGGCGATCGGTGTGCTGGCCTCGATCGGCACGGCGTTCATCGCCGCCAGCTTCTCGAACATCATGAGCTACCTCCAGACGCTGTTCTCGTTCTTCAACGTCCCGATGTTCGTCGTCTTCATCATCGGCATGTTCTGGAAGCGGGCCTCGATGAAGTCCGGCGTCTGGGGCCTGGTCGCGGGCACCGGGGCCGCGATGGTCAACTACTTCTGGATCTACCAGGGCGGGATCATCGACATCCCGTCCGACCAGGGCGCCAACTTCGTCTCCGCGATCGTCGGATTCGTCGCCGGAGCCGTCGTCATGGTCGCCGTCACCCTCTTCACCGCGCCGAAGCCCGAAGCGGAGCTGGCCGGTCTGGTGTACGGGACCGAATCGCCGGATGCCGACGAGGCGCTCGACGAGGCCGACAGCGCCTGGTACCGCAAGCCCGCACTGCTCGGCTGGGGCGCGGTCGTCCTCGCCGCCGCCTGCTACGTCCCCTACTCGTTCTGATCGGAGGCACTCACCATGTCCGACCCGCACCTGTCCGAACCGCGCACGTCCGACCTGCACAAGGAAGTCTCCGAGCTGGAGCGCGAGTCCGCCACCGCCGCCCGTCTCTTCGACATCCGGCGGATCATCGGCGGCCTGTTCGTGGTCTACGGCGTGATCGTCACCATCGCCGGCGTCAGCCCGTCCGACGCCGACCTGAAGAAGGCCGAGGGCGTCCACATCAACCTGTGGACGGGTCTCGCCATGCTGGCGCTCGGCCTGTTCTTCCTGGTCTGGATGAAGCTGCGCCCGGCCGAGGCCCCGACGGCCCCGGAAACCGGTCCGGACCCGGCTTCGGGCCCGGGCCCCACGCCGGAGTCCGGCGCGGGCTGACCCGCCCCACCGCTCGTCCGCGCTGCCCGCAGGGGCCGTACGTCACCCGCGCTGACCGGGGATGTACGGCCCCTGCGGCGTGCCGCCGTCGTCCGCGGCCCGCTCCAGCAGTCCCGTACGGGCCGCGAGGGCGGCCGCCTCCAGCCGGGAGCCGACGCCGAGCTTCATCAGGACCCGCTGGACGTGGGTGCGGGCGGTGCTCGGGGCGATGTCCATGCCGGCCGCGATCAGCCGGGTGCCCTCGCCCTCGGCGACCCGCACGAGCACCTCCGCCTCGCGCGGCGTCAGCATCCGCAGCAGCCGCCGCCCCTCGTCGTCGGGCTGGGCCGTCGGATTGAGCAGTTCGGCGAAAGCCCCCCGCAGCAGCTGCGGGGCGATGGCGCTCTCCCCCGCCCTCGCCTTGAGCATGGCCCGCTCGACGCCCTCGATGCGCTCGTCGTGCCGGACGTACCCCGCGGCCCCGGCGGCGAACGCCGCGGCGATCCCGCGCGGGCTGGGCACCGGTCCGAGGACCACCACCGCCACCTGCGGGCGCTCCTGGCCGATGCGCGCGATCGGGTCGAAGACCCCGGGGGCGGCGGGCGTGGCCGTACCGAACAGACAGACCTCCGGGGCCCTGCTGACGACCAGCTCCGCCGCCCCGGACGTCGGCGCCGCCGCCGCGAGCACCCGGTGCCCGCGCAGTTTCAGCGCCGAGGCGAGTGCCTCGGCGAGCAGCCGGTGATCATCGACCACCATGAGCCGCACACCCACGGTCCTCACCCCTCAAAGCCCTGTGTGCCCGGCCCCCCGGACTCCTGCCCCGGCAAGTTACACGCTTGTTCGACGCCGCGCGGCCCTTACGTGGGAGAAGCCCCCGGAAGGCCGAATTCTGCGCCACGCGGGCCTCGTCGACCTGCGTTCACGGCTCGTTGACCGGGACTTCGCGATCACTTCACGGGCGGAGAACGATCGGCCCCGCCGGTGAGGTGATCGACCGGCGGGGCCTGGCACTGCGGGACGCTCCCCGGGGAGAGCGCGGTGATCAGTCGGTGCGGTAGGCGACGACGAGGTAGCGCTTCTCGTCGGGGTTGACGGTGCTGGGCTTGTGGACCGAGCTGGTCGCCATGTAGAACCGGCCGTCGGTGTAGTGGAGTTCGGCCGAGCCGATGTTGAACCGCTTCTCGGCCTCCCGGACGGTCTCGTCGCTCGGGTTCTCCATCAGCAGGGTCTGCTTGAAGGTCTCGCCGTCGATGGAGACGACCTGGCCGCCCTTGTCGTACGGGCCCTCCTTGTAGGCGATGATGCTGGTGCCGTCCATCCGGAGCGGCGTCAGGGTGTGGCGGTCGCCCGCGTCCGCCCGGCCGCCGAGGAGCTTTCCGGTGGTCAGGTCGAAGGCGACGATCTCGTTCGTGTCGCCGTACTCGCTGGTGCCGTCGTGCCTCTCGGTCGGCAGGTAGAGCCGGTTGTTGCCGACGGCCATGTGCTGGCACTGCTCGACATCGGTGGAGCCGCACTCCGCCGCGTACTTGTCCGCGTCGGCGGGAATGCGGACGATCAGCTTGCCGGTGGCCGCGTCGATCGAGAAGAAGTCGGAGATGCTGCTGCCGTCGCCGGCGGTGTCGCCGACGTCGGCCGCGACCACCAGCGGCTTGGTGGAGACGATGCTCGCGTAGTCGACGCCCGCGGGCATCTGGAACGAGGACAGCGGCGCGCCGGTCGTCGGGTTCAGCGCCTGCACGGTGAGCTGCGGGCTGTCGGACGTGCCGCACCTGCGGACCACGGCGAGGGCTTCGCCTCCCGCGTAGCCACGGTCGTAGCAGCCGTCCGCGCCGACCTTCGGCTTCCAGAGTTCGGCGCCGTCGGCCAGCTTGAAGGCCGCCCCGCCGGAGGTTCCGCCCGCGGCGACGGTGGTCCCGCTGAGCGTGACCTCGTCGAAGCGGATCGGCCGGTCGCCGCCGGTGGCGGAGGTGACGCTCTTGCTCCACAGGAGCTTGCCGGCGCTCAGGTCGATCGCGCCGACCTGGTTGCACGACGGGTACTTGTTCTCCTTGGTCGCCTTCGTCTCCTGGAAGACGATGGCCGCCTTGTAGTCCTTGCTCATGTGCCGGGACACGGTGCAGATCTCGCCGGCGAGCGGGAAGGACCAGAGCTTGGTGCCCTTGTCGCGGTCGTATCCGGTGATCTCGGCGATGCCGGACTTGACGTACGCCTTGTCGGTGACCCAGGAGCCCGCGACCGTGGTGATGTCGGTGACCACCGGCTCCGGGAACTGGAAGGCGACCTTGGACTTGGTGTTGGCGGGCGCCTTCTCCTCGCCGCCGGCCAGGCCGCCCTCGCCGCCCTTGGCCTCGCCGCCGGTGGCGCCGGACGAGGAGGCCTCGTCCTTCCCGCCCTTGTCGTCGCCGGTGGAGGCGTAGATGAGCCCGCCGCCGATGATCAGCACCACGGCGACGGCCGCGGCGACGATGATCTGCATCTGGGTGGAGAACTTCTTGCCGCCGCCGGCCGGCTGCGGGGCCCCGTACTGCGGCTGCATCGGCTGGGTCGGGTAGCCGTAACCCTGCTGGGGCATCCCGGGCTGGCCGGCGGGCCCCTGCGGGTAGCCGTAGCCCTGCTGCGGGGCCTGGGGGTAGCCGTACCCGTTGGGCTGCGGCGCGGGCGGGGTGGGGTAGCCACCGGCCGGGGGCGGGGTGCCGTAGCCCCCGGCGGGCGTGCCCTGCGGGGCGGCTGGCTGCTGCGGCGGCTGCTCCGGCTGCTTGCCGAAGGGGTCCGCGGGCGGCGGGGTCGGCCCGCCGAACCCTCCCGGCGGCGGGTCCTGCGGCGCGCCGAAGCCACCGGAGGGCGGGGGCGTGTTCGGCGGTTCGTTGGGCGGCTGCTGCGGTGGCTGGGTCATGGCGTGCGTACCTCGGGAGACGAGTGGGTGTGGGGGCGCGTGGGGCCGGGAGGGGCCGGCCTCGGTCGGATGCCGCGGCGGACCGTCACTTGGTGAACACCAGCATCGTCGACTGCTCCAGCTCTTCCTTGTCGTTGCTCGCGCTCACACGCTTGCTGAAGATGTAGGAGCGGCCGTCCTGGTAGAGGACCTTGGACGAGAAGAAGCCGTTCTCGATCCGCCCGGCGGACGCCGGGTGCTGGAGCAGCGTCTTGGGAGTGCCGCCGGTCGGCGGCAGGGTCACGAGTGCGCCGGCGGTGTCGTACTTCGGCCGCATGTAGAGCAGCACGTCGCCGCCCTCCATGCCCAGCGGCTTCACAACGCGCTCGGCCGGGGCGGGCGCCTCCCACTTGGGCTTCCCGGTGTTCAGGTCGAACGCGATGACCTTGTTCGTCCGCGAGGTACCGCTGCTGTCGTCCTCGGTCGCGATGTAGAAGGTGTTGGCGTCGGCGGCGACGCCGCTGCACCCTTCGAGATGCGTGCCGAAGACCGCGAACCTGCCCCCGCAGTCGGCGGTGAGCTTGTCGCCCTTCGCGGGCGCGAGCTGCGAACGCAGCTTGCCGCTCTCGGTGAGCGCCGCGATGCCGTACTGCTTCTTCGCCTCGTTGTCGAACCTGACGACGAGCGGGTTGACCGAGTAGACCTTGCTGACCTCCCAGCCGCGCGCGGGCTGGTACGTCCACTTGGTCTTGCCGGTGACCGGGTCCAGCTCCTGGACCTGGTGCTGCGGGTTCTTGACGTCGTCGGTGCGGCAGCTGGCGGCGGCGATCAGCTTCGCGCCGCCGGCGAAGGCGAAGGGCTTGCAGTTGCCCTCGGGGTTGCCGAACAGCTCCTTGCCGTCGCTGACGCGGTAGGCGTTGGCGTTGCCGGTGCGCCCCACCGTGACGGTGTCTCCGCTGATGGCCAGACCGATGTCCGACAGGAAGTCCCAGGTGCCGTTCTTCTTGATCGTCTTCTTCCAGCCGGCCTTGCCGGTGTTGAGGTCGATCATCTGGAGGACGGAGCACTTGGCCCGGTCGGTGGTGCCGTCCTTCACTCCGATGACGAGCTTGCCGTCGGCGGTCGCGGTGTTGGGCGTGGCGCACACGTCGGCGGGGAGCTCGAGGGCCCACTTCTGCTTGCCGTCGGCGACGGCGTAACCGGAGACGCCGCGGTACATGGCCTTGGCGACCAGGTCGCCGGTGAACCAGGGGCCCTCGACGGACGCGCCGCCGCGCGGCAGGTCGACGTCGTTCTTCTGGAGCCAGGCGACCTTGGCCTCGCCCGGCTTGCGCCCGGCGTTGAGGTCGTCGTTGCCCTCGCGGCCGTCACCGGTGCCGTCGCCCTCGTCGACCGTCGGCGACTCGCTGGGGGGCTTGGGGTCGTTGCTCGTGCCGGCGACGGGCTTCTTGGGGTCGTCCCCGCCGTCGCTCACGAGGAACCAGGTGCCCGCCCCGGCGACCAGGACCACGGCGAGCGCCGCCGCGACCACGATGCCGGTCTTGTTCTTGAGGAACCCGCCGGGACCGGAGCCCGGTCCGCCGGGGGCGGGGGCGCCGGGGTGCTGCTGCGTCGGGTAGCCGTAACCGGACTGGGGCTGCTGACCGTACGGACCGGGAGCCTGCTGACCGTAGGGGCCCGAGGCCTGCTGACCGTACGGTCCCGGCGCCTGCTGACCGTAGGGGCCGGGCTGCTGGCCGTACGGTCCGGGCTGCTGGCCGTACGGTCCGGGGGCCTGGCCGGGCTGCTGCGGATAGCCGTAGCCGGGCCCGGCCGCGGGCTGCTGCTGCGGATAGCCGTACGCCGGGGCGCCCGGCGGGGGCGTCTGCGGCGGGCCGGCCGGGGGCCCGGGCGGCTGCGCGGGGGGCGGCCCCTGGGACGGCTGACCGGGCGGCGTCCGCGGCGGCTTCGCCAGGTTCGGCTGGTCCTGGGGCTGCTGAGGAGCTCCGTTCGGCGGCTCCTGCGGAGCCCCGAAGCCTCCCTGCGGCGGTTGCTGGCTGGGCGGCTGGCTCATATCAGCACGTCCCCCTTCGTGCGGCCCGGTGCGCGAATCGGTCTCCCCCGCATTCCCAAGGGGGTGAATTCCCCTCGGAAAGGAGCGAATCGGGCATGGCTTCCGCGGTGTTACGACAGTCGGGCGGGGCTTCTTTCTACCACCCGCCCGCCACTGGGCACCGGTTCGGGCCAAACCCTGTTCCCAAGGGAGAACCGCCTTGTGATGCCTCCGTTACGCCCCGGCGGGAGGTGATGGTCAGTCACCGAAGGCGATCATCACCGGCAGCTCCCTCTCCTCCTCGTCGGTGGCCGCGGAGACGAACGGGAGCATGAGCAGCGAGCGGCCGCCGGTGTAGAGGACGAGCGGATCGGTGAAGGTGCGCTCGGTCACCGCGGCCGACGCCGGGTGGCGCAGGACCTGGCGCGGTGCGCCGCCGTCCGGCCCGAGCGCCACGATGCCGCCGCCGACGCCCTTGGTCCCGCTCTTCGCGCCGGGCGGGCTGAGGTAGATCAGCGCCCTGCCGCCTTCGACGCGCAGCGGCATCAGGGTCTGGCCGGCGGGTGCGGGGACCTTCCATTTCTTCTCGCCGGTGCTCATGTCGAAGGCGACGACGTCGTTGGTCAGCACCCCGTCCGCGAACCGGTGCTTCGTGGCGGTGTAGAGCGTGTCGGCGTCGGCGGTCACTCCGACGCAGGTGTCGAGGTTCGCGCCCACGTTCCGCCGCATGCCGGTGCACCGGGCCTCGGGGACGTCGTCGCCGGCGGCGGGCCGGGAGCGGAAGGTTCCGTCGGCGTTCAGGACCGTGATCGCCCACTCGCCCGCCACCGCCCCGCCCTTGCGGAGCGAGATCACCGGCGGGTCGACGGAGTGGACTTCGTCGATCAGCCAGC
This sequence comes from Streptomyces sp. NPDC021019, assembly GCF_044333295.1. Taxonomy (NCBI): domain Bacteria; kingdom Bacillati; phylum Actinomycetota; class Actinomycetes; order Kitasatosporales; family Streptomycetaceae; genus Streptomyces; species Streptomyces sp. NPDC021019. Next base: position 298,802 of record NZ_JBIRQR010000004.1, read on the forward strand.
CCTTCTCGGCCTCGTACGTCCACAGGGTCCGGCCGGTGGACGGGTCGATGCGCCGCACTTCCTCGACGACATCGTCGGACTCGGACTCGGACTCGCCGGCCGGCTGATCGCGGCAGCTGACAGCCGCGAGCAGGACGGCTCCGCCGGCGAGACCGTACGACTGGCAGGGGCCGGGCAGCTTGTCCCACAGGTGCTTGCCGTCTCCGACCCGATAGGCATCGGTGCGGCCGACGCGCCCGATCGTCAGGACGTCGCCGCTGATCGCCATGACGATGTTCGCGAGCCCGTCCTGCGTCGGCGCGCGTTCGAAGGTCGCGGACCAGCCCGCCTCGCCGGTGACCAGATCGATCATCTGGAGCTTGTCGCAGACCGAGTTCTCCGTGGAGGTGTCGGTCAGGAGACCGACGACGATCTTCCCGTCCGCGGTCGGCCGGGTGGGCGCCGCGCAGACGTCGGAGGGCAGACGCAGGCTCCACTTCCGCGCGCCGTCGTCGAGGGAATAGCCGGACGCCGTGCGGTACATGGCCTTGGCCACGACGTCGCCGGCGACCCAGGGGCCGAGGGCGGAGGCTCCGCCCCCCGGCAGGTCCACGCCGTTCCGCTGGACCCAGCGGACCTTCGCCTCGCCCTCCTCGCGGCCCTTGTTGATCTCCGCGGCCCCCGGGGCGGGCGTCGCCTTCGGGCCCGGCTCGGCGCCGGGCCGCTTCGAGGCGGCGCTCTCCCTCACGACGGGCTTCCCGTCGTCGGCGCCGTCATCGCCGCCCACCACGAACCAGACGCCGGTCCCGATGACGAGGACTCCGGCGAGCACGGCGGCGACGAGACCCGCGACCCGGCCCCGCGAGCGCCCACCCGGAGGCGAGGGCCGGGGCCCCGGCCGGCCGTACGACATGGCGGGCGGCTGCGGCTGCGGCTGCGGCTGCGGGTAGCCGTACGGCGCCGTGGGCGGCTGACCGTACGGGCCGGGCCGGGGCTGCGGCTGGGGCTGGGGCGGCACGGGGTTCCCGTACGCGCCGGGCTGCGGTTCGTACGGAGCGCCGAAGCCCTGCTGCTCCCCCGGCCCGCCCTGCGGCGGCTGCGACATCGGTGTGGTCCCCCTCGAACGTACGGTCCCTGCCGTCCCGTTCTACCACCTGCCGCATCGCCGTCCGTCAGGCGTCCTCGGCCAGCTCCAGCCAGCGCATCTCCAACTCGTCCCGTTCGGTGACGAGTTCACGCAGTTCGGCGTCGAGCCCGGCGACCTTCTCGAAGTCGGTGGCGTTGTCGGCGATCTGCTTGTGCAGCGCGGTCTCCCGGGTGGAGAGCTTGTCGAGCTGCCGCTCGACCTTCTGGAGCTCCTTCTTCGCGGCGCGGGCCTCCTGCGCCGAGACGGCCGGGGCAGCGGCGGAGGCGGTGGACGTACGGGGCGCGGCCGCGGAGGGGGTGGACTCCTCCTCCATCCGCTGCCGGCGCTCCAGGTACTCGTCGATCCCGCGCGGCAGCATGCGCAGGGCGCGGTCGCCGAGGAGCGCCATGACCCGGTCGGTGGTCCGCTCGATGAAGAACCGGTCGTGGGAGATCACGATCATCGACCCGGGCCAGCTGTCGAGGAGGTCCTCCAGCTGCGTCAGGGTCTCGATGTCGAGGTCGTTGGTGGGCTCGTCGAGGAAGAGGACGTTGGGCTCGTCCATCAGCAGCCGCAGGATCTGGAGCCGCCGGCGCTCGCCGCCGGAGAGGTCGCCGACGGGCGTCCACTGCTTCTCCTTGGTGAAGCCGAACTGCTCGCAGAGCTGACCGGCGGTCATCTCGCGGCCCTTGCCGAGGTCGACCCGGTCGCGCACCTGCTGCACGGCCTCCAGGACCCGGAGGTTCGGGTTGAGCTCGGTGACCTCCTGGGAGAGGTAGGCGAGCTTGACGGTCTTGCCGACGACGACCTTCCCGGCGGCGGGCTGCTCGTCCCCCTGGGTGCGGGCGGCCTGGGCGAGCGCGCGCAGCAGCGAGGTCTTGCCCGCGCCGTTGACGCCGACCAGGCCGATGCGGTCGCCGGGGCCGAGCTGCCAGGTGAGGTGGGTGAGGAGGGTCTTGGGGCCGGCCTGGACGGTCACGTCCTCCAGGTCGAAGACGGTCTTGCCGAGGCGGGCGTTGGCGAACTTCATCAGCTCGCTGGTGTCGCGCGGCGGCGGCACGTCGGCGATGAGTTCGTTGGCGGCCTCGATGCGGTAGCGCGGCTTGGAGGTACGGGCGGGGGCGCCGCGGCGCAGCCAGGCCAGCTCCTTGCGCATGAGGTTCTGCCGCTTGGACTCCTCGGTGGCGGCGATGCGCTCCCGCTCGGCGCGGGCGAACACGTAGTCGCTGTAGCCGCCCTCGTACTCGTGGACGGTGCCACGCTGGACGTCCCACATACGGGTGCAGACCTGGTCGAGGAACCACCGGTCGTGGGTGACGCAGACGAGGGCGGAGCGCCGGGTCCGCAGATGGCCGGCCAGCCAGGAGATGCCCTCGACGTCGAGATGGTTGGTGGGCTCGTCGAGGACGATCAGGTCCTGCTCGTCGATGAGGAGCTTGGCCAGCGCGATCCGGCGGCGCTCGCCGCCGGAGAGCGGGGCGATGACGGTGTCGAGCCCGTGCTCGAAGCCGGGGAGGGCGAGGCCGCCGAAGAGCCCGGTGAGCACGTCGCGGATCTTGGCGCTGCCCGCCCACTCGTGGTCGGCGAGATCGCCGATGACCTCCTGGCGGATGGTCTTCCCGGGGTCCAGGGAGTCGTGCTGGGTGAGGACGCCGAGTCGCAGCCCGCCGTTGTGGGTGACGCGGCCGGTGTCCGCCTCCTCCAGCTTGGCGAGCATCCGGATGAGGGTGGTCTTGCCGTCGCCGTTGCGGCCCACGACACCGATCCGGTCGCCCTCGGACACCCCGAGGGATACGCCGTCGAGCAGGGCACGGGTGCCGTACACCTTGCTGACCTGCTCGACATTGACCAGATTGACGGCCATTTCACTCCTGTCCCGGGGGTCCCTGCGGTGAGGACCGCTCGACGTACCAGAGTAGTCGCCGCGCGGAGCGCGATAACGTGCCGCGATCGATCACGGGAGCGGCCCGGGGTCGGAGCGGTGCGGAAGACATGCGGGGTGGGGACTTCATGACGAGGGCGCGTGGAGCGGCACGGGGCCTGATACCGGCGGCCCTGGCGGCGGTGACACTGGCCGGCTGTTCGTCGTCGACCGGGGCGGGCGACGGGGGCCCGGGCGGACCGGCGGTCAGCAGCACACCCGCCCCGGCCCCGGCCGGGGCCGGGGCCGGGGCGGAGAAGACCGGGGCGGACGAGGCCGGGGCGGACGCCACGAAGGCGGCGGAGAAGGGCGGGCGGGTCGGAGGCGCGGGGTCGGCGTGCGACCTGCCGGTGACCTTCGACATCGCCGCGCACTGGAAGCCGCGGGGGGCCTCGATGGACCTGGGCTCCGGGCTGGACCCCGAGCTGGCCGAGGAGCTGGCCGACCTCGCCGAGCAGGGCACGGTGAAGGTGGTCTGCGAGATCGACGCCAAACCGGCGGGGAACATCGGCTTCCTCCGGGTGTGGCGGGGCGAGGCGTCCGAGGACGACCCGCGCGCGGTTCTGAAGGCCTTCGTGGCGGATGCCCCGAATGTGAGCGAGGCCGTCTACACGCAGGTGACGGTCGGTGCGCTCGCGGCCGCCGAGGTCGGATACACCGGCCACAGCGAACTGCTGGACGAGCCGAAGAAGGAGCGCGCCTTCGCCGTCGTGACGCCCGACGGTCCGGTCGTGGTGCACCTGGGCGGAATGGACTCCGAGGAGCACGTGGCGATGCTTCCGGCGTTCGAACTGGCGAAGAAGACCCTGGAGCTCCGCCGATGACGGGTCGGTGAGCCGCGCTCGGCGGCCCCCGTGCTCGCCGGGGGAGGCAGGACATGCGGTAGCGTGCGCCGACTGATCATGGGGCCAGGGGGGTCGGAGTGGCGGCAACGGCATGGGAACGGTTCATCGGTCACCGGGTGCTGCCGAAGGCGACCGCCGTGGTGCTCGCCGCGGTGCTGGCGGCCGGGTTCCTCCTCGTCCGGTCCGAGCGGCGCGACGCCCATAACGCCGACGTGCTGGACACGGCGTGCGGGGGTGTCCTGCCGCGCGAGGCGGTGCGTGGCCTGCTGCCCGGGGACGAGACCTGGGAGCTGCGCGACGACCTGGACCTGACCGGGCCGTCCGGGCGGGGACCGCGCACCCTGCTGCGGTGCTCGCTGTCCTGGGGCGAGGACGGCACGCTGGATCTCGCGGCGGTGCCGGTGCTGGACGTTCCGCTGTCCGGCGTACGGCTCCGGGACGTCCTCTCCACGGCGGCCGCGAAGGAACCCGACTGGGCCACCGCGTACCGGACCGCCACCACTCAGGTCACCGCCGCCTGCCCGGCCGGTCTGCCCGGCTATCCCCGGCCGGTGACGCGCTTCCGCGTCCATGCCTCGTTCGGGGCGGACGGGTCGCGGGGCGTGCGGGCGGCGGAGGAGCTGGGCGATGCGGTGGCGACGGTCGCCAACCACGTGCGAGACCGCGGCCGCTGCGGAGGTACGGCGGTGGAGCCCTCGGACGTACGGCCGCCGCCGGGGCCCGAGGCGGAGGACTCCGAGAACTCCGACGAGGTCCCGCAGGCCTGCCGTTGGTTCCGGCCCGGGATGCTCGACGGCAGGACCCGGGGGCGCGACGACCGGGAACCTGACGGCGTCACGGCCGACGACGCGGACGCCTGCTCCCTGAGGGTGCCGCGTGCGAAGCCGGCGAATCGGCTGGACCACTTCGCCGAGGTGAGTTCGGTGAGCTGGCGGGGGCCGCTGCTGCCCGAGGCGCGCACGGCGTACGGGGCCGAGCTGGCCGCACTGTCCCTGGCCCCGGAGCCGGGGAGCGGTGGGGAGTCGTACACGCTGGCCGTCTGGGCCGAGTCCTCGTGCTCGGGGGCCCGGACGCTGAGCCGGGTGACGGTGACGACGGCCGCGGCCGCTCTCGCGGCCGACCGGGCCGACGGGATCCTCGACGCGTATCTGACCTCGTCCGGCTGCCGTGCGGCGAAGGTCCTCGGAAAGGTGTGGAAGTGAGCGACGTCCGTTCCCGGCGCAGGCGATCGGTGCGGCGCACGGCGGCCTGGACCACGACCGCGGCGGTGCTGGCGGGAGGACTCTTCTGGGTCTCCGGCGGCTACGACTCCTGGCGCGACGACCGGGCCCTGGACACGGCCTGCGACGGTGATCTGGCGGCCGGGGCGGTACGGGAGCTGTTCGACGGCGTATCCCTGACCTCGTCGGCCCGCTGGGGCGACCGCCGGCACTGCACGGTCAGCGCGGCCGACGACGACACGGACGCCGGCCTGGTGCTGTGGGCCGGGAGGACGGAACGCATGACGAACCTGGAGGACTCCGACGGGTTCGACGCCCCCCTGGGCCACGGCTGGACCGGTTCCTTCCGGTTCGACCCGGACAGCGAGGACAGGGACGAGGCGAGGGCCGTCCTGATGCTGAACTGCGGCAAGGAGTCCGGTCATGGGCAGCTGATGACGGCGGAGGCCGACCTCGGCCGCGGTGGTTTCGACGACCCGGTGCCCCGGGAGCGGCTCGTCGCCGTCCTCACGGAGACGGCCTCGGCGTACGCCCGGCGCACCGGATGTGCGGCTCCGGTCGGCGGGCGGGTGAAGCAGGTCGGCGTCACGACGAACCGCAGGGACCACAAACCCGTCGCCGCGGCCACGGGAAGCTGCGCGGGCCTGCTGGACGGGAAGACGGCCGCCCGGTGGGGCGTGCGCACGGTGCAGGAGATCACGGCGGCCCCGGCGCCTCTGGAGAACTGCGTCCTGGGCGGTCTGCGCGGTGCGTTCCTGTACGGGTTCACCGCTTATTACGGGCCGTCCGCCCGGGATGCGCACTTCCGGCTGGACACCCGGCTGGACCGCGACGCCGCCGCCCGCAGGGGCCCGGACGCGCCGACCGGGCACTATGCGCTGGCCGCCCGATGTCCCGGCGCGGGCGGGACCGCCCTGTACGAGGTGGACACCCTCGGCGACGAGAACGACCGGAAGCTCGCGGCGCCGGTCGTGGACCACCGGGGGCTGCGGGCGGCCCTCCAGCGCTTCGCCGAGCGCTCGGCGGAGAACCACGGCTGCGAGGCGCCCCGGGCGGTGTAGGGGCGGGATCGCCGCCTGCCGGTACCACTACGGCCGCTGAAGCCCATCGCGCCCCGGCCCCCGCCCCGCCCGCTCCACCAGCAGCCAGCCGCCCAGGGTCATCGCGACGGCGGCCGGTGCGCTGACGGGGATCGCGATCAGCAGGGCGGTACGGCCGTCCAGCAGGCCGCCGAAGCCGACCATGGACAGGCCCAGCACGCCGAGCAGGCAGAGCGTCGCGCCGAGGGCGGCGAGGGGGCCGGCTCCCGTGGCCCCGGCGGCTCCGGCGGCTCCGGGTGGAGCGGGGACCGGACGTTCGACAGCGCGGAAGGCGGCGACGAGCCCGGCGGTGAGGACCGCCGCGAGGGCGAGCCGCGGCGGGACCTGGGCCCACCAGGCGGCCGACGCCGGTTCGGGCAGCTCGACGTCGAGGGCGAGCAGCGCCCCGTACACCCCGAACATCGCGGTGAGGTGCCAGAGGAACGCGGTCATCGCCACCCCGTTGGCCGCCACCACCGTGCGCCAGACCCGGGGGCGCTCCAGCAGGCGGGCGGCCGGGGCGCGGAGCAGTTCGACCGCGCCGACGAGCCAGAGGCCGTGGCAGAGCAGGGCGAGGGTGGGCGGGGCCATGTTGCTGACCTTCTCGCCGGGCATCCCGACCATGGACAGCGGGTACGGCCCGAAGGCCACCAGCGCGCCGGCGGTGGCCAGGCCCGCCCCGGCGAGGAGCGCGGGGCGGCGGATGCGGCCGTCGGCGCGCAGGAAGCCGAGCTGGTGGACGGCCAGCCAGACGAACGCGAAGTTGAGGAACTCGACGTACGGCACTCCGGCCGCGAAGCGCAGCAGGTCCACCGCGAGCGCCGCCCCGGCCAGTCCGGCGAAGGCCCCCCAGCCGTGCCTCTCGTGCAGCTTCAGCAGCGGCGGGGTGAACGCGACCATCGCCAGGTAGATGCCGATGAACCAGAGCGGCTGGGTCACCATGCGCAGGGTGACGCCGGTCAGTCCGCCGCCCCCGCCGAGGAGTTGGACCAGGAGCGCCGCCGCACCCCACACCAGGACGAAGACCATGGTCGGGCGCAGCAGCCGCTGGAGGCGGGCGCGCAGGAAGGCCGAGTAGACGGAGCCCGTGGAGACCTCCGAGGCGGCCTCGGGTCGCTTGCGGAGCAGGGAGCGGTAGGACAGCGCGTGGGAGAAGCCGCCGACGAAGAAGAACACCGGCATGACCTGGAGCAGCCAGGTCAGCGGCTGGAGCTCCGGGACGACGGCGAGCAGGTTGCCCACCCCGTCGGGGGTGACGGCGGCCATCAGCCAGTGGCCGAGCACGACCGCGCCGAGCGAGGCGACCCGCAGGAGGTCGACGTAGCGGTCCCGGGTGGCGGGCGTCGCCCCGGCCAGTTCACGAACACTTGATCCCATGGGCGTACGGTCGCGCGGGCCGGGCGGGGCGCTGCAGCGCGGCCGTACTCAGATCCTGGGTGAGTACGAGGGGGCCGGGAGCTCAGATGACGTGTGCGCCCGGCGCGGACGAGGCCGCCACACGCGTGTCGCGGCAGGTCCCGGACGCCAGCAGCGCGGCCGCCACCTTCTCGGCCGCCGCCTCGTCCGCCACCAGGAACGCCGTCGTCGGCCCGGACCCGGAGACCAGGGCGGCCAGGGCCCCCGCCTCGGCGCCCGCGGCCAGGGTCGCGGCGAGGGAGGGGCGCAGAGAGAGCGCGGCGGGCTGGAGGTCGTTGCCCAGGGCCTTGGCGAGTGCGCCGGAGTCGCCGGAGCGCAGGGCGGCGAGGAGGACGGGGGACGCGGTGGGCTCCGGGACCTCGGTGTCGGCCGTGAGGCGGTCGAACTCCCCGTACACGGCGGGCGTGGAGAGGCCGCCGTCGGCCATGGCGAAGACCCAGTGGAAGGTCCCGCCGACCTCGATCGGGGTCAGCTTCTCGCCGCGTCCGGTGCCGAGCGCGGCCCCGCCGACCAGGCTGAACGGCACGTCGCTGCCCAGCTCCGCGCAGATGGCCAGCAGCTCGTCGCGGCTCGCGCCGGTCCCCCACAGGGCGTCGCAGGCGACGAGCGCGGCGGCCCCGTCGGCGCTGCCGCCCGCCATGCCGCCCGCGACCGGGATGTCCTTGGCGATGTGCAGGTGGACGGCGGGTTCGACGTCGTACCGCTCGGCCAGCGCGAGGGCGGCGCGGGCGGCGAGGTTGGTGGTGTCCAGCGGGACCCGGGCGGCGTCCGGGCCCGAGCAGGTGATGCGCAGTCGGTCGGCGGGGACCGCGGTGACCTCGTCGTACAGGCCGACCGCGAGGAAGACGTTGGCCAGGTCGTGGAAGCCGTCGGGGCGGGCGGCGCCCACGGCCAGCTGGACGTTGACCTTGGCGGGGACGCGGACGGTGACGGCGGCGCTCATTCCGACACCTCCGGCTTGTTCTCCGCGATCGCCGCGAACTCCTCCACCGTGAGCGCCTCCCCGCGCGCCTGCGGGGAGACCCCGGCGGCGACGAGCGCCGCTTCGGCGGCGGGCGCGGAGCCCGCCCAGCCGGAGAGCGCGGCGCGCAGGGTCTTGCGGCGCTGGGCGAAGGCGGCGTCCACGACGGCGAAGACCTCGGCGCGGCTCGCGGTGGTGGCGATGGGCTCGGTGCGCCGGACCAGGGAGACGAGCCCGGAGTCGACGTTCGGGGCGGGCCAGAAGACGGTGCGGCCGATGGACCCGGCGCGCTTGACCTCGGCGTACCAGTTGGCCTTCACCGACGGCACGCCGTAGACCTTGTTGCCGGGGCGGGCGGCCAGCCGGTCGGCGACCTCGGCCTGGACCATGACGAGGGTCCGCTCGATGCTGGGAAAGCGCTCCAGCATGGTCAGCAGGACGGGCACCGCCACGTTGTACGGGAGGTTCGCCACGAGCGCGGTCGGGGCCGGGCCCGGCAGTTCGGTGACCAGCATCGCGTCGGAGTGGACCAGGGCGAAGCGGTCGGCGCGCTCCGGCATCCGGGCCCGGACCGTGGCGGGCAGCGCGGCGGCGAGCACGTCGTCGATCTCGACCGCGACGACGCGGTCCGCCGCCTCCAGCAGCGCCAGGGTCAGCGAGCCGAGCCCGGGGCCGACCTCGACGACGGTGTCGTCCGGGCGGACCTCGGCCGTGCGCACGATGCGGCGGACGGTGTTGGCGTCGATGACGAAGTTCTGACCGCGCTGCTTGGTGGGGCGTACGCCCAGCTTCGCGGCCAGGTCGCGGATGTCTGCGGGGCCCAGGAGGGCGTCGGGCTCTGTGCTGCTCACCCGGTAAGCCTACGGCCGCGGCGCGACCCGGCCACCAGGCGTGCCCGCGGGGCCCGGCCCGCCGGTCGGAAGCCGGACCCGCCCGAAGGGCGGAAGCCGGGCACGCCCGAGGGTCAGAAATCGAACGCGCGCGCGGTGTTGTCGTAGACCGCGGCGGCCAGCACGTCCTCGTCCAGACCCTTCACCTCGGCCATGGCGCGGAGCGTGACCGGGATGAGGTACGGCGCGTTGGGCCGCCCCCGGTACGGGGCGGGGGTGAGGAAAGGGGCGTCCGTCTCGACGAGGACCAGCTCGGTCGGGGCGACGGCCAGGGCGTCCCGCAGCGGCTGGGCGTTCTTGAAGGTCACGTTGCCCGCGAAGGACATGAAGTACCCGGCCCGCGCGCAGGTCCGGGCCATGTCGGCGTCGCCGGAGTAGCAGTGGAACACGGTCCGCTCGGGCGCGCCCGCGTCGAGCAGGACCCGCAGGACGTCCTCGTGCGCGTCGCGGTCGTGGATGACCAGGGCCTTGCCGTGCCGCTTGGCGATCTCGATGTGGGCCCGGAAGGACTCCTCCTGGGCGGCGACGCCCTCGGGTCCGGTGCGGAAGAAGTCCAGGCCCGTCTCGCCGACCCCGCGTACGTGGTCGAGGGCGGCCAGCGCGTCGATCTCCGCCAGCGCCTCGTCCAGCGCCGCCCTGCCACCGGGCTCCCTCGCCCCCTGCCGCGCGGTGCCGGCGGTGCCCTCGACGCACCCGTGGACGATGCGCGGGGCCTCGTTGGGGTGCAGGGCGACCGAGGCGTGGACGGCGGGGTGCGCGGCCGCGGTGTCGGCGGCCCAGCGGGAGCCGGTCACGTCGCAGCCGACCTGGACGACGGCCGTCACGTTTACCGCTGCGGCCCGGGCGAGGGCCTCCTCGACGGTGGCGTCCTGCATGTCCAGGTGGGTGTGGGAGTCGGCGACCGGAACCCGCAGGGGCTCGGGCAGCGGCGGGGCTTCGGTACGGCTCATGCCGACGATCGTACGAGGGCCCCACCCTCGTACGACCGTCGGCTGGGGAAGCCACCCGGGTACGTCATCCGCGACGGAAGGCCCCACTCCATCCGCGCTGGAGGATCACGTCACCCGCAGTGGTCGGTCTGTGTCACCTGCGGTGGAAGGGGTGGAGCAGGTCGGACAGGCGCCAGTGGCGGACCGGGGTGGCGGCGGTCGACACCGCCCGGTCCTTCGCGGCGGCCTCCGCCGCGCGCGGCGTCCGCTGCTTCCGCAGCAGTTCCTGGACGCCGGCGACCCGCCCCGCCCGCATGATGCGCACCACGTGTCCGCCGCAGTTCGTGCAGGTGGGCGTGGAGAGCGGGGACGGCACACGCTCGCCGTCCGCCGTGTAGACGACGAAGGCGTGTCCGTGGACGTCGACATGGTGCTCTATCTCGTAGGACTGCTCCCAGCCGTACCCGCACTTCATGCAGGCGAAGGCATACGCCTCATGGACGGTGGTGGCTGCGATCTCGCTCATGCCTGCTCCTCGTGGCCGCGGGTCACGCGCTCCGGGGCGGGCGGCCCGCCCGAGGAATTTCGAGCAGGTGGCCCGTCCCTTCCAGTGGACACCTGCACCCGTACGGACGCACCAGCTCGGAGCCAATATTGGTGCGTTCTTGGCCTCCTTTGGAGGCCCTTTGCCGACGCATGGCAGTGGACGGGACCAAGGGAGGGCGGAGCGTGACCGCCGGGCCCGCCCGACCACCGAGCGCCCCCGAGCGCGCCGTGCGCCGGACCTGAATGCGCCCGGCGCACCACCCCGGCCCGCCCGCTGCTCCTCCCTGAATCCCCGGGCTTTTCCGCTCCCCGCGCCCCGTGAATTCACCATTCAATTGAAATCGCGATTTCCCCGGATGTCGCACGCCGATTTGCGGCGCCCCTCTTCTTCCTTTTCACTCATTACGTCCACCCCATTTCCCACAGGACGGGGAACAACCCATGTTCACCACGGACACCACTGCCACCGACATCGAGCTCGACCTCGACGCCGCACTCAACCCGGGCGAGGTCGAGGGCCTGTACCGCGACTCCCGCGAATGCGCCTATCTCGCGCTTCTCGCGGGCGGCGGCGCGCTGCTGCTCTCGCCCCCGACCCCGCGCCCGAAGAAGGGCTAGTCGACGGCACATGGACCAGACACATGCTTCGTCGCCCCTCGCGGGCGCCGTGCATGACCTGGCAACAGAGGTGGTCCTCGCTCTTCGGAGCGGGGACCACCTCGCCACGGTGTGCGGCGCGGCGGGAATCGACGAGGGAAATCGGACCGGAATCGCGGCGGCACGGGTCATCGGGGCCGACCTGCTGCTGCCCAGTGTTCTCTACGGACGTCACCCGCACCCGGGTGACGTCGCCGTGCTCGACCGGGCGGTGCGGGAGTTCCCGCCGAAGCCCGACGCTCCGGCCGCGACGGCCTGGAGCCACTGGCACATGATCTCCACGCTCCAGCGGCTGGCGCCGCCTCCACCGGGTGCGGCCGCGGCCGCTCCCGCGACGTACGCCGAGCCCGACGCCGCCTGGCTGGAGGGGGCGCCCTGGCAGGCGTTCACCCACCAGCTCTCGGTCCTCGCGCCGCTGGCCGTTCCGGCCGCCCCCTCGGCCGTGCGGCAGGCCGCGACGGGCCGGGCCGTCGACCTGTCGCGCGGCTTCGTCCGCGCGGTCCGGCGGCGCGACTGGCTCCAGGCGGCGGGCGCGGGGCGCTGGCTCGCGGCGATCGGCGGCGAACCGGCGACGCTGGGCCTGGAGCGCGGCCTGGACTTCGTCGAGCTGATGGGCGGCCACGACCCCCGGGTCGCCCTCCATACGCGGGCCGCCCGGCTGATGGCCGAGGCGAGGACGCGGTGACCACGACCGCGACCGAGGGCCCCTCCCAGGACCGTCCGGCCGAGGGCCCGCGGGGACGCCGGGCGCCGGGGCCCGGGGCCGCGGCCCACCGGGAGCGCCCGGCCCCCGGCGCCGCGCTCGCGGCCCTCCCCGGCGTCCTGGCCGGAGCCCTCGCCTGGACCGACGCGCACCGGGCGCACTTCACGCTCCCCGACGACGTCCTGGAACCTCACACCCAGGTCAACGCCACGCTGAAACCCCTGGGCGAGCTGGCCCAGCTCGGCTCCACGATCCGCCGCACCACCGCCCCCGGCAGCCCGGAACACGAGCTGGCCGGGGATCTCGTCACGTACGCCTGGGAGCAGGTGGAGGAGGGCGAGCTACTGCTGGAGCTGCTGCGCGTTGAGCCGTTCGCCGCGTACCCGTACGAGATCTACGCCGCCTTCGCCGGGTACGGGCTGCGCCACGAGGGCTTCGAGGCCCTGGCCCGCCCGCTCACCGCGACCCGTGCCTGGGCCCACACCGAGCAGCACGCCAACCGGCAGCTGGGCCTGGTCAACTCCGAGCGGCGGGTCGGCGTGGTGCCCCACACCGACGCGGGCGCGGTCCTGTCCCGGACCTGGCTCGGCGGCCTGTCGGAGCCCTGGATGTTCGAGGGCTCCTCCGGCTACGCGCTGACCCACACCGTCTTCCACCTCACGGACTGGGGCCGGATGCCCGACCGGGTCCCCGCCGGGGTCGACGGCTATCTGCGGACCTGGCTGCCCGCGTGGGCCGACGGCTGCCTGGAGAGCGGCCAGTGGGACCTCACCGGCGAGCTGCTGGCGGTGGCGGCGTCGTTGCCGGCCCCCGCGCCCGTCGAGCTGCTGGACGCGGTGTGGCCGGTGCTCGCCGACGTACAGCACGGAACCGGCTGTGTCCCGGAGACCGGCCCTCCGGTGCGGGACGCGACGGCCCCGGACCCGTACCCCTTCATCGACTGCTACCACTCCACACTCGTGACGGCCTTCGCCGCGGCCCTGTCCCTGCGGTCGCTGCGCGGGACGGCCGGGGCCGGCGAGGCCGTGCCCGACCGGGAAAGGCGGACCGCATGAGCAGCGGCATCCAGCAGATCCACGACGTGGGGGCGAAGGCCCTGGGCTGGCTGTACGAACACCGGGAGGGGTTCCGGCTGGAGGCCGACCCGTCCCCGGAGGCGGGGATGCTGGACCGCTTCAAGCCGCTGGGCGAGCTGGCGCTGATCGGCAAGGTCATCTTCCGCGAGGGCGTGGCCGGCTCGCAGCAGTCCTCCCTGGCCCACAAGCTCCTGGACCACGCCTGGCACGAACTGCTGGACTCCGGTGCGCGGCTGCTGGAGGGCCAGCGGCGTGAACCGCTGTCGCCGGTGCCGCTGGAGGTCTACGTACCGTTCCGGGAGCTGGGCTACCGGCAGCCGGACCTGGAGTCCGCGATCCGGCTCAACCACCGGCTGGCCAGCTGGGCGGCGCTGGAGGTGCTGCCGGTGCGGCGGCTCGGCCTGAGCGCGATCGAGCGGCGTTTCGGGGTGGAGCCGAGCATCCCGGAGACGGCGGCGCTGGCCCACACCTGGCTGGCGCGGCGGGCCGAGCCGTGGACGGTCGAGGGCCACATCGGCTACGACGTCACGCACACGGTCTTCCACCTCACCGACTGGGGTGAGAAGCCGGCCGGGCTCCCGGCCGACATCGCGGAGTACCTGGCGCTGTGGTTGCCGGTCTGGCTGGACGACTGGCTGGACCTGAAGCGCTGGGACCTGCTGGGCGAGCTGCTGGTCGTCGACGCGTGCCTCCCCGGACCGACGCTGGACCCGGCGGCCTGGCAGGGGTTCGCGCAGGCCCAGCAGCCGGACGGGGCGATGCCGGTGGTCGGCGGGATGCCGGAGGGCGACGAGGAGTCGGTGTTCGACCTCGTCTACCACCCGACGCTCGTCGCCGCGTTCGCCTCGGCGCTCGCGATGTCCCGGGCCCTGTCCGACCTCTCCGCCACCCCGGCCCCGCCATGACCGACACGACGGCGGTCCGCGTGGACACCCCCGGTTCCCCGGCCACCGCACGCCTCCTGGCCGAGGCCGCCGGTGCGGTCGACGCGCCCGACCTGGTGCTCGCGGTCAGCCGGAACGGGGTGCGCACCGTCCACACCGGGGGGAGCGGGGAGCCGGGCCCGGTCCCCCGTGAGCTGCTGGGCCACGAGCTGGGCTCGGCGTCGAAGCCGTACGCGGGGCTGCTGCTGGCCCGGTTGGTGGCGCAGGGCCGGGTGCGGTACGCGGACCGGGCGGCGGACCTGCTGGCCCCGGGCCTCCCGGTGCACCCGGCGGTGCGCCGGATCACCCTGCGCCATCTGCTCACCCACACCTCGGGGCTGCCGGGCCTGCCCGCCGACTTCTACCCGCAGGCGGTGCCCCGCTGGTCCACCGACCCGTACGGCGGCTACCCGGCCGACCGGGTGGTCCGGGCCTTCCTGCGGGCCCGCCCGCGCCACCGGCCCGGGACCCGCTGGCACTACTCGAACTTCGCCGTCTCGGTCCTCGGCCACACCCTGGCGGCGGCCACCGGCACGCCGTGGGAGGTGCTGCTGCACCAGCAGGTGCTGGCTCCGCTGGGCCTGGCGGCGACCCGGGTGCGCCCGGGGCCGGAGGGCACGGAGGCGGTCGGCCACCGCCGCGACGGGACGCCGGTGCCCGCGCTGGACACCGGGGGCTTCACGGCGGCGGGCGCGGTCCGGGCGACCCCGCTGGACCTGCTGACGTTCCTGGAGGCGCATCTGGAGGACCGGCCGGGCGGGCCCGACCTCCGGGACCCGACGCTGGGCGCCGCGCTCGCCGACGTGTCCCGCCCCCTGCTGCGGCGGGGCCTGCGGCACGCGCACACGCACACGCTCACGTGGTTCCACCACCCGTCCCCGTACGGCCCGGTCCTCTTCCACGCGGGGGCGACCCTCGGCCAGCAGGCGTTCCTGGGCTTCCGCCCGGACACGGGTCTCGCGGTGGCGGCGACGGCGACGCGGCGGGTGCACCGGGCGGACACGTTCGTCGCGACGGCGTACGGCCTGCTGACCGAGACGCCGTAGGCGCTACGGCCTGCTGACCGAGACGCCGTAGGCGCTACGGCCTGCTGACCGAGACGCCGTGGGCGCTACGGGTTCGGCAGCTCGCCCTTCCCCGCGCTCTTCTCCGCGCCCTTCTCCGCGTTCTTGGCGGCCACCACCGCGTCGAAGACGTCCCGCTTGGGCAGGCCCGCGGCGGCGGCGACCGCGGCGATCGCCTCCTTGCGCCGCTCCCCCGCCTCCTCGCGCACCCGCACGCGCCGCACCAGCTCCTCGGCGTCCAGCCCCTCGTCGCCGGAGTCGGTGGCGCCCTCCACGACGACGGTGATCTCCCCGCGTACGCCGTCGGCGGCCCACACGGCCAGCTCGCCGAGCGGACCGCGCTTGACCTCCTCGTACGTCTTGGTCAGCTCCCGGCACACGGCGGCGCGGCGCCCGTCGCCGAAGACCTCCGCCATCGCGGCGAGGGTGTCGTCGAGCCGGTGCGGGGCCTCGAAGAAGACCATGGTGCGCCGCTCGTCCCCGACCTCCCGGAGCTTGGAGAGCCGTTCACCGGTCTTGCGCGGCAGAAACCCCTCGAAGCAGAACCGGTCCACGGGCAGCCCGGAGAGCGCGAGCGCGGTGAGGACGGCGCTGGGCCCCGGGACGGCGGTGACGCGGATGTCCTTCTCCACGGCGGCGGCGACGAGCCGGTAGCCCGGGTCGGAGACGGACGGCATGCCCGCGTCCGTGACGAGCAGGACACGCGCGCCGCCGGTCAGGGCTTCGACGAGTTCCGGCGTACGGGCCGACTCGTTCCCCTCGAAGTAGGAGACGACACGCCCCGAGGTGTGGATGCCGAGCGCCTGGGTGAGCCGGCGCAGCCGCCGGGTGTCCTCGGCGGCGACGACGTCGGCCCGCTCCAGTTCGGCGGCGAGGCGTGGCGGGGCGTCCGCCACGTCACCGATGGGGGTCCCTGCGAGCACGAGCGTTCCAGTCGTTCCAGTCACATCAGCCATCCTCGCAGCACGGGCAGCGCCCTTCCTACAGATGCGTTCCCTACGATGGCGCGGTGACGAGTACCGCACCCGAGACCCAGCGGGGCCAAGACGCCGGGGACCCGCTCGGCGAACAGCCGACCTCCTGGCAACGGCGGCTCCGCCGCTTCGGCCATGTTCCCCGCCCGGAGACCTCTCTCCGCGACCGGCTGGACCCGCCGTACAACCGGCCCGGGCGGCAGGTGTGGTCGGTGCTCGCGATCCCGCCGCACGTCGCCGACCGGCTGGTGCGGTGGTCCGGCTGGGGCGGCCCGCTGCTGGTGACGCTGGTCGCCGGGCTGCTGCGCTTCTGGCGGCTGGACCAGCCGCACGCGGTGATATTCGACGAGACGTATTACGCGAAGGACGCGTGGGCGCTGGTCAACCAGGGATACGAGGGGTCCTGGCCCAAGGACGTCGACAAACTGATCCTGAAGGACCCCTCGTCCGTCCCGATCCCGACCGACCCGGGCTATGTGGTGCATCCGCCGGTCGGCAAGTGGATCATCGGGCTGGGCGAGCAGTTGTTCGGCTTCACGCCGTTCGGCTGGCGCTTCATGGTGGCGGTGCTGGGCACGATCTCCGTGCTCCTCCTCTGCCGGATCGGGCGACGGCTGTTCCGCTCCACGTTCCTGGGCTGCCTGGCGGGGCTGCTGCTCGCGGTGGACGGGCTGCACTTCGTGATGAGCCGGACCGCGCTGCTCGACCTGATCGTCATGTTCTTCGTGCTGGCCGCGTTCGGCTGCCTGGTGGCCGACCGGGACCATGCCCGCCGCCGACTGGCCGACGCGCTGCCGGTCGACGCGGAGGGGGTGCTGCGCCCGGACGCCCGGATCGCGGAGACCCTGCGCCTGGGGTGGCGGCCGTGGCGGCTGGCGGCGGGCGTGATGCTGGGTCTGGCCTTCGCCACGAAGTGGAACGGCCTGTACGTCCTGGCCGCGTTCGGCCTGATGACGGTCCTGTGGGACGTCGGGGCACGCCGCACGGCAGGGGCCGTGCACCCGTACCAGGCGGTGCTGCGCCGCGACCTGGTCCCCGCGTTCCTCTCCACGGTGCCGGTGGCGATCGTCACGTACGTCGTGTCGTGGACCGGCTGGATCGTCACGGACAAGGGCTACTACCGGAACTGGGCGGCCACCGAGGGCAAGGACTCCTCCTGGAGCTGGCTGTTCCCGGACTGGCTGCGCAGTCTGTGGCACTACGAGAACCAGGTGTACGACTTCCACGTCGGCCTGACCTCGGGCCACACCTACGAGTCCAACCCGTGGAGCTGGCTCGTGCTGGGCCGGCCCGTGTCGTACTACTACGAGGAGCAGGCGGGCTGCGCGGAGTCGGCGACCGGCAAGTGCGCCAGCGAGGTCCTCGCCATCGGCACCCCGCTGCTGTGGTGGCTGGCCTGCTTCGCCCTCGCGTACGTGCTCTGGCGCTGGTTCTTCCGCCGCGACTGGCGGGCGGGGGCGATCGCCTGCGGTGTGGTGGCGGGCTGGCTGCCCTGGTTCTTCTACCAGGAGCGGACGATCTTCCTCTTCTACGCGGTGGTCTTCGTCCCGTTCCTGTGTCTGGCCGTGACGATGATGCTGGGCGCGATCGCGGGCCCCGCGACGGGCACGGGCGCCCGGGCCGAACTGGGCCTCACCACCCAGGACCCCACCGGCGAACGCCGCCGCACGCTGGGGGCGATCGCGGTGGGCGTGCTGGTGCTCCTGGTCGTCTGGAACTTCATCTACTTCCACCCGCTGTTCACGGGGACCTCGATCCCGGAGGACCTGTGGCGGGACCGGATGTGGCTGGACACGTGGGTGTAGCCGGGAGAACGGCGTGACCGGCCCAGGAGCCGACATGCGGGCGGGCCGCGACGCATCGTCGTCGCGGCCCGCCCGCATGTCACAGGATTCCGTCCGTTCGACGGAATTCCCGGATCCCTCTTCCGGACCGACCGTCAGGAGTGGACCCGAAGGTCAGAAGAAATGCTTTCGCCCGCCCACCGCGCGGCCGGTCGCACCCAGGATCCACAGGATGGCACCGACCAGAATGAGAATGCCGCCGATGGTCGTCAGGAGCCCCACACCGACAAGCAGGCCGATGATCAGCAGAATAAGCCCAAGGATGATCATTTTCGTTTCCCATCGTCAAGTCAGTTCAGACGCGTATGCGCCTGCGCTTCACAACGGCCTCAGTGCACCTCACCGGTACCGCCCGGTTCCGAATGTCGCCAGAACCTCGTTGCGAAGGTCCTGGTGCCCGGCAATTCGGCATTCACACATCGCTCTCACATCATCGCAATGACGCGCGCCGCTGTCGCGCCAGATAGATCGCGGCCGCCCCCGAAAGCACCAGGAAGAGCGCGGCGGCCCCGCCCGACATCCACGCCAGCAGGGCCGCGCCGCCGCCCCCGACGTCCTCCTCGCGGGCGACCACCTGCGGGTTGTCCGCCTGGTACCGGACGGTCATGGGAGCGCCGACGGACCGCTTGCCGCCTCCACTGCCCACCGGGAGGTCCGCCACCACGGTCTGCCCGCCGGCCTCGAACTCGACCTCGCACTGGCCCGCCATGCACGCGCCGCTGGTGTGCAAGGTCGCCTGGGCGCGCTCGCCGTCCTGGAGGGAGCGCAGGTGCTCCGCCGCCGGAAACATCACCATCGCCGACAGCGCCCCCAGCAGCAGGCCGAGAGCCAACGACATCAGCATGGACATGCGGGGCCCCAGCCCGCTCGCTCCGCCGCCGGCCGCAGCCGCGTTCGCCGGGGCGCGCACTGCGGACGCGCCCCCGTTCGCTTCGCCGTCCACCTGGCTCGCCCCCTTGCCCGTCGGCGCCGAGCCGACGTACCGCTTCGTCGTGTCCGAGCAGGGTAGGCGGGTGACCAGGGGACTTTCACGGGGTGATGTCGGCACAACCGGGCCGACCCCGGCTGCCTGTTGTCGGCAACCGCGGCCGGGGTGTCAGAGCCCTCGCGTAGGTTGAGCGCCGTCGCAGTCGAAGGGAAGGCACACAGTGAAGGCGTACGAACTGGCGTTCGGGGAATCCGCGGACAAGTTGACGGTCCTCCCCGGCAAGCCCATCGAGACCGAGCTGCCCGGTGCCCGCGTCGCCGGGTGGTGCGGCGGTCGTGCGCCCGGCATCGGGACGGCCGCGTGGCCGCGGAGCCCCGTCACCGGACTGCCGATGATTCACGTCATCACCCTCGAACTGCCGGAGGACTACCGGCGCAAGGGCGAGGACCTGGTGGCCATCTCCTTCTTCCAGGCCGACGACCATGTCGCCGACGACATCGAAGGCGTCACCGAGCTGCTGGAGGGCACCGCGCCCACCGCCGAGCAGGCCGCCGATCCCTTCCTCGCGGCGGTGGCCGCGACCGCCGCGGCGCGCCATCCTCAGCACCGGGACCTGGAAGACCTCATCGGCGGCGCGCACGCGCTCCTGTGGCTCACCGCCGAGGAGTTCGCCGCGCCCCGCATCGGCCCTCCGGCCGACATCCGCCCCGCCGACCTCGGCGATCACTACAGCCGCGGCCAGAACGCCTGGGACGACAGCGCGCCCGAGACCACCGTCTGGCTCGGCGAGCGCACCGGCGACCCCAACACCGGCATCGCCCCTTCGGAGGACGGCGCGGGCGGCTATACGGCCGCCTGGTCCTCCGAGGACGAGCAGCTCCAGGAGTTCTGGTCGTGCGTCGAGGGAACCTCGCACCTGGGCGGAACGATCATGCCCTGCCAGGGGATGCCCGAGGGGCTGACCCCGTACGTCTTCGAGCTGGAGGACGGCGTCGGCGGGCTCAACCTCGGCGGCGGCACCGCGCAGATCGACCTGGAGTCGGACGTCTTCGACTGGGCGCAGTAGGGCGACAGGGCAGGGCGGCAGCGCGGTGGCCGGCACGACGGGTTGCCGCACAGGGCTCAGCCGGGGTCAGTCGCCCCCGCAACCGCCCCCGCAGCTCGACCCGCAACCGGACCCGCAGCCGCCCCCGCTGTGCCGGTCGCCGGAGCCGCTCCCGCTCGACCCGCGCGACGGGCGGGGCGGTGGGTTCCTGCGGCGCTCCTCCGCCTCGCGCTGTGCCCTCCGGTGGCGTTCCGCCCGCTCCCGGCCCTCGCGCAGCCGCTCCTGCTGCCGGGCGGCGCCGTCCGCCGGTTCCCACGGGCCCAGCCGGTGGCGGCGGTCCGGCCGGAGCGGGGCCGTGGTCACGGTGGCGTACATCCGCCCCATCTCCTGGTGGCGGTGGTATTCGGCGCAGGCGTAGGCGACGACGACCTCGTCGCCCTCCGCGAGGGTGCCGTACAGGACCGCTTCGAAGGGCTCGTGTTTCGGGTCGATGTCGTGGTGCCCGTTCCCCACCCCGTACGCCGAGCCGCCGCCCAGGAGCCGCGTCCGGTCGCGGGTGTCTCTCGTCCGGGGGATGTACGCGATCAGGGGCGGCGCGGTGCGGGTGCGGGCGTCCGCGCAGATCCAGTGGCGCCCGTCGGCCCCGGCGCGCACGCCCACGATCAGGGCCGGCTGCTCCTTCTCGTGCAGCCGCCGCGCAGCCCGGTGGGCGAGATGGCCCCAGCCGCCGAAGGTCGTGCCGACGACGAGGAGCACCAGGCCGATGCGCTGCTGCCCGACGGCGTCGTACCCGACGCCGCCCGAGGTCAGGTCTGCGACCAGGCCGTCGGTCAGGATCCCCACGGCGACGAGGCAGAGCGCCAGCCCGAGGTACACCTGCGCGTGACCGCGATGTCCGTCCGATTCCGGGACGCGGTCGGGCAGCGGGAAGCGACGCTTCCCGGCCGCTTCGAGGGCCAGGGCACGCTGCCGCCCGCGGGACCGTAGCCGGAGGCTGCTTCCCGCGAGCGCCACGGCGCAGACGGCGAGGACGACCAGGTGACCGGCTGTCGCCGGCCGGTCGGAGTCTCCGGGCCGGGCCAGGGACAGCCCCGCCGCCGCGGCGACGTACAGCGCGGCCGGAACGGCCGCGACCGGAACGTACCGGTACCAGAACGGCAGGGCGGTCAGCAGGACCACGCCCGGGTACCTCAGCCAGTCCGTCCCGGCCCCTCCGCCCCAAACCGCGGCCCCGGAGGAGATCCCGAACAGGAGGACGTACGCCACCACCACCAGGGCGGCGAGGATCCAGCCGCCCGCGACCGGGGCGAGCACGGCCGGGACCCCCGCTCTCCGCCACCGTTCGGCATCGGCGGCGGGCCAGACTGCGACGCCGCCGGACAGCCGGGAGACCGTGCCGCCTCCGGTCACGGACCAGGTGACGGAGGCTCCGTCGGGCAGGATCTCGGGGGGCAGCCGCTTGATGTGATACGCCGTCACCGGTCCGCCACCCGCCCGCATATGCCCATGCCGCACGCCCCCCGACGCTCGCTCCCCCGTGCATTCCCGGCCAGTCTGCCCACCACGGGCGACCGCCACACGGCGGAGAGCGCTTTCCGGCCAAGCATTCCGGTCCGGTAACAACGCCCTCACCGCCCGCCACAAGCCCTTAGGGTTCCTCACAGTTGCCCCTTGAACGTGTTCGAGGGGTCTCCTGGGGAGGGGGACTGCGAGATGCGCAGTGGAGCGAAGGTCGCCGTGATCGGCGGAGCGTTCGTCCTGGTGGCCGGCGGGATCGGCTACGGGGCGTACAGCATGCTCGGGGACACCGTCGGCGGGGACGGCGGTACGCGGAGCGCGTCCGAGTCATCGAAGGTGAAGACGGGGCCGCCGAGCGCGGAGGAGATAGCGGAGACGTCGAAGGGCTTCTTCGACGCGTGGGCGTCCGGTGACGCGACGGCCGCGTCGCTCCTCACCAACAACGAGGCGGGCGCGGAACCGGTGCTCGCCTCCTACGGCGAGGACGCCCGCATCGGCAAGGTGAAGATCACCCCGGGCCCGGCGGTCGGCACGAAGGTGCCCTACACGGTCAAGGCGACCGTCTCGTACGACGGGAAGTCCAAGCCCCTGTCGTACGCCTCGGAGCTGACCGTGGTGCGCGGCCTGACGACGGGCAAGGCGCTGGTCGACTGGGCCCCGACGGTCGTGCACCCGCAGCTGACGGAGGGCGCGACGCTGAGGACGGGCGAGGCCTCGACGCCGACGATCGAGGCCGTCGACCACAACGGGAAGGTACTGACCAAGGAGGAGTACCCCTCGCTCGGGCCGATCCTGGACACGCTGCGCGAGAAGTACGGTAAGAGCGCGGGCGGTTCGCCCGGCATCGAGACGTGGATCGAGCCCGCCGACGAGACCCAGCCGGACGTCAACCTTCTGACGCTGGCCGAGGGCAAGCCCGGCGAGGTGCGGACGACGATCGACGCGGACGCGCAGGCGGCGGCCGAACGGGCGGTGAAGAAGTACCCGGAGGCGTCCGTGGTCGCGGTGAAGCCGTCCACCGGGGCGATCCGCGCGGTGGCCAACAACCCGGCGACCGGGTTCAACGCGGCGATGCAGGGGAAGCAGGCGCCCGGCTCCACGCTGAAGATCATGACGGCGGCGATGCTGCTGGAGAAGGGCCTGGTCACGGCCAACGGGGCGGCGGAGTGCCCCAAGGAAGCCCGGTACTACACCCGCACGATCCACAACCTGAAGCACTTCTCGCTGCCGGACGGCTCGACGTTCACGCAGAGCTTCGCCAGGTCGTGCAACACCGCCTTCGTCAAGCTGATCGACGACGTCGACGACGACTCGGCGCTCGCCAAGGAGGCGCGGGAGGTCTTCGGGATCGGTCTGGACTGGAAGTCCGGTGTCGTCACGACCGACGGCAGCGTGCCGGAGGAAGTGCAGGGTGAGGCCGCCGCCCAGTACATCGGTCAGGGCACGGTCCAGATGAACGCCCTCAACATGGCGTCCATCACCGCCACCGCCATGACCGGCACCTTCAACCAGCCGGTCATCGTCCCGAAGTCCCTGGACAACCGGCAGTTGGCAGAGGCCTCGCGCTCGCTGTCGCCCTCCGTCACCCAGCAGCTCAAGACGATGATGCGCGCCACGGCCGCCTGGGGCACCGGCGCGGAGGCGATGGCCTCGGTGGGCGGCGACAAGGGAGCCAAGACGGGTTCGGCGGAGGTCGACGGACAGGACACCTCCAACAGCTGGTTCACCGGCTTCAGCGACGACCTCGCGGCGGCGGCGGTCGTCCAGACCGGCGGCCACGGCGGCGACGCGGCGGGCCCGGTCGTGGCGGAAGTGCTGAAGGCGGGCCGCTGAGTCCGCGGCCGAGGGCTTACCCCGCCGGCCAGTCCCCCCGCCCCGCCAGGTCCAGCACCAGGGCGGCGATATTCCACGCGTCGTCGTCGCCCCGGTGGTGGCGGCCCTCCAGCGGGAGACCGGCCACCTCCAGCGCCTGGGCCATGCCGGGGCGGCGGCGCAGCCCGTACGCGGCGGTGAAGGCGACCTTGGCATTCGTGTGCCGCTGCCCGAAGGGGTACTCCGCGCCCGCCGCCCGGCACTGGCGCGTGAACTGGTTACGGTCGTAGTCGCCCCAACTCGCCCACGGCAGGAGCCCGGTACGGTGCTCGGCAGCCAGCACCCGGCAGGCCTGGGCGAAGGGCAGGCCGCCGTTCACCTCCGCCTGCGTCAGCCCGGTCAGCTCCGTGCAGAAGGGGCTGACCTTCGAGCGCGCGGGCCGGACCAACAGCCGGTGCCTGGCCAGCCGTCGGCCCGCGCGCAGGTCAACGACGGTGAGGCCGATCTCGATGATCTCGCTCACCTGGCCGGGCGGCGGCTGCCCGTCCCAGCAGGTCGCCTCGACGTCGACCACGTTCAGCAGCTGCTCGCCCATGCCCATGGGGTGAGCGTAGGAGCACCCCCGCCCCGGGTCATCCGGGTTTCGCCGCCCCGCTCCCGGAGCGCGCGGCGACGACGCCCCCGGGCAATTCCGCCCCCGGCAGACCCGGTTCGGGCAGGGTGCGGAAGAACAGCCAGCTCAGCAGGGGCATCGCCACGAGCGGCGCCAGGGCGGTCCGCAGGGACGTCGCGTCGGCGAGCGCCCCGACGGCGGGGCTTGCCAGGCCGCCGATGCTGACGGTCAGGCCGAGGGTGATACCGCTGGCGGTGCCGACCCGGGAGGGCAGGTAGTCCTGGCCGAGGGTGACCTGGAGCGAGAAGGGCACGTACAGGCCGGCCGAGGTCAGCGCGAGGAACAGGAAGACGGCCGGGCCGGGCACCCACACCACGCCCGCGACGGCCGCGACCGTGGCCAGGTACGACCAGCGCGCGACCGCCACCCGGTCCCACCGGGCGGCGAGGGACCCGCCGAGCACCGCGCCGACCGTGCTGCCGAGGTAGAGCATGAACAGGGCCGCGGTCCCCACGGCGGTGCCGCCGCCCAGGCGTTGCCGGACGTACAGCGAGATGAAGGTGCTCAGGCCGATGAACGCGATCGACCGGAAGACCACGGCCAGGGACAGCCGCACGAAGGAGGCGACGTCGTCGCTCCCGGCCGGCGGCGGCGTCGGGGGCGCGGCGGCCTGCCGCTGCTGAAGGACGCGCACGACCGGCAGGCACAACGCGGCGCCGACGAGGGCCGGCAGCACCAACAGCGGCGTCCAGCGCAGCCCTCCGACGCTCATCACGGCGGCGACCATGAGCGGGGCGAGCGCGAAGCCGACCGTGCCGCCCGTGGAGAACCAGCCCATCGCCCGGTGACTGCCCCGGCCGGCGATCCGGGCGACCCGGGCGGATTCGGGGTGGTAGGCGGCCACCCCGATACCCGACAGCGCGACGAACACCAGGGTGAGCGCATAGGAGCCGCTCAGCCCGCTGAGCGCGATGCCGGCACCACCGAGCAGCGTGCTGACCGGCAGAAGCCACGGCATGGCCCAGCGGTCGGTGAGTACGCCGAACAGCGGCTGCGCCACGGAGGAGAGCAGCGAGGCGGCCAGCACGATGCCCGAGGCGACCGCGAGGGAGTAGGAGCGCTCGGCGATGAAGAACGGCACCAGGGCCGCGACGGAGCCCTGGTAGATGTCGACACAGGCATGGCCCACGGACAGCAGGACGATCGGCGTGTTCCTTCGCATCCCGCCATGTTCCGGCCCCGGGCCGCTGTCGCGCTTTCGATAAACTGCCACATGATGACGGACATCCGCCAAGCGTCCAGCGGCCGGGCTGCCACCCACCGGCCTTCCGTCCGGCAGGCCGTCACACCGCAGGCCGCCGTCCGGCACGATCCGGTGGCTCCGACCCGCACCCGACGGCTGGCTCCCGGCGGCTCGATCGACGCCCACCGGCACGACGACCACCAGATCGTCTACGCGGGCCGCGGAGTGCTGACCGTCACGACCAGCGCGGGGTCCTGGGTCGCCCCGGCCACGCGCGCCATCTGGGTGCCCGCCGGCACCGTGCACGCGCACCGGGCCTACGGCGAACTCGATCTGCACCTGGTGGGGCTCCCCGTCACCGAGAATCCGCTCGGCCTGGACACACCGACCGTGCTGGCCGTCAGCCCGCTGCTGCGCGAACTGCTCATCGCCTACACCCGGGCCGAGGGCGACGACCGCCCCGAACGGGCCCGCCTCCGCGCCGTGCTCCTCGACCAGCTGCGAGCCTCGGCCCAGCAGCCGCTGCACCTGCCGACACCCGCCGCCCCGCTGCTGCGCGCCCTGTGCGACATCCTCCGGGCCGACCCGGGCGACAGTCGTACGCTCGCCGAACTCGGCCGCCTGGTCGGGGCGAGCGACCGGACCCTGTCCCGGCTGTTCCGCAGCGACCTCGGCATGACCTTCCCGCAGTGGCGCACGCAGCTCCGTCTCCACCACGCCCTGATCCTCCTGACCGGGCGGACGCCGGTGACCTCGGTGGCGCACCAGTGCGGCTGGTCGTCCACCAGCGCCTTCATCGAGGTGTTCCGCCGCACGTTCGGCCACACCCCGGGCTCCCACCGGGCGGAGTGAGGGCCTCTGCCCGTCCGAGGGGAACGGCGTACGCGCCGGGGCGCGACCGCCTCGCGCCCACCGCCCGGAACCCCTCGCATGCATACTGCACCGACCGCTAGCGTGCAGCCATGAGCACTCCCGAACCTCTCGAAACCCCTCCCGCCGCCCCCGTCTCCCACGCCCACCCCCGGTTCGCCGAGGCGCTGGCCGAGCTGGGCCTCCAGGTCGAGGTGCGCCGCTTCCCCGACGCGACCCGTACGGCGGCGGAGGCCGCCGCCGCGATCGGCTGCTCGCTGAGCGAGATCGTCAAGTCCCTGGTCTTCACGGCGGACGGCGCCCCGGTGCTGGTCCTGATGGACGGCTCCTCGCGGGTGGACGTCGGGCTGGTGCGGCGTGAACTGGACGCACAGAAGGTGCAGCGGGCGGACGCGGACCTGGTCCGGGAGACGACCGGGTACGCGATCGGCGGCGTACCGCCCTTCGGCCACGCCACCAGGACCCGTGTCCTGGCCGACCGGCGCCTCCTGGACCACGCGGTGGTGTGGGCGGCGGCGGGCACCCCGCACACGGTGTTCCCGCTCGACCCGAAAACGCTGATCACCCACGCGGGCGCGACGGTCGCGGATGTGCGCGAGCCCGCCAAGTGACCCCTCTGGTCGCGCTCGCGGTCCTCATAGCCGCCGTCA
Source organism: Streptomyces sp. NPDC021019 (assembly GCF_044333295.1). Taxonomy (NCBI): domain Bacteria; kingdom Bacillati; phylum Actinomycetota; class Actinomycetes; order Kitasatosporales; family Streptomycetaceae; genus Streptomyces; species Streptomyces sp. NPDC021019. The sequence continues at coordinate 325,634 of NZ_JBIRQR010000004.1, forward strand.
CGCACGCCAGTTGGAACGCCATCGCCCACGCGATCAAGGATCAACTGCTCTCGTTCACGCTGATCTCCGGCGGCGGTCTGCTGATCGGCGCGGCGATGGCCCTCTTCGCCCCGTTCCCGGCGGCGGAGGCCTGGCCGTATCTGGCGACCTCGGCCGCCCTGCATGTCCTGTACATGCTGCTGCTGATGCGCTCGTTCACGCTCGGCGACTTCGGGCAGATGTACCCGATCGCCCGGGGCACGGCCCCGCTGGTGGTGACGGTCCTGGCGGCGGTGTTCGTCGGCGAGCGCCCGGACGCCTGGGCCACGGCGGGCGTCGCGGTGGCCTCGGCCGGGCTGGTCGGGCTGGCGCTGTGGGGCATCCGGGGCTCCGGCAAGCGCCCGCACTGGCCGGCGATCGTGGCGGCCCTCGGCACCGGTCTGGCCATCGCCGGGTACACCACGGTCGACGGCGTCGGCGTGCGCGCCTCGGGCACGCCGCTGGGTTACGTCGCCTGGCTGATGGTCCTGGAGGGCCTGGCGATCCCGGCGTACGCGTACTACCGCCACCGCGCCGAACTGGTGACGCAGCTCAGGCCGTTCGCCGTACGCGGCCTGCTCGGCGCGGCCCTCTCGGTGGCCGCCTACGGGCTGGTCCTCTGGGCCCAGACGAAGGCCCCGCTCGCCCCGATCGCGGCGCTGCGCGAGTCGTCGATCATCGTGGGCGCGGCGATCGGCACGCTGTTCTTCAAGGAGCGCTTCGGGGCCCCGAGGATCGCGGCGGCGGGGCTGATGGTGGTGGGCATCGGCTTGATGCTGCACACGAGTTGACGCCTCCTGCCCTGCGTACGCACAGGACGGGAGGCGCCAGGAGGGGCCGGGCCGACCAACCAGTCCCGGCAGGTCAGGCAGGCAGGCCGGGGAGGTCAGGCAGGCAGGTCAGGCAGGTCAGGCAGGTCAGGCAGGTCAGGCAGGTCAGGCAGGTCAGGCTCAGACGCTCGCCTTCGCCGGCGCCTCGTCCTTGCCCCCGTCGTCCCCGCCCGTTCCGCCGGCCTTGCGCGTGCGGACGTACTCGAGGAAGGTGTTCAGCTCGCGCTTGACGACGGGCGCGAGGAGGTAGAGGCCGATGATGTTGATGACGGCCAGGGAGAAGAGCACCGCGTCGGCCAGGTCGATGAGGGTCTGCAGGGTGAGCAGGGACCCGGCGACGGCGAGCAGGGTGTAGAGCGACTTGAAGACGGTCTCGCTGGTGCGGCTGCGGCCGAAGAGGTAGGTCCAGGCCTTGAGGCCGTAGTAGCCCCAGGTGAGCACCGTGGAGAACGCGAAGAGAATCACCGCGACGGTCAGGACGTACGGGAACCAGGGCAGCACGGTCTCGAAGGCGTCCGAGGTGATCGTCACGCCGCCGATGGAGTCGTCGTTGCGGGCCTCGGCCCAGCTGGCGGGGTTGGCGATGACGATGGTCAGCGCGGTCATGGTGCAGATGACGACCGTGTCGATGAACGGCTCCAGCAGGGCGACCAGGCCCTCACTGGCGGGGTGCTTGGTCTTCACCGCGGAGTGGGCGATCGGCGCGGAGCCGAGGCCGGCCTCGTTGGAGAACGCGGCGCGCTTGAAGCCGATGATCAGTGCGCCGAGCACACCGCCCGCGACCCCTTCGGGGTTGAAGGCGCCGTCGATGATCCTGCCGATCGCGTCGGGCACGGCGGTGACGTTGACGAGGATGACGACGAGGCAGGCGACGATGTAGATGCCGGCCATCGCGGGGATGAGCCGACTGGTGACCGACGCGATGGAGCGGATGCCGCCGAGGAGCACGATGCCGACGAGGGCGGCGACGAGGATGCCGAAGAAGAGGGCGCCGGCGGAGGAGCCCATCGCCCCGTCCTCGCCGCCGGTGACGGAGACGAGCTGCGCGTAGGACTGGTTGACCTGGAAGAGGTTGCCGCCGAAGAGCCCGAAGAACAGGATCATGATCGAGGCGAGGACGGCGAGGACCTTGCCGAAGCTCTTGCCGTTCTTCCCGAAGCGTTCGGCGAGCCCCTTGGGCAGGTAGTGCATCGGTCCGCCGGAGACGGTGCCGTCGGCGTGGACCTCGCGGTACTTCACACCGAGGGTGACCTCGACGAACTTGGTGGCCATGCCGAGGAGACCGCAGAGGATCATCCAGAACGTGGCTCCGGCACCGCCGATGGAGACGGCGACGGCCACGCCGGCGATGTTGCCGAGGCCGACCGTGCCGGAGACCGCGGCGGTCAGGGCCTGGAAGTGGCTGACCTCGCCCGCCGAGTCCTTGTCGTCGTACTTGCCGCGCACCACGTCGATGGCGAGACGGAATTTGCGTACCTGGACGCATCCGAACCAGCCGGTGAAGACGAGGCCCGCCACCACCAGCCAGGCGACGATGAGCGGGAGGTCCGTCCCGCCGACGGGGACGGCGTAGAAGACGATCTTGCCGAGCCACTCGGCTATCGGTTCGAAGAACCCGCTGACGGCTTCGTCGACGTTCTCGGTTATGGATTCGAGTGACACGTTGGCTACCTCGATGACGCGGGAACGGCGGACAGGTGGGGTGTCTTCGCCGGTCGGTGTGCGATGGGGGGACGTTGGGGACGTTTCCGGAGGGATGAGCGAACGTCGTTGTCCGGTCGGCGATCCGGCGTGTCCCATGGGGTGGACGACGGCGACGGTCGCTCTGGCCTGCCACCGGGGCGGTCCCGGCGCACCTCTTCGGCGAGGGTTCCGCCTGCGAAGTTGGGCATTTGTACCACGCCGCTTACCCGATCATTAGTGATGCAGATCACATTTTCGGAGTGTGTGCGTGAAGATGCTGAATGGGTGACGTCATCGTTATGCGGAATCAGAGATGCGTTTATCGGACACCTATCGGCAGATCGGAGGGCACGCCTCCGGTCCGAGGGCTGTCTCCGACCTGAGGGCGCGCCTCCGGCCGGAGGAGGCTTCCCGCCCCGCGCACCCCCACCGGTCACCGCGTGGACAGACCGGCGCGGCTCATCACCCCGTCGCGACAGCCGCGCAGAGCTCCCGCACCGCGACGAGGACCGCCTCCGGCGACTCGTCCAGCAGAAGGTGCCCCGCCCCCTCGATCACCCTGAACTCCGCCCCGAGCCGACGCCGGGCGGCCGGCCCCAGATGACGCGGAGGCAGAAAGGGGTCGAATTGCCCCGTGACGGCCAACGTGGGCACAGAGCGCCGCAGTTCGAGCAGACCGGACGGGAGGGGCGACGGAGCGAGACTGGTACGGCAGCAGCGCCCGACCAGATCCATCCACTCCCCCAGGCCGTCGGCCACATGCCCTCGCCCCGGAGCCGCCATGTGACGCACCAGCGCCGTCGAACGGGCGACCGTGGGCCGCAGGAGCCAGGGGACGGTGGCGGCCAGCAGCGGGGCGGGAACCCTCAGCCGGACTATGCCGGCGCTGGAGAGCAGCACGCGGCCGACGATCTGCGGGGCGTCGCAGGCGAGGGCGACCGCGCCGCCCAGGGAATGCCCCACGACGACGACCGGCCCAGGCACCACTCGCGCGAGAGCCTCGGTCAGCCACCTCCCGTACCAGGACGAGCGCTTGGCACGAGGCCGTCGGTCCGCGCTGAGCCCCGGCTGGCCGGGCAGGTCGAGGACGACCACCCGCCGTTCCCGGGCGATCGCCTCCGCCACCGGCAGACAGAGAGCGGCGTTCATGTTCGTCCCCGGCAGCAGGACGACACCCGGCTCCCCGCCGCGCGGCTCCGGCCCTGCGGTCACGACTCCGGTGACCCCCGCCGAGGTCACCACCTCACTGCGGGCAGGGGCCAGGCCCGAGCCGTCGATCCGGTTCACGCACCAGCGCCGCACGTCCGCTCGCGCCTGTTCGCTCCGGTACACGGAAGTCATGAGGCCGTCCTGGTCAAGGGCGCTATCGGCATCGGAGGGCGCGCACCTCGCGATCGGGGCGGTGAGGTCAGTGCGCCGCGGCGTACGCGACGAAGCCCGCCCACGCGGCGGGGGCGACGGCGAGACGGGGACCCCGCGCGTTCTTGGAGTCGCGTACGTGAACGGCGTCGGGGGCGGTGGCGACCTCGACGCAGTCGTTGGGGTTGCTGCTGTCGCTGTAGCTGCTCTTGAACCAGTGCAGCTCGGAAGCATCCCTGGCAGAGGGCCTGTAGGTCATGTCTCTCCCAGCACTTGCTCGATGAAGGCCCGGGACTCCTCCGGCGTAAGAGCCCGGGCCCCGATGACGCCGTACCGCAGCTCAAGGATACGGAGTTGCTTCGGGTGCGAGATAGGCCTGCCCGCGAACTCGTCATCCGCCCGCCCGACAGCCGAGCCGTCAGCAATCTTCAGCACTTGGATCCGGCCACCCGTTCCCGGGTGATCCCACCGGCACGTCGGCATCACCTGAATGTCCACGAAGGGCAACTCCCCAAGAAGGAGCAGCCTTTCCAGTTGCCGCCGCCAGACCGCCACACCGCCGATCGGGCGACGCAGCGAGGCCTCTTCCTGGATGAAACTGAGTTCGGGCGCGGGTGCCCGGTCGAAGATGGAGTGCCTGGCGATGCGCCCGGCCAGCGCGCGTTCCAGCTCGTCCGGTGGCAGAACAGGGCGTCGCGTACCGAGCAGCGCCCTCGCGTACTCCTCCGTCTGCAACAGACCGTGCAGGTTGTGGCTGCCGTACGAGGCCAGTTCGACGGCCTTGGCCTCCAGCTTCGCCAAGTCCCGGATCTTCTTCGGGTACCGCACCTCCGCCAGATCGGACTTCATCGCCGCGAGCTTTCCGTCGGCGCCCACGACCACGTCCACGGCGTCGATGAACTCCGGACGGGGGATGCGCCGACCGCCCTCGACCTTGTAGACGAGGTCCTCGCCGTACCCCATGGCGGAGCCCAGCTCGCACGCCCGCAGGCCCGCCGCCTCGCGCCAGGCCTTGATCTGGCGGCCCACCGCCGCGACCACCGCCGCACCCGACTCGTCATCGGGGTCGACATCCCAGCCAGGCTCGTCCACCCCGCCGCCCGCGGACTCCGTACCGTCATCGACCACGCTCATGCGAGTCCCCGTTTCCAACGCGCCTGTCGTCCTTTTCCCAAGCGCGCCCCTTCCCCGCACGTCACGGGGGACAGCCGGGACAACGCCGGACAAGCCCAGGACAATCACCGTACGCAAGGGCTCGGTCACTGGGCACAGTACGCAGAGGCGGCCACGCTGAGTGCCATGAATCGAGAAACCGCACGCACCCAACACCTCCCCGTCGACCGTGCGTTCACCGTGCTGCTCTCCCCCACCCGCCGAGGGGCCCGGCTCGCCCGACTGCTCACGGCAGCCCATCTCGGCGCGTGGGGACTCGCGTCGGAGGCGGAGACGGCGGCGCACATCGTCGCGGAACTGGCGGCCAACGCCACGGTGCACGGGCGCGTGAAGGGCCGGGACTTCCAACTCGGCCTCTCCGTCGGCGGAGGAACGCTGCGGATCGAGGTCACCGACACGCGAGGCGACAGCATTCCGCCCGGACCGGGAGCGGTGAAGCCGCCCGAGGACGACGCGGAGACCGGACGCGGCCTGCTCATCGTGGAGGCGCTGGCCGACCACTGGGGCATCACTCCCGGGCCCGTCCCCCGTAAGACCGTATGGGCGGAGATCGACCTCGTACGGTGACGGCTCCCGCCGGGTCGTGCGATGCCGCGACCCGGTACCTCCCGATGGACCCCGACCGGATCGTTCTCGGCCGCGACCTGGTGAAGCGCGACATCAACTACTCAAAGAGACAAGAGAAAGAACCCCACCCGACCCACCCCGGCGACCAGCTGACGCATCCCAGGGGCTCGTCACCCACACGGGTGAGCTTTGCCAACTCAGCTCGCTTTCGGGCGGGTTGTCCGGCATATGCTCACGCCAGCAACACCCCACCCGACATACGTCGGCCCCCGACCGGGACTCCACATCCCAACCGAGGGCCTGACCACCAAGGAAGTCGAGACCTTCCCGATGGATACCCAGCAGAATACTGCGCTCACGCGCGCCCTGGCAGAGATTCCCGGGCCCCTCCCGGCCCGAGGCGTGATCCACATCGTCATCCCGCACACCGACCGCTTCACGATCGTCGGCAACCACCTCGCCCAGCACCCCGACCTCAGCTGCACCGCAGTCGGCATCGCGGTACGCATCCAGTCACTGCCCCAGGGCGTGGAGGTGAGCGTCAAGGCGCTCGCCGCCCACTGCCGGGAGGGCGAGAAGCGCATCGCCGCCGCCCTGCGCGAACTGGAAGCCCTCGGCTACCTGCAACGCGTCCGGGAACGGCTCCCCAGCGGCCGGGTCATCACCCGCACGGTGTTCTGCAACCAACCCACAGCGCTCTTACGCCCCCGTCGCCCGGCAGTTGCACCCCCTCACCCCCAGGCACCGGCCCAGGCCCAGGCACCAACACCGGCACCGGACCCGGCCCCCGCACCGGCGGCGAGGCCCGAACAGCCCATGCCGCCCGACCAGTCCGATCCGTCTGCACCCGAGACGCTCGCAGCTCCGCCCGCACCGCCGCCGCCCTCCTTCGTAACGCCCCCGGCAGCCCCACTCTTCGTACCGCTGGTCCCGCCCCCGACCGCACCCAAGCCGCCGCCCCGCCCCCTTCCCCGCCCCAGCGAGCCCACCCCGGAACTCGACCGCGCGGCCACCGCCTTTCTCAGCGACCTGCACCGCCACGCGCCCCAGTTCACTCTCTCCGAGGCCGACGTCCGCCGACTGGTCCCCGGCGTCGCGGCCTGGCTCGAACGCGCCGCCCGCCCCGACGCGATGCGCCACGCCCTCACCGACGACCCGCCCCACCCCCTCAAGCACCCCGCCAAACTTCTCAAGTACCGGCTCACCGAACTGCTCCCGCCGCTGCCTCCGGGCATCCACGACCTCGCCGCACTCGCCCGCCCTCGCATCACGGTCACGCCCTTCCAGACCTGCGACGACTGCGACCGGGCCTTCCGCTCCCCCACCCCCGGCCACTGCCGCGACTGCCGCGAACACCGCACGCACCAGGCGCACCGAACCGAAGACGTGCGGACCGCCGCGTGAGGGCCTTGCTCCACGGTGCTGATGGAAGCGCGCGGGGTATCACGGTCGAGGCAGTAGTCCGACCACCCGGCGGCCAGGTGATCACCGTCGGGCGGGTTGGCGGCTTGGCGGCTGCAACCTAGTCCTGGAGCGCGGAGACCAGGCTGGCGACGGTGACCGTGTTGAAGACGAAGGCGATGACCGCGTTCGCCGAGATGGTCCGCCGCATGGCGCGGGAAGTCACGTTGACGTCGGTGGTGCCGAAGGTCGTCATGACGGCCACGGCGAAGTAGACGTAGTCGGCCCAGGCCGCAGACCCCGCGCCGGGGAAGTCGAGCGCCGCTTCGTTCTCCACCAGGTTGTCGGCCTGGAAGGCAACGGCGAACGCGACGACGACACAGGTCCAGGCGATGACGACGAGCGACAGCGCCATCAGGGCGCGCGGCCCCTCGGCGAAGGTGGTGCTGAGGTGGCCGGGCAGCCACACGACAGCCACGGCCAACGCCGCTGCCGCGATGAGGATGGACGCCCCGGGACCGGGCGCGGTGCCCAGAACGTACCGCTGAAGGAACGTGCCTCGGGCTTCGCGGTCCGCCCAGGTACGGATCTGCTCCGGCGAGGCGCTCAGGAAGGCGGTCAAGGTGATGGCCAGGTACGGGACCAGGTAGGCGAAGAGCACCAGCACGCCGACGTCGTAGGCCGAGATCCGCACGACACTGTCGAGGGGCAGCACCAGGGCCGCGCTCACCGAGACGAGCAGGCACACGAGTGAACGGCGTCGTTCGGGCAGCCAGGAATTCACGGACGGGCTCCTCCGGGCATTCACGGTGCGGATGGCGGCGACGCTAGACGAGTCGGCTCCCGCCGGGACCGTGGGCTCTCTCGGCGTCCACGAGGTGGTGCGTACCGTCCCCCGAACGGCGCACGGGAGCCCCCGACGTGTCGCCTCACGCGTCGGCAGTGCCGAGTGGCGGGTCATGAACGAGGACGAGTGGCGGGCCCACGCCGGAACGGGTGTGACAGCGCCCCTGTCCTGCGGGCACGGGCATCGCAGAAGGCGAACGCGAACGGCCCCAGCATCGCCGCGCCCGCACTCGCGGCGAGCGCCGTGCCGGGCCGGAACCATGCCGGCAGATCCGCGAACAGCTCGCCGGCGGTGAACACCACGCCGATGAGCATCACCGCGGTCAGCAGGATTCCCAGCGCCGAGACGACCGCGCTGCGCTGGGCGAGGAGCCTCCACGCCCGTGCGCGCCCCGCCCCCGGCCCCTCGAGACGCAACGGTTCCAGGGCCTTCCTGACCTCCTCCGGCCATCGGACGACGAGCACGTCGTCCAGGTCGTCGGGGTCGTGGGTGACGTGCCGGAAGCCGACCGACTGTCCGACCAGGCGGCGTCCACTGCCGGACATCGACAGCGGGCAGATCACCCTCCGGCGGAGGACGCCGTGTTGCGGGGTGTCGGCGCTGATGACGAGTGTGTCGGGCTCTGCACCTCGCTGGGCCCCTCCTCGATCCCGCCGACGGCGAGGTTCCCCTCGGCGAATCGGTCCTCTTCCGGGCGGGCCGGCCGGCCAGGGCGTCCGAACCTCATCGGTGGCTCTCCTTCACGTCGTTGGGCCTCCGTCGACGAACGTGTCGTCCTCGTCGACGGGGTCGGATGCGGTGGGGCGGAAGCGGATCGCCCGACCCACCGGCGGTCGTCCGGCCCCGACGAGACTCCCGATGCCGCGCCGATGGTGCGCCGGAGCGCGGGCCGTCCGGAGTCTCCCGCCCCCCGTCCCCTCCTCGGTCTGCCCGCCGGTCATGATGCTGCGCCTTCCGCGCGTCTTCACACACGGATCATGAGGTCCCTAGCCCCATGCACGCAGACGTTTGCGCTATCGAGGGTGCCGGGATGGCGGGTGCCGCATAGTCTGCCGAACTGTGGACACCCGACGTGCTGGCCAGCAGCTCCGGCTCATTGCCGAGGTCTTGGAGGTCTCCGAGGCGAACGATGTCGCCGTGTGGCTTCGCGGTGGCTGGGCGATGGACTTCTTCCTCGGCGAGATCACGCGGGACCACGGGGACATCGACTGGTTCGCGTGGGAGGCCGGTGCGGGGAAGCTGGCCGCCGCCCTGGCGCGGAGCGGCTATGAGCCGGTCCCCGGACCACCACCACAGCAGCAGCTCGACTTCGCCAAAGCCGGTCTGGAGATCAGCGTCACGCTCCTGGCCGAGGACGAGGCCGGCCGCACCTGCGTCGCCGGCGGCCCGTGGGCCGGCACCCTGTGGCCCGAGGCCATGCCCGCTGCCGCCCCTGGTCGCCTGGCCGACCTGGAGGCCTCCATCGTCAGCCCACAGGGACAGATCGAGATCAAGCGAATGACTCCGGTCTGGGTACCCGGTATGCCGCGCCGGCCCAAGGACGCCGAAGACATCGCCCGCCTGGAATCAGCGCTGTCCCAACGCGGCGAGCGACACGCCTGAATCCCCTCGGGGGCAATCATCCGGCCGACCGTGCGCGCCCATCAACCGGGCCGGCTTGTCGTACGGTCCGGCCAACGCTCGCGGACGCCACCGGTGCCGGGGGCCGGGGGCCGGGGGCGGGGCTACGATCCCAGCCCATGACGTCCATTCCTTGGTGAACGCGCCCTGCCCTCGACCGCGCTGAGGTCACCCATCCACTTGTCGCCCGTCGTCCTGACCGGGACGACCTCTGTACGGGAGTCGGGGTGGAGGGCGGCCAGCTCGGCGCGGACGCGCTCCACCTGGGCGAGTGGCATGGGCGAGTCACGGGACACGATGCGAATGAGATCGGCGGACATGGAAATCACGGTAGACCGTCAGATGCGAGTTCCGACAAGAAGCCCCGATGCCCATGTTGCGGTGGTTCCAAGCAGGTTGGACTGCTCGGGCAGGTGTGCGAGGAAGTCGTCGACCCGTGCCTGGTGGTAGCCGGGCCCGCTACCCCCACTCCGCCACCACCTCCCCGTCCTCCTCCACCCCCGTGGGGCGGAAGCCGAGCGAGGTGTACAGGTGTGCGGCGGCCTGGTTCTCCGGAGCGTAGGAGAGGCGCACCGCCGTGCCGTTCTCGCGGGTGGAGAGCCAGGAGGCCAGGGTCCGTACGGCGGCGCGGCCGATGCCGGTTCCCTGGTGGGCGGCGTCGATCAGCATGCCTCCGATCCAGTGCGAACCGTCCTCGTCCCGGCCCCACATGATGTGCCCGGCCACCTCGTCGCCCGTGCATACGGCCAGCGAGGTCCAGGTGTCCTCGCGGCTGCTCAGCACCAGGTAGCGGGCGGCCAGGGCCGGGACCCAGTCGCGCTGGTCGTCGCGGGGCGCGCTGTCGGCGACCGCCCGCCAGTTGTCCGCGTCCACCTCGTGGAGGGTGACGGGGCGGCCGGTGTTGTCGGAGTGTCCGTGGTCGATCATCCGCGCAGGGTAGGTCCCCCGGGCGACGCTCGACCACGGGTTTGCGGCTGCGGCTGAGTCCTTACGGCTGCGCCATCGCCTGCCGGAAGCCCGTGTTCACCGCGAGGATCCCCCCGTCCACGCGCAGCGTCGTCCCGGTGATCCAGGCCGCGTCGCTGGAGGCGAGGAAGGCGACGGCGGACGCGATGTCCTCGGGGGTGCCGACGCGGCCCAGCGGGTAGAGGGCGGCGGCCCGGTCCAGTTCGGCGTCGCGGCCCGCCCAGGCGTCGGTGCGGATCGTGCCGGGGGCGACCAGGTTGACGCGTACGCCGCGCGGTCCGGCGTGGCCCGCCAGCGTACGGGTGAGGCTGGTGAGGCCCGCCTTGGCGGCGCTGTACGCGTGGCCGCCGAAGTCCTGTTCGCCGTTGACCGAGCCGATGGTCACGATCGCGCCCCGGCCCGAGGCGACCAGGTGCGGCAGCGCTGCGCGGGCGCAGCGGAACGGGCCGGAGAGCGTGATGTCCAGGTCGCGTTCCCAGGTCTCGTCCGTCTCGTCCTCGAAGAGCGGCTCGTCCTCGCCCGCCGCGTAGGCGTTGTTGACCAGGACGTCGAGCCGGCCGAAGGCGGCGACCGCGTGGGCCACGGCCGCCTCGACCGCCGCCCGGTCGGCCACGTCGCAGACGAGGGATTCGGCGGTGCCGCCCGCCTCGCGTATCGCCGCCGCCGTGTGGGCGGCGCGCTTCGCGTCGAGGTCGGTGACGAGGACGGAGGCCCCTTCCGCCGCCAGGCGGCGGGCCGTTGCCGCGCCGATGCCCTGGCCGGCGGCGGTGATCAGAACGCTGTGTCCGGCGAAGCGGGCGGCCGGGGTCCGGTCGGATGCTGGAGTCATAGCGCCGACCGTACTGCCCTGACCAGCGCCTGGGCACGGGGGTCGGCGGTGACTCCCTTCTGGAGGCCGTTGGTGACGTAGCCCAGCGCGATGCCCGACTCCGGGTCCGCGAAGCCCAGCGAGCCGCCCCGGCCCGGGTGCCCGAACGATCCGGGGCCCAGCAGCGGCGCCGCCGGGCCGTGCAGCATGTAACCCAGGCCGAAGCGGGTGTTGACGACCAGCACCCGGTCCGGGCCCGCCGACTCCTCCGTACGGGCCAGGGTGAGCGTGGCGGGGGCGAACAGGCGGCGGTGGCCGTCGACGGGGCCGATCATCGCGGCGTAGCAGCGGGCCAGGCCCCGGGCGGTCGCGATGCCGCCCGACGCGGGGAGTTCGGCCGCGCGGTAGGCGGGGTCGTTCTCGTCGGGGAACGGGTCGATCGCGCCGAACGCCCTGCGGGTGAGGGAGTCCGGGTCGCGGTAGGCCTCGACGACGGAGCGCTTGGCGCGAACGCGCAGGGCGCCCGACGCGGTGGCCGCCGCCGGGGGTTCCACCGGGCCGATGCGGCCGATGCGGTGGGCCTCGTCGGCCGGGAGCCCGAACCAGAAGTCGAGGCCGAGCGGGCGGGCGATCTCCTCGGCGATCCAGCGGCCGATGGTGCGGCCGGTGGCGCGGCGGACCAGTTCGCCGATCAGCCAGCTGTAGGTCTGGGCGTGGTACCCGTGGTCGGTGCCGGGCTCCCACTGCGGGCGCTGGGCGGCGACGGCGGCGGGCCCGGAGACCCCGTCGGCGGCCTCGGCGGGGGTGAGGGCGGTGTCCAGGGCGGGGACCCCGGCCCGGTGGGCGAGGAGGTCGCGGACGAGGACGCGTTCCTTGCCGTTCGCCTTGAACTCCGGCCAGTAGGTGGAGACCGGGGCGTCCAGGTCGACCTGCCCGCGCTGGTGGAGCAGCAGGGGGACGGCGGCGGCGATGCCCTTGCCCGCCGAGCGGACGATCTGGACGGTGTCGACGGCCCACGGCTCGGTGCCGTCGACGTCGCGCGTACCGGCCCACAGGTCGACGACCTTGCGCCCGTGGCGGTAGACGGCGACGGCCGCCCCGCGCTCCCCGCGCTGCTCGAAGTTGCGGACGAACGCCTCCGCGACCGGTTCGAACCCGGGCGCGACCGTGCCCCGTACGTCCACGGTGACGGCTGGGGCCACGGCTTCGGTCCCGGTCACGTGCGCTCCCGTGTGTGGTTCGGTTCCCGTACCTGATCCCGATCCCGTGCCTGGTTCAGCCCCCGTGCCCGGTTCCGCTGCCGTGGCTGATCCCGGTTCCGCTTCCGCGCCCGCCGTCGTGCTCACTCCCGCGCTCCCGCTCATCCCCCCATGGTGCACGCCCCGGCAGGGTGTTCGGGGGGCGGGTCGCCGTCACCACCGTGCTGTCACGACCTGTTTACGTCGGCGGAACCAGGGCTCCGGGAGCGAACGGCAGATCGCGGGTGACGGTCAGCGCGGTGACGTCGGCAGGTGCGTCGATGAAACCATCGGGTACACGCAGGGGAGGCTCCGCCTCCTGCGGGGTCCGCACGGTCTCCAGGCCCGCGCGGACCAGGTCCTGCGGGCAGGGTCATGAACCCGTGAAGCGCAGTGCCCTCCTGCGAACCGTATGCAAGGACGGAAGCCCGGCAGGCAGATCGGATTCATCGCGCCCCTTCCGCGAAATATGGGACATTAGAGGGCAGAGCGATACATATAGGAGGAGCCGGCCCATGCCCCCTGCGATCGAAGTACATGCGCGCGCCCGGCTCATCACCGATGGCCCCCTGACCCGCCCGGTCCCCGTCGTCCTGCGCTACGACCCCGCCGACGAGCGGCGCGCCGTCCACATAGGACTGCCCGACGGCACCGACTGGTCGTTCGGCCGCGACCTCCTGGAGCGCGGCCTGCGGACCCCGATCGCTCGCGGCGACGTCCGCGTCTGGCCGTGCGGCCGTACGCAGCTGATCGTGGAGCTGCACTCGACGGACGGGGTCGAGGTGTTCCAGTTCGAGATCCGGACGCTGATCCGCTTCCTCGCCCGCACTCGCGCGCAGACACCGGCCACCCCGCCGGACGCCGACCGGGAATCCCAGCCCCAGCCGCCGTCCCGCACCGCCCGCCCCGAGCGCGACGCGCAGACGGAACGGGATGCGCAGACGGTACGGGGTGCGAAGCCCGAGCGGGGCGCTCAGCCCGCCCGCGGCTGAAGCGCCGCCACGAGCCGCCGGGACGAGCGCCGGGACAGTTGCTCAGCCGCGGCCCGCGCCCGGTCCGGCAGAGCCGCCCGAAGTCGCGTCCGGTGCCGCTGCCGACGCCGACGCCGCATCCGGCGCGGGCACCGCGTGGAGAATCGGCTGGCTGGCCGTCGGCTGGAGCCTCGGCCTGGTGGTGCTCGGCTACCTGTGGTCGAAGTCGCTGTTCCTCCGCGACCCGGCGGCGCGCTGACCGCGTGCGGCACCGCGCCCGCGCCTCGCCCGCCCTCGACCGGAGGAACGCCGCAAGAGGAAAGCCCCCGTGCAGTGCGCACGGGGGCTTTCGCTGTGCCCCGGTCCCCGTCCCCCACAGGTAACCGGCGCTTCCGGGGTCACGCTCCGCTCGGACGCGGCCCCGGAGCCGGGAGGGCGCCGCCGGGACGGACGGGTCAGACGCGGGCGAGCTCCCGCTCACCCTCGCCGCCGTCCCCAGGCCCCTGCTCGGAGCCGGACCCGTCGGTCAGCTGCTTCTGCAGCTTCTCGCCCTCCACGTCCACGTTGGGCAGCGCCCGGTCCAGCCAGCGCGGCAGCCACCAGGCCCGCTTGCCGAGCAGGGCCAGGACGGCGGGCACGATCGCCATCCGCACCACGAAGGCGTCGAAGAAGACGGCGATGGCGAGCGAGAAGCCGATCATCTTGATCATCTGCTCGCTGGAGCCGATGAAGCCGGAGAAGACCGCCATCATGATCACCGCCGCGGCCGTGACCACCCGTGCACCGTGCTTGAAGCCGGTCACGATGGCCTGGCCCGGGCTCTCGCCGTGGACGTACGCCTCGCGCATCCGCGTGACGAGGAAGACCTCGTAGTCCATCGCGAGGCCGAAGACCACGCCGACCATGAAGATCGGCATCATGCTCATGATCGGACCGGTCTGCTCGACGCCGAAGAGCGAGCCGAGCCAGCCCCACTGGAAGACCGCGACGACCGCGCCGAGGGCCGCGACCACCGAGAGCAGGAAGCCCAGGGCCGCCTTCAGCGGGACGAGAATCGAGCGGAAGACCAGCATCAGCAGCAGGAACGCGAGGCCGACGACGAGCGCCAGGTAGGGCAGCAGCGCGTCGTTCATCTTCTGCGAGAAGTCGATGTTCATCGCGGTGGCGCCGGTGACCAGGACCTCCGCGCCGGTGTCCGACTTCACGTCCGCACCCGCGTCGCGGATGGAATGGACGACCTCCTCCGTGGCGTGGGAGGACGGGCGGTCCTTCGGAATGACCGTGATCGTCGCGGTGTCGCCGGCCTTGTTGAAGGCGGGCGGGATGACGGCGGCGACGCCGATGGACTCGATCTCCTCGGAGACCCGATCGGCGGCGGCCTTGCCGTCGGAGCTGTTCTTCGTGTCGACGACGACCAGCAGCGGACCGTTGAACCCGGGGCCGAAGCCGTCCGAGAGCATGTCGTACGCCTGACGCTGGGTGGTCGACGTCGGCTGGGCGCCGTCGTCGGGCAGGCCCATCTCCAGCGAGGCCGCCGGTACGGCGATGACGCCGAGGCCGAGAACGCCGACGAGCATGACCCAGACCGGCTTGCGCAGCACGAACCGCGCCCAGCGGGTGCCCATGTTCGGCTTGGCCTCGGTGCTCTTCTCCGCCGCTGCGGCCTTGCGCGCCTTGCGGCCCATGACCCGCTTGCCCGCGAAGCCGAGGGCGGCGGGGACGAGGGTGAGGGCGATGAGGACGGCGATGGCCACCGTTCCGGCGGCGGCGAAGCCCATCTTCGTCAGCATCGGGATGTTGACGACGGCGAGACCCACCAGGGCGATGACCACGGTCAGCCCGGCGAAGACGACCGCGGATCCGGCCGTCCCCACGGCCCGTCCCGCGGCTTCCTCGTGTTCCCGGCCCTCGGCGAGTTCGGCGCGGTAGCGGGAGACGATGAAGAGCGCGTAGTCGATGCCGACGGCGAGGCCGATCATCATGGCGAGGATCGAGGTGGTGGAGCCCAGGTCCAGCACGCTGGCCAGGGCGGTGATCGTCGAGACTCCGATGCCGACCCCGACGAGCGCGGTGACGAGCGGAAGTCCGGCGGCGACCAGCGAGCCGAAGGTGATGACCAGGACGATGGCGGCGATGACGACACCGATGATCTCGGCGGTCCCGGTGTGCGGCATGACCTGGAGGGCGTCGCCGCCGATCTCCACCTTCATGCCGCTCTTCTGCGCGTCCTTGCCCGCGTCCTCCAGGGAGTCCCGGGTCGCGTCGGTCAGCTCCATGGAGTTGGCCTGGTAGGAGACCGAGATGTACGCCGTCGAACCGTTCTGGCTCACAGCCTGCGTCTCGAACGGATCGGCGACCGAGGCGATCTGCTTCGAGCCGGACCGCAGCTCCTTGACGATGCCGGCGATCTCGCTCTTGTTGGCGGAATCAGTCACCTTCTCGCCCTCGGGCGCCTTGAAGACGACACGGGCGGTGGCACCGTCGGCACTGGTGCCGGGGTTGCGCTGTTCCAGCAGGTCGAAGGCGCGCTGCGCCTCCGTACCAGGAATGGAGAAGGAACTGGAGGTGGCGGCGGGCGCGGTGGCCGCGCCGATTCCGGCGACCGCCAGCAACGCCACCCAGATCAGGGCGACGAAGCGGCGGCGGCGGAAGGTGAGCCGTCCGAGCTTGTAGAGGAAAGTGGCCACGGGGGCGTACTCCCGGTCAGGTCGTATGAGTGGAATTGGGCGTGAGGAACCAGCCCGACGACGAGAGCGGCGTGTCAGGTGGAGCGTCGGGGAGAGGGCCGTACGGGTGGGACGGGGACGTCAGACACCGAGGGCGGGGAGAACCACGGAATCCACGTAGTCGATGAGGAACGCCTGGTCGACAGGACGGTCCTCGATCAGTTGCCGGGCGGCCAGCGCGCCGACCAGCATGTGCGGGATGTACTTCAGCGCCGGATTGTCCGGGCGCAGCTCACCCCGGTCCACCGCCCGTTGCAGCAGCTGGTCGAGACCGGTCATCTCCGGTTCGATCAGCAGCTCGCGCAAGGCAAGGAGCAGCTCGGGGTACTCATGGACGGCATGGCTCAGACCCCGCATCAGCGCGGCGTCCTTCTCCATCTGGCAGTCGTCGGTCCGGCTCAGCGCGGCGTGGAAGTCCCCGCGCAGCGAACCGCTGTCGATGTCCGAAAGGCTCCCCGGCTTGTTGTGCCGCAGCGCCTTCGCGACCAGCTCGGGCTTGGAGCCCCACTGGCGGTAGAGGGTGGCCTTGCTCGACCGGGTGCGTGCGGCGACGGCGTCCATGGTCAGGGCGTCGTAGCCGACCTCGCGGAGCAGGTCGAGGACGGCCTCGTACAGCTCGCCCTCACGCTCGGGGGTCAGCCTGGTGCGTGCCATGTGCCGACCTCCTTCGCCTCACTGTCCGGTCTCCCGCTCAACAGTCCGTTCCGCTCAGCGCTTCCGCTCACCATCGAACGAAACCGTTTCGTACACCTGAACCGTACCCGCACGAACCAGCGAAACGAAATCGTTTCGCTTGTGTTCTGCACCACAAGTTGCCCCGGACCCCGCGCACCGAAAACATTGGGGGGTGAGTGACGACGTCGCGTATCTCCGTTTCCCGCACCTTCACCAGGACTTGCTGTGCTTCGCGGCCGAGGACGACCTCTGGGTCGCCCCCCTCGCCGCCGCCGGACACCGCCCCGGACGGGCCTGGCGGGTGACCGTCGACCGGACCCGGGTCAGCCATCCACGCTTCTCGCCCGACGGCTCCTCCATCGCCTACACGACCTGGCGCACCCTGGACCCCGAGATCCACCTCGCCCCGGTGGACGGCGGCCCGGCCCGCCGACTCACCCACTGGGGATCGACCGACGCCCGGGTCTGCGGCTGGAGCCCCGATCCGGGCGAGGCCTGCCAGATCCTCGCCGTGTCCTCGCACAACCAGCCGTTCTCCTACTTCTCCTGGGCCTACAGCGTCCCCACCGACGGCGGCCCCGGCGGCAGGCTCCCCTGGGGCCCGGTCTCCGACATCGCGGTCGCCGACATCGACGGCGAGCGCCGCACCCTGCTGCTCACCGGCACGCCCCCGCACGAACCGGCCGCCTGGAAGCGCTACCGGGGCGGGGCCATGGGCCGTCTGTGGCTGCACGGCGAACGCCTGCTCCCGGAGATCGACGGCCACCTCGCCAACCCGATGTTCGTCGGCCGCCGCATCGCGTTCCTCTCCGACCACGAGGGCGTCGGCAACCTCTACTCCTGCCTGATGGACGGCACCGGCCTGCGCCGGCACACCGACCACGACGCCTTCTACGCCCGGAACGCCTCCAGCGACGGCCACCGGGTCATCTACCAGTGCGCGGGCGAGCTGTGGCTGGTCGAGGACCTGGAGTCGCCCGACGCCACCCCGCGCAGACTGGAGGTACGCCTCGGCGGCCCGCGCACCGGCCGGCGCGTCCACCAGGTGCCCGCCGCCAGCAACGTCGACTCGCTCTCCGTCGACGAGACGGGCCGGGCCAGCGCCGTCACCGTACGCGGCAGCCTCTACTGGCTCACCCACCGCGACGGCCCCGCCCGCACCATCGCCGACACCCCCGGTGTCCGGGTGCGGCTGCCGGAGATGCTCGGCAGCGGCGGTCAGGTCGCGTACGTCACCGACGCGGACGGCCCCGACGCCGTCGAGATCGCCTACCTTCCGCGCGCCAGCGGCGACCGCCCGCCGCGCAGGCTGGCCTCCGGGCAGCTGGGCCGGGTCCACGAGATGATCTCCGACCCGGAGGGGGAACGCCTCGCCATCGCGTCGAACGACGGCCGCCTGCTGCTCCTGGACACCGGGGACCCCGAGGCGGAGCCCCTGGAAACCGTGGGGAAGGAGAAGGCCCCCAGCGGCTCGACCCGCGCCGACCTCCACGCCGCCACCGGTGCGGCGACCCCGGACAGTGCCGCGCCGGTCGACGAGCACCCCGGCCTCACCGAGCTGATCCGCTCGGTCAACGGGCCCGTGCGCGACCTCGCCTTCTCCCCCGACGGCGACTGGCTGACCTGGTCGCACCCGGGCGTCGGCCGCTCGCTGCGGCAGATCAAGCTGGCCCGGATCTCCGGCCCCGGCGCCCCGGTGATCGTCGATGTCACCAACGGCCGCTTCGAGGACGAGAACCCGGTCTTCACGGACGACGGCCGCTACCTCGCCTTCCTCTCCTGGCGCGGCTTCGACCCGGTGTACGACGTCCACACCGGCGACCTGTCCTTCCCGCTCGGCTGCCGCCCGTACCTGGTCCCGCTCTCCTCCGCGACCCCGTCCCCCTTCGCCCTCTCGCCCGACGGCCGTCCGGCGGCGGGCGGCCTGGACCCGGTGGACGTGCCGGAGGGCGGTACGCCGGAGGGGTCCACGGTCATGGTCGAGTTCGAGGGGCTGGAGAGCCGGGTCACGCCGTTCCCGGTCTCCGCCTCCAAGTACTCGGCGCTGGCCCCGGTGAGCGGCGGCGGGCTGGTCTGGCTGCGCTGGCCGATCTCGGGGGCGCTGGGCGAGACGTTCGCCAACCCGGCCGACATGTCGGGGCGGCCGACCCTGGAGCACTTCAACATCGCGAAGGCCCGCAGGACCGAACTGGTCGACCACCTCGACTGGTTCGCGGTCAGCGGCGACGCGTCCCGCCTGGTCGTGATGGACGACGGCGAACTCCGCGCCGTACCGGCCACCGAGGCGGGCGACACCGACTCCACGGTCTTCCTGGACCTGCGCCGCATCCTGCACGAGGTCGACCCGGGGGCGGAGTGGCGGCAGGCGTACGGCGAGGCGGGGCGGATCATCCGCGCCTACTTCTGGGAGCCGGACATGTGCGGCATCGACTGGGACGGGGTGCTGGACCAGTACCGCCCCCTGGTCGAGCGGGTCGCTTCGCCGGACGAGTTCGCGGACCTGCTGCGCGAGGTGCTGGGCGAGCTGGGCACCTCGCACGCGTACGTCTCCCCCGCCCGCCGCAACGAGGGCCCGCCGCACTACCAGCGCGCGATCGGCCTCCTCGGCGCCAACCTGGTCTGCCGTGAGGGCGCCTGGACCGTCCAGCGCATCCTGCCCGGCGACTCCTCGGACTCCAAGGCCCGTTCGCCACTGGCGGGTACGGGGATCAGGGAGGGCGCGGTCCTCACCCACGTCGACGGCCGCCCGGTGGACCCGGTCGCCGGCCCGTACCCCCTGCTGACCGCGGCGGGCGGCACGACGGTGGAGCTGACCTTCTCCCCGGCGGGCGGCGGCCCGTCCCGCCGGGTGGCGATCATGCCCCTGGTCGACGAACGCCCGCTGCGCTACCAGGACTGGGTGGCCAAACGCCGTGACGTCGTACGGGAGTTGAGCGGCGGCAAATGCGGGTACCTGCACATCCCGGACATGGGCGGCTCGGGCTGGGCGCAGTTCAACCGCGACCTGCGGCTGGAAGTCTCCCGCCCCGCCCTGATCGTGGACGTACGGGGCAACGCGGGCGGTCACATCAGCGAGCTGGTCGTGGAGAACCTCACCCGCAAGATCCTCGGCTGGGACCTGACC
Organism: Streptomyces sp. NPDC021019; assembly: GCF_044333295.1. Taxonomy (NCBI): domain Bacteria; kingdom Bacillati; phylum Actinomycetota; class Actinomycetes; order Kitasatosporales; family Streptomycetaceae; genus Streptomyces; species Streptomyces sp. NPDC021019. The sequence goes on from NZ_JBIRQR010000004.1 coordinate 345,640, forward strand.
CGCAACGCCCAGGCGGTGAGCTACGCCTCCAACGCGCCGCGCGGTCCGGTGGTCGCCCTGGCCGACGAGGCGACCTCCTCCGACGGCGACATGATCACCGCCGCGTTCCGGCTGCTGAAACTGGGCCCGGTGGTGGGCCAGCGCACCTGGGGCGGCGTGGTCGGCATGACCGGCCGCCACCGCCTGGGCGATGGCACGGTGATCACGGTCCCGATGAACGCAGCCTGGTTCGACACGTACGGCTGGTCGGTGGAGAACCACGGCGTGGAACCGGACGTGGAGGCCCTGCGCACCCCGCTGGACTGGGCGGAGGGCCGGTACGCCGTCCTCGACGACGCGGTCCGCCTGGCCCTGGAACTCCTGGCCACACACCCGGCGGCGACCCCGCCGTCGTACGAAACGGCCCCGGACCTGCGGCGGCCGCCGCTGCCGCCGCGGCGTGCAAGCCCGTCCGGCGATTGAGGACATCTTTTCCAGCCCGCCTCCAGCCCGCCTCCAGCCCGTCTCCGGGGCGCCTTCGGGGCTCCGCCCCGGAGCCCGCTCCTCAATCGCCGGAGGGGCTCAAGGATGACCACCTCGGCCACCAACTCCAGCCCGCCCGGCGATTGAGGGCATCCTTTCCAGCCCGTCCGGCGCTTGAGGACAAAGAAGGAGGCGCACCCGGTCACCCGGATGCGCCTCCTGGAGCGACGCGTACGCACGCGCGAACCGCAGCGCGCACGCGTCACACCTCAACGACCGTCAACGGTCAAAACGCTCGCGCGCCCGGTCCTTCGCGTCCTCGGCACGGTCCTTCATGCCCGAGGAGGAGTCCGCCTCCTGGTCACGGCCCTGGGAGGCCCGGTCCTGGGCCTCGTCCTTGCCCTGGCCGGCCTTCTGCTTGGCCTGGTCGGCGAGCTCCTGCGCCTTGTCCTTGAACTGGTCCGAAATACCCATGCTGTTCACTCCTGTGGGATGCGTGGGACAGGTGGGGGACGGCCCCCTGCGGGGCCTCGCCCAGCCTCGCACGCCGCGACATCCCACGCATTTCGTACCGTTACGTACGGTCAGCGCGCTCCGCACGCGCATCCTGGTCCGCCGCGCCCCCGGCACCCACCAGCCCCTTCGACACGGTGTGCAGCCGCGGCTCGAACCGCCGCATCTCGCGCTGCCCGCCGATCGCGATGACGGACGGCAGGCAACCGCGGACCGACTGCATCCCGCGCAGCCACCACTGGGCGTACACATGCGGGGAGCGCCGCGCGATACCGTCCACCATCCGGTCGACGGCCGGGCCGAGCGGGTACGTACGGTTCATCGGCCACGGCAGCCGCCGGCGCAGCTCGCGCATCACGTCGTCCCGGTCCGCCCCGCGCACCATGTCGGTGTCGGTCCAGGAGAGGTAGCCGACGCCGACCTTGACGCCCTTGTAGCCGACCTCGGCGCGCAGGCTGTGCGCGAAGGCCTCGACGCCCGACTTGGAGGCGCAGTACGCGGTCATCATCGGGGCCGGGGTGATCGCGGCCAGCGACGCTATCTGGAGGAAGTAGCCGCGGCTCTCCATCAGCACCGGCAGGAAGGCCCGCCCGGTGACCGCGCCGCCGATGAGGTTCACCTCGATGACCCGCCGCCAGGCGTCCGGGTCCGAGTCGGCGAACGGGCCGCCCGAGGCCACGCCCGCGTTGGCGACGACGACGTCGACCTTGCCGAAGCGCTCCTTCACCTCGCGCGCCACTCGGGTCATCGCCTCGTGATCGGTGACATCGGCGAACCAGTGGTCGCTCTCGCCGTGCAGCCGCTCGGAGACCTTCTTCAGCTCGTCCCGCTCCAGACCGACGAGCGCCAGCGTCGCCCCGCGTGCCGACAGCTTGCGGGCCAGCAGCTCGCCCACCCCCCGGGCCGCACCGGTGACGACGACGACCTGGCCCTCAAGACTCCGCTTGCCACTCATGCGACATCCTCCCTCTCCGCCGTGGCGGCCCTCCGCTCGGCGGCCGCCCCCGTGGCGACGTACCGGGTGACCAGCTCCCTGATCTTCGCCGTGACGGCCTCCGGGGCCTCCACCGGCGTCATGTGCCCCATGCCCGCCAGCTCGGTCAGCCCGAGCCCGACCGGCAGCGCGGCCGCGAGGGACCGCGCGTGGACCGGCGGGGTCAGCCGGTCGTCCGTGCCGGCGATCACCGCGGTCGGCACCCGCAGCTCGCGCACGCCCGCCGCGAGGTCCAGCTCGCCGAGCACCTGACCCCAGCCCACTCTCGCGCGGCGCGGGCAGGCGTGCACGATGCGGGCGCAGGCGTCGACCCGGTCCGGAGCGGAACCGGCTCCCATCGTCGCGTACTTGAGGACCTTCCTGGAGACCGGGTTGACCGGCCCGAGCGGTGCTTTGGCGCCCAGTACGGCGGTGGTGAGCCGGGTCCGCAGCGCACCCGCGCGCAGCGGCAGGACGCGGGCCTCGGCGGCCAGCCGCGTACTGCCGGTGGAACAGAGCAGCACGGCGGCGGCGTGCTCACGGAGTCCGGGGCGCGCCGCGGCGGCCATCACCGTCATCCCGCCCATGGAGTGCCCGGCGAGCACCGCCCTGCGGCCCGGGGCGAGCGTCGCGGCGAGGACCGCTTCGAGGTCGTCGGCCAGCGCGTTCGTGCTGTAGCCGCCGGGCCCCGGCGCGGGGGTGAGCCCGTGGCCCCGCTGGTCGTAGGCGATGACCCGGTGGTCGGCGGCCAGGTCGCGTATCTGGGCGTCCCAGAATCGGGTGTTGCAGGTCCAGCCGTGAGCCAGGACGACCGCCGGCGCGTCCTCGGGGCCGTGCAGTTCGACATGGATCCGGGAGCCGTCGGCGGAGCGTGCGGTCAGCTCGGCCGCGGGGACCGGCGGTACGGTGTCGCGGTGCAGGAGGCGGCTCATCGCGCGGCCTCCTCGGCGACGGCACCGGCACCGGAAGCCGTGTCGGAGGCGACGGTCACGGTCTCGCGATCGGTGCGGCCGGGCTGCTCCGGTACGCGACCGCTCCCGGCGGCCCGCCCCGCCCCGCCCGCCGCGCCGGCCCGGACGACGTCGTACTCGGCGAGGTCCACGGAACGCGTCTGCCGCCGGAACTCGCCCGTGGTGCCGGGCCAGACGGTGGTGTTGCGGCCCGCCTCGTCCAGGTACCAGCTGGTGCAGCCGCCGGTGTTCCACACGGTGCGCTTCATCCGCTGCTGGACCCGGTCGTTCCACGCGGTGACGGCGGCGGGGCGGGCGTCGAGCGCGGCGCGTCCGCCCAGCACGTTCAACTGCCGCAGGTAGTCGGCCATGTAGTTCAGCTGGGACTCGATCATCAGGATCATGGAGGAGTTGCCGAGCCCGGTGTTGGGGCCGATGATCGTCATCCAGTTGGGGAACCCGGCGGCGGTCGCGCCGCGCAGCGAGTTCATCCCGTCCTTCCAGGACTCGGCGAGCGTGACGCCCTCCTCGCCGACGACCCGCTGCGCGATCGGCATGTCCGTCACATGGAAGCCGGTGCCGAAGATGATCGCGTCGACCTCCGCCTCGCTCCCGTCGGCGGCGACCACGGTGGAGCCGCGTACCTCGCTGAGTCCGGAGGCGACGACGTCCACATTGGGCTGGGCGAGGGCCGGATAGTAGGTGCTGGAGAGCAGGATCCGCTTGCAGCCGATGCGGTAGTCCGGGGTCAGCTTCGCCCGCAGGGCCGGGTCCTTGATCGCCCGCGCCATGTTGGACTTGGCTATCTTCTCCACCAGCCCCAGCTGATCGGGGTGCTTGGTGAAGGCGCTGACCTGCAACTCCCTGATGCCCCACAGCAGTCCGCGGCGCGCCGTGCCGGTGGCGGGGACGGCCCGGTGCAGTGCCCGCTCGGCCTTGCTGATCGTGCGGTCCATGCGCGGCATGACCCAGGGCGGGGTGCGCTGGAAGAGGGTGAGCTTCGCGGTCCTCGGCTGGATCGCCGGGACGATCTGGATCGCGGACGCGCCCGTGCCGACCATCGCGACGCGCTTGCCGGCCAGGTCGTAGTCGTGGTCCCAGCGGGCGGAGTGGAAGACCTTGCCGGGGAAGGAGTCGAGCCCGGGTATGTCGGGCGTCCTGGGGTCGGAGAGCGGCCCGGTGGCGGAGACGACGACATCCGCGTGGAGCACGGATCCGTCGGCGGACTCGATCACCCAGTACAGGTTCTCCTTGTCCCAGGTCATCAGCTTCACCTCGTGGTTCAGCCTGATGTGCGGGCGGAGCCCGAAGGTGTCGGCGACCCGCTCCAGGTAGGCCCGGATGTGCTCCTGCCCGGAGAAGGTGCGCGGCCAGTCGGGGTTGGGGGCGAACGAGAACGAATAGAGGTGGGACGGTACGTCGCAGGCGCAGCCGGGATAACTGTTGTCGCGCCAGGCGCCGCCCACCGAGCCGGCCCGCTCCAGGACGACGAAATCGGTGATGCCTTCGCGGCGCAGCCGGACGGCGGCCCCCAGGCCCCCGAATCCGGTTCCGATCACCGCCACACGTACGTGTTCCTGCTGGGCCATGCTGCCGCCTCCCGCGGTACGTCACACGACTCTGCCAGCAATCACTGGCATTGTTCGGAGGGTAGAGCAGGACCGTACTGATGGGTAGGGGGCGGACCGAGGAAAGTTACCGGCGGTACAACATAGGGTGCCCCTGTGGCCGAAGGACGCGAGCACCGCGAATACCGCATGGAGGAGTTGGCCAGGGAGGCCGGCATCACCGTGCGGACCCTGCGCTTCTACCGGGAGCGCGGGCTGATTCCGCCGCCTCGCCGCGAGGGCCGCATCGCCTGGTACGACGACCACCACCTGGCCCGGCTGCGGACCATCACGGGCCTGCTGGAACGCGGTCACACCCTCAACGGCATCGCCGACCTGGCGGCCACCTTCGAGAGCGGCCGCGATGTCGCCGAGGTGCTGGGCCTGGGCGAACCGACGGAGGAGACCCCGGTCCGCCTCACCCCGGAGCAGCTCGCGGACTACTTCGAGGGCGAGGTCACGCCCGAGAACCTCGCCACCGCGCTGGACCTGGGCTATCTCGCCACGGACGGGGACGAGATCGTGCACATCAGCCGCCGCCTCCTGGAGGTGTCGGCCGAGCTCGTACGGGAAGGGGTGCCGCTCTCCACGGTGCTCTCCTCGGGCCGCCGCGTCCGCGAGCACGCGGACGCGCTCGCGGAGATCTTCGTACGCGTACTCCATGCCCACACCAAGGAGACCGAACCGGCTCAACTCCGCCCACTGGCCCGCGCGGTGGTGGACGCCGAGCTGTCCATGGCCTTCGACCGGAGGCTGCGCCGCGAGGACGGGACACAGCCCCCGAAGTCCGACTGACGCACGCCCTCCACGGGGTGTTGAGGGCGTCCTCCGGGGCGCCCGCCGGATTCTCCGGGGCGCCCACCGGAGACCCCCGGGGCGCCGACCGGACCTACCGCTCGTAGACGACCGTCACCGGCGCGTGGTCGCTCCAGCGCTCGCCGTGCGTGGCCGCCCGCTCCACCCAGGCCTTCACCGCGCGCCCGGCCAGCCCCGGGGTCGCCATCTGGTAGTCGATGCGCCAGCCGCTGTCGTTGTCGAAGGCCCGCCCACGGTACGACCACCAGCTGTAGGGCCCCTCGACCTCCGGATGCAGCGCCCGCACGACGTCCACGTAAGCCGCCTCCTCCAGGACCCGGGTCAGCCACGCGCGCTCCTCGGGGAGAAAGCCGGAGCTCTTGCGGTTGGCCTTCCAGTTCTTCAGGTCCGCCTCCTGGTGGGCGATGTTCCAGTCGCCGCAGACGACGACCTCGCGGCCGGCCGCCGCGGCCCGCGCCTTCAGCCCTTGGAGGTAGGGCAGGAAGGCGGCCATGAAGCGCTCCTTCTCGTCCTGACGCTCGGTGCCGACCTCGCCGGAGGGCAGATACAGGCTCGCGACGGTGACACCCGGGAGGTCGATCTCCACGTACCGGCCGCTCGCGTCGAACTCCTCCGCCCCGGGGACCCCGAACCCGCCGAAACCGATCTGGACCCGCTCGGGGGCCTGCCGCGAGTAGAGCGAGACGCCGGCGCGGCCCTTGGCGGCGGCGGGCGCGTGGACGGCGTGCCACCCTCCGGGGGCGCCCACACCCTCGGGCAGCTGGGCGAGCTCGGCCCGCACTTCCTGGAGGCAGACCACATCGGCGTCGGTCCCCGCCAGCCACTCGACGAAGCCCTTCTTGGCGGCGGCGCGGAGCCCATTAACATTCACGGAGGTCACTGTGAGCATCCCGAAACAGTACCCACTCCACCCCTACGCATAGATGTACGATACATAGCATGATTATTCAGACTCGGCCTTTCGACCACCCCGACGCCGTCAAACTCAACGACCAGGTTCAGCTCGAATACGACGAGCGCTACGGCGATGGGGGCGATCTCACACCGCTCGACGCCTCGATGTTCCTTCCGCCGCGCGGCCTGTACCTGCTCGCCTACGACGAGCTGGACCGCCCGGTGGCGACAGGTGGCTGGCGGACCCAGGACCGCAACGACGAGGGCTACTGGGATGGCGACGCCGAGATCAAGCGGATGTTCGTGATACCCGAGGGGCGCGGCAGGGGCCTGGCCCGGCGGATGCTGGCCGCCCTGGAGGAGGACGCGCGCGCCGCCGGACGGATCCGGATGGTCCTGGAGACCGGCGACCAGCAGCCCGAGGCCATCGCGCTGTACGCGTCGAGCGGCTACACGGTCTGCGAGAAGTTCGGCCACTACCGGGAGTACGAGAGCAGCATCTGCATGGCGAAGCCGCTCCAGCGGCCCGGAGCCTGACCCGGCTCCCCGTCCGCCGGGAAGCCGCCCCGTCCGCCGGTGAGCCGACCCGTCCGGCGCGGCGGTCGCTCAGGCGCCCCCGTCCAGCACCAGGACCACGTGCTCGTCCTCCCCGTGCCGCACCGTGCCGGTCGCCGTGAACCCGCACTTCTCCAGCAGCCGTATCGAGCCGGTGTTCCCGGCGGCGGGGTCCGCGTACAACGGGCGTGCCGTCTCCCGCTCCAGGAACGCGGTCAGCGCCCGGGTGCCGATGCCCCGGCCCCAGTACGGGCGGCCGAACCAGTAGCCGATGTAGCGCCGCTCACCGTCCCACCAGGCCACGATGTTCCCGGCCGTTTCGCCGTCCACGACGACCGTCTGCACGAGGTTGGCGGGGTCCCCCAGCACCTTCGACGTCCAGTGCGCCATGAACGCCTCCCGCTCGCGCGGCGGGAAACGCGATCTCCGGACCGCCTCCGGGTCGTGCTCGTACGCGAGGAAGAACTCCAGGTCCGCTGGTTCGACATCCCTGAGAAGCACGCTGTTGTCCATGCCGACCGAGTCTGGCACCCGCCACTGACAAGCGGCCGGGGGCCGCTCAGCGCGGAGTGGCCAGCACCTGGGTCCAGTAGGGGCCGCGCGGGGAGTCGGCGATGCCCACGCCCACATGGACGAAATCGCAGTTGAAGATGTCGCCGTCGCGGCCCGGGCTGCCACGCCACTCCTCGACGACCGCCGCCGGATCACTCATGCCGGTCGCGATGGTCTCCCCGACGGCCGCCCAGTCGTAGCCCGTGGCGTCGACCCGGTCGCCCGCGCCCCGGCCCGAGGAGTCCGTGTGGTCGAAGTAGTCGTGCGCGGCCATGTCCTCGGAGTGCCGCTGGGCCACCTCGGTCAGCCGGGGGTCGGTCTCCAGCTCCGGGCAGCCGTTCGCGGCGCGCAGGGTGTTGACCCGGGTGACCACGCCCGCTTCCGGGCGGGGGCGCGGCTCGGCGGGCTCGGTCGGGGCGGCGGGCGACGGGGTGACGGTGGGCGGCCGGGAGGCGGCGGCAGGGCTCGGCGTCGGTGAGGGCGAGGGCGAGGCCGTGGAGGGCGCCGGAAGCGGCTCCGCGGGGGCGGCCGCGGGCGGGGGCGGGGAGCTGTACGTGATGCCCCCGCCCCCGCCCCGTGATGCGGGCGGAGCGGGGGCGGAGGGCCAGATCAGTACGGCGAGGGCGGTCACGGCGGCCGCGCCGGCTATGAGCCCCGCCGCCTTCCCGGCCGAGAACGCGCCGGAGGCGGAAGGCGCGGAGGCGGCGGGGGCGGACGCGGCGGGGGCGGACGCGGCGGGGGCGGACGCGGCGGCCGGGGCCGCCGATGGGGCGAAGGCCACCGCCGCCTGCTGCCCGCTGTCGTAGAGCGGCACCACGAGGGCGAGCCCGGAGAGCAGGCCCTCCGGCGGAACCAGCCCCGTACTGCCGTCGGAGCAGGAGGCGCAGCCGCGTACGTGACGGGCGATCCGCTTGCGCCACAGCGGCGTCGGCGTACCGTCCCAGTCGCCCAGCAGGTCCTCCAGGGCCGGGCACCGGGGGTCGGACGCCAGCGCCCGGACGACCGCGCGGCCGACGTCGAGCTGGTTCTTCACCCGCTGGACGCGTACGGCGGCGTGCTGCGGGGAGAGCCCGAGCCCCTCGGCGAGTTCGGACCGGGTGAGGTCGCCGGTCGTCTCCAGCCACCACAGGGACAGCACGTCGCGCTCGGCGTCGTCCAGCCAGCGGGTGGCCTCGGCCGTCTCGCGCCGCTGGCCGGAGAGTTCGAGGCGCAGGATCGTCAGGTCGACGAAGTCGGCGGCGGGGTCGGCGGGCTCGTCGGTCGCCTCCAGCGGGGCCGGGCGGTGGCCGAGACCGGACCAGCGGGTGCGGACCTGGTTCATGGCGATGGCGACGAGCCAGGAGCGGAAACGGGCCGGATCGCGCAGCGAGGGCAGTCCGGACAGCGCCCGGAGCATGGTCTCCTGCACCACGTCGTCCACGTCCGGATGGCCGTTGAGGGCGCGTCCGACGACGTTGTAGACCAGCGGGAGGTACTGGGCGGCCAGCCGTTCCCCGGCGGCCCGGTCGCCGTTCCTCGCCGCGATGACCAGAGCGGTGCTGTCCACGCCGTTCACGCCCTTCGTTCGGTTCGCCACCGGGATGTGGGACAGGTCACCCCTGAGGGTTTTGTTATCCGTCCGCCGCCCGGTGGTCAACCAGTATGCGGGGGCCCGTAGGCCGTCCCGCCGAGAGAGTGCCGGGAACGGGAGGAACATGTCGAGCGATACGGACACCGACGTCACGCTGCCGAAGGCCACGGGCGGCGGAGCGAGCGACTCCACCGGTCGGGACACCACCGGAGCACGGGTCGCCGAAGCACAGGTCTCCGAAGCACACGCCACCGCGGCGCGGACGGGCGAGGCCATCACCGCCTCGGCCCTGCACGCGGCGGCGACCGGCGCCGACACCTTCCCCGGGGCGTTGCGGGAGGCGCTGAACCGCCGCGGCCTGTCCCTGGAGCGGGTGAGCGAACGGCTCAGGGTACGAGGCATCACCATCAGCCAGGCCACCCTCAGCAGCTGGCAGCGCGGCCGAAGCCAGCCCGAACGGGCCCGGTCCCTGCGCGCGGTGGAGGTGCTGGAGGAGATCCTGGAACTGCCCGCCGGAGCCCTGCGCTCGCTGCTCGGGCCGCGCCGCCCGCGCGGCCGGATCACCCCGCCCGGCGCGGAGGGGGCGGCGCTCCAGATCCTCGGGGAGGACTCGGTGGTCGAGAAGGCGCTCGGCGCCCGCTTCCGCCACTTCAACCAGGAGACCAGCTCCCTGATGGTCCACGACATCGTGAGGATGGGAGAGAGCGGCACCCTGAGCGCGATCTCCACCACCAACGTGCTGCGGGCCAGCCGGGCGGGGGCCGACCGGGCGGTCTTCGTGCTCAGCTTCGACGACGAGGCGGCCGAGCCGGTCGACATCAGGGTCAGCTGCGGTCGCCTCGCCGAGGCCACGTATCTGAAGGGGCTCAAATCCCTGGTGCTGGAGATCCACTTCGGCCGGGAGCTGGCCAAACTGGACACCACGGTGGTGAGTTACGCGGTCGAGGTGAGCCCGTCCGAGACGCCTGCCACCCACTACGAGCGCTGGTCGCGGACGAACCTCCACGAATACCTCCAGCAGGTCTTCTTCCACCCCGGCGCCCTGCCGTCGGACTGCCACCGCTACGTCCGGGAGAAGGTCGGCGCCCCGCCCCGCGCCCGGCGGCGCATCCCGCTGAGCGAATCGCACGACGTCCATGTCCTCACCTCCCGGTGCAAGCCCGGTGTCCACGGGGTTGCCTGGGAGTACGGGACGGGAACGGACGTGACGGCGAAGAACGGACCGGGAACGAGTGGAACGGGAGACCGCCCAGGATGAGTGGACGGCCTCCCGCGTCTGGGGGGTGGCCTTGGCCGGTCGGATCTGTGGTGCTGCTACTTGGTGTTGAGGGTCAGCCCGTAGTACGCGAGGGCGTCGTCGAGCGGCTGGAAGTAGGACGAGCCGGGCGAGTTGACCTGACCGTTGCAGCGCTGGTTGCTGGGACCGCCGGACGTCATGCCCTGGGCCTGGTCACCGGAGATGTACGCGCCTCCGCTGTCCCCTCCCTGGGTGCAGACGCTGGAGCTCGCCAGGCCGGTCACGACGGTGTCCGGGCCGCCGTTCTGGTCGGTGTAGGTGACGCTGACGTTGTACGAGCCGACCCGGCCGCAGGTCCACTGGGTGGTCTGCCCGGACTTGCAGAGCGCCGCACCCGAGGGGGCCCGCTTGCTGCCCTTGACCGGGACGGTGCCGGCCCGGCCGTACGTGGTGACGTCGAGGCCGATCGAGTGGCCGGCGTCGACGGTCGCGATGCCCATGTCCACGCTGCGGGTGCCCAGCGCGAACCGGGTGTGGGTGCCCTTGGCGAACCGGGTGCCGTTGTAGGCCAGGGCGGGCAGGTCCTCGATGCAGTGCCCGGCGGTCACGAGCACCTGCCTGCCGTTACGGTCCTTGGCACCGTAGCCGACGGAGCACAGGTAGCCGCTGAAGGTCATCCGGCTGCCGGGCGGAACGACGGCCTGGGTCTCCAGCTTCTCCTGGCCCTTCACGACGCGTACCGCGTCACCGTTGCTCTTCGCCGCCTTGAGGAAGCTGCGGGTCGCGGCGTCCGAGTCGCCGTTGACCTCGACGGTCACGGTGTCCGACGCGAGGTCGACGGACCACGCGGACACCCCGGCCGGGGCGCTCTTGAGCGCCTTGGCGTCGAGCTGGGCCTTGATCCGGTCCAGCTCGCTCTCGCCGCGCTCGGGGACGCGGGCCTTCAGCCCCGCGGCCCGGACGTCCTTCGCCGCTTCGGCGTCGGCGGCGTTGACGATCAGCGAACCGTCCTCGGCGAAGAAGGCCCCGAGCGTGTCGACCCGGTCCTTCCGCAGCTCCGCGAGCCGGCCCTGCTGGTCGGCCTCGCGGTCCAGTCGCCGCACCGCGGCCTTCTCGCTGACACCCAGGGTCGTGGCGAGCGCCTTGACCATCTCCGGCTGGTACGCCGGCGCCGAGGAAGCCGAGGGCTCCGTCGTCGTACCGTCGGCGTAGGCCCCTGTGGCGACTCCGGCCGACAGGAGAGCGCCGATCGAGGCGGCGACGATGTATCTGCGCGCGTTCTTCTTCCGGCTGTGCTTCACGCGATTCCTTCCGCTACGCGGGCGAGCGTCCAGACAATGGGGGGGTGGCCACACCGCGCCTGGGGAAGCACGGTGTGTTCCATGGACACTGCCCGGCGGCGATGACATGTTCCTGTCGCCGCGCCCCGAACTCTGGCCCAGCCGGAACTGCCGCGACAAGAAGTGGAGATGGGGCTCTTTTCTACAGAACTGGCCGAGAACTGTAGAGAGATCGCTGGAAAGCCCAGGTGCAGACCTTTGCGCCGGGAAAGTACGCCACACCGAGTCCCCGATCACCAGTGGCCGGCGGCGGGATTGCCTTCCCCATGAGGGCCACTTCCGTCGTCCCTGCGGACGACGGGCCGCTGAGCCGGCTGTGGAGGTCAGCCCGCGACGGCCGTTCGTTCGGCCCGCGCGCGAGTGGTGGCCCGGCGGTAGGAGTCGGTGCCGGTCTCGATGATGTGCCGTTGCAGGTGAGACGGTCGGCGATCGCGACGCGGAGACGAAGACCGGTGAAGGTCTTGGTCCAGCCGCCGAAGGACTCGTGGAGGCGATCGCGCCCCTGTTCCGTTCCTCGCGCTCGGTCAGAACCTGGAAGAGGAGTTCGGCGCCTCGGCGGTCGAGTTCCATGGAGCCGAGTTCGTCGACACAGAGGAGATCGACGCGGTCGGCGTGTCCGAAAGAGACGACGGGCGCCGGCCGGCCCCTGCCCGGTGGCCGAGCGAGCCCTTACGGTCCTTGCGAAGTCTTCCTGTGCGCTGTGCGCTGTGCGTCAGTCAGGAAACGGAATGCTCGGTCCGCATATGGCCGTCGATTCTCCGGATGGTCTCTCGTAGCGCGTCCTGCGAAACCCAGGGAATCCAACGTGTCACATGAGCGGACAACGCGTCAGACTGCGGAAAGAGCACGAGCACCGCTTGGGCATCGGCTACCAGTCGGGAGAACGTCTCGCCGCAGAACGGATGCTCCGCTTCGACGAAAGCCGCGATCGAATCGACCAGCGAAGGGTACTCGCCGTCATAGATCCAGTTGGCGCCGAAACCGCGAAGCTCCGGAAAGCGCACGGTCGCCTCCCAGTCCGCCAGGGGCAGATCGGCGAATCCGGCATCCGGCTGCCGCTCGGCCACCCTGATCAGACCGGCCAGCGCGCGCAAGTAGTCATCTCCCGGAACCGCATTCCGCGCCTCATCCAGCCGTTCGGTAAACGTACGGGGGAAGAACGCCGTGCCCTCCGACCGCAGCAGGTCGGCCGTGTGGTCGAGCAGGGCGGCGACAGACGCGACGGGAAACAGCCAGCGCGACGTGTCGGCAGCGCGCATGGTGCGAACGAAGCGCCTGATCTCGTCTTCCAGGTCGAGGGCGCCCTGCGACCGCTGGGCACGCAGTGCCGTATCGACCACACGTCCGACCGGCCCGTCGGCGAAGAGGGTACCGGTGTGCGAGATCACGACGCGACCATCTCCATAAGAGTGCCGGGGGCCTCAGGGGGCACCGGGTAGGACGTGATCACCACGGAAGGGGCCATGCCCTTCTGGTACTTCAGAGTGACCTGCGCGGAGAGCACCTCACTCGCGGTCGTTCCCATTCCGTGCGCATCATAGTCGGCACGCTCGACGGTCCACCCGGTGGCGCCCGGGCAGGTGAGGGCCGGCGCCGGGGACGCCTGGGGGTTGTTCGGGACCCGGGCGCAGCTCTTCCCCTCCCGATGTCGCACGCGCTCGATCCACTTCTCGATCCGGTCGGCGTCGTCGATGATCTGCCCGCCGGGGAGCCGGAACTGCGGGGCCTGCCCCGCGCCTTCCTGCCCCGCGCCGGAACCTGCCCTCCCGGCCGCCGCACTCTGCACTTGCATACCTCGCCCCGCGGGCCGGGATCGACGTATGAAGGAGAGAGTCCCACCCATGAACATGGAAAGGCCCCGGTGTGCGCACGCGAGACAACGGTCATGCAGGCAGTGAGGCAAAGCCCGCCCGGGGCCCGGCCACCCCGACCCCCGCGACCGCACGCCAGGGGCAGCGGCCGGAAAGCACCCCCGTACCGGCACTCCTGGCCCTGCAGCGCACGGCGGGCAACGCCGTCGTGGCCCGCATGGTCGAGGAGTCACGGCATCAGCACGACGCCGACTGCGGCCACCGGCAGACCGCACCGGCCACCGTGCAGCGCTCGGCCGTCCACAGCGTCCTGCGCTCAGGCGGCCGCCCCCTGGACGACGCCACCCGCGGCGACATGGAGGCCCGCCTCGGTGCCGACTTCTCCGACGTCCGCATCCACAACGACAGCGCCGCCAAAGCATCGGCCGCAGAGGTCGGCGCCCGCGCGTACACCTCCGGCAACCACGTCGTCCTCGGCGACGGCGGCACCGACAAGCACACCCTCGCCCACGAACTGACCCACGTCATCCAGCAGCGGCAGGGGCCCGTCGCCGGCACCGACAACGGATCGGGGTTGCGGGTGTCGGACCCCTCGGACCGGTTCGAACGCGAAGCGGAAGCCAACGCGACGCGGGTGATGTCCGGGCCGGTGAGGGAAGAAGGACGACCGGAGGCGACGGCCGACGCGGGCGGCACGCGCCCGCTGCAGCGATCAGCACGGACGATCCAGCGCGCGCAACTGTCCTTCGGTCAGATCACGTTCACCAACGTGTCCGCCAAGCACGAGGAATCCAGGGGCAAAGCCGAGCGGATACTCCAGCTCCTCGGCTCCCACACCGCGATCCAGCAGTACCTCGGGGACCGCCGGTGCGAGATCACGCTGGAGAAGCGCACCACGGAGACCCCCGCGGACGTGATCGACAAGGGGGAGGCGGGCGTGTTCGTCAACCTCGCCTCCTACTACTTCGAGAACTACGACATCGGCTACATCGCCGGGATGCTCTGCCACGAGTTCGGCATCCACCCGCTCGCGGAGAGCCTGCCGAACATGCGGGGGGAGGAGAGCGGCTTCAGGGGCATGCCCTTCCCCGTGCCGGGCCTTGAGGGCGAGGACAGGGGAGGACCCGACGGATTCGTGTCCATGAACTCCGACACCGCCAAGCAGGCCGACCACGTCCTCGGCGCCATCCCCGGCAGCCCGCGCTTCACCATCTACCGCGACGTCACCCTGGAGATGGCGCAACTGCTGCTGCAAGACGTGCACGACCATGCGGAGAACGCCCAGGAACAGGACGTCACCGACCTGATCGACTGCTTCCTGATGGACATCGCCTCCATCGCCGCCACCAACGACGACCGCAAGCGCGGAGCCCCGATCATCGGCAACAGCGAGGGGCCGACCGTACGTGCCGACATCGCGAAGGTCTACAACGCCTACAAGCAGCGGGTGGTGAACGGCCTGCCGCTCGAACGGCAGGACATCGCGCCGCTGTTTCCGCCGGACAAGACCCCTGAGGCCGTCAAGGCCGACTTCAACACGCTCTTCACGCGCATCGCGAAGGGAAAGTTCTGGGCATGGAGCATCGACAAGAGCTGAGCGGAAGGCCGGGCAGCCAGGAAACCGGGTAGCCGGATGGAACGCTGTGCGTCGGCCCCGCCGACGGGGAGCGGACGTCGAGGCGCCCCGGCCCGGCTGCACGCCGCGATCAATGCGCACCAGCCCTTGCGCTCGGGCGGGGTTGGCCGGCCTGGGGCCCTGCGCGGCGCATCTGCCGCGCCGGCAGCGCACCGACGGGCTCGCCCTGCTGGGGCTCGGGGCGAGCTACGGACTCACCCCGCGCGAGGTGGCGGCCGGCCGCGGCCGTGAATCCGGTCCGGCTGCGGGAGGATGGCCCGCTGCCGCACAGCGGCGCCGACCGTCTCGTCCCGCCCACGGACTCCCTCCGCCCAGCAGTCCGCATCGCCTACTGATCTCCCGGCGCCACACCGTGTCCCCGCGTGCCCGAGAACAGTCGGCCTGCCTCCCACAGCCGAACCACCCCCGAGAGTCCGGCTCACAGTCCCCGATCACTCCTCCCGGACCCACTCGCGCTCGCACAGCGCCTCGAACAGGACCCGGGAACGCCGGAATCCCGCCCGATCAGTAGATCGGACGGGATTCCGTCAACCATTCCCGAGCTGACTCAAGAACAGTCGTCTTGTGGACCTGTGGGGATTTGAACCCCAGACCCCCTCGATGCGAACGAGGTGCGCTACCAGACTGCGCCACAGGCCCTTGCGACGTGTGAAACTCTAGCACCCCCGCAGGGGTGCTTGGAAATCCGTTCCTCCGCTGGTCAGGAGTGTCGGGATTTCCGAGCTCCACCCACCGCCTCACTCGTTGGCCGCACGCGGCCGGTCCTCGTCGTCGTACTGGTCGAAGAGCGGCGTCCGGCCCCGGTCGCGGTTGCGGCGGGACGGGTTCGTGCGCTGACGCGGGGCCGGGTCGACCGCGGGGGCCGTCGGGTGCGACGTGCCCGTCTGGGTGGGCTCGGCGGTGCTGGAGCGGGCCGCGCTCCAGGTCTCCGGGTCGTTGACCTCCACGCCGCCCGTGGCCCGGGGGGCGACGGGCGCGGTGACATAGGTGGGCAGCGGTACGGGAACGGGCTCCCAGCTGTCGCCCTGGACGCGACCGCGCTCGCGCTGCTGGTCCACCCACTCCGCGTGATCCGTCTGCTCGACGAGGGCGCGGCGGCCGGCCTCCTGGGGGGAGACCGTGGGCTTCGGCTCCGGCTCCGGATCCCGGTGGTGGGCCTCGGAGTCGTCGTCGGGCTCGGCGGGGGCGGGCGCCGTGGGCTGGTGCCTGCGGGGGCGGTTCTCACGCAGCCGCTGCGCGGCGACCTCGGCCCGGCGGCGGTCCATGGTGAAGGCGAACCGTCGGCGCTCCTGGGCGCGCAGATGCACGATGTACGTGCTCAGCAGCACGGCAGGCACCGCGGGCGCCCACAGGAAGCCGAGGCCGCCGACCGCCGCGACGACCGCCCCGAGGGTGAAGGCCAGGAAGAGGACGACGGTGGTCCGCCTGCGCCGCGCCAGCACCTGGGAGCGCTGGGCACGCCGGGCCTGCTCGGCGTCGGCCGCGCCGGAGCGGGGGCGTCGCCGGGCGAGGGGCACGTCGTCCGTGGGGCGCTTGTCGGACCGGCGCTCGTGCGCCTGACGGCCCGACGGCTGATGCGCCGCCCGCCGGTCGTGCGCCGGGCGGTCGCCAGTCTGGTGGTCCGGGGCGCGCTGGGGAGCGTGCGCCGGGTCGGTCAGCCTGGCTTCCGTGTGCGCCGGAGGCGCGGCAAAGGCCCGGACGTCCACGGATTCCATGCGATCCGTTTCCCGGTCCGGGTCGACGTCGGGCGTCGCCTCCTCGGCGGTCCGCTCCCGCAGCTCCTTGGCATACCGGCGCTCCATCGCCGCCCGTCCGGACAGCAGCCGGATGGCGGTGCTGAAGCGTTCCGTCGGACGGGCCTCGTTGAGCTCGTCCTGCCTGCGGAGCCACATCGGTACCAAGTAGGCGGCCCAGGCCCCGACGATGACTGCGTAGATGAGGCCGCTGCTGCTCACGCTCACACCGTAGAGGGGTTTGCGCGGAAGGATCCGCCAATTGGCCCGGTGTGTCGCACGATCCGGCCGATATCCCGGACTTTTTTTGTGCTTGTTCGGATCAACAGCCGCCGATAGCCCGCCCCCATGCGGTCATCAGGCGATCACATTCGAACACTTATTTTATTCTGTCGGTCGGTCCGGGCTCCTTGGCGTCACCGGGCGCGACCGGTGCCAGCGCCGGAGCATCCCCTCGGGCACTTCCTCGGCGGTGAGGGCGAAGATCAGGTGGTCCCGCCAGGCGCCGTCGATGTGGAGATAGCGCGGGCGCACGCCCTCCGAGCGGAATCCGAGTTTCTCCACCACCCTGCGGCTGGGACCATTCTCCGGACGAATGCAGACCTCGATGCGGTGCAGGCCCACGGCGCGGAAGCAGTGGTCCACGGCGAGGGCCACGGCCGTCGGCATGACGCCGCGCCCGGCGACGCTCTGATCGACCCAGTAACCGACGTGCCCGGAACACATCGAGCCCCACGTGATCCCCGCGACCGTGAGCTGGCCGACCAGCCGGCCCTCGTACTCGATGGCGAACGGCAACATCCGCCCGGCGTTGGCCTCGGCGCGCAGGTGGCGGACCATCTGCCGGTACGTGGGGCGCCGCGCCATCGGACCGCCGGGGGCGGGCGGCGGGACCGTCGCCTCCCAGGGACGCAGCCAGTCACGGTTGCGCCGGTTGACCTCGCGCCACATCCGCTGGTCGCGCATTCTTATCGGGCGCAGGACGATCTCGCCGTCGGTCAGCGTCACCGGCCAGGTCCCGATGTTCAGCTCGGGCTCCCCGGTCGGGGATGGTCGCCGCCGCGGAGCTGATCGACGGCGTGCACCAGGAGCCGGCCGAGGACCGCCAGCCCGTCCTTCACCCCTCCGGTGGAGCCGGGGAGGTTGACGATCAGGGTGCGGGAGGCCACACCCGCGAGGCCCCGGGAGAGGGCGGCGGTCGGGACCTTGGCCAGGCCCTCGGCCCGGATCGCCTCCGGGATGCCGGGGATCTCGTGGTCGAGGACGCGACGGGTGGCCTCGGGCGTGGCGTCGGTGGGCGAGATGCCCGTACCGCCGGTGGTGATGATCGCGTCGTACCCGGCGGCGACGCCCGCGCGCAGGGCCGCCTCGACCGGGTCACCGTCGGGGACGACCTGCGGGCCGTCGACCGTGAAGCCGAGACCGGTCAGCGCTTCGGCGATCAGCGGGCCGCCCCGGTCCGCGTACACCCCGGCGGATGCCCGGTTGGAGGCGGTGACGACGAGAGCGGTGAGCGGGGAGGGCAGCTCGACGCCGGCGGGCACGGTCGTCCGCCGCTCGTGGCCGGGGGCACCCTGTGCGAGCGCCCGCAATTCGTGGCCCGAGGTTCCGGGCCCGGGCGTCCGCGGTTCGTGGCCGGAGGTTCCGGGCCCGGGCGGCGTCACGCGTCCGGTCCCTGCGGCGTGGTGCGCCGGTAGTCGCCGGACTTGCCGCCCGACTTCGCCTCGACCCGTACGTCGGTGATGACCGCGCTCTTGTCGACGGCCTTGATCATGTCGATCACCGTGAGGGCGGCCACCGAGACCGCGGTGAGGGCCTCCATCTCGACGCCCGTGCGGTCCGTCGTCTTCACGGTGGCCGTGATCTCCACCGCGTCGTCGGCCAGGCTCAGATCGACCTTCACGCCGGAAACAGCCAGCGGATGGCAGAGCGGGATCAGGTCCGGGGTGCGCTTGGCCCCCATGATCCCGGCGATCCTGGCGGTGGCGAGGGCGTCGCCCTTGGGGACTCCCTCGCCCCGCAGCAGCTCGATCACGCGCGGCGAGACGAGTACCCGTCCGGCGGCGCGGGCGACGCGGGTGGTGACGTCCTTCTCCGACACGTCGACCATGCGGGCCGCGCCCGCCTCGTCGATGTGCGTCAGCCTGTTCTGCGTACTCAACTCACTCCGCCTAGCGGTAGGGGCGCCCGTTACGCCTCGGGGAACCGGAGGGGGTCCCCCGGAAGGCACGGCGGCAGATACCGTACCGCCACCGGGCGGCGGTCAGCCGAGCAGGATCACGTCCGTCTCCGTGCCGGGCTCGACCGAGGTGACGTCCTCCGGCACCACGATCAGCACGTCCGCCTGCGCGAGCGCGGCGATCAGATGCGAACCGGAACCGCCGACCGGAGCGACCGTCCCCGCCTCGGCGTCGTACCGGCCGCGCAGGAACTGCCGCCGGCCGTCCGGCGACGTGAGCGCCTTGTCGGCGCTCAGCCGGGCGCGGGCCGTCGGGCGGTGCACGTCGGTGAGGCCCATCAGGGCACGGATGGCGGGGCGGACGAACAACTCGAAGGAGACATAGGCGGAGACCGGGTTGCCCGGCAGGGCCAGCAACGGGGTGTGGTCCGGGCCGATCGAGCCGAAGCCCTGCGGCTTGCCGGGCTGCATGGCGAGCTTGCGGAACTCGACCCCGCCGCCCGGCTCGTCCTCGTCCCCGACGGAGGACAGCGCCTCCTTGACCACGTCGTACGCGCCGACGCTGACACCGCCCGTGGTGACCACGACGTCCGCGCGGATCAGCTGGTCCTCGATGGTGGCGCGCAGTGTCCCGGCGTCGTCGGTCACCGCGCCGACCCGGTAGGCGATGGCTCCGGCGTCCCGGGCGGCGGCCGTCAGCGCGAAGCTGTTGGAGTCGTAGATCTGGCCGCCGGTCAGCTGCTCGCCGGGCTGCACCAGTTCGCTGCCGGTGGACAGGACGACCACGCGGGGGCGGGGCCGTACGACCACGGTGGCGCAGCCGATCGCCGCGAGCAGCCCGATCTGCGGGGGGCCGACGACCGACCCGGCGGCCAGGGCCAGATCGCCCGGCCTGACATCGCTGCCGCGCTCGCGCACATGGGCGCCGGCCACGACGGGCCGGTGCACCCTGACCTCGCCGGTGGCGCCCTCGGGCGCGTCGCTGTGGGCGCGCATGGCGGCGGCCGGGCCCTCGCCCGTACCGCCGTCGGTCCACTCCACCGGGACCACGGCCTCCGCACCGGCGGGCAGCGGCGCGCCCGTCATGACGCGGGCGGCCTGTCCCGGTCCCACGACCTGGTCGTCGGCGAGCCCCGCACTGCCCGCGGCGACGTCGCCGATGACGGTGAGGACCGCGGGGAACTCCTCGCTGGCGCCCTCGACATCGGCGATCCGGACCGCGTAACCGTCCATGGAGCTGTTGTCGAACGGCGGCAGGGCCACCTCCACGACGACGTCCTGGACGAGGACGCAGCCCTGCGCGTCCGGCAGCTGCAACTCGATGGGCTCCAGCGGCCTCACCGTCGCGAGGATGTCGTCCAGGTGCTCGTCCACCGACCAGATCGTGCTGCTCACAGGGTTACATCTCCTCAGCGACGTACTTGCGCAGCCAGGTCCGGAAGTCCGGCCCCAGGTCTTCACGTTCGCACGCCAGTCTGACAATGGCGCGCAGATAGTCGCTGCGGTCGCCGGTGTCATAGCGGCGGCCCTTGAAGACGACGCCGTGCACGGGGCCGCCGATCTTCTCGTCCGCGGCGAGCAGCTGGAGCGCGTCGGTGAGCTGGATCTCGCCGCCGCGGCCCGGCTCGGTGTGTCGCAGTATGCCGAAGACCGCGGGGTCCAGGACGTACCGGCCGATGATGGCGAGGTTGCTGGGGGCGTCGGCCGGGTCCGGCTTCTCGACCAGGTCGGTGATGCGGACCACGTCGCCGTCGACGGTGGCGTCCGCGGCGGCGCAGCCGTAGAGATGGACCTGCGAGGGCTCGACCTCCATCAGGGCGATGACGCTGCCGCCCTCACGCTCCTGGACCTCGACCATCCGGGCCAGCAGGGCGTCGCGCGGGTCGATCAGGTCGTCGCCGAGGAGCACCGCGAAGGGCTGGTCGCCCACGTGCGGGGCGGCGCAGAGCACGGCGTGCCCGAGGCCGCGGGGGTCGCCCTGTCGCACATAGTGCATGGTGGCCAGGTCGCTGGACTCCTGGACCTTGGCGAGGCGTTCGCCGTCGCCCTTGCGGGTGAGCGCGGACTCCAGCTCGTAGTTGCGGTCGAAGTGGTCCTCGAGGGGACGCTTGTTGCGCCCGGTGATCATCAGCACGTCGGAGAGGCCCGCTGCCACGGCCTCTTCGACCACATACTGGATGGCCGGCTTGTCGACGACAGGCAGCATCTCTTTGGGAGTGGCCTTCGTGGCGGGCAGGAACCGGGTGCCGAGACCTGCTGCCGGAATGACGGCCTTGCTGATCCTGGGGGGCGACTGAGTCATGTGCAGACCTTAACGGCTGCACACGGCCGGAAGCTGATATTCCGGTTAACTTCGTCCGTAAATATGCCCATACGAGAATCGTGCGAGTCACCCTTGAACACCGACAAGTCCGGAAAGCCGGCCGCGAAGAGCTCCCTGCGGCGCGAACTGCTCGCCGCGCGGGCCCTCCTGACGAAGGAGGACGCCGCCCGGACGGCCGCGGTTCTGGCCGAGGCGGCCCTGGGCCTGCCCGAACTGGCCGACGCCCGTACGGTCGCCGCGTACGTCTCCGTGGGGCGCGAACCGGGCACCCGCGCCCTCCTGGAAGCGCTGCGCGGGCGTGGCGTCCGGGTGCTGCTGCCGGTCCTCCTGACCGACAACGACCTGGACTGGGCGGCCTACGAGGGCCCGGAGCACCTGCTCCCGGCCGGGCGGGGGCTCCTTGAGCCGGACGGTCCGCGCCTGGGCCCCGCCGCCGTCCTCGAAGCCGAGGCGGTGCTGCTGCCCGGCCTGGCGGTGGACGGCGCCGGGATGCGGCTGGGGCGCGGCGGCGGCAGTTACGACCGGGTGCTGGCCCGGCTGACGGCTGCCGGGGCCCACCCTGCGCTCGTCGTGCTCCTGTACGACGACGAGGTGGTCGCGCGGGTCCCCTCGGAACCGCACGACCACCCCGTGGACGCGGTGGTCACACCGGCCGGAGCGCGGCGCTTCGTGAACCCTCGATAGGCCTACGGTTTCAGCGTCAGCGTGTCGACGGTGGACGCGTCGACCGCGTCCGCCCCGAAGGACCAGTCGAGCAGTTCACCGTCGACCCACTTGTCGGTCTGATCGGTGTAGTGCGCGCTGAACGCGTGCCCGGAGGCTCCGCTGAGGTTGATCCAGCGGGACTTGTCCCAGTCCCCCACGTTGACGACCATCCGCATCGACGGCACCCAGACGACCTCGTAGCCGCCCGCCGCGTTCCAGCCGGTGGCGTTGACCGCCGCCTCGCCGCCGCCGAGGTTCCAGGGGCCGCGGTTGAGCGCGCGCTGGAGCAGGCCGGGGCCTTCGGTGCCGAGGGTCTGGTTCTTCAGCGTCAGCCGGTGCAGGCGACCCCAACTCCAGGTGTTGATGTTCTTGCCGAGCTTGGAGGTCAGCTCCCAGCGGGCGTCCTCCATCGCCCGGGCGAACAGGTCGTCCCGGCTCTCCAGGGCGTCCTCGCGGCCTCGGGCGGGGGCCTTCCACCACTCGTTGTCCTGGTCGTCGACGATGTCGCGGACCACCTGGAACCAGCGGTCGCCGCCGTCCGGCTGCGCGGTGTCGCCGTCGCGCTGGCCGCACTCGCGGACGAGCTTCTTCTGCTGGTCGACCGGGCCGCTGTTCTTGGCCGGCGGCACGTTGAGGCAGTCGCCCTCGACCCGCATCTCCTTGGGCAGCTTGTTGCCGAAGGCGAGCTTCAGGATGTTGCGCCAGACGCCGTTGAAGTACGCGGCGGCGGCCGAGTCGGGTTCCTGGGTGTAGTCCCAGCCCTCCAGCAGCTTCTGGGCCTCGCGGACGCTCGGGTCGGAGATGTTGATCTTCTTCAGCTCGGGCACCAGCAGCGCGGCGATCTCGCTGAAGTTGTCCATCTGCATCTTCTGCATGTCATCGGTCGAGACCTTCTCGCCGCCCTTGATCTTCTGGGTCAGGAGGTCGTTGATCCGCTGACTGCGGGCGCCGTAGCCCCAGTCCTTGGTCAGGAGGTGGGGGTACTTCTCCTCGTCGATGACCGCCTGGTTCGCGGTGACGATGAAGCCGCGGTCCGGGTTGTACTCGTACGGCAGTTCCTCGAAGGGGATGTACCCCTCCCACGCGTACTTCGGGTCCCAGCCCGGCGCCGGCGCCGTGCCGTCGTAGCCCTCGGAGCGGACCGGGATCTTGCCGGGGGCCTGGTAGCCGATGTTGCCCTCGGTGTCGGCGTAGATGAGGTTCTGCGAGGGGACCTCGAAGTTCTCGGCGGCCTTCCGGAAGGTGGTGAAGTCCGTGGCCCGGTTGAGCGCGAAGACGGCGTCCATGGACTTGCCCGGTTCCAGCGCGGTCCACTTCAGCGCCACCGCGTAGCCGTCGGCCCGGTCCGGGGCCGCGTTGCTGACGGGGGCCTTCTGGCCGACCTTGTCCAGCTCCTTGCTGCGGTCGGAGACCAGGGGGCCGTTGTTCGTCTCGCGGACGGTGATCGTCCGGTCCCTGCCGCCGGCGACCTTGATGGTCTCCTCGCGGGTCTTGAAGGACTTGGTCTCGCCGTCGTACAGGTAGCCGTCGTCGGAGACCTTCTCCAGGAAGAGGTCGGTGACGTCGGCGCCCAGGTTGGTGAGGCCCCAGGCGATGTCCTGGTTGTGACCGATGATCACACCGGGCATGCCGGAGAAGGTGTAGCCGGCCGTGTCGTACTGGCAGGTCCTGGAGAGCTCCCGGCAGTGCAGGCCCATCTGGTACCAGAGGGAGGGCAGCATCGGCGCGAGGTGCGGGTCGTTCGCGAGCAGCGCCTTGCCGGACGTCGTGTGCTTGCCGTCGACGACCCAGGAGTTCGAACCGATGCCGTTGCCGTTCGGGCCGAGCAGCGCCGGGATCTCGTCGAGGGTGTCCGAGAGGGCGGCCATCTGGGTGCTGAGGCCCTCGGTGGCGCCCTCGGGGGTCGACGATCCGATGGTGTCCGACGGGGTCGCCTCGGGGTCGAACTTGCCGGTGACCGGAGAGATCGCGCCGTTCTCGACGATCGGCCTGTTCCGCTTGTACGGGTAGCCGGGGTACAGGTCCTCGATCTGGTCCTTGTCGAGGCGGCTGGTCAGCAGCGAACGGTCGATCTCGTCCTGCATGTTGCCGCGCAGGTCCCAGGCCATCGCCTTCAGCCAGGCCACCGAGTCGACCGGGGTCCACTCGCCGGGCTTGTAGTCGTTGGTCAACCCCAGAGCCGCGTACTCGACCGAGATGTCCCGGCCTTCCTTGCCCTTCAGATACGCGTTGACGCCCTCCGCGTACGACTGGAGGTTCTTCTTGGTGCTCTCGTCCAGGACCGTGTCGTACTCCTTCTGCGCCACCTTCCGCCAGCCGAGCGTCCGCAGGAAGGAATCGGTCTCCACCTGTCCGGAACCGAACATCTCGGAGAGCCGGCCGGACGTCATGTGCCGCCGCACGTCCATCTCCCAGAAACGGTCCTGGGCCTGGACGAAGCCCTGGGCGCGGAAGAGGTCGGCGTCGGAGTCCGCGTAGATCTGCGGGATTCCGTAGGAGTCACGTTTGACCTCGACGTCGCCGGAAAGGCCGTCGAGAGTCATCGACCCGGTGGTCTGCGGGTACGAGGCCCGCACCGTGGAGACGGACCAGTACGCCCCGTATCCGACACCCGCGACGAGCGCCAGCACCAGGACGAGCACGAGCAGGCGGGCGCGTCGCCCCTTCTTCCTGCCGGGCTTCTTCGCGTCGGAAGGTCCGGAAGAGGCGGTTGTGTTGGCGGGCATCGCTGTCCTTCGAGGGGCAGGGTGGTCCTGGGAGTGCAGGAGCAACCATAGGCGCAGCGGAGAAGCCACTCGGACGCGGTATAGGGATGCATCCATTTGCGTCTTCCTCGTACGAACACTCGAAGCCGTCAAGGAATCGTTAAAGATTAGGTAAGGTAACGAAGTAACTGGCTGCCGGAGGACGATCCGGCAGGCGCACGCAGGGAAGGAACGGACCCTGACTGTCCACGCGCTCAACGAACTCCTGCTCGTCTGCTCGCTCGTCCTGCTCGTCGCCGTGGTGGCGGTACGGATCTCCTCGCGCAGCGGGCTCCCCAGCCTGCTCCTGTATCTCGGCATCGGGATCGCCCTGGGGCAGGACGGCATCTTCGACGTCAAGTTCGACAACGCCGAGCTGACGCAGGTCTTCGGCTACGCCGCACTGGTCGTCATCCTGGCCGAGGGGGGACTCGGGGCGAAGTGGAAAGAAGTCAGACCCGTCCTGCCCGCGGCCGCGGTGATCTCGACCGTCGGCGTCGGCATCAGCGTGAGCATCACCGCCGCCGCCGCGCACTACCTGGTCGGCCTGGACTGGCGCCAGGCCCTCATCATCGGCGCGGTCGTCTCCTCGACCGACGCGGCGGCCGTCTTCTCCGTACTGCGCAAGGTGCCCCTGCCGCCCCGGATCAACGGGGTCCTGGAGGCCGAGTCGGGGTTCAACGACGCTCCCGTCGTCATCCTGGTCGTCGCGTTCTCCGCGGCCGGCCCGGTCGAGCACTGGTACGTCCTGGTCGCGGAGATCGCCATGGAGCTGGCCATCGGCGCCGCGATCGGCATCGCGGTGGGCTGGCTGGGGTCCCTGGGGCTGCGGCACGTGGCGCTGCCCGCCTCCGGCCTCTACCCGATCGCCGTGATGGCCATCGCCGTCTCCGCGTACGCGGCGGGCGCCATGGCCCACGGCAGCGGGTTCCTCGCCGTCTACCTGGCCGCGATGATCCTCGGCAACTCCAAGCTGCCGCACTGGCCCGCCACCCGGGGCTTCGCCGACGGGCTCGGCTGGCTGGCCCAGATCGGCATGTTCGTGCTGCTCGGCCTGCTCGTCACCCCGCACGACCTGGTCGACGACTTCTGGCCCGCCATCGTCGTGGGTCTGGTGCTGACCATGGTGGCGCGACCGTTGTCGGTCTTCCTGAGCCTCGCGCCGTTCCGGCTGCCGGCCCGCGAGAAGATCCTGATGTCCTGGGCCGGGCTGCGCGGAGCGGTGCCCATCGTCCTGGCGACCATTCCGATGGTGTCCGGAGTGGAGGGCAGTACGAGAATCTTCAACATCGTGTTCGTCCTGGTCATCGTCTACACCCTGATCCAGGGCCCGACGCTGCCCTGGGTCGCCAACAAACTGAACATCGCGGACGATCCGGCCGAGGCCGCCGACCTGGGCATCGAGTCGGCCCCGCTGGAGCGGCTGCGCGGACACCTGCTGTCAGTAGCCATCCCCACGAAGTCCAAGATGCACGGCGTCGAGGTCAGCGAGCTCCGGCTCCCGGCGGGTGCCGCGGTCACCCTGGTGGTCCGTGAGGGCAAGAGCTTCGTGCCGTCCCCGGCGACGGTGCTGCGGCGCGGGGACGAACTGCTGGTGGTGGCCACCGATCCGGTGCGCGACAGGGCCGAGGAACGGCTGCGGGCCGTCGGTGAGGGCGGCAAACTGGCCGGCTGGCTGGGCACGGGCAGACTCCCCGCTGCCGGCGCGCCCGGCACGGCGGGACCCCATGGCGGTTCAGCCATCCCCCAGGCGATGAAGCTGGCCAAGAAGCTCGGCGGTGCCGGTGCCAGCGCCAACGCCAACGGCAGCGGCAGCGGCAGCGGGAATGGAAGTGGACGTGGAAGTGGAAGCGTGAACGGCAGCGGCACGAAGACCAGCTCCTGAGGCTGCTCCCTGGAGCCTCCTGAGGCCCCCTGAGGCGATGACTCAGGTAATCCGCAGCGCACGCGTCGCAGATCACAGGCCGATACGGAAGCCCTGGACGCAATCACAGGCACACAGGGCTTCCTACCTGTACGATTAAGGGCAAACCTGATCGACCAACTCTGTCTGAAGCAGAGCTGGCGCGACCGTATGGCGGTCGTGGTGTCTCTTCGCCCGGCGTTTCTTCGCCGATTGCAGCGAGTCGCCCGGCATCTACCGCAGTTCCGCGCGAAGAGGACAGCTCTCGGCCGCTTCCGTCCGGCCCGCCCCACAAGGGCGCCGGGAAGCAGGGCCACCAGGCGGCAGAAAGGCAAGGACCGTGGCGACCACGGTCTCCGACCGCCCCGGATACGGGCAACTCCTGCGCACCCCCGGTGCGTGGACCTTCCTCCTCCCGGGCTTCGCCGCACGGCAGCCCTTCGCGATGCTCACCATCGGCATCGTCCTCCTCGTGCAGCACACCACCGGCTCGTACGGCAGCGCGGGCGCCGTCGCGGCGGTCTCCGGCGTCTCCATGGCGCTGTTCGCCCCGCAGAGCGGCAAGCTCGCCGACCGCTTCGGTCAGCGCGCCGTCCTGCTGCCCGGGGTGCTCCTCCACGCCGTCTCCGTGAGCGCCCTGACCGTACTGGCGCTGACGGACGCGCCCCTGTGGGCGCTGTTCGTCGCCGCCGTGCCGACCGGCGCCTCCATCCCGCAGATCGGCCCCATGGTGCGGGCCCGCTGGGCGGCGATGCTGGGGGCGACCCCCGACCGGCCCGCCTCTCCGCTGATGTCCACCGCGGCCGCGTTCGAGTCGGTGACGGACGAGTTCACGTTCGTACTCGGCCCGGTGATCGCCACCGCGCTCTGCACCGGCGTGCACCCGGCGGCCGGTCTGATCACGGAAGCCGCCCTGACCCTGGTCGGCGGCCTGTTCTTCGCCGCGCAGCGCGCCACCCAGCCCGCCCCTCGCAACGCCGCCACCGCGGCCGAACCGCACGCCTCGGCGCTCTCCGTGCCGGGTGTACGCGTCCTGGCCGTCGCCTTCCTGGGCATCGGCGCGGTCTTCGGCGGGATGCAGGTCTCGCTGACCGCGTTCTCCGAGGAGATCGGTCACCCCGGAGTGAACGGTGTCCTCTACGGAGTCTTCGCGGCGGGCAACATGCTGGCCGGCATCGCCTGCGGCGCCATCGCCTGGAAGAGCAGCCCGCGCCGACGGCTGATCGTCGGATACGTGGCGCTGACCCTCACCGCGTCCGGCCTGTGGGCCGTGCACTCGGTGCCGCTGCTGGCCGGGCTCGGCCTGCTGGTCGGCCTGTGCATCGCTCCGGCGCTGATCAGCGGCTACACCCTGGTCGACGCGCTGGTGCCCGCCACCGCCCGCACCGAGGCCTTCACCTGGCTGACGGGCGCCGTGGCACTCGGCCAGGCCGCGGCCGTGACCGTGGCGGGGCAACTCGCCGACGCCCATGGCGCGAGCACCGGTTTCCTGGTGCCTCTGGCCGGAACCGTGCTGGCGCTGATGACCCTGCTGGCCCTGCGTTCGCGGCTGACTCCGAGGTCATCGGGGCACACCGTCGCACGTGCGATCGGTCACCGCGAGCCGGTCACGGTGGACTGATTCGACGGAATACGTCAGTATGGAGCGTCGTTAGCACTCATTGAGTGAGAGTGCCAGGAGGAGCAAGTGCCGACCTACCAGTATCAGTGCACCGAGTGCGGCGAGGGCCTCGAGGCGGTGCAGAAGTTCACCGATGATGCCCTGACCGTGTGCCCGAGCTGCGACGGACGCCTCAAGAAGGTGTTCTCCGCGGTCGGCATCGTCTTCAAGGGTTCCGGTTTCTACCGGAACGACAGCCGCGGCTCCTCGTCGAGCAGCACGCCGGCGCCGGCGACCTCGAAGTCGTCCGACTCCGCGTCGTCCTCTTCGTCGTCGGGTTCGGACACGAAGGCGAGCGCGACAGCGTCGTCGTCCTCTTCGTCCGGCTCCTCCTCGTCGTCGGCCTCCGCGCCGGCCTCGTCGAGCGGTACGTCGGCCGCCTGAGCCCGCGTACGCCCCGTCTGCTTTCACCGGACCCCGCCGAGGCCACTCGGCGGGGTCCGGGCGTTCGTCCCGGGAATCGCTCCTCCGGATACGGTGACCGCATGGCGAACGCACTTGACGAAACGGGCTCCGGTACGGGTACGGCGGGTACCGGGAGCTCCGCGGAGATCGGTGTCATCGGCGGCTCGGGCTTCTACTCCTTCCTGGAGGACGTCACCGAGGTCTCCGTGGACACCCCTTACGGGAAGCCGAGCGACTCGGTCTTCCTCGGTGAGCTCGGCGGTCGGCGGGTGGCCTTCCTGCCCCGCCACGGACGCGGCCACCACCTGCCGCCGCACCGCATCAACTACCGGGCCAACCTGTGGGCGCTGCGCTCCGTCGGGGTCCGGCAGGTGCTCGGCCCGTGCGCGGTGGGCGGGCTGCGGCCGGAGTACGGGCCGGGCACCCTGCTCGTCCCCGACCAGCTGGTGGACCGCACGAAGGCCCGCGTGCAGACCTTTTACGACGGTGAGACCCGGGCCGACGGAACCGTGCCGAACGTCGTCCACCTGGGTTTCGCCGACCCGTACTGCCCCGAGGGGCGCAAGGCCGCGCTCACCGCGGCTCGCGGACGCGACTGGGAGCCGGTGGACGGCGGCACCCTGGTGGTCGTGGAGGGCCCCCGCTTCTCGACCCGTGCGGAATCGCGCTGGCACGCGGCGATGGGCTGGTCGGTCGTGGGCATGACCGGGCACCCCGAAGCGGTCCTCGCCCGTGAGCTGGGCCTCTGCTACACGACGATGACCCTGGTGACCGACCTGGACGCGGGGGCCGAGGCGGGCGAGGGCGTCTCCCACGAGGAGGTGCTCCAGGTGTTCGCGGCCAACGTGGACCGGCTGCGCTCGGTGCTGTTCGACGCGGTGGCCGGGCTGCCGAGGAGCGAGAGCCGCAACTGCACGTGCGCCCACGCCCTGGACGGGATCGACACGGGGATCGCTCTGCCGTAGCGTGCATCGCCGTCGCTCGGGCAGGGCGGACCGCGCCGGAACGGGTGACGGAGTTATCCCCAGCGCGAGGACTGTCCACAGGCCTCAGCGGGATCTGCGGGGGCGGGGGAAAGTGAGGGGAGTTCGGCCGGGTCAACCGGTCCGGACTCCCCTTTCGCGTTCCCTTCCCTTGCCCTCGTCCGCCCGAATCGAGGTGGTGACATGTCCACGCCCCCGTGCACGTCCGCATCCGCGTCCCTGTCCACATCCGCGTCCCCGCTCGCATCCCTATCCGCTCCCGCTCCCGCTCCCGCTCCCGGGTCCATGCCTCCTTACCCGTCTCGGTCCCCTTCGCCGTCTCGGTCCCCGTCCCGCTGCCCGGCTCCGCCTCCGGCGCCGGTGCCCGCCCCGTGCGGGGTGGGGCCGTTCGGGCCCCTGCGCGTGCGGGGCGGTGGCGCGGACCGGCTGCGCCGGATGCTGCGCCGACAGCGGCGGGCGGCGGCTGCGGGGCTCGCGCTGGCGGGTGCCGCGCTGGCCACCACCGGTCTGAGTGGTGCCGACGGAGAGGCCGGCCCACCGGAGGCTCCGCCGGGGGCCGGCAGGTCGTCCGTGCGGCTGGTCTCCGCGCCGGTCAGGATCGCGGACCCGGAGACCGTACGGCTGCTGCGCCCCGGGGACCGGGTCGATGTGATCGCGGTCGGTGATCCCGGCGACGACGCGCGCGTGGTGGCGCGAGGGGTGCGCGTGGCGAAGGTGCCGCACGCGACCGCAGGATCCGGCGGTCGGGCGGCGGACGTCTCCGGCGCCGGGGCGGCGGCCGGGGCGCTGGTGGTGCTGTCCGTGGAGCGGTCGACGGCCACGGCGCTGCTGGGCGCGGGGGTTTCGGGTCGGCTGGCCGTGGCGGTGGCCGATGCGAACTGACGTCTCCTCACGTCACCCGGGAGAACCAGCGGGTTGGACAGTGCTGCCTTCGCCCGCCTTAGGTGGCGGAGCAGTTTGCTCCCCTCACCGCCCATGCGAAGGAAGGCTCACCCGTGAGCGAGAAGAAGGTCAGTCTGTTGGAGGGCTTCAAGGTCTTCCTGACGCGCGGCAATGTGATCGACCTCGCGGTGGCTGTCGTCATCGGCGCCGCGTTCACCAACATCGTGAACGCTGTCGTCAAGGGCGTCATCAACCCCCTGGTCGGTGCGTTCGGCACCCAGGACCTGGACAGCTACAGCTCCTGCCTCCAGGGTCCCTGCACCACGGACCCGAAGACGGGAGAGATGGACGGGATCGAGATCCTGTGGGGATCGGTGCTCAGCGCCGCCCTCAGCTTCCTGATCACCGCGGCCGTCGTGTACTTCCTGATGGTGCTGCCGATGGCCAAGTACCTGGCCAGGCGGGCGGCCATGCAGGCCGCCAAGGAAGGCGTGCAGGAGACGATGGAGGTGAGCGAGCTGGAGGTGCTGAAGGAGATCCGCGACGCCCTCGTGGCGCAGCGCACGGGTGGGGCACCCGGCTTCACCGGACCGGGCTCGGGCGAAGGCCCGGACGGAACGGGCGGGGCAGCCCCAGGCCCGCGCCAGGACCGGTAGTCCTCCGGGCCATCGCTCAGATGTGGTGGGGCGGCTTCTCGTCCAGGAAGCGCGCGAGGTCGGCGGCGCTGCCGCCGGAGAGAGGCCGCTCGCCCCACCCCTGGTCCGTATCGTCCGCGGACTGCCGGTCCAGCGGATCGTCGAAGTCCAGAACCGGCTTGGGCTTCGGTTCCTCGTGCGGCTGCTCCTGTGGCTGCTGCTGCTTCGCATCGCGCGGGCTGGGGGCGGGGGCGGCGCTCATGTCTCCAGGGTACGGCGGCTCACCACGAGGTGTGAGCCGCCGCCGTGGAGCCGGGCGGCAGGTGTCAGCGGTCCTTCGGGTCGATGAGCCACAGGCCCAGCACGACGAGGAACGACAGGCCGAGGAAGCCGGCCCCCCACCAGGCCGTGCCGGTGTTGCCCTCCATCCACTCGTCGATCAGGACCGTCAGTCCCCAGAGCTGGCCGATGACGACGGTCATGGCCAGGGTGAGCCGGGCGGTCAGCTTCGACGAGCGCTCGGGGTCCTGGTCGGCGCCCGCTCCGGGCCCGGGGCCGGTGTGCCGGACGCGGGGGTCCCCGTATCCGCTGGTGGGGCGGATCTGCGGATACCTCTCGTGGACGGGCCGGTTCAGGTCGGGAACGGCGCTGCCGGGGTGGTACGTGGGGTAGTGGCTGCCGGGGGGCGGCAGCGGCTGTTCGGGGTGCGGGGTGTCGCTCATGCCCGCCTGCCCGGGTTCTCGGCGGTGGCGGAGGGCTCGCGCGCACCGGCGGTCCGGGGCGGGGATTCGGCTCCGCCGCCGATGTCGGGGCAGCCGATGCGGGAGGCGAGGTCGGGGCGGTCGCCGCCGAGCCGGCGGCAGAGGCCTTCCTCGATGCTCTCGCCGGAGCGGGTGGTCCCGACGGCCCAGATGCTGCCGTCGTCCTGCTCGATGACCACGACCTTGGGCAGCCCGCGGGGTGGCGGCCCTGCCGTGACCTCTCCGGACCGGGCGTCGAAGACTCCTTCGTGGCACGGGCAGTACAGCTCGCCCTCGCTCCCCCGGTCCTTGCGCCAGAGCACGGCGCAGGCGAGGTGGGTGCAGACGGCGGAGTAGCCGACGAGAGCGCCGTCGTCGAGGCGGACGGCGACGGCCCGGTCCTCCTCGCCCGGGTAGCGGAAGGCGATCGACTCGCCGGGCAGGAGTCGCCCGGCGATGCGCTTGGCCTCGGGGGCCTTGCCCTCCTCGCCGTCGCCGTGGCGGTGGAGCATGCCCGCGGCCACCCCGACGCCGCCGACGGCGAGGCCGCCGGAGACGGTGGTGACGATGCGGAGGTAGTCGCGCCGGGTGGTGAGGGAGTCGGCGGCGATCCGGTCCCGGAGGGCCTCGCGCGGGTCTCCCCCGGCAGGGCGCTCTCCGCCCGGCCGCTGATCGGTGACGCTCATCGGCGGACGTCCTTCCCGTTGATCTCGACGACGGGAAGCCCGCCGGGTACCGGCCACTGAACCCGTTCCGCGGGGACGACCATGGCCACACCGGTGCGGACCTCGGTCTCGCCGAAGACGAAGGTGTCGGCGACCTGGACGCCGGGGCGCTCCGCCTGGAGCTCCTCGACGGTTCCGTAGAAGAGAGCTCCGGTCGGGCAGACGGTGGCGCACATCGGGGCGAGACCGTAGGCGGTGCGGTCGTAGCAGAGGTTGCACTTCATCTGCAGTTTCGCCTGGAGGTCGATCTTCGGTACGCCGAAGGGGCAGGCGTTGACGCAGTTGGAGCAGCCGATGCAGCGGGTGGTGTCGGCCTGCTGCACGACACCGTCGGCGGTCACCAGGATCGCGTCGGCGGGACAGACCTCGGCGCACGGGGCGACCGGGTCCTCGCAGTGCATGCAGACGGTGGGAAGGGAGGCGACGGAGTGACCCTCGTCGGTGTAGTCGAGGTGGATCATCGATGTGCCGCGGTGCGAGTCGCACTCGCGGCAGGCGGAGACACAGGCCTGGCAGCCGATGCAGCGCCCCGGGTCGATGAAGATCGTTCTGCCCATCATGGGGCTTCAGCTCCTCTCCGAGGTGCCACGGCCCTGAGGGGCCGTGGGAGGCAGCGGGTCGGTACGGGAGACCTGGGTCTCCGGGTAGGCGACATGGCCGGGAGCGACCGGCGGGGCGGGGACCTCGTCGATCCGCTCGGCGTGCTCGACGCGGCAGGCGCACACCTTGTACTCGGGGATCTTGGACCGGGGGTCGAGGGCGTCGATGGTGAGGGCGTTGGCCGCGGTGGGGACGGGCCAGTGGTAGGGGATGAACACGGTGTCGGGGCGGATCGCCTCGGTGACCAGCGCGGGGAAGACCTCGCTGCCTCGCCGGGTGACGACGCGGACGGGCTCGCCGTTGCGGAAGCCGTGCGAGGGGTGGAGCTCGGCCCAGGGTCGCGGGGTCTGTTCGACGAGGGCGCCGAGCCTGCGGGTCTGGTTGCCGGAGAGGAAGTGGGCGACGGTGCGGCCGGTGGTGAGCGACATGGGGTGCTCGTCGTCGTACGGGTCCATCGGCGGGTGCCATTCGACGACCTGGAGGTGGATCTTGCCGTCGGGGTGGTAGGTCTTCCCGTCCTCGAAGAGGCGCGGGGTGCCGGGATGGTCGGTGGTCGGGCAGGGCCAGGCGATGCCGCCGGTCTCCTCCAGACGTTCGTAGGTGATGCCGTAGTAGTCGTTGACGGTGCCGGCGGAGGCGACGCGCAGCTCGTCGAAGACCGACCGGGAGTCGGGGAAGTCGAATTTGCCGCCGGCCCCGAGCCGTCGGGCGAGTTCGCACATCACCCAGGTATCGGTGCGAACGCCGGGTGGCGGGTCCTGGGCCTTGTTGTGCTTGACCACGCGGGCTTCCGCGTTGGCCATCACTCCTTCGTCCTCGGCCCAGGTGGTGACAGGGAAGACGACATGGGCGTTGGCCGCGGTCTCGGAGAGGAAGAAGTCGAATTGCGCGTGGAACTCGGTGGTGTCGTACCCCTCCTTGACCACCCGGTAGTTGGGCAGGGAGACGAAGGGGTTGTTGCAGATGCCGATGAGGCCACGGATCTCGCGGCGCTGCATCTGCCAGACCATTTCCATCATGGAGGTCCCGGCGGGCGGGAGCTCGGACTCCTCGATACCCCAGATCTCGCAGATCTGGCGGCGGTGCTCCTCGTTCATGATGGAGCGTCCGCCGGGGAGGAGGTCGGACTTCTGGCCGTGCTCGCGGCCGCCCTGCCCGTTGCCCTGGCCGGTGATGGTGCCGTAGCCGGCGCCGGGTCTGCCGATGTGGCCGGTGGCGGTGCAGAGGTTGATCACGGTGAGGCAGTTCTCGACGCCCTGCGAGTGGTGCTCGATGCCCCGGGCGTGCCAGGCCATGGCCTTGGGCGCGCGGGCGAAGGTCCGGGCCACCTGGACGATCTGCTCGGCGGGGATCCCGCAGATCGCGGCGGCACGGGAGGGCGGGTATTCGGCGGCCTTGGCCTTGACCTCCTCCCAACCGGTGGCGTGGGCCGCGAGGTAGTTCTCGTCGGTGAGCCCTTCCTCGATGACGACGTGCAGGACGGAGGTGAAGAAGGCGGAGTCGGTGCCGGGCCTGAGGGCGACGTGGATGTCGGCGGTCCGGGCGATGGCGGTCTCGCGCGGGTCGATGACGATGAGGCTGGCCCCGCGGTCCCGGGCCCCCCAGACGTACTGGGTCATCACGGGGAAGCACTCGCCGACGTTGGAGCCCGCGATGAGCAGGCAGTCGGTGAGGAGGATGTCGGAGAAGGGGTTGCCGGCCCGGTCGATGCCGAAGGCGAGCTTGTTGGCGCCCGCGGCGCTGACCATGCAGAGTCGCCCGTTGTAGTCCACGTGCCGGGTCTTGAGCGCGACCCGGGCGAACTTGCCCACCAGATAGGTCTTCTCGGAGAACAGGCTGGCCCCGCCGAGGAGCCCGAAGGCGTCGTTGCCGTGAGCCTGCTGGATGCGCCTGATCTCGGAGACGGTGAAGTCGAGCGCCTCCTCCCAGGAGACCTCGCGGAACTCCTCGTCGCGGGAGCGGCGCATCAGCGGGGCGGTCAACCGGTCGGGGTGGTTGACCTGCTGGTAGGCGTTGATGCCCTTGGGGCAGAGCCGCATCCGGTTGATGTCGTGGTTGCGGGGTTCGACACCGAAGACCTTGCCGCCGCGGTCCACGCGCAGATACATCCCGCACTGGACACCGCAGAAGCAGCAGTGGGTCGGCACGAGCGTCTCGCCGTTCTGGTCGGCGTGCCACTGGTCGGCCGGGATGCCGCCCGCGTCCCGGAAGGCGCGGGTGCCGGGAGGGGTGAGGGAGGGGTCCAGGGGGATGAACGTACGCCGTTCGGAAGCAGCTCGCGGATCCGCGGTCACTTGAAGCCCTTCTTCACATGGGAGAGATAGGCGCTGCCGCGCAGCACCCGCTTGCAGCGCGGGCAGTATTCGGCCCAGGAGTCGAAGTCGAGCCGGAGGTCGCGCATGGTGCCGCGCAGGTTCTCGACGTAGGGGCCGGTGTCGATGGGCTCCTCGCAGCGGCGGCAGGCGAACACCTCGTCGTCCTGGCGGCCGGTGTACTTGAACAGCTGCATGCCGACCGCGGCGGGTCGCTGGACGATGTGGAAGAACTTGCCGAACGGGATGTAGATGAGGGTGAAGACGACCGACGCCATGTGCAGGATCGCGAGGAACTGGTAGCCGCCGCCGTGCAGGAAGATCGAGGAGAAGGTGAGCAGCAGCCCCGTCACGGAGATGACGATGAGCGCGATCAGCGGCACCAGGTCGTAGGCGAAGCGCTGGCCGGTGGCGGCGCCGCGGTCCTTCATACGGCGCCACAGGAAGTACGAGGCACCGGGGATGACGAGGACGGCGGCGATGTCCAGGCCGTGGAACATCAGCCAGCCGAGGACGTTGAGCGAGTCGAATCCGAGGATCTTGAAGCCCCAGATCCGCATCTCGTAGCCGGGTCCCGCTCCGCTTCCGGAAGTGAAGGTGAACCAGCCCCAGGTGAGCGGGAAGGTGATGAGGGCGGCGAGGACGCAGCCCCAGAAGATCAGCTGGTGGGCGGCCCAACGGGCGTGGGAGCGGGCGCCGAGGAACTTCTGGAAGCCCAGATAGGTCGCGATCATCTTCGGCAGGGCGGTGGGGGCCCTGCGGAAGTTGTCCAGGGAGAAGAGGCTGCGCCAGCCCTGTTGGAAAAGGCGCCGGGCCCCGGGGGCGGAGATCCAGACGGTGTACCGGTAGGCGACGCCGAAAGCGAGGAAGACCGTGGCCACGGCATAAGGGAGGAGAGCCGAGTCGAAGGTGCGGAGCATACGGCTGCCGAGCACGATCGCGAGGATCAGCAGGGCGGAGACCACCACGCCGACGAGCGTCGCCCGGGCGGTGACGGACCGGGGTCCGGTAGCGGAGGGAGACGTGGCCGAAGGTCCGCCAGGGACGTCGGGCTCGGCTGCTGCGGTGGCTTCTGAGGGCTCGGTCACCTGGCCACCGTAGGACTATTTGGGTTGATTGAACCCGTTTTGGTGGGTGAGAGGGAGAGAGGTCGCCCGGACAGTCGCAAGGGTCGCCTTGCCCGGGGCGGGGCGCTTCGGGGTCACCGCGCCCCGCTCGCCGGTACGTTCGCAGCACATCGGCTTACGTTCGCAGCACATCGGTTCGCACTCCCGCGAGCCCCGAAGCCGACCGGAGGAGCCGCACGATGAACCCCGTGAACCCCGAGGACGACGCCGAGGACCCCGGGGCCGGGGCCGCCGGGTACCCGATTCCGCTGGACGCGCTGACCGATGTGGCCGGAATCCGCGTCGGTCACGCCGAAGTCGCCGGTGCGGGCGCGTTGAGCGGAACGACCGTCGTCCTGGCGCCCGAGGGCGGGGCCGTGGCCGCCGTGGACGTACGGGGCGGCGGACCGGGCACCCGGGAGACGGACGCGTTGGACCCGCGCAATCTGGTGCAGCGGGTCGACGCCGTCGTCCTCACGGGCGGCAGCGCGTACGGGCTCGACGCCGCGTCCGGCGTGATGGCCTGGCTGGAGGAGCGGGGCCGGGGCGTCCGGGTCGGCCCCGGACCCACCCAGGTGGTACCGGTCGTTCCGGCCGCCGCCCTCTTCGACCTCGGCCGGGGCGGCGACTGGCGGGCCCGCCCCGACGCGTCGACCGGCCGCGCCGCGGTGGAGGCCGCGGCAGCCACCGGAGCCGGGGAGCCCGTGGCCGAGGGCGGCGTGGGCGCCGGCACCGGCGCGGTGGCCGGGCAGCTCAAGGGCGGCGTCGGCACGGCGAGCACCCGCCTCACCTCCGGCGTCACGGTGGCCGCCCTCGTCGCGGTGAACGCGGCGGGCTCGGTGGTCGACCCCCGGACCGGGGTGCTGTTCGGGGAGTACGGGGCCGGGGAGCCGCCGGCCCACCCTTCGGCCGAGGTCCACGCCGCGGCGGGGCGGCGTCTCGCACGGGAGCGGGAGGCGACGGAGGCGGTCGGAGGCGGGGCCCCGCCGTTCAACACGACGATCGCGGTCGTCGCCACGGACGCGGACCTGACCCGGGCGCAGGCCCAGAAGCTGGCGGGCGCGGCACACGACGGGCTGGCCCGCGCGGTGCGCCCGGTCCATCTGCTGACCGACGGGGACACCGTGTTCACGCTGGCCACCGGGCAGGTGCGGGTGGCACCCGGGGACCCGGCCGCCGTCAACGAGATCCTGGCGGCGGGCGCCGACGTCCTGGCGCGGGCGATCGTCAAGGCCGTGCGGGCGGCCCGGAGCACCGAAGGGCCGGGCGGCAGGCTCCTCTCGTACACAGAGCTGTACGGCGGCTAACGGCACGCACGCGCACGGCGGCCGACCCAACGCGGCCGACCCAACGCAGTAGACGCCACGGCGGCCGACGCCACGAAGCTGTACGGCAGTCGGTGCCACGGCGTTCCACGGCGGCCGGTGCCACGGCGTTCCACGGCGTCGGCGGCCGGTCCGATCGGCGGAACCCCGGGGGCGCGCGGCGTGAGCGAGGGGCGCGCGGGCGGCCGACTCGCCGTCTGCGTAAGGGAGTTCACCTGAAGCGCCCGAAATGCACCGGGAACACGCGGGGAACTTTCTGCGTGCGCCCTACGTTTTCACGAACCCCGGTCACGATGTCGGACCCAGGGACTACGTTAAGCACGCACCAAGTAACACGCGGCGACGGCCTGGAGACACCACCTTGAGCGATCCGTACGAGACAACCGAGCACCACCTCGACCGACTCCTGCGACGCGCCCTCAACTCCTTCGACCTTCCCGACAGCACGGTCGACCGCCTCGGCACCGCGCTCGCCCACAGCAGTTCGCTGCACTCGTCGCACCACAGTTCCGTCCTGCACCGCGAGACCTACCGTCACACGTATCTCCTCGCCGACGGCTCCGCCCTCACTCTGTGGGAGCTGGTGCACAGCGGAGGCCGGGACGTGCGGATACCGCGTCGGCACGAGCTGTACGACGACGAGGGCGACGCCCGCATCGCCGCGTCCCGGCTCGCGGGAAGCCTCTCCGACTCTCCGGCCTTCGGCGACGAGGGGACGCAGGAGGCCCAGGGCGATCTGGAGATGCTGACGGTCCTGATGTTCGCCCCGCCGGCCCCGCTCCCCCGGACGTATGCCCCCGACAATTCCGCGGACCACGCCCGCCGGGTGCTGCGCCGCGCGGAGAACGCCGACCGGCCGGGGGAGCAGAAGGCGCGGTTGCTCCGGTCGGCGTTCGCCCACCACATCACCCAGGTCTTCGGGCGTCAGTGCCGCGTCGACGGCCGCTCGGCCGGTTTCACGCTCTACGAGCACGCGTTCCTGCTGCTGGACGGCAGCGAGACGAGCCTGTGGGAGGTCGAGCACACGGCGACGCCCGACGGCCGCCACATGTGCGAGGTGTACGAGGACGAGCACTCCGCCCGTGCGGCCATGGAGAACCGCACCCGGATCTGCTGACCCGGACACCATCGTGACCGGCCCGGGCGGACGCGCCGCCGAGGCCGGTCACTGGAGGGGGTCGGTCAGAGCGGGGCCCGGCCGCGCGCCCACGCGGGGCCGGGTCATGCCGCCCACACGGATCAGCGCGCGACACCCTCCAGGTTCGCGACACCCTCCACGTGGGCCTCGTCCTCCACGTGGGCCTCGTCCTCGACGTGGGCGCGCGGCCGGGCGGGCAGCGCGAACATGACCAGGAAGATCACCGCGAGCACTCCGGCCACCCACCACAGCGACTGCTGGAACGCGTCGACGAACGACGGGCCGACCTCTTCGGGGGCCAGCCGGTCGCCGATCGCCCCGAAGAAGACGACGGACACCAGGCCGAGACCGAGCGCCGTCCCCATCTGCTGCACGGTGTTGATCAGCCCGGACGCCGAACCGGCGTGCTCCTTGGGCACTTCGGAGAGCACGGCGTCGGTCAGCGGAGCCACGATCAGTCCCATCCCCACGCCGATGACCACCAGCGGGACGGCCATCTGCAAGGACGTGATGCCCATCCCGTACTGCTCGCTCTCCCACAGGTAGATCAGCAGTCCGGCGATCATGAGGAGCGCACCGGCCTGGAGGACCTTGCGGCCGAAGCGGGGCACCAGCTTCTGCACGGAGATCCCGGCGGCCACCGAGACGGCGAGGGAGAACGGAATGCCCGTCGTGCCGGCGCGCAGCACGCTCCAACCGAGACCCATCTGCATGTACATCGTCCAGACCAGGAAGAAGATGCCGAGGCCGACGCCGAAGGTCAGCTGCACGGCGATGCCGGCGGCGAAGCTCTTGACCCGGAACAAGGACAGTTCGATCAGCGGAGAGCCGTCGCTCAGCGCCTTCTGCCGCTGGTAGGCGACCAGCGCCCCGAAGACGAACAGGCTGCCCACCATCGTGAGATGGCCCCAGAGCGGCCAGCCCAGCTCGTGTCCCCGGGTGAGCGGGTAGATGAGCATCAGCATCGCCAGGGTGATGAGGGCGACGCCGGGCAGGTCGAGACGGACCACCCGGGGGGCCTTCGACTCGGTGATGAACTTCGCGCCGAGGATCAGTCCGGCGATCCCGACGGGCAGGTTGATCAGGAAGATCGGCCGCCAGCCGAGCCCGAAGAGGTCCCACTCGGTGAGCAGGGCGCCCAGCAGCGGACCGGAGACGGCGCCGAGTCCCACGACCGCGCCGAAGAGGCCGAAGACCTTGCCGCGCTCGTGGGCCGGGAAGGTGGCGTGCACGATCGAGAGGACCTGGGGCACCATCAGGGCCGCCGTCGCGCCCTGGAGGATCCGGGCCGCGACCAGTATCTCGGGGCTGCCCGCGAAGCCGCACAGGGCGGAGGCGAGCGTGAATCCGCCGATGCCGACGAGGAAGAGCCTCTTGCGCCCGTAGATGTCGCCGAGGCGGCCGCCCGTGATCAGTCCGGCCGCGAACGCGAGGGCGTAACCGGCGGTGATCCACTGGATCGCGGAGACCGAAGCCCCGGTCTCGCGCTGGATGCTGGGGATCGCGATGTTGACGATCGTGACGTCGACCAGGTCCATGAAGGCGGCGGTCATCACGATGGCCAGTGCGAACCAGCGCCGCCGGTCGGCCGGGGCGGGCGTGGGTGCCACCGGTGTCTTCACCGGTGCGGTCGGTGCGGGCGGCGTGGGCGTAGCGAGATGCGACGCCGTGGGCGGCGGGGGCGGCGGGGGTGCGGAAGAAGGCATGGGAAGAACCTAGGCATCCATTAGGTCAGATGATGACCTGATGGTCCGCCATCCTGCAGCCATGTCCGACACTCCAGCACGACTGCTGAAACTGCTGTCGCTCCTCCAGACCCCCCGCGAGTGGCCCGGCGGCGAGTTGGCCGAGCGGCTCGCTGTCAGTCCGCGCACGATCCGCCGCGACGTCGACCGGCTGCGCGACCTGGGCTACCCGGTCGAGGCCTCACGCGGCTCCATCGGCGGCTACCGCCTGGTGGCGGGCGCCGCCATGCCGCCCCTCCTGCTGGACGACGAGGAGGCGGTGGCCATCGCGGTGGGGCTGCGGGCCGGGGCGGGGCACGCGATCGAGGGTGTCGACGAGGCCTCCGTACGGGCGCTGGCCAAACTGGAACAGGTGCTTCCCTCCCGGCTGCGGCACCGGGTCTCCGCGCTCCAGAACGCCACGGTGCCGCTGTCCCGGGGCGACGGCGCCACCATCGACCCGCGGACCCTGACGACGCTGGCCTCGGCGGCCACCGGGCGGGAGCGGCTGAGGTTCGCGTACCGCAGCGGCGACGGCACCCGGACGAAGCGGCAGGTCGAGCCGTACCGGCTGGTGAGCACGGGGCAGCGCTGGTACCTGGTGGCCTACGACCTCGGCCGGGAGGACTGGCGTACGTTCCGGGTGGACCGGGTCGGCGAGCCGTACCCGACGGGAGCCCGGTTCGCGCCGAGGCCGCTGCCCGTCGAGGGCGCGGGGAGCGGCGGGAGCGACGCGCGCAGCCAGGCAGGGTGCGACGGGGAGAGCGGGGACGCGGCGAAGTTCCTG
Organism: Streptomyces sp. NPDC021019; assembly: GCF_044333295.1. Classification (NCBI taxonomy): domain Bacteria; kingdom Bacillati; phylum Actinomycetota; class Actinomycetes; order Kitasatosporales; family Streptomycetaceae; genus Streptomyces; species Streptomyces sp. NPDC021019. The sequence goes on from NZ_JBIRQR010000004.1 coordinate 387,165, forward strand.
GCCCGGTCGATGCGGCGGATGAAGCCGGAGCTGTGCCTCGATGTGTGGTTCGGGGCGCCGGCGGAGTTCGTGGCGGCGCGGCTGCCCGCCCACCTCGGAGCGCCGCAGCTCGACGGGGAGGGCGGTTGCCGGCTGCGGACCTCGTGCACCGATTCGCTGGAGTGGGTGGCGTTACGGCTGATGTTGGTGGACTGCGAGTTCTCCGCGCAGGGGCCGCCGCAGCTGGTGGAGTACCTGGAGAGCCTCGGCGCCCGGCTGACCCGCGCCGCCCGGGGCCGACGCCCGGCCGATCCGGAACAGGGGTGAGCCCCGACGCCGGGGGGGGGTGGGCGCCGGGGCTCAGCTCAGGGACCGGTGAAAACCGGTCGGGTGACCGGAATGACCCGATCGGTCGGCCGGTGCGAACCGGCTTGATGGGGAGATTACGGGTTATTGGCTCACGCCGCAGCGTCAAAGCCCGTGTCGTGAGCCATTCGCTTCAATTCGAGCAGTGCGTGCTTCTCTATCTGGCGGATCCGCTCCCGCGTGAGGCCGTGCTGCTTGCCCACTTCGGTCAGCGTGCGCTCCCGGCCGTCCTCGATGCCGTACCGCATCTTGATGATCGACGCGGTCCGGTTGTCGAGCTTGCCGATCAGGTCCTCCAGCTCCTCGCTGCGGAGCAGGGTCATGACGGACTGCTCGGGCGAGACGGCGGAGGTGTCCTCCAGCAGGTCGCCGAACTGGGTGTCGCCGTCGTCGTCCACGGACATGTTGAGGCTGACCGGATCGCGGGCCCAGTCCAGGACGTTGCCGACGCGCTCGGTGTTGGAGTCGAGCTCGGCGGCGATCTCCGCGTGCTCCGGGTCGCGCCCGTGCTCGCGGTTGAACTCGCGCTGGACCCGGCGGATCCGGCCGAGTTCCTCCACCAGGTGGACGGGGAGCCGGATCGTGCGGGACTGGTCGGCGATGGACCGGGTGATGGCCTGCCGGATCCACCAGGTGGCGTACGTGGAGAACTTGAAGCCCTTGGCGTAGTCGAACTTCTCGACCGCGCGCACCAGGCCCGCGTTGCCCTCCTGGATCAGGTCGAGCAGGGGGAGCCCCGCACGCGGGTAGCGGCGGGCCACGGCGACGACGAGCCGGAGGTTGGAACGGATGAATATGTCCTTGGCGCGCTCGCCCTCGGCGACCAGCGCCTCCAGCTCCTCACGCTTCGCGTCACCGGCGGCGCTCTCCACCCCGCCGTCGAGGATCTGCTGGGCGAAGACGCCCGCCTCGATGGTCTGGGAGAGGTCGACTTCCTTGGCGGCGTCGAGCAGCGGCGTGCGAGCGATCTCGTCCAGGTACATGCCGACCAGGTCGCGATCGGCGATTTCCCCGCCCACGGCGCGAACACTGCCTGCCCGGCCGGACCCACCGGAAGAGGTGGACGTACGACGGGCGACGGCACGGGTTGCCATGCGTGCTCCCTTGCTGAGTAGGTCGCGACACCCTTTCGAGGTGCCCTGCATCCGATGGAAACAACGACTGGAATCCGGACAGAATTCCCATGCCACACATTCGCTTTCGCGATCATGCAGTACCCTGTCCGGCGCCGACCGCTGGATTCCGCTTCCGGATTCCGCCGGACGCGCAGGTCAGAGCCGGTGGCGGGGCCGAACCGGCCCCTGTGCGGCTCTCCGCCCGGGTACCCGGAATCGGCGCAAGCATGAGACCGCATTCACACGCACGCCCCACGTCCCCCGGTCCGGTGCCCGCAATGCCGTGCTCCCACCCCGGAAGACGGATCGGGCGGCGTTCGGGTTGCTCAGGGCATCCGCGACGCGCCGTACGGGGGTGGGCCCCGCCGCGGGGCGTACGCCCCGTCGGCCGACCCGGCGGGCAACCGGGGTCCGGCGTGCTGGGACCCCGGTCCGAGACCGACCGGGACCGCGGCCCCATCCGCCCGGCCCGCGCACGGCCGGCGTGACCGGCATGGACGACCGGCCGAACCCGGAGCGCCCGGTCCCCCAGCCCGGCCCGAAGCGCCCCGAACCCCTCAGCCGAACTGCACCGAGCGCTTCGCCAGCCCCAGCCAGAAGCCGTCGATGACGCTGCGCCCCCGGTCCAGCTCGTCCTCGGCCGCGCCCAGCGTCACGAACAGCGGCGCGAAGTGCTCGGTGCGCGGGTGGGCCAGCTTCCCGGCCGGAGAGGTGTGCTCGAAGTCGATCAGCGCGTCGACGTCCTGGGCCCGCAGCGCGCGGTCGCCCCAGTCGTCGAACTCCGCCGACCAGCCGGGAACGCCGCCGCCCGGGTGGCGCAGAGCGGCCAGGTTGTGGGTGAAGAAGCCGCTGCCGACGATGAGCACGCCCTCGTCGCGCAGGGGGGCGAGTTTGCGCCCGATGTCCATCAGCTTCCGCGGGTCGAGGGTCGGCAGGGAGATCTGGAGTACGGGGACGTCGGCGTCCGGGAACATCTCCACCAGCGGTACGTACGCCCCGTGGTCGAGGCCGCGGTCCGGGATGTCCTGGACCGGCGCCCCGGCGCCACGCAGCAGCTTGCGGACGCTGTCGGCGAGCTCGGGCGCGCCCGGGGCTCCGTAACGCACCCCGTAGTAGTGCTCGGGGAAGCCCCAGAAGTCGTACACGAGCGGCACGGTCTCGGTGGCGCCCAGCGCGAGTGGGGCCTCCTCCCAGTGGGCGGAGACCATCAGGATCGCGCGGGGGCGGGGCAGCCCCGCGGACCAGGCGGCGAGCTCGCCGGGCCAGACGGGATCGTCGGCCAGCGGCGGTGCGCCGTGCGAGAGGTAGAGGGCGGGCATCCGCTCCGCGGTGGCTGTCATGGCACTCCCATCCACTGGACACGGCCCCACTGAGACGGGCGCCTCGCCGGGCACACGAACACGGGATCCGGTCACGAACTCGTCCGAGCAGGAGAGTTTCCCGAGGCCATCCGGGGGATGGTTGTTCAGAGGTCCTGCGAAACTCCTTCGGATCCCCCGCGGGGATCTCTCGGGGCAGGTTTCTTGAAACTTCAAGCTCCTATCTTCGGAGACCTTAGCTCTATCTAGTTAAACTTTCAAGAAGAGGTCGTACAGTGGAGTACATGACCACGGCATCCACCAGCGCGCCGCGCTGGCTCACCGACGAGGAGCAGCACGCCTGGCGCGCCTACCTGCACGCCACCACGCTGCTGGAGGACCACCTCGATCGCCAGTTGCAGCGCGACGCCGGCATGCCGCACACCTATTACGGGCTGCTCGTCCAGCTCTCGCAGGCGCCCCGCCGCCGGATGCGGATGACGGAGCTGGCCCGGAACGCGAAGATCACCCGTTCCCGGCTCTCGCACGCCATCGCCCGGCTGGAGAAGAACGGCTGGGTGCGCCGTGAGGACTGCCCCTCCGACAAGCGCGGCCAGAACGCGGTGCTCACGGACGACGGCTACGAGATGCTCCGCCGCTCCGCCCCGGGTCACGTCGAGGCCGTACGGCAGGCGATGTTCGACCGGCTCACGGCCGAGCAGGTGAGCAGCCTCGGGGAGATCATGCGGGTGCTCGCGACCGGGCTGGAGCCGGAGGGCACGGACGCGGATCTGCCCTGGCTCCGCTGAGCGAGCGTTCGCTGAGCGGAACCAGGGCAGAGAGGCCACGGGCAGAGGAACCACCGAGGCGGGCAAGTACCGGGCGGCGAACCACCGGAACGAAGCCGGAACCGCCGTCGTCAGTGGGCGACGACCGGAATCCTGAACTCCTCCTCGGCGTCCGCGTCGGACGCGCCGGCCGTCCCACCGCCACCGGACCCCGTTCCGGGGCGGCCGGTGTTGATGAGGGCGATCGCAATGGCGGCGGCGACGACCAGGATGCCGACGGCCCACCAGATCGCGGCGGCGAAACCGCTGACCATGGCCTGGAGCTCCAGGAGCTGCGGGTCCGTGGCGCGGGCCGCGTGATCGGCGACGTACGCGGTGGTGGCGCTCGCGGCGATCGTGTTCAGCAGCGCGGTGCCGATGGCGCCGCCGACCTGCTGCGAGGTGTTGACCATCGCGGAGGCCACGCCCGCGTCACGCGGCTCGATGCCGTGCGTGGCCAGGGACATCGCCGGCATGAACGCCGTACCCATGCCGAGGCCGAGCAGCAGCATGCCGGGCAGGATGACGGCCGCGTAGCTGGTGTTCAGGTCCAGCTGGGTCAGGAGCAGCATGCCGACCGCGGCGACCAGGAAGCCGGGGCCCATCAGCAGGCGCGGCGGGACCCGGGTCATCAGCCGGGTGCCGATCTGGGTGGAGCCGGTGATCATGCCGACGATCATGGGCATGAACGCGAAGCCGGTCTTCACCGGGGAGTAGCCCTTCACGACCTGGAGGTAGTAGGTCAGGAAGAGGAACAGCCCGAACATCGCGATGATGGCGAGCCCCAGCGAGAGGTAGACCCCGCCGCGGTTGCGCTCGGTGAGGACGCGCAGCGGCAACAGCGGCGACTTCACCCGCGCCTCGGTCACGACGAAGGCCACCAGCAGCACGACGGCGGCGATGAACATCGAGACGGTCAGCGTGTCCGACCAGCCCGCCGACTCGGCGCGGGTGAAGCCGTACACCAGGGCGACCAGGCCGAGCGTGGAGAGCACGACGCCGGGGATGTCCAGCGGTGCGCGGTTGCGGGCACCGGAGGGCTCACGGATGACGAAGTACGCGCCGGCGGCGGCGACGATGGCGAACGGGATGTTGACGTAGAACGTCCAGCGCCAGTTCAGGTACTCGGTGAGCAAGCCGCCGAGGATCAGCCCGACCGCGCCACCGCCACCGGCGATGGCCCCGTAGATGCCGAAGGCCTTGGCGCGCTCCTTGGCGTCGGTGAACATCACGGCGAGCAGGGAGAGGGCGGCCGGGGCGAGCAGCGCGCCGAAGACACCCTGGAGGGCCCGGGAGCCGAACATCATCGCCTCGTTCTGGGCGGCGCCGCCGAGCGCGGAGGCCAGCGCGAAGCCGATCAGCCCGACGACGAAAGTGCGCTTGCGTCCCCAGAGGTCGGCGATCCGGCCGCCGAAGAGGAGGAGCCCACCGAAGGCGAGGGCGTAGGCGGTGATGACCCACTGCTTGTTGCCGTCGGATATGCCGAGGTCGGTCTGGGCGGAGGGCAGCGCGATGTTCACGATGGTCGCGTCGAGGACGACCATCAGCTGGGCGAGCGCGATGAAGGCCAGGGCCTTCCAGCGGCTCGGATCGGGAAGGGCGGTGTCAGCCGTTTTGGGCATGGGTGTATCCACCTAAGGACGTGCGAGGGCGCCGAGGCGTCGCGAAATGGGCATCGGCGGTACGTGTTCGTGTACGCGCGACGGGGTGAGTGAGGTGAGTCGGTGGTCCGGGCCCCCTCGGGGGACAGCCGGAAGGTTCAGGTCGGTGCGGGCCGGAGCAGTTCGACAACGGGCCCTAGGGGCGCCGCAGGTCCTCCAAGGTCGCCGCCGATCCGGGCAGTTCGGAGCGGGCCGGGGACTCCAGTCCGTCCAGGAACAACTGCAGATGACGGTGGGTGAACCGGTCGATGCCCTGGCAGGCGATGCCCGGGAGCGGACGGGTGAGTTGGGAGAGGGCGACGAGTACGTCACCGACGGCGATGTCGGTGCGCAGCCGCCCCGCGGACATGGCGCGCGCCACGAGCCCTTCGACGACCTCTTCCAGGCGTCGGCGCTCGGCGAGCAGTTCGGGGTGGTCCTTGTCGAAGACGCCGGAGAGCATCGGGCACAGGGCGCCGATCCGCTCGTCGGCGGCCGCGTGCACGAAGCGGCTGAGCGCGGCGAACGGGTCGGACTCCGCCGCGGCGGCCTCTTCGGCCCGCAGGGTGGTGCGGGAGGTGACCGCGAGGACGACCTCATGGGTGAGGGCGGCCCGGTCGGGGAAGTTCCGGTAGAGCGTGGCGTTGCCCACGCCCGCTCGCCGTGCGACGTCGTCCAGCGCCACGTCCGGCCCGAACTCGACGAACAGCTCGCGCGCGGCCGCGATGATCCGCTCGCGGTTGCGCAGCGCGTCGGCCCGCGGGCGCGGCGCCCGGCACGGCGTCGCGGGTGCGGTGCCGCCGACGGCTGCCGGTGCGGTGCTCTTCGAGGCGGCCCTGGTGGCCCCGGCGGTGGTCTCCACGACGACGCTCCTCCTCCACTTCCCTCTGAGTAGTCGGCCGGCCTCCATCGGTAACCGGGGACCGCTTCCCCGTTTAGCGGGGGCACGTATGCAAACGGGGAGAGGCTCCCCGCTTATTTCCCGCCAAGGCGTGACCCGCGTCACATGGCCACGGAGGGAAAAACCTCCGATCGGCGCACCCAGCGAGCGGCCCCGGACCACCCGGCACAGGCTGATCGCCAGAGCGCAGTCAGGGGTCGGCCGACTGCCGCGGACCCCGAAGGCGCCTCTATGCAGCAGCCCCGCCACCGGATACGCAGACACCGCCGCCCGGTCGCCCTGGCCGGAGCGACCGCGCTGGTCATAGCGGCCGTGGCCTCGGCCAGCACCACCCTTCCGAACGCCGGCCGCGCCTCGGCGGGCCCGGCGGCCACCAGCCAGGACTCCGCGCTCGCCCCGTGCCGGATCTCCGCCACCATGGGCGTACAGATGTCCGAGGGGCTGCCGACCCCGCCCGGCTACGCCCGCTCGACCGGCGAGATAAGGGCGCTCAACCTGATGATCGACTTCCCGGACGCGGAGGGATCGGAACCCGCGACGGACCGGTACGCGGAGTTCTTCCCGCAGACCTCCGAGTGGTTCAGGGCCAGCTCCTACGGCCGGCTCGTCTACCGTCCCGAGGCCCCCGTCAAGGACTGGCTGCGGATGCCCATGCCCTTCACGGAGTACGGGATAGAGCGCGGCTCACCCTTCGAGCCGGGCTACCGCCAACTGGTGAAGGACATCGTCGCGGCCGCCGACCCCCGGGTCGACTTCTCCGCGTACGACCTGGTCAACGTGCTGGTCAGCCCGAACGCGGGCCCCTCCGCGCTGGACACCGTGCTCTCGGTGACCTTCTCCGGCAACGACGAGGCCCCGACGGCGGACGGTGTCCCGCTCTCCAACACGTCGTTCGTCTACAGCCGCCAGGACGACGGATCGGGGTCGTACGCCGAGACCGGCTACCGCGTCCTGCCGCACGAGAACGGCCACGTCTTCGGGTTGCCCGACCTCTACACGATGGAGGGCGGCGGCTCGGTCGGGCACTGGGACATCATGTCCGAGGACTGGGGCGCCAACAACGACTTCCTGGCCTGGCACAAGTGGAAGCTCGGCTGGCTCGACAACGAGCAGATCAGCTGCGCGTCGAAGGCCGGCGTCAGCGAGCACACCCTCGGCCCGCTGGCCGCCGAGGGCGGCACCAAGCTCGCCTTCGTCCCGCTGAGCGACCGGTCCGGCTACGCCGTGGAGGTCCGAACGGCGGCGGGCAACGACGAGGCGGTCTGCCGACCGGGGGTCCTGATCTACAAGGTCAGCTCCGACGTGGACACCGGCCAGGGCCCGGTCTCCGTCGCCGACGCCACCGAGGACAGCGGCGGCTGCACCCGGCGCCCCAACGTGCACGCGGAACTGTCCGACGCCCCGTTCCGCCCCGGCCAGACCTTCATCGACCGGACCAACGGCGTACGGATATCCGTGCTGGACGAGGACGACGACGGCAACTACCGGGTGCGGGTCACACGCCCGTGAGCGGCGGCCCGGCCTCCGCACCGTACGACGGACCGCACGCCGGGGTGTCCTTCTCGGCGCTCCTCCCAGCGCCCTCCGCGGCACCCTCCGCGGCACCCGTCCCGGCGCCCTCCACGAAGGCGCGGAGGCGGTGCTTGAGGAGCTTCCCGGTGGCGTTGCGCGGAAGTTCCTCGTCGGTGAACAGCACCCGGGCGGGCACCTTGAAGGCGGCGAGCCTCGCGCCGACGTGCTCGCGCAGCCCCCCGGCGGTGGCCCCGGCCCCGGGGCGCGGTCGGACGACGGCCGCCACTTCCTCCCCCAGCACCGGGTGCGGGATGCCGAGGACGGCGGCGTCGGCCACGTCGGGGTGGTCGTGCAGGACGCCCTCGACCTCGACGCAGTACACGTTCTCGCCGCCCCGGATCACCACGTCCTTGAGCCGGTCCACGATGGACACCCGCCCCTCGCGGCGTACGGCGAGGTCCCCCGTACGGAACCAGCCGCCGTCGCCGAAGGCCTCCTCGGTCGCCGCCACGTCGCGCCAGTAGCCGCGGAACAGCGACTGGCCGCGCAGCCACAGCTCCCCCGGCTCCCCGTCGGGCAGCTCCTCGCCCGACGGTCCGGCGACCCTCACCTCCGTGACCGGGGTGGGCCGCCCCGCGCCGCCCGGCTCCGCCCGGTACGCGTCCCCGAAGTGCGCGAGGACCCCGCCGCTGGTCTCGGTGAGGCCGTAGCCGTTGCGGGGCTCGACGCGCTCGCCGTACCGGGCGGTGAGGTGGGCGACCAGGGCGGGCGGGGCGGGGGCTCCCCCGGTGCTGAACAACGTGAGGCTCTCCAGCCCGTCCCCGGCCCGCTCCGCGGCCTCCAGCAGCTGGAGGCCCGTGGTGGGCACCCCGGCGAAGTGTGTGACGCGGTGCGTCCGGATCAGCCGCAGCGCCTCGTCCGCGTCCCACTTGTGCATCAGGACGAGGGTGCCGCCGGCCGCCATCGCACCGTAGAAGCCGGTGAACGCGGCGACGTGGAAGAACGGGAACGTCATCAGGGAGACGGGGGCGGGCCCCTGCCCCGGGATGACGCCGCGCGCCAGCGCGGAGGCCGCCGCGTGGTAGCGGGGGTTGAGCGCGGCCCCGGCCTGGGCGAGATGGGTGGCCACCGCGCCCTTGGGGCGGCCGGTGGTGCCGGAGGTGTAGAGGATCGTGGCGTCGTCCTCGGGCCGGGGCTCCACGTCGGGCGGCGCGGCCAGCGGGTCGGGCGCGGGGAACTCCTCGTACCGCTCGACGCGCGGCCCGGCCGCAAGCACGGTTCCGTTCACCTCGCCGTGGCCCCCGTGGTCCCCGCGAACCTCGCTGAAGAGGACGACGCGCGTCCCGGTCCGCCGGGCCCAGCCGGAGACCCGCCCCAGCCGCTCCCCGTCCACGAGGAGCACCCCGGGTTCGCAGTCCTCCAGGGCGTGGACGAACTCGTCCTCGGTCCACCAGGCGTTGAGCGGTACGGCGACGAGACCGGCCAACTGGGCGGCCCAGAAGGCGATCTGCCACTCGGGACGGTTCCGCATCGCGATCACGGCCCGGTCGCCGGAGCGCAGCCCGTACCGCTCCCGCAGGCGTACGGCGAGGGCGGAGGCGGCGGCGAAGAACTCGGCGTAGGAGTAGCGCTGCTCGCCGGCGACGAGGAACGGCGTGTCCCGGTAGGCCCAGGTGGTCTCCACGAACTCCCGGAGCGTACGGGGCCCGTCGGCGTACTCCGGCGTCCCCTGCTCGCCGATGACCACGGCGAAGGGCGCGCCGGGCGCGGTGAGGGAGGCCTCGATGCGCGCTGCGCGCCGGGCGCGTTCCGCGGGGGCTCCGGCGCCTTCGGGGGCCGGGGACGGGGACGGGTGGGTGTGCGGCACGGACGGCCTCTCTCACGCTGACGCTGACGCTGACTGCTACGCGAGACGCTATGCGGACGAGGGCGCGGCGCCAAGGCCGGACGAGCGGGGCGCACGAGCACGGCGCCAGGCCCGGGCGAGCGGGCGCACGGGTGCGGGAGGGTCGGGCCCCGGCAGAGAGGGCGGCCGGGGCAGGAGCGGCAGAGGAGGAAGGGCCGTGCCCGCCCCGGCGGAGAGGAGCCGGGGCGGGCACGGCGGGAAAGGTCAGGTCCCCGCGGAAGGGGTGGCCGGGGAGGCGGCCCGCTCACCCGGAGCCGAGCCCGCCGGGCGCTGCTTGACCGCGTCGACGACGGCCCGGTCCGTCACCGCGGTATGGCCCGTGACCGTGCCCGCCTTGACGCCCTCCACATCGCGCGTCTGCACGGTGCGCTCCCCCAGATACGTGTACGTCTCGCGGTCGAAGATCCACTCGGTGCGCGAGCCGTCCTCCTCGTCGGTACGGGCGATGGCGACCCCGTGCCGGCCTGCCGCGTCGACGGAGTCGTCGACGAGGACCACCCCGGGGATCCGGGCCGCGGCACGGTAGAGGCCGGCGGCCAGCTTCGGCGGAACCACCTGCTCCCTCAGCAGGTCGCCGATGGTGCTGAAGGCTTGCTGGTCAGGGCCGTTGCCCATGCCCTCCGTCTCGTCGTAGACCTTCTTCACCAGGAGATCCGGGTCGGTGGGCAGGGTCCTCAGGTAGTCGTAACTGGGCGAGTTGAGGGTGCGCTCCCCGCCTTCGGCGTCGTCCAGGGTGATGCCGTCGCGGTCGAGGTCCTTCTTGTAGGGCTCGATCAGCCGTCCCTTGCTGCCGTCGGGCGACATCCAGACCTCGCGGGGATGGATCTTGTCGACGTAACTCCTGTTCTTCCCGTCGGCGCCCTCCCAGGAGACCAGCCAGGAGACCAGGCTCCGGACGTACAGGAACTGCCCCGGGCCCGGCTCGGGCAGCTCCGCCCTGGCCGCCGCCCCGGAAATGTCGGCCACGGCGCCCGCCAGCCCCGCGGTGCTGCCCCGGACCACTTGGACGACCGGGGCGGGGACGGCCCCGGCGGGCGGGGTGACCGCGCGGCCGGGGCTCTCGGGTCCGCCGGAGCCGTCCGGGCTGCCTGCGAGTCCGGCGACCCCGGCGGCGGCCAGGGCCAGGGCGGCGGCAACGCCGACCAGGACCGGGCGACGGCCGGAGCGGCGGGCCGGCCGGGGGGCGCGGTCGCCCTCGCTCAGACCGGCGGGCGGGGCACCGGTCGAGGTGTCGGGGGCGGTGTCGGGCGTCCGGTTCCGGATCTCGGTCATCAGGTGCTCCTCAAGGCCGCTCAGGCGGTCGGAGGAGAGTTCCGGATCACCGGGTGCGGGCAGCAGCCGGGCCAGTTCCGCGCGGTCCAGCGGCTCTTCGCGCCGCCGCCAGGGGGTGCGGATCATCGGGTTCTCTCCTCGTTCGACCGGGCCGCTGTGGTGCGGCCACCCTGTACTTGTCCGCAGGCCCCACCGGGTTCCATCCCATCGGGTTCCGTTCTGCGGGGTTCGGCACTCCGGGGTTCGGTCCCGCGGGGCTCCTCCCGGCCGGGCTCCGTCGTACAGGGCTCCTCCCGGCCGGGCTCCGTCGTACGGGTTCCCTCCCCGCCGGGTTTCGCCGTGCGGGGTCTCGTCCTCCCGCCCCGTCGCCGCAACTCGCTGTCGGTGAGCTTGCGGAGCCGGGCCCGCGCACGGGACAGCCGGGACCGCACGGTGCCGACCGGCACGCCGAGCGCCTCCGCGGCCTCGGCGTAACCGAGACCGGCCCACACGCAGAGCGCGAACACCTCCCGCTCGGCACGCCGCAGTTGCCCCAACGCGCGCTTGGCGGCAGCGAGTTCGTCGGAGTCGGCGATCCGCCCGACGAGTTCGTCGGCGAAGTCGGGCAGTACGTCCCGCAACGGCACCCTGGCCAACGCCCGCTCATGGCGACGGACCGCGCGCCCCGTGTTGCGCAACACGTTGACAGCGATGCCCATCAGCCAGGGCCTCGGGCTCTGCCCCTCGTCCCGCAGCTTCCCGCGCAGCCGCCAGGCCTCCAGAAACGTCAGCGACACGACGTCCTCCGCCGCGCTCCAGTCTCCGGTGGTCCGGACGGCGTGCCGGAAGACGAGCTGGGCATGATCGCGGAACAGCTCCCGGAAGGCATCCGGATCCCCCGCGCGGATACGCGCGTGCATCGAGTAGTTCACCCCCTGACTTGTCCGCCCACCCGGCCCGGTTCCGGTGACGTGCATCACAGCGGACCCGCCCGGGACGTCGCGGCGAACCCACGAAAAGCACGGGGCACCGACGGGCGCGATCAGTCGGCCCGAGGAACGGCGTCCGCCCCACCCGCTGCACGGTCGGCGGGAGCCCAGTCCTCACAGCGACGGGGACCCGGTCTCCACGACGGAGCCTCGGCCTCCGCGGGGCTTGCGCAGAAGCCCATCACCGCTGCCCACTGACGCTGACACAACCCCCCTCGAACGGAACAGACCGGTGGACAGGGTCGGCACCGGTGACCGACGGCGGAGCGGGCGTCAGCGACCCGCCCTGATGACAGTCGCAGTCCGGGATTTCCCGCGCATATCGGGCTTATGTGAGATAGGCCACTTTCGGCGGCCATAGGCAGGGGCGGTCGCCCCGGCCTAAAGTCCTGTCGTTTGCGGAGTATTCGGCTCCGCGCCGTCCGGGCCAGCCCTCCGCTCCGTACACGACCTGTACGCGCACACAGGGACCGAGCCGATTCCCCGACTCACAAGGAACCGGGTACATCCACACATGGGCACGTTGGAAACCTGGGTCGTCGAGCTCAACGACGTCTTCTGGACATACCTGCTGATTCCACTGGTCGCCGTCGCCGGCGTCTGGTTCACGCTGCGCTCCAAGGGCGTGCAGATCCGCCTGATCCCGGAGATGTTCCGGGTCGTGAGGGACAAGCCGCAGTCCGGCGTCAGTCCCTTCGGTGCCTTCACCATCTCCGCCGCCGCGCGGATCGGCACCGGCAACATCGCCGGTGTGGCCACCGCGATCACCATGGGCGGCCCCGGAGCCGTCTTCTGGATGTGGATGATGGCCCTGGTGGGCGGAGCCTCGGCGTTCGTCGAGTCGGTCCTGGCCCAGCTGTACAAGGTGCGCGACACCGAGCCCGGTACGTACCGGGGCGGCCCGGCCTACTACATGCAGAAGGCTCTCGGAATGCGCTGGCTCGGCGTGGTCTTCGCCGTTCTGATCACGCTGACGTTCGGGTTCGTGCTGACCGCGGTGCAGTCCAACACGATCACGGTGGCCACGAAGGGCTCCCTCGGCTCGGACGCCTCCTGGTTCGATCCCGTCCTCGGCGTCGCGCTCGCCGTGCTGCTCGCGCTCGCGGTGTTCTTCGGCGTGAAGCGCCTGACGGCCGTCACCAAGGTCATCATTCCGGTGATGGCCGCGCTCTACCTGCTGACCGGCCTGGTCATCGTGCTCCTCAACCTCGGCAACGTGCCGGGCATGCTCGGCGACATCATCGGCGGCGCCTTCGGCTTCCGCGAGGTCGCGGGCGGCGCCCTGGGTACGGCGATCCTCCAGGGCGTGCGGCGCGGCATGTTCTCCAACGAGGCGGGCATGGGTTCCGCCCCGAACGCCGCCGCGGCCGCGGAGACCACGCACCCGGTCAAGCAGGGCCTCGTCCAGGCCCTCGGCGTCTACTTCGACACCTTGGTCATCTGCACCATGACCGCCTTCGTGATCCTCTCCGCCGACCCGACCCTCGGTGAGCGCGGCGGCGCGGACGTCACACAGGCCGCCTTCACCAGCGCGCTCGGCGACTGGGCCGGTCACCTGCTGACCCTGGTGGTCTTCATGGTCGCCTTCAGCTCCATGATCGGTAACTACTACTACGGCGAGTCCAACATCCAGTTCATCACCCGCAGCAAGAGCGTGATGAGCACGTACCGTGCGATGGTCATCGCCTGCGCCGTCCTCGGCGCGATCGGCTCCGTCCCGTTGGTCTGGAGCCTCGCCGACGTCACGATGGGCGCGATGGCCCTGGTCAACCTGATCGCGATCATCCCCCTCAGCGCGGTCGCCTTCCGCCTCCTCGACGACTACCTGACCCAGCGCCGCCAAGGCCTCGACCCGGTCTTCCGCAAGGACCAGGTTCCGGGCCTGCGCGGCGAGGTGGAATGCTGGGGCTCGCCGGACCAGGACGCCACACCACAGGGGCGGATGCCGGTCGGCTCGCTCTGACACGGACGCGCCCCAGCGCGACCGCACGCATCGAAGGGCGGCACTCCGGGAGGGGCGCCGCCCTCTGGTGTTCCGGGGTCGGGCCCGAATCCCGCAGGTGCCGTGCCGAGCCGCGGCGCGAAGGCATCGCGGCGCACAGCGGCAACGGGGGCGACCTCCGCAATCCCCATCCGCTAGGCTGTCAGCGGTCAGTCGACCTCCAGTGCGTCTGCTCGGGAAAGCGTCCTTCCGGATCCCTGCCGCAGCACCGCACAAGGCTCGCCTGACCAGGGCGTTTGCCTCACTCCGCCCGGCATTCCCCCCGAGGGTTTCCGGCAAGGTTTTCGGCAAGCCCCGGCCTTCGTAGCTCAGGGGATAGAGCACCGCTCTCCTAAAGCGGGTGTCGCAGGTTCGAATCCTGCCGGGGGCACAACGCGTTACCGCTCTGACCTGGGGTTTCTCCCTCGGGGAGGGGTTCCTGCCCGGCCCCGGACCGCTCGTCCGGGGCCGCTTGCGTGCGCGGACGAGGAGTTTGCTCCGCAGTCCGGCCCCACGGATCAGCACCATCCCGCACGGACTCGTCAGCCTCGCCGGGGTCACGTCACTCCGGAGCCGGAGCGACGTACAGGGCGTTCCCGGGTCACTCTGTCGCCGGCGCGCAGAGCCGCTGCCGGCTCCGTCGCAGCTCCCCCGGGAGGGCCCTGTGCCAGGAGCGCAGGCGTGCACCAGCGCGCGACCGTCCTGCACCTGCCGGTCCGTAACGATCTCGGTGAACAGAGGGTGAGCCACGTTCTGTCCGGAGTGGGCCGTCACCAGGTCCGCAAGGTGGTACGCGGCCGGCTGCCGCCCGGCGTCGCGACGGCAGGGAACGGTCGGGCTTGACCTCAACCGTGGTCGATGTCCGAGGGTGACGCCATGACGAGCTCACCGGAACAACGTGCCGCGGTTCGGAACTGGATCAGGGAGACGGCGCATCGGCTGACCACCGTGGACGCGTCGGAGTCACTGGACGACCTGCGGCCGCTGCTCGGCATGCTCCATGAGCGGACGGTCGTGGTGGGCTACGGTGCCGGGACGCGTGGCGCACACGAGGTTTTCGCTCTCCAGGCGCGCATGGCCCGGCTGCTGGTCGGTGAGGCGGGCTTCCGCGCTGTCGCCCTCGACCAGGACGGGACACTCGTCGCCCGGCTCGACGCCCATGTCCGCACCGGGGCCGGGGACCCCGTGGCCCTGCTGGAGGCCGCGGAGCCGTTCTCCCGCACCGAGGGGTCCTCGGCCTCGTCCGGTGCATGCGTGCCTCCAACGAGAGCCATGCGTGGGCGCTCCACAACGCACGGCTGATCGTCCAGTACCACGAGCTTCACGACCACGACCACGACCACGACCCGCTGGACCCGCACAACATGGCCTGCTACGAGCGGTTCTTCGCCGAGAACGTCCTGTGGTGGCAGCAGCACACCGGGCACCGGGTGCTGTTCTGGTCCTCCAGCTCCCATACCGCCGACGCGCGCACCCGGGTCGTCAGCTTTCCGCCCGACCCGGCCGCTCCGTCCCGGAACGCCGGGAGCTACCTGCGCGAACGCCTCGGCTCCCGGTACCTGTCGATCGGCATCACCTTCGGCGCGGGGGAACTGGCCACCTGCACCGGCGCCCCGGCCCACCGGGCGCCCCGCCCCGTACCACCGCTGGTCGAGTCGGTACTGGACGACGAGGCCGTGGGCGACTACCTGCTGGACCTGCGGGCGGACGCTCCGCGGCAGGTCGCCGACTGGCTCACCCGGACCACCAGGTCCAGGCTCATCGGGCCACGCCACGACCCGCGACACGACACCGATCACCACATGGCGGGCGGTTCTCCGGCCGAGTGGTTCGACGTAGTCGCCCATCTGAGGCGGGTGACTCCGGCCCGCCCCTTCCACCGACCGCCACCGTGAGTGGCTCTTTTCCCGGCGCTCTCATCCGGGGCCGGTCCCGTTCCCGTGCCCGGCCGGGACGCGACGGTGGATGTCCGTCAGCAGGTCGCGCATCGCCAGGCGGAAGATCTCGGCCTGGTGGTCGCCCAGGAACGAGGTGTGCCCGAACACCTCCAGGACGACGAGGCCGTGCATGTGGCCCCATCCGCTGAGGAGGAGCGCGGTCGCCTGCGGTGGCAGGGCCGCCAGGCCGTCCGGTGACAGCTGTTCCAGATGGGCGCGGAACGGGGGCGACAGTGTGGGCGTGTCCGCGGCGGCCAGCTGTTCCGGGGTGAAGTCGCCGAACAGGACGCGTTGGAAGACCGCGCTCATCTGCTGCATCGCCCGGGTCGTCGGGCCGCCGACGGGTGCCGCGTAACTCCGCAGGGGTGTCCCGTACAGGAGTTGGAACCGCTCGGGGTGGGAGACCGCCCACTGGCGGTAGCCCTCGGCCGCGATCACGAAGCGCGGTACGGACGGGTCGGGCGGAGTGCTGTCGGCGGCGGTCTGTACGGCGGTGGCCAGGTCCTCGTACGCCTTGGCTATGAGCACCGTGACCAGGGCGTTCCGGTCGGGGAAGTAGTGGTAGAGCGCCTGCACGCTCATGCCGAGACTCCGTGCCACCGCGCGCAGGGACAGGGCGGCGGAGCCGTGTTCGGTGATGTGGAGCTCGGCGGCTTTCACGATCTCCTGGGTGGCGACGGCCCGGCGTCGCTGTCGCAGGGAGGGTGGAGCCGACCGGTGTTCGTCGTCTGCGGGCATGCGGGCGAGCCTACGGCGGACCCGGCCGCACCGGGAGGCCTTGGCGATCGTCCGCCCGGAATATCTCCGCGCGGTCGGAAAGACTGACACTGTCAGGTAAATCTCGCACTGCTCAGCAACTCGTCCACTCACTAACGTCGTTCACGGCGACGAAGCGTGCGACACCGCGCCCCTCCCTGGTGGAGAAGGGCTCCGCGGGGCACTGCGCCGGCTCCCCTGTGCACCGGGCAGACACACGTCGTTCTCACCGTTGGAGACAAAGGAGATGTGGCGTGTTTGAACGCTTGGCCGAACTGGCGATTCGCCGTTCCCGGCCCGTCCTCGTCGTGGCCGCTGTGGCCTTGGTGCTCATGGGCGCGGTCGGCGCGGGCGCGTTCGGCAAGTTGCTCGGCGGGGGCTTCGACGACCCGTCGTCCCCGTCGTCCCGGGCCGCGGTGGTCATCGACGAGAAGTTCGGGGGAGAGACGAACCTGGTGCTGCTGGTCAGTGCCGACGACAGCTCCGTCGATGCCCCCGCCGTACGGCGGAGCGGGCAGCGCCTGGTCGCCGGCCTCAAGGAGGAGAAGGGGCTGACCAATGTCGTCTCGTACTGGGACACCGGCAGCCCTGACCTCCGTTCCGAGGACGGCCGGGAAGCGATGGTGCTCGCCCATGTGACGGGCGACGAGACGCGGCAGCAGGAGAACGCCCAGCAGGTCATCGACGTCTACACCGGCGCACAGGACGGCGGCCTCACGGTCCGGGCCGGAGGCGGTGCGGCCGTGGGCAGCGATATGTCGAGTCAGGTGGTCGACGATCTGATCCTGGCCGAGGCCATCGCCATACCGCTCACCCTCGTCCTGCTCCTGTTCGTCTTCGGCAGCGTGGTCGCGGCGCTGCTGCCGCTGGTCATCGCCGTCATCGCCGTCCTCGGCTCGTTCGCCCAGCTCTCCCTCCTCGGCAGCGTCACCGATGTCGCCAACACCGCGACCAACCTCACCACCGCCCTGGGCCTCGGACTCGGCATCGACTACGCCTTGTTGATGGTCAGCCGCTTCCGGGAGCAGCTGTCGGCCGGCGCGGGCGTGGACGACGCCGTCCGGTCCACGGTGAGCACCGCCGGCCGCACCGTCGCGTTCTCCGCCGCGACCGTGGCGGCGGCCCTCGGGTCACTGCTGGTGTTCCCCCAGTACTTCCTCCGCTCGTTCGGCTTCGCGGGAGTCGGTGTCGTCGCCGTCGCCGCCGTCAGCACGTTGTTCGTGATGCCGGCCCTGTTCGTCGTCCTGGGGCACCGCGTCAACAGCGGCCGGCTGCCGTGGGGGAAGCGGGGGCGCGTCGATGGCCGGGGCCCCCTGTGGGGGCGGCTGGCCCGCACCGTCATGCGACGGCCCGCGATCACCGCCCTGCCCGTGCTCGCCGTGCTGCTGCTGGCGGCGAGCCCGCTGCTCGGCATCACCTTCGGCACCCCGGACGAGCGCGTGCTGCCCGAGGGCGCCGAGAGCCGCCAGGTCGCCACGGCGCTGCGGGAGAACTTCGACGGCAGCGAGGAGTCGGCCCTCCACGTCGTCATCGACCGGCCGGTGTCCGAGGCCCCGTTGGCGTCGTACGCGGCCGGACTGTCCGGGCTCGACGGCGTCGTGCGCGTCGAGACGGGTTCGGGCAGCTACGCCGGGGGAGAGCCCACCGCCACCGGCCCCGGGAACCCCGCACTCGGCCGGCCCGACGCACAGCGGATCACCGTGGTGAGCGCTCTGGAACCGAAGTCGGACGCGGCCCAGAGCCTGGTGAAGGAGGTGCGTGCGACCGATCCGCCCGCCGGGGCGAGTCCGCTGGTGGGCGGTACCGACGCCCAGCTGGTCGACTCCAGGACCTCCATCGGCGACCGGCTGCCCATCGCCGTGGCCCTGATCGTCGTCACGACCTTCGTCCTGCTCTTCCTCTTCACCGGCAGCGTCGTGCAGCCGCTGCGGGCCCTGGTCCTCAACGTCCTCAGTCTCGCGGCGACCCTCGGCGTGATGACCTGGATCTTCCAGGACGGCGCCCTCTCCTCCCTGCTCGGCTTCACGGCCCAGCCGATGGAGATGTCGATGACCGTCCTGATGTTCTGCATCGCCTTCGGTCTCTCCATGGACTACGAGGTGTTCGTCACCAGCCGGATCAAGGAACTCCACGATCTCGGCGAGGACAACGAGTCCGCCGTGACCCACGGCCTCGGCCGCACCGGGCGCATCGTCAGTGCGGCTGCGCTCCTGCTCGCGGTGAGCTTCTTCGCCTTCGGCACGGCCGAGATCAGCTTCATGCAGATGTTCGGCCTGGGCAGCGGGCTGGCCATCCTCATCGATGCCATCGCCGTACGCGGTGTGCTCGTCCCCGCCGCGATGCGGCTGCTCGGCCGATCCGCCTGGTACGCGCCCGGCCCCCTGCGGAGGTTCCACGACCGGTTCGGGCTCGGTGAGGGGGAGCCCGGGGTCGTTCCGGGGCGCGTCGTGAACGCACCGCGCGTCAAGGACCCGACGGGGACCAAGGACCCGACGGGGGTCTGACCCGCGCACCGGAGTGATCGGTGAGGATCTCGGCGACCACGTGCGCCGCGATCCTCGCCCCCAGCGACGGTTCGATGATCAGGCGCCGATCGAGCCAGGTGGCCCCGGGCGCGCACAACGGGCCCCCTGCCGTACCGGAGAAAAGCCGGTGCGGCGCGGCGTCCCCGTACGGGAGGATCTGCGGCCATGACCCGCCCGCCGCGCACCCTCGTCCTCCCGCCCCGGCTCACCGCCTCCGCCCGGACGCTGCGTGCCGCCGCGCTGCGGCGAGGGCTGCGCATCGTGGAGGCTACGGCCTCCGCCGTACCGGAGGGGCTGGGCGGTCCCGGGTGGGCGGGGTGGCCGGAGGGGCCGGAACGTGCGGGACCGACCGCCTCCACCGCCGGCACCGGCGGCACCGGGGGCGAAGGGGGCGAAGGGCAGGCCGTGCATCTGCACGCCGGTCCCTCCTTCGCCGACGTCGTGGCCCCCGCGCTCGGGATCGCCCTCCTGGAGGCCCCCGCCGACTGGCTCGCGCGGCTCCCCCGGGCGCTCACCCGGCGGGAGGTCCGGGCGATGCCGATCGACGAGGCGTACCGGCTGCGACGCCCCGCCTTCGTCAAGTCGCCCAACGACAAGAGCATTTCGGCGCTCGTGTACGCGGACGGGTCCCGGCTGCCCGGACCGGATGCCGTGGACCCGGCGACCGTGGTGCTGGTGAGCGACGTGATGACGTTCGCCGTCGAGTACCGGCTCCACCTGCTCGACGGGGCCGTCCACGCGGCCGGGCAGTACGCCGAGTCCGGCCGGCTCCGGCTCGGGCCGGCGGAGGGCGACGCGCTCGCCTTCGGGCGCGAGGTCCTCGCGGCCGCCGGGGAGACCCTGCCGTCCGCGATCGTCGTCGATGTCGGCCGGGACGACGAGGGCCGATGGGCCGTGATCGAAGCCAATGCCGCCTGGGCGAGCGGATGTTACTCGGCCGACCCGGACCGGTCCCTCGACACGGTCCTCCGCGCCGCCGGACCCGCCACGGGCCTGTCGCCGCACGACCGCGGCTTCGTGCGGTAGCCGGGGCAGCCCCTTCCGGACAGCGCTCCTCGGTGCCCGCCGGCGCGGTGTCGGCACGTCGTGGCAGGACACCGGGCAGGACACCGACCGGAACACCATGGGATCAGCTCAGTTCTTCCGGACAGGGCGTGCCAGGCTGGAGCTGGTACGGGGCCGCCAGCCGGTACACGCCCGGTCGCGGCGCGAGCAGTTCGGTCCACTCGTCGCCGTACGGGCCCTCCTCGACCCTGTTCAGGCAGCCGTTGGTGTTGAGATAGGTCTTCGGCGCGGTCTCGTCCGCCTCCGACCGCGCCTTCGACTCCTCGGTCTCCAGCGGGCGCTCCACGCTCTTGCCCTCCTCGTCGACGAGGGCGAGCCAGCGCGTGTACGGGATGCGGATCAGCACCCGGCCCGCCGACTTCACGGTGATCGTGAGTTCGTCCGCGCCCGCCCGCTCCACCGTCGCGGGCGGGTCGGCGAGCGGCACCGGGTCCAGGACCCGGAAGAGCTTCCAGTTCTCGTCGCCCCAGATCTCGCGCAGGTACGGCTGTCCCTGCTCGACCAGCTCCGCCTCCTGGATCGCCCCGTTGTCCGGCCGGTCCTTGGGCAGCACCACGTAGTGCACGGCCCAGCGGTCCAGCCACTCCCGGTAGTTCACCGGGTCGAGCGTGTCGTCGTAGAAGAGCGGGTTGCGCTTCATGTCCGCCTGGCGGTTCCAGCCGCGCGCCAGGTTGACGTACGGGGCGAGCGCCGATGACTCACGGTGACTGCTCACGGGCACGACCTCGACCCGGCCGCGCTCCGCCTCCACCTGCTGGAGCTGGTTGATCAGCGGGGCCAGCTCCCGGTTCCAGGACGCGGCGGGCGCGGTCCGGACGATGTCGTCGACGCCCTTGAACCCGATCCAGAAGTTGAGGCCCACGAAGGCCAGGACCAGGGCGTACCAGCGACGGCTGCGCGGCACCGCGTACGGCAGGGCGGCGAGCAGCGCCACCCCGGCGAACAACATCGCCATGCGCGTGATGTTCGACCCGATCTGCGAGTCGATGACGTACGTGAGCAGCGTGCCGATCCCGTAGACGGCGGCGGCGGTGCGGACCGTGCTCCAGTCGCGCGGTACGAGGACGTACACGAGGACCGCGAAGAGGAACGGCAGCGACAGCGTCCCGAGCGACATCGGCTGCGTACCGGAGAACGGGAACAGCCAGGCGGACAGCCCCACCACGGCCACCGGGGCGAGCCCGATCGCGTACGCGCCGGGGCGTCGTTTGTGGAGGAACAGCGCCGCCGCGACGACGCCCAGGAAGAGTCCGGCGACGGGGCTGGCCGCGGTGGCGAGCGCGGCGAGCGGGGCGGCGACGCCGGCCTTGGCCCACCGCTTGTACCGCCAGCGGTAGGGCCAGCAGAACACCGCGGCCACCGCGCCGACGGCGAACATCATGCCGAGCCCGAAGGTCACCCGGCCCGACAGCGCGTTGCACAGGAACGCGAAGACCCCGGCGAGCGAGCAGGCCAGTGGATTGCGGACGGCCGGGACCCGCACGAGGATCAGCGCGGTCAGCGTGGAGGAGACCGTGCCGACGATCATCATCGTCGTACGGACGCCGAGCAGCGACATCAGGTAGGGCGAGACCACGCTGTACGAGACGGGGTGCATGCCCCCGTACCAGGCCAGGTTGTACGCCGTGCCGGGGTGTCGGCCCACGAACTCGGCCCAGGCGTCCTGCGCGGCGATGTCGCCGCCCGTGTTGGCGAAGAAGAAGAACCAGAGGAGATGGGCGACGGCGGCGGCGGCCGTCGCGATGGTGACGGGGTGCCGCAGCAGGCGGCGGGCCCTGGCTGACGACGGCTCGGAGGCTGCGGGCCCGGGAGCCCCGGGAGCCCCGGCGGCCGTGGAGGGTCCGGAGGGACCAGAGGAGGGGCCGGAGGGGTCGGAGGGGGCAAGGGGAGCCGGAGTCTCCGGAGACTCCGACTCCCCTTGAGGCTCCGGGACACGGGGGGACGGCACGCGAACGTGCAGGGCGTCGCCCCCGCTCTTCGTGGTCTCGTCCGCCTCGCGGCCGGGCTTCGGCTCCGCGGTGGTCACTACGGCTCTCCCCGTCCTCCGCCGGCCCCGTACCTCTTCAGGGACGCGTCCCAGCGTCCCTGAGTTGTCCGGGGACGCTAACACGTACCCCCTGCACGTATCTCTGTCATATACGGGGAGGGGCGGCCCACAGCGTCGGCCGCCCCTCCCCCGCTCCGGTGTCTCAGCCGATCCTGGCCAGCTTGTCGCCGAAGGCCGGCTCGGTCAGATCACTCTGGAGCACCACCGGGGCCGTGACCTTTCCGGTGCCGGTGCCCACGGTCACCATGCCGACCTCGCTCCCGGCCTTCGCGGCGTGGTCGATGCCCGCGCCGTTGTCCGTGACCTTCAGCTCGACCTCCAGGCCGGGCCAGCCGACCGCCTTGAGGTTCTTCGTGGCGATCACCGGGGTCTGTCCGCCGAAGCCGTTGTCCACGTACCCGACGACATCGCCCTTCTTCACCACCGTCGCCGAGGTCGCGGCCTCCTGCGCGTCCTTGATCAGCTTCAGGCTGTTCTGGAGGGACAGCTCCAGACTGTCGTAGACCCGGCCGGTACCGGCCTGCTGGCCCATGACCGCTCCGTAGATCCACAGCAGCTTGCCGTCGACCTTGGTGTTCGCGGACCAGAGCAGGTTGCCGCCCGCCGGGGTGGAGGACCCGGTCTTGATGCCGCTCACGCCCGGCTGCAACAGGAGGTTGTTGTTGTTGTAGATCTTGCCGTCTATACCCTCGATCTCGATCTCGGGCATGTCCACGATCTTCCTGAAGACCTCGTTGCGCATGACCGCCTGCGCCAGCTTCAGCTGGTCGGTGGCGGTGGAGACCGTGGTCTTCTCCAGCCCGCTCGGGTCCGTGTACGTCGACCCGGTCATGCCGAGCTCCTTGGCCGCTTCGTTCATCTTGTCGATGAACGCGTCCTCGGAACCCGCGTCCCAGCGGGCGAGCAGCCGCGCCGCGTTGTTCCCCGAGGGGATCATCAGCAGCTGGAGCATCTGCCGCTGACTGAGCTTCTGCCCCTTGGTCAGCGGGGCCGTCGACTCGTCGGGCCGCTTGGACTCGTCCTCGGCCTTCTGGTCGACGGTGATCGTCTCGCCCTCCTCGTCACCCTTGAGGGGGTGCTCCTGGAGGATCACGTGGGCGGTCATGACCTTCGCGACGCTGGCGATCGGGGCCGGCTTCTGCGCGCCCTCGGAACCGAGCGACCCGACGCCGTCGACCATCACGGCCGACTGTCCCTGGCCCGGCCAGGACAGCTTCGTCTCGCCGCCATCGAAGGTGTACGACGGCTTCGCCGTGAGCTCCAGCGAGGGCTCCGGCAGCGGGCGCATCACCTGCACGATCGCAAAGACGATCAGCAGGAGGAGCACCAGCGGGGTCCAGATCTTGACCCGCCGGACGGCGGTCCGGACCGGGGTCTCCGGGGGCGGCGGGGTGTTCGTCAGCTCGGCGAGCAGGTCGAGCGGCGGCCTCGGCGGCAGCGGCTGCTGCCGGGTCCGCTCGGCCGCCGCCCAGGACGGCGCGGCGGACGCCTCGGGCCGTGACCCGGGGCCGCCTCCGGGCTCCGGGTCGCGGGGCGCGGGGGCGGACCGTACGTCGTCGGAGCGCAGCGGCACGAACGTGCTCGTGCGCTCCGCCTCGCTCTCGGGCTTGTCCTCGGGCTTGCTCTCGGGCTTGCTCTCGGGCTTGCTCTCGGGCTTGCCCCAGGCGCGGTCCTCGCTCGGCGGGAGCTTCAGCGTGGTCGTCGCCTGGTCGACCCGGTCGCCCGCGTCGACCGGCGTGACCGGCTTGACCGCCTTGAAGATGGCGGTGGGCTGATCGATTCCTTGCAGGTCGGGGGCGCCGGAAGCGCTGTCCGGCTCGGCTTCGGCCTTCGGTTCGGGCCTGGAGTCGGTCGTGGCGGTGGGCGTGGAGTCGGTCGGCGTGGCGGTGGGCGTGGGGCCGGCCTTCGGCTTGTCGCCGGGCCCGCCCTTCGACTCCGTCTCCGCGTCCGCCGCGTCCCCGTCCGCCTTCGGCTCGTCCTTCGCGGAGGGCTCGTCCTCGGTGTCGGACGCGGACTCGGCACCGGAGCGCGCGTCACCCTCGCCGTCCGCCGCCGGCTTGCCCTCGGCATCGGCATCGACCCACGCGGCCACCGCGGCACGCAGTCGGCCGTCCCCGCTATCGGCTTCGGCTTCGGCTTCCGTCTCCGTGCCGGACCTCTCCGTGCCGGACGCCTCGATGCCGGACGCCTCCGCGCCCGTGTCCGGGCTCGTGCCGCCCTCGGCGGCTCCCGTGCCCTCCGAAGGCGCGTCGGCCTCCCCAGGGGCCGTGGAGGCCGCCACAGGCGCGCTCTCCGGCTCGGCGTCGGTCTCCGCGCCGGAATCGGCCCCGGACCCGGCCTCGGAAGCGACGTCCACCTCGGCCGCCGACCCGGACGCGGTCTCCGGCTCATCCACCGCGGGCTCGGACGCGGTCTCCGGCTCACGCACCGCGGAAGCGGATTCCTCCCCGGGCTCGCGCCGGGCGGCGTCCTCCGGAAGCCGGGGACGGAAGACAGCGGTCGCCGTGTCGGACGTGGCACCCGAACCAACGCCCGCGTCCTCGTTCCCGCCCGTGTCCGCGTCCGGGTCCGCGCCGGGGTCACGGAACACGGCGAAGCGCGGGTCGCGTTCCTCCGCAGCCGTCCCCGACGACTTCTGCTGCTCCGTTTTGTCGGGGGACTCGCCCGCCACCGATGCCTCCTCATGCGCTGCGGGGTCACCCCGCGCTGTCCGAACCATCTACCAGTGTCCTGTGTGAACCCCTGGCCGAGCTGCTAGACGAGAACGACATACCTACTGGTTCCCTCACAAAGCAGGCAGGCGCTCTCGACAGACCAATGTGAGAGGGGTCACCCTGTCAGACATCCACGCGGGGAGGCATGGATGGGCAGGAGCCGCAGAACAATCCCGGAGGAGCTTTTGCTGCTCGCTCTGGACCCGACCACGGGTACCACAGCGCAGCCGCAGTCGCTCGACCTCGGCCTGGCCGGGGCACAGCTAGTGGAGCTGGCTCTGGCAGGACGGATAGCCCCTGACGGGGATCGTATCGCCGTGGTGATGCCACGGCCGACAGGAGATCCGACTCTGGACTCCGCACTGGAGCTGCTGCGCCGTCGTGGCAGCCCGGTTCGGGCGGTCCACTGGATCGGCGGGCCCCGCCTGGGGCTGCGCCAGATCTATCTCGCCCATCTGGAGCGGTGCGGCATGGTTCATGCCGTGGCGGGCCAGATGTGCGGAGTGTTGCCGACGACTCGCTACCAAGCGACGGAGACGGCGATCAGCCGGGACATAAGGAACCGGCTGGACAGCGCGATCCGTACCGGCGTACCGCCGGACCCGCGGACCGCGGCGCTCGCCGCACTGGCCCACGCGGTCGGACTCGGCAAGCATCTGTACCCCGGGAACGAGGGGCGCTCCTCGCGCTCCCGGCTCCGGGACCTGATCAGGCACGACCCGATGGGCGGACTCGTGGCGCACGCCGTGATGGACGTCCAGAACGGAGTGGCCGTCCAGCCACGCCGTACGCAGCAGGCAGCGGGCCTTCCGTTGCAGCAGCAAGCACAGGCCCGTCGCGGCAGCATGGCGCACACCGCCGCGAGCTGACCGCGCGGACCTGAGAACAGCACAACGCCGTGCCGTCGTCCGTCGTCACAGACCCGGTCCGGGAGCCGCACCACGCACGGGGCAGCCGGTAGTCACCACCACCGGCTGCCCCGTGCGCTTGCGCGCCCTCCCGCGCACCGGTGCGTACGCCCCCGCGCCCCGCGTGTGGCCGTTTCCCAGCGCGGCCGGGGCAAGGGGTGGCAATCTGCTGAGCAGTAGATACGCACAGCTACATAGCCGGAGGTGCCGTTTCCGTGCCGTCCAACGTCAATCCCACTGTCAGGCGACGCAGGCTGGGCCAGGAATTGCGCCGCCTGCGCGAACTCAAAGGCATGACGGCCGAGGAAGTGGCGGAGCGACTGCTGGTCTCGCAGTCGAAGATCAGCCGCCTGGAGAACGGCCGCCGGTCCATCAGCCAGCGCGATGTACGCGACCTCTGCGGGGTGTACGAGGTCGAGGACCACCGCATCGTCGACTCGCTGATGCAGATGGCGAAGGACTCCCGCCAGCAGGGCTGGTGGCACGCCTTCGGCGACATCCCGTACAGCGTCTACATCGGCCTGGAGACCGACGCGGAGTCACTGCGGGTCTACGAGCCGCAGATGGTCCCGGGCCTGCTCCAGACCCGGGCGTACGCCGAGGCGTTGATCAGCGGCGCGCTTCCCGAGGCCCCTCCGTCGGACATCGAGAAGCGGGTCAACGTACGGTCGCGACGCCAGGACCGGGTCAACGCGCCGGAGAACCCGCTGCGGCTGTGGGCGGTGATCGACGAGTCGGCGCTGCGCCGGGTGGTCGGCGACAAGCAGGTGATGATCGAGCAGCTGGAGCACCTCGTCGAGCAGTCCCACCTGCCGCACGTCACCGTGCAGGTCCTGCCGTTCGACATGGGCGCGCACCCGGGCATCAACGGCCAGTACGCGATCCTGGAGTTCCCGGACGCCGCGGACTCCAGCGTCGTCTACATCGAGGGCGTCACGAGCGATCTCTACCTGGAGAAGGCGAATGACGTGCAGCGCTACAGCGTGATGTACGAACACCTGCGGGCGCAGGCGCTGAACGTGGAGCAGACCCGGGAGTTCATCAGCAAGATCGCCAAGTCGTACACGAGTTGACGCGTCCGAGCCGACGCGCGGTGTACGAGCCCTTTCGGGAGCGAGTGGGCGGCGGGATGGTACCCGGCCGCCCCCTCGCCACGGAAGGCCTACCAGGGAAAGACCACCCGGTCGAGTGAACGGCCATCTCATGGACGGGGCTTGGCGAGTAGCGTCGATCACGCCAATCGGAATCAGGTTGGTGCGACCCACCCAACTCTCTGAACCGGAGTGAACATGGCAATTCTTCAGGGTGCTACGGACACGTGGACGAAGTCGTCGTACTCCGGGGGCAACGGCGCGTGCGTCGAGGTCAAGTCCCCGGTCGCGCTGTCCATCGCCGTACGTGACTCGAAGGCCCCCGAGGGCCCCTCGCTCACCTTCGTCCCCGGTGCGTGGAACGCGTTCGTGCGCGACGTCGCCACGGGCACGGTCAACGCCTGACCTCGCACCACCGCACCACCGCACCACCTGATGGAGCCCTCTCGACCGGTTCGCCGTCCTGGCCGAGGGGGCTCGGCACGATCCGGCGCCCGCTCAGCGGCGTCACCGCAGCCGGTCGACGTACCGGTCCGTGCCCGGCACGGTCGGCACGAACGGCGCGACCAGCTCGACCCGCCCGAGACCGGTCTCCGTGACCGCCGCGTCCAGGCCGGTGAAGCGCTCCTCCCAGCAGCTCCGCGGATCCTCCTGGAGGAACCACAGCAGCGTCAGCCGGGTGTCGACCCCCTCGACCTGCTTCACGTACGTCATCCGGTCCCCGGGCAGGGGCGTCGGCCGGAACACCGTGACCATGGCCGCGGGCGACCCCTTCAGCCGCTTCGGGAGATGGCGCGAACGCAGCCATTCCAGCAACTCCGCCCGCTGTTCCGGCCCCTCCGCGTCGACGACCTGGAGGACGAGACCCGCGTACGGGTGGTCGAGCGCGTGGAAGTCCCGGGGGCCGGCGGCCCCGTCGCGGTAGACGGTCGCCTCGTGGTCCTGGAAGGCCGTGAACACGTGGGTCCGGTCCTGGTAGACCCGGCCGTCCCGGTTCAGCCGCTTGTTGATGGCGACGGTCCACTTCATGTGGTCGTCGTAGCGCCCCTCGGTCACCCAGTACGTCGACAGGTAACACCCCGCGCCGGCCGGCCGGGCCACCGCCGACTCCTCCGGATACCGCAGCTCCTGGAGGTCCTTGGTGGCCACCCAGCGCCGCCCGGCGAACATCCACGGCATCGCCGTCGCACCCGCGTAGTAGTGGTCGTCCTCGTACCAGCGGTTGTACGCGTACTCATGGCCCGGATGCGGTTCGACCATGGTGATCAGGGCGTGCCCCGGGCGCACCCCGTACGGCCCCTCCCCCGCCAGCTCCGCGTACCGCTCACTCCCCGTACCGCCGCCGCTGTCCCTGCCACCGCTGCCCCTGCCTCTGTTCCCCGTACCGGCGTCATCGGCCAACGCCCCGCCCGCCTTCCTCTTCCGTCCTCTTCCATCGGCTCCCGCCTGCCCCTACTCTGACGGCCCGTCAGACAAACGGCCAGGGCCGGGAGGCGCCGATGTTGCTCGCGGGGAAGACGGTCATCGTGTCGGGCGTCGGGCCGGGGCTCGGACACCGGGTCGCCGCGAGCGTCGTCCGGGACGGCGGACGCGCGGTGCTCGGGGCGCGTACGGCGGCGAACCTGGCCAGGTCGGCGGCGGAGATCGACCCCGAGGGCCGGCACACGGCCCACCTGTCGACCGACATCACGGACGAGGCGCAGTGCGATGCACTGGCGGCCCTGGCGGTGGAGCGGTTCGGGGGGATCGACGCGGTGGTCCATGTCGCCGCCCGGGACAGCTACTTCGGGGGACTCCAGGACGCGGACTTCGCCACGTGGCAGTCGGTCATCGACGTGAACCTCCTGGGCACGCTGCGGATGACCCGGGCCTGCCTGCCCGCCCTCAAGGAGCGGGGCGGCTCGGTGGTGGTGATCGGCACGCAGTCCGCGGTGGCCGCGCCCTCCCAGGTGCGACAGGCGGCGTACGCTGCGTCCAAGGGGGCGCTCACCTCGGCGATGTACTCGCTCGCCCGGGAGCTGGGCCCGTACCGGATCCGGGTCAACACGGTTCTGCCGGGCTGGATGTGGGGGCCGCCGGTGCAGGCGTACGTCCGGTTCACCGCCGGGTCCGAGGGCGTGCCCGAGTCCGAGGTGCTGGCCCGCCTCACCGATCGGATGGCGCTGCCGGAGCCGGCCACGGACGGGGATGTGGCGGAGGCGGCCGCCTTCCTGGTCTCCGACCGGTCCCGGGCGATCACCGGCCAGTCACTGCTGGTCAACGCGGGCGAGTTGATGCGCTGATGCGCTGACGCACGCGCCACTCAGCCCGCACGGTCACCCCG
This sequence comes from Streptomyces sp. NPDC021019, assembly GCF_044333295.1. Classification (NCBI taxonomy): domain Bacteria; kingdom Bacillati; phylum Actinomycetota; class Actinomycetes; order Kitasatosporales; family Streptomycetaceae; genus Streptomyces; species Streptomyces sp. NPDC021019. The sequence goes on from NZ_JBIRQR010000004.1 coordinate 416,296, forward strand.
GGGCCGCCGCCACTCCCGCACCCCTCACCCCCCACCCCCCGCACCGCTCCCGCCCGCCACTCGCACCCGAGCACCCTGCCTCTCGACTTCTCGCCGCACGGGACCCGCATCCCGTGCGGCCTTCGCGTGTCGCCGCGTACTCCCTGATCTTCTCTGCACAGCCTGACGAAGTGCCCGCCCATCGTGTGGCCGCGGTCACGTGCGCGACAACGCTCCGCAGGGTCAAGAGCACGTAAAATCGTTCTCCTTACTGACCTATGTTCACATCCATGACCGCCAGGCAGCCTTGACCGAGCGCCCTCACAGGGGGTTCAATCCCCGAAGTCCCCGCTCCCGCAAGGGGACGCCGCTGAACGGCCGTACCGACGAAGTGCGTTCCCGTTCACAAGGCGGACCCCTGGAGGGGGACATGAACAGTCTCGACTGGTCTGTGCTCATCGGCTACTTCGGCGTGATGGTCGCGATCGGACTCTGGTCGCACAAGCGCGTGGACAACGTCAGCGACTTCTTCACGGCCGGCGGCAGGATGCCATGGTGGCTGTCCGGCATCTCGCACCACATGTCCGGCTACAGCGCGGTGATGTTCACCGGCTACGCCGGCATCGCGTACCAGTACGGGATCACGTCCTTCGTGACCTGGTCACTGCCCATCGCCATCGGCATCTTCATCGGCGCGAAGCTCTTCGCGCCCCGGCTGAACCGGCTGCGCTCGCGGCTCCACGTCGCCTCGCCGCTGGAGTACCTCAAGAACCGCTACGACATCCGGACCCAGCAGGCGCTCGCCTGGTCGGGGCTGCTGCTGAAGATCGTGGACGTCGGCGCCAAGTGGGCGGCCATCGCCACCCTGCTGGCCGTCTTCACCGGGCTCTCCATCACCCAGGGCATCCTGATCACCGGGGTCGTCACCGGGATCTACTGCACCGTCGGCGGGTTGTGGGCGGACGCCCTCACCGAACTGGGCCAGTTCATCATCCAGTTGTTCGCCGGGCTGGCGATGCTGTTCGCCGTGATGCGCGAGCTCGACGGCTTGGCCACCCTGTGGACGGTCTGGGACAAGCTCCCGGAAGGGCACGCGGACCCGACCGCCGGCCCGTACACGGTGACGTTCCTGATGGCGTTCCTGTTCATCAAGACGTTCGAGTACAACGGCGGCATGTGGAACCAGGCCCAGCGGTACATGGCGACCGACTCGGCCGCCTCCGCCACCCGGTCCGCCCGGCTCTCGGCGATCCTGTGGTTCGTCTGGCCGCTGGTGCTGTTCTTCCCGATGTGGGTCGCCCCGCTGCTGGTCGACGCACAGAAGCCGGACGCCTCCGACAGCTACGCCCTGATGACCGAACAGCTGCTGCCGCACGGCCTGTTGGGCCTGGTCATCGTCGGCTTCTTCTCCCACACGATGGCCATGTGCTCCTCCGACGCCAATGCCATCGCCGCCGTCTTCACCCGGGACATCGCCCCGACGCTCTCGAAGGCGGCACGCGGCTGGAACGAGCGTGCCGGGCTGATCGCGGCCCGCTGGACCACCGTGGCCTTCCTCGCGCTGTCGATGGCCATCGCGACGCAGATCAACTCCCCCGCGTTCAAGGACATCATCACCGTCGTGATCAAGTGGGTCGCCGGGCTGATGGGCCCGATCGCGATCCCGTTCATGCTGGGTCTGCTGCGCCCGTTCCGGAAGTCCGGCCCGACCGCGGCGCTGGCCAGCTGGGCCTCGGGCCTGCTCGCCTTCTGGCTGGTCAACTACCCGATCCACTGGGCCGTCGAGGACGGGGTGCCGCTCCAGTACCAGGTGTCCGTGCCGCTCGCCGTCTCGCTCGTGCTCTACATCCTGATCGGTCACCTGAAGCCGGAGGACACCCCGGAGCGCGACGCGCTGCTGACCCGGATCAACGAAGGGGACGGGGACGACGACGGGGACGGTACGGCGACGGCCACCGTGATCCCCGCCCAGGACGGAGGCCCGGCCCCCGCCCCTCGGCCGCGCGGGTAACCGACCGGTCCCGCCCGCTCAGCCGCGCGGCACAGCCGACCTGCCCCGCCCCCTCAGCCGCGCGGGTAGCGGGCCAGCCAGCCCGGGGCGACGGCGGCCGGACTGTGCAGGGCGGGGCCCTGGGTCATCTCCATCGCGAAGTCGTCGGCCAGTTCGAGGAGCGTGGCCCGCCCCTCCAGCTCCGCGAGCCAGGCCGGCGGCAGCGCGGTGTCGCCGTGCAGCGCCCCGAGCAGCGCCCCGCAGACCGACCCGGTGGCACGGGACGGGCCACTGTGGTTCACCGCGAGCCGCAGCCCGTGCCGGACGTCCTCGCTGACCAGCGCGCAGTACACGGCGACGGCTAGGACCTCCTCGGCGGCGTCGCTCGCACCCAGCGCCTCGATCAGGGCCGGGCCCGGGATGCCCTGCCGTACGGAGCCGAGGGCCCGCCGCAGGGCCTCGGTCACCGGCTCGTGGCCGGGGCGTTCGGCGAGCAGGGCCAGGACGTTCTGCACGGCCCCGTCCAGGCTCTCGCCGCGCGCGAGACCGTGCACCAGCAGAGCGAAGGCGCCGGCGGCCAGCTGGGCGGCGGGGTGCCCGTGGGACTGGGCCGCGCACTCGACGGCCAGTTGGAGCACGAGCCCCGGCTCCCAGCCCACGAGGAGCCCGAACGGCGCGGACCGGGTGAGGGCGCCCGCGTCCCGGGCGGTGGGGTTCTTCGGCCGGTCGAGGGTGCCCATGACGGGGTCGCCGAAGCCGCCCAGGCATTCCCGGGCCGGCTCGCGGCGGGCGTAGAGCCACTCCTCGGCGGCCAGCCAGCCGTTGTCCTCGCGCCGCTCGTCGGGCCCCCAGTCGTGCTGGGTGGCGGCCCAGCGCAGATGGGCCCGGTGAACATCGGTGGGCGGGTGCCAGGCCCCGGTGTCGCGGCGTACCTGGGCGCGGATCAGCCCGTCGACCGTGAACAGGGTGAGCTGGGTGAGGGCGGTGACGGCGCCGCGTCTGCCGTGCGCGGGGACGTAGTCGACGACCCCCTCGACGCCGTGGGCGGCGCGGATCTCCTCCAGCACCAGCCCGCTGACCCCGGCCCCGAGCGCGTCCCCGACGGCCCCGCCGAGCAGGGCCCCACGGACCCGACTGCGGAAGTCCTGCTGCTCGGCCCGGCCCCAGACCGCCGTGGTCCCTGTGCTCACCCCGCACCCTCCCCGTCACCACGTACCCGCCCGCGCGGGCCTCTCTGCGGGCGACCGCGCAAGCACTGTAATCGAACGGGAACGGGCGGTAGAGGGGGCGAACCGGGTACGTACGGGTATGACGACGGACGTCCCGCAGGTCGTTTTTGACCGGTGCGAGGCGTCAGCGGCCGGGCCCCGTCCGGGCCTCCGTGGCCGCCAGCACGGCATCGACCAGCTCCCCCACCGTACGTCCCCCGCCCGTGTCGACCCGGGACAGCCCCAGCGCCGCCACGGCGTCCAGCATCCGCGCCTGGTAGCGGACGGTACGGGCCAGGAACCGGTCCATGAGGTGCCGTTCCGCGTCCGTCGCCTCCTCGTAGCGCCCCGCCGCCCGCACCCGGTCGCGTACGACCGTGTCGTCGGCGGTGAGCCATACGGCGGCCGTACGGGGGACCGTCAGCCGGGCGACCCACGCTGGCCAGAGCGCCGAGCCCTCCAGGACCAGGCCGGGAGACCCGGTCCTCGCGCGGTCGGTGATCAGCTCCTCGATACGCGGCCGGAGCCGTTCGTAGTGGTCGAGGACGGAGTCGAGGAGTTCCTCGGTGGTCAACGTCCCGTAGTGCTCGGCGACATGCGGCGGCACCTCGTGCTCCGGGGTGCGCCAGGGCCGTCCCGGGTGCCGGGCCAGGCCGTCCGTGGAGCGGTGCTCGAAGCCGAGCCGCTCCGCCACCGCCGCGGCGACGGTCGACTTCCCGGTGTTCGAGGTCCCGCCGATCAGCACCACCCGCACATCGCGCATTCCCCGACCCTACGCCCCGGTCACCGCCCCCAGCCGCTCCCGCTGGGCCCGCGCCCACGCGTAGTCCGGGTCCAGCTCCAGCGCCCGGTCGAGGTCCGCCAGCGCCTCCGGGGTGCGGCCGAGCGCCTCCAGCGCCAGGGCCCTGCTGCCGTGCGCCCAGGCGTAGTCGGGGTCCAGGGCCAGGGCGCGGTCGTAGCAGGCGAGGGCCTCCTCGGGCCGGCCCGTCGCCCGGTACACCTCGCCCCGCTCCCCCTCCGTTCCGGCCAGACCGGGGGACAGTTCCTCGGCCCGGTCCAGGTCGGCGAGGGCGCCCACCGGGTCGCCCAGGACGGTGCGGACCCGGGCCCGCCTCACCAGCGCCCAGCCGTACTCCGGCCACAGCGCGATCGCCCGGTCGAAGTCGTCGAGCGCCTCCTCGGGCCGGCCCAGCGCATGGCGGACCAGGCCCCGGCTGCCCAGCGGCACGGCGTCCGACGGGTCGAGGGCGTGCGCCCGGTCCAGGACGGTCAGGGCCTCCTCCAGGCGGCCCATCCGCCGGTAGGTCTCCCCCCGCTCGCGCACCGCCCAGGCCCAGGCGGGCGCGATCTCCTCGGCCCGGTCCAGATCGGCGAGGGCCTCCTCGTAGCGGCCGAGCGAGCGCAGGATCACCGCCCGGCCCTGGTGGGCGCGTTCGCTGCGCGGGTCCACGGCGATCGCCCGCCCGTGGTCGGACAGCGCGGCGTCCAGCTCCCCGGCGCGGAAGCGATGCCAGGCGCGCACCACGAGGGCGGCGGCCCGGTCCGTGTCGGTCAGCTCGGCCCGGGTCAGGAGGAGGCCCAGGGCGGCGGTGGGGCGGGGCCCGTGGTCCGTTATGGCGGCCAGCAGGTCCCGGCCCCAGTCACGCAGTACGGCACTGTCCGCGTCCTCGCCCGCCTCCGCGAGGGTCCGGGCCCAGTGGCGGGCGCGGGACGGGGCCTGCCCGCACAGCTCGATCCCGGCGCGCAGGGCCTCGGGCAGCGCGGTGCGGGGGCGGGCGCAGAGCCGGTGGTAGAGCACGTCCAGCGCCGCCCGGCGCCAGGGCTGTTCGGCCCAGAGGCGCTCCGGGTCGATGCCCTCGGCCGCCGCGTCCCGCCGGGCGACGAAGGCGTCGGCGAGCCGGTCGTGCGCCGCCTTCCACCGTCGCGGCGACCCGGTGCGCTGGAGGCGGAGCATCGGGGCCCGGACGACCGCGTGGTACCGGGAGTGGCCGGAGTGCCGCTCGGCGACGAACGGCAGCTCGTGCAGCCAGTCGTAGAGATCGGGCACGGCGTGCGACCCGTTCCGGGGTGCTCCCACGGCGACGGCGACCAGGTCCTCGTCGAACCGGCGCGGCAGCGCGCAGGCGAGGGCCGCCGCCCGGCGGGCCGGGTCGCTCTCCCCCGCCAGGAAGCGCTCCACGGCGGTGGCGTTCGCCTCGCCGGCCGCCCCGGGGTTGGCGGCGAGCGTGGAGACCAGGACGGGCAGTCCGCCGGAGAGCCGCAGCACCTCCCGTACGACGGCCTCCGTCACCACCCCGCGCTCGTGCAGGAGTTGGCGCGACTCCGCCTCCGTGAACGGGCCGAGCGGTACGTCGGCGACCAGCCGGCTCCGGTCGCCCCAGTGCACGGGGTCGAGGCGGCGCTGACCGGCCAGGGTGAGCACGAGGTTGGCGGGCAGGTCGCCGTACCGGCCGGGGGTCAGCAGGTCCGCCAGCCAGCGGTCCAGTTGGGGGGCGGTGCGCTCGTAGGTGTCGAGGAAGAGGGCGATCCAGGGCACGGTGTCCGCGATCCGGTCCAGCTCGGCGACGAAGACCGGGGTGAGCATGCGTACCGGCTCCGCGAGCAGCAGCGCCTCCTCCTGCTGCCGGGCCCGGCCCCCGAAGACCGCCCGCAGTCCGCCCGCGCCCCGCGCCACGACCGCCGGGTCGATGCCCCCGGCGAGGGCCCCGACGACGGGTATCGCCCCTGCCGCGATCAGCCCGGCCTGCGCGGCGGCGAGCGCCCCGGGGGAAGGGGCCCCGTCCGGCGTCCCGTTGTCCGCAGCGAGCCGGCCGGCCGCGTCGTGGCGCGCGCGGCGGTAGGTGGCGAGCAGCCGGTCCAGCGCCTTGAGCGGGTACCCCTGCTCGGCGAACTGCGCGGCGAAGTCGGCGAGTACGTCCGGTACGGAGTCGGCACTCTCGTCGACCGATGCGGTGAGCGCCCCGAACTCCCCTGCCACCTCCCGCCATTCCCGTACGAGCGAGGTCTTGCCGACCCCGGCGTTGCCCCGGACGTGGAAGACGAACCGGTGCCGGGGGTCCTCGGGCGGTCGCGTGAAGTTGGCCCGGTACAGGCGGAGTTCGGCCTGCCGTCCGACGAAGGCGGCGCGGCGTTGCCCTTCGATGATCTGCTGGAGGGAGAGGCGGCGGGGGCTGGGCGGAGGCATGGGACCAGTCTGTCAGCGGGCGGGGGCGGCCGGCAGCCGGATGGTCAGGACCCGGACGGCCGTTACGTGCCATCCCGATCCCTGCCGTCTTGGCCCCTGCCGCGCCCATCCCTGCCGCCCCGATCCCTGCCGCCCCGGCCCCTGCCGTCCCGGCCCCTGAGGCGTCCCTCGTCCCGGGACCAGGGGCCAGGGGCCAGAGACCAGAGACCAGGGACCAGGGCGGTGACCGACCCTGTGGTCCGTCAGACGCCGAGGCCCTGGCCGAAACCGCCGTCCACGGTCAGTTCCACTCCGGTGGTGAAGGTGGCCTCGACCGCCAGGTACAGCGCGGCGGCGGCGACCTCCTCCACGGTGCCGCCCCGGCCCATCGGCGTGGAGGCGTTGCCCTGTTCGACGAACTCGGCACGCTGCTCCTCGGTGAGTCCGGCGACGCCCATCGTCGGGGTGAGGATGAAGCCGGGGGCGATCGCGTTGACACGGATCCTTCGGGGGAGGAGCTCGGCCGCGAGCACCTTCGAGAAGGCGGCGACGGCCTCCTTCGCCGCGGAGTAGGCGCTGAGACCGGGGAAGATCTGGTCGTTGGAGACGGTGGTGAACACGATCGAACCGCCCTCGGCCATCAGCGGCGCCAGCCGCTGGACGGTGAAGAAGGCCCCCTTGGCGTTCACGTCGAAGATGCGGTCCCACGACTCCTCCGTGACCTCTTCGAGCGTCTGGAACTCCGCGATGCCCTGGTTGACGAACAGGTGGTCGATGCCGCCGAGGCGGTCGGCGACCCGGTCGCGGAGGGCGTCGATGGCGTCGGCGTCGGTGGCGTCGGAGCGTACCGGGTGCGCCAGCGGGGTGCCGAGCGCCGCCTGGGCCTCGGCGAGACGCTGGTCGTCGCGGCCCGTGTACAGCACTTCGGCGCCTCGGTCGGTCAGTGCCCGGACGATGGCCCGCCCCATGCCGATGGTGCCGCCGGTGACGACCGCCGTCCGGCCGGCCAGGGCCTGCGGGTCGATGGTGGAACGGTGCTGGGTCTTGCGGTTCGTGGTCATGCCGGTGAAGCTAGACCTTGACATTGACGTCAGAGTCAATCTTCTGTGCCGGGAGTCACATGTTCATCGGCGAGCTGTCGAAGCGCACCGGTATCAGCACCAGGAGCCTGCGGTACTACGAGCAGCAGGGGTTGCTGCGACCGCGGCGACGAGCCAGCGGGTACCGCGAGTTCAGCGAGCCCGACGTCGCCGCCGTACGCCGGATCCGGATCCTGCTCGCTGCCGGGCTGAACACCGACCTGATCAGGGAAGTGCTGCCCTGCATGGCCGACGAGGGCACCATCCTGGCTCCGACCTGCGAGGAGATGGCCCAGGACCTCAAGCACGAGCGCGAGCGCATGGGCCGTTCCATCGAACAGCTCCAGGCCGCTCACACCATGCTCGGCTCGATCATCCACGCGGGCGAGGCGATCACCGGCGGCCGACGCGCCTGAGTCACCGCCTGGGTCACCGGGGTCATCCGTGCCCGGACGGCCGGGAGCCGGTGCGCCCGGCCGGGGCGAAGGCGACCACCGCGGCCACCAGCGGGAAGAGCGCCACCACGCCGAGCGCCGTGGAGAGCGACATCGACTTCGCCAGCGCGCCCGCGGTGGCGCTGCCGACGCCGCCGCCGACGAAGAACGTGAGGTTGAGCAGCCCCATCGCCCCGCCGCGCCGGGCCGGTTCGACGTGTGCCGACATCAGCGCGGTGGTGAAGACCTGCGCGACGGAGAACGCGGAGAAGCCGAGTGAGGCGCCGAGGACCAGCGGCAGCACCCCGGACCCGGTCAGCGCGCCGGCGAGGGCCACGGCGAAGGTGAGCGAGACCGCGGCGAGGAGCCGGTTGCCGTGGTCGCCCGCGGTGAGCCGGCCGGCCAGCCTGGAGAGCACCGCGCCGATGACCGCGCCGGGCAGCAGCCAGACGCCGACGGACAGGACGCTCCACCCGTGGTCGCGGACGAGGAGCTGCGGTACGGCGTACATCGCGGCGAACAGGCCCGCGTACACCCCCGTGCCGATGACGGCGGCCTTCAGGAAGACGCGGTCGGTGGCGAGCGCGCGCGGCACGAAGGAGGTGTCGCTGCCGCGGGTACGCCAGGTGAGCCCGGCGGCCGACAGGACCAGCACGGCGGCGGTGGCGACCACCAGCGGAGTGCTCAGCGCGAGCGCGGCGGACTGGATCAGCACGAGGAACGACATGGCGGTGAGCGTCAGCAGAGCGGCGCCCGGCAGGTCCATCGAGCGGCCGGAGTTCTTGCGCGCCGGCGCCCCGGCCAGGCACAGCGGAACGACGAGCAGGGAGAGCGCGGGCAGGACCAGGGCGACGCGCCAGGTCACCCACTCGGTGAAGACACCGCCGGTCAGGGTGGCGCCGGCGGAGAAGACCGCCATCGTCGCCCCGAATCCGGCGAGGGCCCGGGGCCGCCGGTCCGGTGGCACCGAGGCGGTGAGCGCCATGGCACAGGCCGCCATGGCGCCGGAGCCGGCGGCCTGGACGAAGCGTCCGGCCACCAGGACGCCGAGGCCGGTCGCGAGGAGGCAGATGACGGCGCCGACCGCGAGGGCCGACGAGCCGAGCAGCAGGGCGGCGCGCACGCCACGGGTGTCGGCGAGGCGGCCGAACAGCGCGGTGCCGACGCCGAGGGCGAGCGCGTGGGCGGTCAGTACCCAGGCGGCAGCGGTGGAGGAGGTGTTCAGGGAGGACGCCACGTCGGGCAGGGCGACCCCGGCGGCGGTGACACCGAAGACGACCGGGCCGAACAACGCCCCGTAACGCAGCCCGTCCGGGCGTGCCCCCGGGGAGGAGGAGGTGCCGGTCGCCGCGGTCGACGCGGACTCGTACGTGGTCATGGTGGACTCCAAAGGATGACGGCTGACTCGTTCACGGGCGGGGCGCGATGTTGTGGTTGAGCCGGAAGAGGTTGTCGGGGTCGACCGCGGCCTTCACCCGGGCCAGTCGGCTGAGGCTCTCCGGGTCGAAGCACTCCGCCACCGACTCGGCCGTGTCCGCCCCCGCGAGGAAGTTCAGATAGCGGCGGCCCGTGCTCCACGGCCCCATCGGCCCCAGGACCACGTCCGGCGAGCCGGGCGGAGAGAGCGTGGACAGCGTGTACGCGCCTTCGCGGACGCCCACCGCGTTGGGCACCTCGGCGGGCCGGGAGAGCGCGCCGCCGAGGTGACGCACCTCCACCATCAGGTCGCCGCACGACGAGCCGGCGCCGGCCACCCGAAGGAGCGCGTCGGCGGCATGAGAGCTCAACTCCCGCAGGACGATGTTGCGTTCGTGGTACGGGAGCGGATGAGCCGGATCCTGGTGGATGTCGGCCACCGCCGCGTACGGCATCTCGGCGACCGAGTCCGCCAACGGCGTAGCGCACCGGCGCAGCGGACGGACGAGCCGCTCCCCCTCCCCGGTGGGGCCGGTGAAGGCGATCCGCACATGCGCGGCGAACGTCCCCCGGAGGAACTGCGGCACGTCCGGAACGTCCGGCAGCCGCAGCAGCGCCATGGAGGAGGTCATCTCCTCGGGCACGGTCGCGGTCCACCGCCGCCAGGCGTGCAGGACCCGCGCCGCCTGCTCACCGGGGAAGTAGATCCCGCCGCCGTAGAGCCGGCGCACCGGCATCAGGCCGAACCACAGCCCGGTGACGATGCCGAAGTTCCCCTTGCCGCCGCGCAACGCCCAGAAGAGGTCCGGGTGCCGGTCACGGGTGACCTGCCGGATACTCCCGTCGGCGGTGACGACCTCGATACGGGTCACATGGTCGGCGGCGAACCCGAACTGCCGCCCCAGCGGTCCGAGTCCACCACCCAGTGTGTAGCCCACTACGCCGACCAGCGGGGACGACCCGTTGAGAGGGGCGAGCCCGTGCGGTGCGGCGGCGGAGATCACCTGATGCCACTGGGCCCCGGCCTCCACGTAGGCCGTACGGGTGAGGGGGTCGACGGCGACCGCGTTCATCCGGCGGGTGGCGACGAGGACCCCGCCGGACGCGGGCGCCGCGATGCCGTGACCGGTCGCCTGGACGGCGACGGGGAGCCCTTCCTGGGCTGCGAAGGACACCGCGGCGGATACGTCGCCGGCCGACCGGGCGACGACGATCACGTCGGGCCGGTGCCGCGCGATGCGGTTGAAGCCCGCGAGTTCCTTCGCGTACCCGGCGTCCTCGGGCGTGAAGACCTCACTCTTGAGCCGGGCGACGAGCCCGTCCAGGGAGCTCGCGGCGATTCCCGCATGTCCGGGCAGTTCGAGTAATGCGGGCAGTTCGGGTAGTCCGACCACGATCACGTCCTTCCTCGTCGCGCCGAGCGTCGGCGGACGAGGAGGAGTGTTCTCGTCCGGGAGGGCCTCTTCCATCCCCTACTTGAGGGGTTGGAAGGGTCTGGCAGAACTGGCACCTTCATGGGATGACCGGTTCGACGATCTCCCGCACCCCGGCCTCCCGTACCTCGGTCGGCCGGGCGGAACTGCTTTCCCGGACCGCCAGGGCGACCGACGCGCTCGGCCTGTTCGCCGAGGCCTCGGCCCACCTGCGCCGGCTCATGCCGTACGACGCGGCGGTATGGCGCGTCACCGACCCGGTGACCGGCATGATGACCGCGCCGATCCGCGCGGAGAACCTGGACGAGGGCGGCTGCGCCGTCTACTGGGAGTCCGAACTGTTCACCGAGAACGTCAACCTCTTCCGCGACCTGGCGCGGGCCCCCGTGCCGGTCGCCGGGCTCCGGCAGACGACCGGTGACCTGCCCGCGCGCAGCACGCTCTACGAGACCTTCATGCGCCCGCGCGGATTCCACGACGAATTGCGAGCGGTCCTGCGCGTGGGGGGCCGTCCCCAGGGCCACATCAGCCTGTTCCGGGCTGAGGGGCGCCCGGCCTTCGACGACACCGAGACCCAGCTGATCGCCTCCGTCATCACTCCGCTCGCCAAGCAGCTGCGCTCGTTCGCCGAGCCCGACCCGCAGACGCAGACGCAGACGCAGACGCAGCCTGACGGCCCACGCGGCCCCGGGCTCCTCCTCTTCGACGCGACCGGCACTCTGCTGTCGTACAACGACGACGCCCTGGCCCACCTCTGCACGCTCCCCGAGGGCCCCACCGTTCTCTCGCCCCAGGGCATCCGGGTGCCGTCCTTCATCCAGGCGACCGCGATGAAGGCCCGCGCTGTGGCCGAGGAACGGGACCGCGGCCAGACCCGCGCCCGGGTACGGGTACGGAACCGCGCGGGCCGCTGGCTGGTCTGCCACGCCTCCTGCCTGCGGGAGGCGGACGGCGGACCGGGCGCCTCCGCCGTGGTGATCGAGCCCGCGAAGGCCTCGGAGATCATGCCCCTGATCGTGGACGCGTACGAGCTCACCGACCGGGAGACCGAGGTCACCCAGTACATCGCCCGCGGCCTTCCCACCGGTGAGATCGCCGCACAGCTGCACCTCTCCCCGCACACCGTCCGGGACCACGTCAAGGCGGTCTTCGAGAAGGCCGGGGTCTCCAGCCGCGGCGAACTGGTGGGAAAGCTGTTCACCGAGCACTACGCGCCCCTGGCCGAGACGAACATGACCCGGGTCCGTACGGACTGACGACGGGCGGGCCACGCCTCTTCCCGGGGATGCCGCTCTGGCTCCGGTCCGCTTCCGGGTGGCCATCGCGGTGTAGCGTCGCCCCTCCCACGGCACGAGACCCCCCGGAGAGAGGCAGATCTTGGGGCCTCGTGCGTTCCCGCCGGGTGGGGGCCGGGGCGGGGTCTCGTGCGCTCCGTGGTGCCACCAGAGGCCCGGACGGCCCATGCGGCGAGGGGCGGCTTCTCGTCGTCGTCCGCCGGGGGCGGCAGCTCTGGCTGCTTGAAGCGCTGCCACGAGTCGCGGGCTTTGCTGGCTGAAGCGATCACGTCGGGGACCTGACCCAAGAGCCCCTTGATCGCAAAGAGCAGCACTGAGGCCACGCCGGCGATGGCGAGAATGACGACGTCGGCGGTGCCGTCCACCGATCAGCCCAGGGGAGCAACTAAGCCTTGTCGGCCTCGGTCACCGGCTTGATGCGATCCAGGGGCACGTCCCACTCCTGGCCACCGCTCGGGGGTCGCGCGCGGCCATGGCAGCTTCCCGTGGTTGAGGGTCGTTGCTGGCTTCCCGTCCTGGGTCACCCGCGGCCCCCTCGCTGCAAGCTGCACGTGCTGATGTGGGAGGCCGCCTTGCGCTCGCTGATCTGCCCGCCCTCGGTGCTGGTCGCCCAGCTCGACCGCCTCACCGGAATGATCGGCGTGGACACGGTGGAGATGGGTGTCATCCCGTTCGCGGCCTCCGTCAAGATCGTGCCCGCCAACGGGTTCTGGGTCCTTGATGACCGCCTGGTGGTGGCCGAGGACTGGCACGCCGAGATGTGGTTGGACGACGCCGACAACGTCGCCCTGTACTCGAAGGTCTGGCGCACCCTCCGCGAGTCGGCCGTGTACGGAGCCGACGCCCACAACGTCATCAACTCGGCCAGGCGCGCGCTGAACCCGCGTTGATGACGTTGTGGGCACGTCACAGTCAAAGCACACCGAGAGAACTGGTCACGAATAGGCACAGGGCGAGCGCCCGCGAAGGCACCCCCGCCGAAGAGGACCGCCGGAGCTTTGGGCTCGGTGGAGCTGTGTTTGAGGGAGACCACACGGAAGCCCGCCACTGGGTATGCCGTCGCCGCTGGCCCGAGCCGCGGACGGCCGGGCGTCATGTTGAGATATCCGGTCCTCGCCGGCCGCCACTTCCCGTATCGAGATTCCTCACCGCATCAAGGTGGCCGACGGCTACCCCGGCCCCGTACTCCTCGTCGCCGCCCCACCTGGGCGGCCTTCGTACACTTCGCGGCCGAGCACTGACCCTCACCGCCTACGCCGCAGGGCTCGCGCCCCTCCCTCACCGGGCCGGGCCGCGGGCCCTCGCGCCTACTCAACCGCTCCCTGAGTGCCGGCACTCATGATCTTGCCCCGGCCGCTGCCTAGCGTGGCGCGCATGGACACGGAAGCGACCGCAGCAGACACGTCGGCCACGGACACGTCACCCGCCGGCAGCTCGCGGTGGTTCTACGGCTGCTCGATCGCGGTGATCGCCTTCTTCGTGCTGATCATGCTGGGAGCGGCTGCCGTCACGGAGTTCGAGAAGAGCCTCGACGGCGACGGTCAGATGGAGCAGCCCGGCCTCTCGGGCAGCGTGTCCCAACCGCTCGGCCCCGGCATGACGGCCCGGTACGAGGACGGCCTGTGGGTCACCATCAGCCGCCCCGAGCCCCATGGCGACGGCACCTACATCCTCACCGTGACCTTCAAGAACGGCACCGACGAGGAACTCCGCCTCAACGGTGGCTCGTTTCCCCCGCTCCTCGTCGTCCGGGCCGGCGCATCCGGCGACGACGACGCCAGCGTCTACAGCCTGACCCGGCTGAACTCGGAGAAGTCCACCGCCGCCCTCGTCCCGCCCCTCCCCGAGGGCGAGGAGCGCACCGTCCCGATTCGCTTGAAGCCGGCCCGGGCGGGCACCCCGGTCACGGTCGAGATCACCCCTCCGGACGCCGGCTACCGGGAAACGTCTTACTTCCAAGTCACCCTGGGCTGAGCCCCCGGGCCGCTCCGGGCCCGAGCCGCCCCCGTCAGTCCCCGACCCGCGCCCCGGCCCAGGCGCGGGCGGCCGTCACGTCCTGCGTGGCCATCGTCGGGCAGCCCCACAGCTGCTCACCGCTGTGGATCGATGCGGCGCGCTCCGCCGGGATGTCCGACGGCGCCACGAAGGCGAGGCCCCGACAGTGGGCCGTGAGGCCGGGCCGGATCAGCTTCAGAGTGCGGACGCGGTCGGCGGCGGACCTACCGGACGGCGACGTCACGGGAGTGCGCCCGTCCGGCGGTGCGGGCATCAGGAGGATCGCCGCGAACGGCTCGGCGCGCTCCGTGAGAGCGCGCAGTTCGTCGAGGACGAGCTCCTGGGCCTGGTCCATGGGCAGCCCCGAGGTGTCGATCTCCCATGGTGCCCCTGTCGCTTCCTGAATGCCCATCAGTCGAACCTAGCAGCATTAGCGACCAAGGGTCACTAATGAGGGTTCGCCCCTCCCTGCGTACGCTTGCCCCGATGAACAGCACCGGAAGGAACGGGCCCGGTCGGCCGCCGCGGCTGAGCCGGGAGCGGATCGCCGAAGCCGCCCTGCAAGGGGACGTGGCGACGCTCACCATGCGGGAACTCGCGACGAGGCTCGGGGTCTCGCACTCGTCGCTGTACCGGTGGGTGCCCGATCGCGACGGCGTGCTGGATCTCGTCAGCGAGGTCATGGTCGGCCGGGTACTCCCCGAGGACGAGCCCGACGCCGGGACCTGGCTCGACTGGCTGGAGCGGCTGGCGTGGGCGATGCATGACGAGTTCCTGGCGGTACCCGGATACGCCGCCCATGTGGCCCGCCCGCACCGCCACCACCTCGCGTCCTTCGAGCGGCTGCGCGACAAGGTCGTCGCCGCGTTCCGCGCGGGCGGCGCGGACACCCGACAAGCCGAGCAGTACTGGGCCGTCTTCGGGCTCGGCGTGGTCCGGTGGCTGGCGGCAGCAGGCAACGCCCCGGCCGAGCCGCCGTTCGTCCTCTACCTGGGCACCCTGCTGCGCGGCCTCCCCCGCCACGACGAGGAGCGCCGCCCGCGTGGATGACCTTCGGTCCATCGGCGACGAGCGCCTGCTCGGCCTCGTCCGCAACCTCCTGTCGGATTCGCCGAAGAGCCGGGAGCGGGCGTGCGAGACGATCTGCGACTGGGCGCGGTCCTTCGGCCGCCGGGAGGTCCGAACCCTGGCCTCCCTCCTCGCCTCCGCAGCCGTCCTGGAGCAGGACGCGGCCTGCTTGGGAGCGAACTGAACGCGCTGGGCGAGCTTTCGACGACCGGCCTCTTCGAGACCGCCGACATCGCCGTCCTACGCCGCCTGCCTCGGGCGTCCGTACGGCCGGGGGACGTGGGGCAACTGGACGACCTGATGGAGCAGTACTTCTGACAGGCGGCGAGGGGCGGGTTCAGGCCCAGGGGTCGAACGGGATCCCGGCGGGCTTGGAGTCGTCGAGCAGATTGCGGAAGCGGTCGTCCCTGTCGGTGACCTTGATGGTCGCGGAACCGAAGTCGGCGTTCATGAGCTTGTCGCGCAACTCCGTGCTGGGAAAGCCGTTCCAGTCGACGACCGGGGGGTAGCGCCAGTTGCCGTAGTGGTTCTCGGGCGGCTCGTCGTTGCCGTTGGCGAGGCGGAAGAAGTGCGTGCTCGGACCGTCCTTGTGGTAGACGGCCTTGGGGTGCGAACCGTCGAACCGGACCTGCGAGCGCGGATAGGTCTTCACCGTGCTGTGCTGCGTGGTCGAGACGTAATCCACCTGGCCGGAACCCTGGTTGACCCAGGTGATCACATGCTCGAAGTCGTGGCGGTGCCCGCCCAGTCCGCTGCCGTGGACAGCCTGGTCCTTTTCGAAGTAGCTCGCGTAGACGATGCCGCACCAGCCGTGGTTGCACTTCGAGCGGGAGTACGTCTGGGAGTTGTCCAGGTCCCATCGGTCCCGGCAGCTGCCGTTGACCGCTCCGGTCGTCCTCAGACCGGGCGCGAGGGTGCCGTCCGGGCCGATGGCGGGGGTGGCGTAGCAGCCGTCGCCGTCGTAGTCGAAGGCGGGCGCGAACGTCTGCCCGTAACCGCCCGCGTTCTGGGGGAGGTTGCCCGGCGGGTCGGCGTGGGCGGCGGAGGCGGTGCCCAGCACGAGAAGGCCCGCGGCGGCGAGGACGGCGGCGGTGCGGGCGGTGCGCTCGCGGACGGCACCGGCGCGAGCGCGGCAGCGGGCGACGAACCCGTTGCGGACGGAAAGCAGGGCTCCAACGACGGCAGGTGCGGCGCCGGGGATCCCGGTCGGAGTCGTCGGTTTCGGCGGAGTTCGCATGGCTTCTCGCTCCTGATGCATCGGGCGCATCAACTCGTGGTGACGGGGGATCGACACCCGCAAGAATTGCCCGGAGCATGACAAAATGAAACGGAAGACCGCCGCCCACCTGCCCGTCGGCACTCAGCCGCCGCCCACCCAGCAAACGATCAAGAAGCGAAGATAACGTGGGGAGCAGGCAGCCCCAGGGGCGGAAGAAGAATCGACGTACGGCTTCACGGAGGACCTATGGCTTGGGACGAGTGGGAGCAGGCGAAGGCGAGGGCGCAGCAGGACGCGGCCATGCGGCTGAACCAGGTCGCCCCCGAACGCGGCGGTGGCGGCGGTGACGGAGACCTGGTCGTGCACGACAACGTGCTCGGCGCGCTCGGCAACGCGGCCTACAGCCTGCGGCAGCACTTCTCCACCGCGTCCGACCACGCCCGGCAGACCACCTTCGACGCGTCCATCCAGCTGTTCAACGACGGGCTGGACATGGGCTCGGCCCTCACCGAGCTCCATGACGCCTGGAACACGAAGGCGGGAACGCTCAAGGAGGCGTGCGCGCACATCTCCAACCATCTCGACTACTCCCGCGCCGAACACGCGAAGGACTCGGTCAAGATCGCGACGGACCTGCGCACGGTCGGCGGGGACGAGCTGTCCGTGTCGCGCATCAACGACTACTACAAGTAGCGGCTACTCCACGTAACGAGCACGGCGGACAACGGGGGCACACATCATGGTCACCTTCCAGGACCTCAACGACCTGCGGCTGGGAAAGCTTCAGGAAGCGGTCGCGGATTGGCAGGCGATGGTCGGCAAACTGGTCAAGGTCGCGGACGGCGGCAATGGCGAGGTCAGCGCGGCGGACCTGGACAGCAAGGCCGAAGCGGCCGACTGGAAGGGGCAGAACGCGACCGTGACCAAGGACTTCGTCACGGTCACGGCGCGGGAGTTCGACGACGTCGTCACCGTCGCCCGGAGCGTGCACACGATTCTGAGCGGCGCGCACAGCAAGCTGACGAAGCACAAGAGCGACTTGGCCGACGCGGTGAGCCGTGCGGCCAAGAAGAACATCTACGTGGACGACAGGGGCATGGTCAGATCCGCCGTCCCCTCACCGCAGGCGGCCGGCAACGCGAAGATCGAGCCGCCGACCCAGGCGGAGATCGACGCGGTGGCCCAGGAGATCAGCACCATCCTGACCGCGGCGGGCGAGACGGACAGCACCGCCGCGACGGCGCTGCGTTTCCACGCGAAGGACAAGCACGGGTTCGAGTCGAACGGCTTCAACAGCTTCGACTCGGCGCAGAAGAGCATCGAGGACTCCGACGAGCTCATCGCCCTGGGCAAGAAGGACCCGAGTCAGCTCACCAACGAGCAGCTGGCACGCTTCAACGCCCTGATGAAGGCCCACCCCGACGATCCCGTCTTCGCCGAGCGCGTGGCCCTCGGTCTGGGCCCGGAGGGGACGCTGAAGTTCTTCGCCGGGGCGGTGGACCTGGACAGCTGGGAGAACCGGGAAGGCGGCGGCACGGGCACCCGGGAGGCGCGCGAGGAGCGCATGCGGCTGCTCGGCGCGCTGGAGAAGCAGCTGGGCACCACGCTCGCCACCGCGTCCCACTCCAACAGCGAGGGCATGGAGTCCTGGAAGGACCGGGTGGTCGGGCTCGGCGGCGAGAACGTCGGCGGCGGCCAGGGCGGGAGCCAGACCCGCGTCCACGGCTTCCAGGCCATGAGCAACCTCATGCGCCACGGGAAGTACGAGGGCGAGTTCCTCAACGACTACGGCAACGCGCTCGTCAAGTACGAGAAGGAGCACACCGGGGACGTCAAGGACCCGGGCCCCGGCGGCAAGAACCGGGAGGACGTACTGCCCTGGGACAAGCTCCCGTCGTACGCGAAGATCGACCAGCTCCACTACGGGGACAACGCCGACGCGGGTACGGACCCGATGACCGGCTTCATGAAGGCCCTGGCCCACAACCCCGACGCGGCCACCGACTTCTTCAGCTCGACGGACCCCCAGGACAACGCGCAGTACGTCCTCAAGGACCGCGAGCCCTTCAACGACGTGGTGCCCGACTCGATGGGGTACGGAAAGTCGGCAAGCGACTACGAGGGCCCGAAGGCGAGTTACGAGGCGACCGGCGACGCCCTCGTCGCGGCGGCGACCGGGGTCGACCCGAACGACAGCTCCGCCCGTCCCCCCGAGCACACCGGACAGCACCGGCAGGTTCTCGACAGCTCGCTGAAGTACCTCGCGGAGCGGGGCGACGACTTCCCCAGCGAGATGCGGGACGACATGGCGATCGTGCTGACGAACCACGGCGACACGGTTCACCACTCCGCCAGCGCGCTGGCGGATGACCCCAACGACCCGAAGCTGCTGGACAGGGACCAGCTGTTGGAGGTCTCCAAGCAGGTCTCCCGCGACCAGAACGCCTACGGCATGCTCAACGAAGGCCTGAACCGGGAAATCGTCAGGGACATCCACGAGGACGACCCGAAGGACCCCAAGGAGACCCTGCTCCGGGCGGGCAACACCGTCGGCTTCCTGGAGCAAGCCCGCTACCAGGCCCTGGTGACCGACAAGGACGACCCCTCGTGGGATGCCAAGTGGATGTACCACGGGTTCGGCAGCATCGCGAACTTCGTTCCGGGGGTGGGCGACATCGCCCAGCGCGGAATCGACGCGGCGGCCTACCAGTGGCAGACGCAGGAGCAGGCGCGGATCGACACCATTCACCAGCAGGACAACGAGGAAGTCTTCAAAGGCAGGGAGCAGCAGTTGCAGGCACTCGCCGACGAGTGGGCCAAGGCAAACCCCGGCCACTCCCAAACCCGCTACACCATCACCGATGAGATCAACGGCGCAGCGTACGACGGAAACAACCGAGCCAGCGGACTGGACGGGGGAGGCTGATGAAGGTGACGAAGGGGAACGCCCCGCGCCGGACGTGCGGCGCTCTGCTGCTCACAGCCCTGCTCCTCGGGGCCACCGGCTGCGGCAGCCCCGAAGCCTTCAAGGTCTCGGAGGCCTGCGGCATAGAATTCGACCCCGAACTTATCGGCCGGCTCCTGCCCACAGGCGACGACCTGAAGTCCGAGGACGCTTTCTCGGAGCCGAAGCAGTTCCGCTGCGAGTTCGCGGTGGACGGGCAGGACCAGGTGGGCCTGCGAGGTGACGTCGTCGAACCGTTCGTGAAGCCACTGGCGGTCAAGGAATCGGTCATGCTCCGCCTGGGCAATCCGGCACCTGCCGACATCGGTGATGGCGCCACCATCGCGGACCATGGGGGGATGGCCCTGAAGGCATGCACCTACAACGGCGAGAAGATGCAGTACGTACTGTCCATCGACAGCGTGGAGGACCCGGAGGACACCGCGGAGCGCCGTCGCCTCCTGGAAGCGTTCCTGCGCTCCCAACTGCCTGTCGCGATGGAAGCGGAGGGCTGCCGCCCGTAGTGGCGGGGGGGCAGCGGTGTGTCGGAGGCCCGGAGGACGTAGTGAGGGGCGCATGCGAAGGAACGTTCTGCGGCACGTGGGCGGCCTTGCGCTGCTCGCCATCCTGTTCCTCGAGGCCACCGGCTGCGGCAGCCCCGAAGCGTTCAAGGTCTCGGAAGCCTGCGGAACCGAGGTCGACCCCGGTCTCATCGGCCAGCTACTGCCCAGAGGCGATGAGCTGAAGACCAAGGACACCTTCTCCGAACCCAAGCAGCCGCGCTGCGAGTTCGAGGTCGATGGTGAGGAGCGGGTGGGGCTGAGGGGCGACGTCGTCGAACCGTTCGTCAAGCCGTTGGAGGTCAACGCCGACGGCATGCGGCGGCTGGGTAACCCGGCACCCGCCGACATCGGGGACGGCGCCACCATCGCGGACCACGGCGGGATGGCCCTCCGAGCCTGCACCTACCAGGGCGAGAAGATGCAGTTCGTGCTGGCCATCGACGGCGTGGAGAACCCCGAGGAGACCACGGAACGTCGCCGCCTGCTCGAAGAGTTCCTGCGCTCCCAACTGCCCGTCGCGATGGAGGCGGAGGGCTGCCGCCCGTAAGGGCGTCAGGGGGCCGTGTCACGCCTGACGGACGTCCGGCTTGTGCGCCAGGAAGCCGGCGACCGGCCGTTTCGCGCCTTCGTCGGGCTCCTGCAACGTCCGCCCCGTGATGACGAATCCCGCCCGCTCCAGGAGTTCGGCGATTCGGTCCGCCGGCAACCGGTAGCTGTCGAAGGGGACGGCGGGGCCTCCGTAGCCGTGCGACAGCTGCCGGTGCCCGTCGTCGCCGACCCGGGTGACGATCAGCAGGTGCCCGCCGGGCGCCAGCGTCCGGTGGAACTCGGCGAACGCGCCGGGGAGCGACTCCGGCGGCAGGTGGTGCGTGGAGTAGAACGCCAGGATGCCGCCCAGTTCGCCGTCCCCGGCCTCCAGCGCGGTCATCGAGCCGACGTCGAAGCGCAGTTCCGGATGGGCCGCGCGGGCCAGCCCGACCATCCTCGGCGAGAGATCGATCCCGAAGGCGGAGACTCCCAGCCCGGTCAGGTACGCGGTCACCTTGCCCGGCCCGCAGCCCACGTCCGCCGTCGGCCCGAGGCCGGACGACGCGACGAGCTCGGCGAAGGCGGCCAGTACGGCGCGCGACAGCGGGTCCAGCTCGCTCGGGTCCTTGACGGACCGGGCGTAGTCGGCGGCGACGGCGTCGTACGACTGCCGGGTCCGTTCCAGATGCGGGGGTTCCATCCCGCCCACGCTATGCCCGCAGCGGCCTCGAAGGCCACGGGCCTGCTGAGCCGGGCGGAGCCGAGCGGGGGGACTCCCCGCCCGCACCGGCGGGGGCACTCCCCGCCCCGCACCGGCCTCCCCCGCCCTCAGCTCGGCAGCACCGGCAGCAGCTCCGGCAGATGCCCGTCCGAGGCGGTGGCCACCGCGACGCGTTCGGCCGGGACCTCCCCGTACAGGGTCGTACGGGGGCGGGACGGGCGGCCCGCGAGGTCGGCGATGGCCTCCAGGCCCTGGATCGAGCGGTACGAGCCGTAACCCGACCCGGCCATCCGCGAGATGGTCTCCTCCATCAGCGTGCCGCCCAGGTCGTTCGCGCCCGAGCGCAGCATCTCCGCCGCGCCCTCCGTGCCGAGCTTCACCCAGCTCGTCTGGATGTTGGTGATGTGCGGGTGGAGCAGGAGCCTCGCCATGGCGGTGACGGCCCTGTTGTCGCGGTCCGTCGGGCCCGGGCGGGCGATGCCGGCCAGGTAGACCGGGGCGTTCGTGTGGATGAAGGGGAGCGTCACGAACTCCGTCAGGCCGCCGGTCTCCTGCTGGAGCCGCGCAAGGGTACGGAGGTGGCCCAGCCAGTGACGGGGCTGGTCCACATGCCCGTACATCATCGTCGAGGACGAGCGCAGGCCCACCTCATGGGCGGTCTTGATGACCTCCAGCCAGGTGGCCGTGGGCAGTTTGCCCTTGGTGAGGACCCAGCGGACCTCGTCGTCCAGGATCTCCGCCGCCGTGCCGGGGATCGAGTCGAGTCCGGCCTCCTTGGCGGCGGTCAGCCAGTCGCGGATCGACAGTCCGGTGCGGGTGGCCCCGTTGACGACCTCCATGGGCGAGAACGCGTGCACGTGCATGCCGGGGACGCGTTCCTTCACCGCGCGCGCGATGTCGAAGTACGCCGTGCCGGGCAGGTCCGGGTGGATGCCGCCCTGCATGCAGACCTCGACCGCGCCCACGTCCCACGCCTGCGCCGCCCGGTCCGCGACCTGGTCCAGGGAGAGCGTGTAGGCGTCGGCGTCCGTGCGGCGCTGGGCGAAGGCGCAGAAGCGGCAGCCGGTGTAGCAGACGTTGGTGAAGTTGATGTTCCGCGTGACGATGTACGTGACGTCGTCGCCGACCACGTCCTTGCGCAGCGCGTCGGCGATCCGGCACAGCTCGTCCAGCGCCGGGCCGTCCGCGTGGAGCAGGGCGAGCGCCTGGTCGTCGGTGAGCTTCGTCGGATCGTCGGCGGCCCGGCTCAGCGCCTGGCGTACGTCGGTGTCGATGCTGGACGGGACCATACCGGGGGCCGCCGCCTCGCGGAGCGCCTCCCAGTCCCCGTACACCTCGTCGAAGTCGTTACGGCGGTCGCCGGTGCGGCCCTCGGTGTCGATGGTGGTGTGGAGGTCGGTGCGGCCGAACGAGGTGAAGCCCTCGTCCGGCTCCTGCCAGGGCAGGCCGACGGGGATCGCGTCCTCGCGGGCCAGGCCCGTCTCCGGGTCGGCCAGGGCGCGGACGTGCGGGAGGAGGCGGGGGTCGAGCCAGGGCTCGCCGCGCTGGATGAACTCGGGGTAGATCGTCAGGCGTTCGCGGAGCGTGAAGCCGGAGTCCGCCGTCTTCCGCGCCAGTTCGTCGATGTGCGGCCAGGGGCGCTCGGGGTTCACGTGGTCGGGCGTGAGCGGCGAGACCCCGCCCCAGTCGTCGATGCCCGCGCCGATGAGGAGCGCGTACTCGGCGTCCACCAGGTTCGGCGGGGCCTGGATCCGGGCGGACGGGCCGAGGATGTGCCGGGCCACCGCGATGGCGGCGGCCAGCTCCTCCAGCTCCGCGTCGGGCATGCCGCGCATCGCCGTGTCCGGCTTGGCGCGGAAGTTCTGCACGATGACTTCCTGGATGCCGTGGTAGGCGCGGGCCGTCTTCCGCAGCGCGAAGAGGGAGTCGGCGCGCTCCTCGTAGGACTCGCCGATCCCGATCAGGATGCCGGTGGTGAAGGGGACGTTGGAGCGCCCCGCGTCCTCGAGAACGCGGAGCCGTACGGCCGGTTCCTTGTCCGGAGAGCCGTGGTGCGGGCCGCCCGGCTCGGACCAGAGACGGGTCGCCGTCGTCTCCAGCATCATCCCCATCGAGGGCGCCACGGGCTTGAGGCGCTGGAGGTCGGTCCAGGTCAGCACGCCCGGGTTGAGGTGGGGCAGCAGACCCGTCTCCTCCAGGACCCGGATCGCCATCGCCCGTACGTACGCGAGCGTGTCGTCGTATCCCTCCGCCTCCAGCCACTCCCGCGCCTCGGGCCACCGGTCCTCGGGGCGGTCCCCCAGCGTGAACAGCGCCTCCTTGCAGCCCATCGCCGCACCCTCGCGGGCGATGGCCAGCACCTCGTCGGGCGACAGGAACATGCCGTGGCCGGCCCGGCGGAGCTTGCCGGGGACGGTGACGAAGGTGCAGTAGTGGCACTTGTCGCGGCAGAGGCGGGTGAGCGGGATGAAGACCTTGCGCGAGTACGTGATCACGCCCGGCCGGCCCGCCGCCTCCAGGCCCGCGTCACGGACGCGGGCGGCGGACGCCGCGAGGTCCGTCAGATCGTCGCCGCGCGCCTGGAGCAGGACGGCGGCCTCGGTGACATCGAGGGCGACACCGTCACGGGCGCGTTTGAGTGCGCGCCGCATGGCGTTGGAGGTGGGGCGTCCGCTCTGAGCATCGGTCATGAACCGAGCATACGAGCGAGGTGCGCGCGCCGGACCAGGGCATCGGGGGTCGCTCGTCCGGACATCGGGGGTCGCTCGTCCGGACATCGGGTGTCGCTCGTCCGGACATCGGGGGTCGCTCGTCCGGACATCGGGTGTCGCTCGTCCGGACATCGGGTGTCGCTCGTCCGGACATCGGGTGTCGCTCGTCCGGACATCGGGGTCGCTCATGCCGGAATCGCCGCTCGGGACGTGCCGTGGGCATGTCCGTGGTCACTCGTGCGTGCCGACTCACCCGGATGAGACCCCGCCGACGGTGTTCTCGCGCTTAGTGTCGGAACGGTGATGGAAACGATCGTCCTCGACATCGGCGAAACCCTCGTACGCGACGACCGGCACTGGGCGTCCTGGGCCAACTGGCTCGGCGTACCACCGCACACGCTCAGTGCGCTGGTGGGCGCGGCCGTCGCCCAAGGCCGCGAGGCCACGGACGCGCTGCGCGTCCTGCGGCCCGACATGGACGTCGAGGAGGCCTACCGCGCGCGGGCCGCCGCCGGGCGCGGGGAGCACCTCGACGAGTCGGACCTCTACCAGGACGTCCGGCCCGCGCTGGGCGAGCTGCGGGCCGCGGGCATCCGCGTCGTGGTGGCGGGGAACGGCACGGTCCGGGCCGGGGAGCTGCTGCGGGGCCTGGACCTGCCCGTCGATCTGGTGGTCACCTCGGACGAGTGGGGCGCCCGGAAGCCGGACCCGGAGTTCTTCGCACGGGTGGCCGAGGTGGCGGGCGCGGCCCCCGGGGCGACGCTGTACGTGGGCGACCACCCGGCGGAGGACCTGTTCCCGGCCGCGGCGGCGGGGATGCGGACGGCGCACCTGCGGCGGGGGCCGTACGGGCACTGGTGGGCGGAGCACCCCGACGTGGTGGAGACGGCGGACTTCCGCATCGACGCGCTGACGGAGCTGGTGGGCCTGCCGGGGGCGGGCGGGCCCGACACGTCGGCCGTGTCGGACGCGTCGGACCCGCCGCCGGGCGAGGGAGCGAAGGTGGTGCGGTGGGGGACGCTGCGGTCGGTGCGGTGACCGCACGGCTGGTGCCGTGACCGCACGGCTGGTGCGGTGACCGCACGGCCGGTGCGTGGCGTTTCCGGCCCGCCCGGCTGACGGCCCCCTCCGCCCTCCGGCACGCCGGGGCAGGGGTTCCGTCCTCACACGCCGGACGGGCCGGCTGCCGGGCACCCGCTAGTCCCCCAGCACCGCCTGCATCACGCTCTTCGCGATCGGGGCGCCGAGCCGGCCGCCCGAGATGTCGGAGCGGGAGATGTCCATGTCCGTCGGGTCGATGAACACGGCGACCGCGACCGAACGCCCGTCGTCCTTCTTGCCGTAGCTGACGAACCAGCCGTACGGGACCTCGTCGCGGACGTTCACGCCGCGCTGGGCGGTGCCCGTCTTGCCGCCGACCGTCACACCGTCGATCAGGGCGCGCTTGGCGCTGCCCTCCTTCGCGGTGTACTCCATCATCTCCTGGACCTTCTTCGCCGTCTCGGACGAGACGGCCTGGCTCATCTCCATCGGCTCGTTCTTCTCCAGCGTGGAGAGGTCCGGGCCGCGCAGCTCGTCGACGATGTAGGGCTGCATCAGCTTGCCGTCGTTGGCGAGGGCCGCCGTGACCATCGCCATCTGCATCGGGGTGCTGGTGAGGCTGCCCTGGCCCATGCCGGTGAGGGCCGTGCCGGGCTTGTCGAGCTTCTGCGGGTAGAGGCTCTTCGTGGCGAGCATGTCGCCGAACTCCTCCGCGTACACGTCCTCGTTGAAGCCGAACTTCTCCGCCGTCTCCCGCATCCGGTCCTCGCCCAGTTCGGACGCCGCGTCGAGGAAGACGTTGTTGCAGGAGTACTGCATGGCGGTCTTCATCGACGCCTTGTCGCACACCGCGTCGCCCGCCTCGCTGCCGATCTTGTTGGTGGAGAGCGGGAGGGGATACGGCGAGACCGCGTCCGTCCTGGCGTCCACGTCCGTGACCACGCCGTGCTCCAGCGCCGCCGCGGCCGTGAGGATCTTGAAGGTGGAGCCGGGCGGGTAGGTCTCGCGCAGCGGGCGGTTGGCCAGCGGCTTGCCCTTCTTCTTCTCCAGCGCCGTGAAGCGGTCGCTCTCCTTGAAGGAGATCCCGGCGAAGGTCTCGGGGTCGTACGAGGGCGTGGAGACCAGGGACAGCACCTTGCCGGTGCGCGGGTCCAGGGCGACCACCGCGCCCCGGGCGCCCAGGTCGGTGAGGCCCTTGTAGGCCGCCTTCTGCGCCTTGGCGTCGATCGTGGTGATCACGTCGCCGCCGCGCCGGGGCTGCCCCGTCAGGATGTCCTTGGCGTGCCGGAAGGCGAACCGGTCGTCCTGGCCGCTGAGGACGCTGTCGTAGGTCCGCTCCAGCAGCGAGGTGCCCCGCGACTGGGAGGCGTACCCGGTGACGGGCGCGTACATCGCACCGTCCTTGTTGGTCCGGAGGAACGCGTAGTCCCGGCTCTCGGTCTCCTTCGATCCGGTGATCGCCTTGCCGCCGACGATGATGTCGCCGCGCGGGGTCGCGAACCGTTCGAACCGCACGCGGGCGTTCTTCTCGTGCTGGGCCAGCTCCTGGCGGTCGACGTGCTGGAGCCAGTTGGCCCGCAGCAGCAGGGCCAGCACCAGCAGCCCGCAGAAGATGGCTATGTGCCGCAACGGCCTGTTCATTCCACTCCCCACCCGGGCGGGCTCCGGTCTGGACGGCGGGGCGCCCGCCGACCGGGCCCGCGTATGCGTTCCCCGATGAACAAGGATGCCCTGTGCGCGCGTGCGGTTGCACCGGCGGCCCCGGGCCCCCCTCCTCGGCGGTACGCGGCGTGACCGCCGGAGATACCCGGCGTAGCCGCGTTGCCGTCAGAGATACGCGGCGTAGTCGTCGAGCGTCCGCAGGACCTCCGCCTCGTCGGCCGGGGGCAGCTGAAGCACGACCTCCTCGATGCCCAGCTCCGCGTAGTGGGCGAGCTTCCCCGGGCTCGGCAGCACCGCGTACGGCACCACCTGGAGGCCCTTGGGGTCGCGCCCGGCCTCCTCCCAGGCCGTCCGCAGCTTCGGCAGCGACTCGGTGAGGCCCCCGCCGCCGATGGGCAGCCAGCCGTCCGCGTACTCCGCGATGTGCGCGAACAGCTTCGGGCCCGCCCCGCCGCCGATCAGGGTGCGCGGTCCGTTGACCGGGCCGCGCGGTCGCTGGGCGGGCTTGGGGTGCGCCTCGCTCGCCCGTACGGAGCCGAACGCGCCCTCGTACCGGGTCGGCTCGTCCGCCCACAGGGCCCGCATCAGGGCCATCCGGTCCCGCCCCAGCTCCCGGCGCGTCGACCACTCGACCCCGTGGTCGGCCGCCTCCTCGACGTTCCAGCCGTAGCCGATGCCGAGGGTGAAGCGGCCGCCGGAGAGGTGGTCCAGGGTGGCCGCCTGCTTGGCCAGGCCGATCGGGTCGTGCTGGGCGACCAGGGTGATGCCGGTGCCCAGGGCGAGGCGCTCGGTGACGGCGGCGGCCTGGCCGAGGGCGACGAACGGGTCCAGGGTGCGGCCGTACTCCCGGGGCAGCTTCCCGCCCATCGGGTACGGCGTGCTGCGGATCACCGGGATGTGCGTGTGCTCGGGCAGATACAGCCCGCCGAACCGTCGCTGTTCCAGCTCGCGGGCGAGCCTGACCGGGGTCACCGTCTCGTCGGTGAGGAAGATCGTCGTGGAGATCCGCATCGAGAACACCTCCGTCGTCCGTCAGCGCGTCATGCGCGCGAAGGGCCAAGGTATGCCGTACGACAAGGAAATCCGAGACCGTCGTCCGCGTGCGTCGGGAGCGGACGGAGAGGAGTTGCGATGGGGCCGGGACCGGGGCTGGGGCTGGGGTACTTCCTGTTGCCTGCGGGCGGCGCGCTGAGCCTGACGGGGGTCGTCACCGGCAGCGGCACGCTGATCAGCCTGAGCTGGATCATGTGGGTGCTGGGGCTCCTGCTGCTGTTCCGGAGCCGTTCGCGCCGCCCCGTCGATCCGGCGAAGCTCGCGGCGGCGGCCGCGGCCGGGGACGCCCGGGCCGTGCGGGGGCTGCGGGCGCTCGCCCTGACCGCGCGGGCCGAGGGACGCCCCGACGCGGCCGAGCGGCTGCTGCGGCAGGCGGTGAAGGCCGGTGACGTGGAGTCGATGTGGGAGCTGGGACGGCTGGTCGAGCAGCGCGAGGGGCCGACGGCGGCGGAGCCGTGGTTCCGGATGGCGGCGGAGGCCGGGCACCCGGTGGCCAAGCGGATGTTCCGGCCGGGCGGCGCACTGCACCCGGACGGGTCGGACCCGGCCCCGTAGCCCCCTCCGCGTCACGCGGGCCGCGGCGCGGCCGCCACGCGTCATCGTGGCGGCCGTCCCCCGTCGCGCTGGTTCCCGGCCACTCCCCAGCTCTCGAAATTTAGGTTAGCCTCACCTAAATTGACCTTCGGGCCGTGGGCCCGGGGCACCGGGGCGAGGCAGGAGACACCGTGGGGCATGGCTGGGAAGGCGTCGTTCTCAAGCTGTTCAGGGGGCGTGACTTCACGTTCACGGTGACCGGCGCGGAACAGGTCACGGACCGTTTCCGCCGGGTGCACGTGACCGACGGCGGGCTGCTCGCCGCGACGGGCGGG
Organism: Streptomyces sp. NPDC021019; assembly: GCF_044333295.1. Taxonomy (NCBI): domain Bacteria; kingdom Bacillati; phylum Actinomycetota; class Actinomycetes; order Kitasatosporales; family Streptomycetaceae; genus Streptomyces; species Streptomyces sp. NPDC021019. The sequence continues at coordinate 444,667 of NZ_JBIRQR010000004.1, forward strand.
GCGCACCCCACGATGTGGGTGCGGCTGTGGTTCGAGAAGGACGGCAAACCCCACCAGCGCGCCTACACTCTGGTCGACCCCGACCCGGAGACGGGCACGTTCAGTCTGGAGTTCGCCCTGCACGAGGGCCCTGCCTGCGACTGGGCGAAGACCGTCGGAATCGGCGAAACGATCGACGCGACGCTCCAGGGCACCGGTTTCACCCTTCCCGACCCCGCGCCCTCGCGGCTCTTCGTGATCGGTGACGCGGCGGCGCTGCCGGCGATCAACTCCCTGCTGGACGCGGTCCCGTCGGCCCCGGCGACGATCTGGTTCGAGACCGCGCACGAGGAGGACCGGAAACTGCCGTTGCGCCTCGACGGGGCCCACCACACCCTGCACCACGTGGAGCGCCGAGAGGCGGGCGCGCATCTGGTCTCCGAGGTGCGGGCGGCCCTGCCGGAGCTGCTGGGCGAGGACCGCACGGACGCGTACGTCTGGGTCGCCTGCGACACGGCGACCACCCGGACCCTGTCGGCGTACCTCCGCAAGGAGCTGGGGCTGCCCAAGGACCGGGTGAACGCGCTGGGCTACTGGCGGCCGTAGGGCCGACAGCTTCCGCGCAGGGGCGGCCGGGGGCTCCGGCGCTCGCCGTACGCGCCTACGCGGCCCCGGACCGCATCGACCTGCGCAGCAGGACACCGCCGATCCCCACCAGGCTCGGGAACCCGCTCTTCGGCATGGCCACCGTGCCGACCACGCCGACGGCGGTCAGGGCGATACCCGCCGCGCGCTGGGCCGGGATGTCGTCGTGCTCCTCCGCCGAGCGCAGCAGCCGGCCGCCCAGCCACAGGGTGGGGGCGGCGGCCATGAACCAGAAGGCGGCGGCGCGGTCGCCCCGGTCGGGCACGGAGTCGACCACGTCCCGCCCCAGTTCGGCGAGCACGTCCCGGTAGATCACCGCGCCGATGGCGCCGTGGGCGATACCGACCACCTGGAGCCAGTGCCCCGTCGAACGTCGCGTCATGGCCACAGCGTACGGCCCCCGCACGGTCCGACGGGCTCAGTCCTCGACCACGAGGGCCGGGGTCTCCTTCGTCAGGATCTCGCCCCGGAAGAAGGCCGGGCTGCGGCGCTCCATCGCGACCATGAGCACCACGCCGAGGAGCAGCAGCCCCACCCCGATGACGAACACCGATCCGACGCCGAGGACCGAGGATCCGGAGCCGTACGCCGGGTCCCACATGTCGTAGAGGGTCTTGGCGAAGACGGCGGCGAGCAGAGTGCCGCCGAGCAGCGGGAAGAGGCCCTTGAAGACCAGGTCCCGGGCGGAGCGGGTCAGTTCGGCGCGGAAGTACCAGGCGCAGGCGAAGGCGGTCAGCGCGTAGTAGAAGCAGATCATCAGGCCGAGCGCGTAGATGGTGTCGACCAGGACGTGCTCGCTGACCAGGGTCATCACGGTGTAGAAGGCCCCGGTGCCGATGCCCGCCGTGACCGTCGCCCGGCCGGGGGTCCTGAACCGGGGGTGGACCTTGGCGTACGAGGCCGGCATCGCCTCGTACGCGGACATCGCGAGCACCGTGCGGGCCACCGGGATGAACGTGGTCTGGAGGCTGGCGGCGGCCGAGGCGAGGACCGCGAGGAAGAGGAGGACGCCGAGGCCGGGGCCCATCACGGGTCCGGCGAGGGCGGCGAAGACGTTGTCGGAGGTGTCCGGGTTGGCGAGGCCGAGCCCGGAGGTGCCGGAGCCGACGGCCATCTGCGCGGCGATGCCGGTGGCGAGGTAGGAGCCGACCAGGACGACCATCGCGATGAGGGCGGCGCGGCCGGGGGTCTTCTCGCTGCCCGTGGTCTCCTCGTTGGCGGTCAGGCAGGCGTCCCAGCCCCAGAACATGAAGATCGAGAGGGACAGCCCGGCGGTGAAGGCCGCGAAGGACTGGACGGCGAAGGGGTTGAGCCAGGACCAGGAGAAGTCGAGCGAGGAGGCGAACTCCGGTCCGCCGCCGCCCGCCTTGCTCAGGGCCATCGTCACGAACACGGCGAGGACGACCAGCTGGAGCCCGACCAGGGCGTACTGGATGCCCTTGGTGGCGGTCATGCCCCGGTAGCTGATGGCGGTGGCGACGGCGATGAGGACCAGGCAGGTGAGGATGTGGACCGGCTTGCTGTCGTCCAGGGCGGCGACCGACGCACTGCCGGCGATCTCCCCCGCGAGCAGCCAGAAGTACGAGGTGGCGACGCCCGCCAGGTTGGACAGCACGATGATCGTCGCGATGACCAGGCCCCAGCCGCACATCCAGCCGACGCGGGGGCCGAACGCCTTCACGGTCCAGGTGAAGGAGGTGCCGCAGTCCGGCATCGCCCGGTTCAGCTCGCGGTAGGCGAAGGCCACGAGCAGCATCGGCAGGAACCCGGCCAGGAAGACGGCGGGCATCTGCGCGCCGACCTCTCCGGCGGTGGAGCCGAGGGTGGAGGTCAGGCAGTAGACGGGGGCGACGGTCGAGACGCCGATGACGGCGCTGCCCATGAGGCCGACGGAGTTCCCGCCGAGCCCCTTGCCCCGTACGCCACCGCGGCCGTCACCACCGTCGGCCGGCAAGCTTCCCCGTACCGTGTCTCCGGCCCGTGGCCGCGCGTCCAGCTGACTCATGGGGAGGACGCTATGCGCTGCGATATCCACATCCGGAGCGTGAGACTCCAACGTCTCACCCTTGGATATATCAGCCAACTCCCCAGGAACGCTTCACCAATTCAAGGCCGCATTCGCGTGAAGCCTTGCAATGCATGCCACTCAGTCAGGCGTAGCGCCGTACGGTAATCGCAGCACTGTCCGTTTCGTACTGATTCAAAATTTTCCCGCGCCCCCGGGACGCCCCCTCAGCCGGGCCAGACGATCGCCTGCGTCTCGCTGTAGGCGTGCAGCGCGTACGAGCCCACGTCCCGCCCCACGCCGCTCTTCTTGAACCCGCCGAACGGGGCCTCCATGTTCCGCCCGACCGTGTTGACGCCGACCCCGCCCGCGCGCAGTCGGCGGGCGATCCGGAAAGCGCGGGCCACGTCCCCGGACCACACGTAGTCCATGAGGCCGTAGTCGCTGTCGTTGGCCAGGGCGACGCCCTCCTCCTCGTCGTCGAAGGGGACGACGACGACGACCGGCCCGAAGATCTCCTCGCGGACCACCCGCATGTCCGGGGTGCAGTCGGCCAACAGGGTCGGCGCCACGTAGAAGCCCCGGTCCAGGTGGCCGGGCCGGGCGCCGCCCGTGACGACCCGCGCGCCCTCCTTCCGGCCCAGCTCCACATACGCCTCGACGCGGTCGCGGTGGGCGGCGGAGATGACCGGGCCGACGACGGTGGCCCGGTCCCGGGGGTCGCCGACGGTGAGCCGGTTCGCGTACGCGGTGAGCGCGGCGATCAGCTCGTCCTGCCGGGACCGGTGGACCAGGACGCGGGTCGGAGCCGTACAGATCTGTCCGCTGTAGAAGGAGAACGTCGTGCCGATGCCCGCGACGGCCAGGTCCACGTCGGCGTCGTCGAGGACGAGCGCCGCCCCCTTGCCGCCCAGCTCCATCAGCTGCCGCTTCATCCCGCGCCCGCACACCTCCGCGATGCGCTGCCCCACGGCGGTGGAGCCGGTGAAGCTGACCATGTCGACCTCCGGGGAGTCGACCGCGGCCTCCCCCACCTCCGCGCCCGACCCGGTGACGACGTTCACGACGCCCGGCGGAACACCCGCCTCCGCGAGGGCGGCGGCCATCCGGTAGACGGAGAGCGGGTCCTGCGGGGCGGGCTTCACCACGACCGTGTTGCCCATCGCGAGCGCGGGCGCGATCTTGCCCGCCGGGTTGGCCCAGGGGTTGTTGTACGAGGTGACGCAGGTGATCACGCCGACCGGCTGGCGGACGGCCAGCGCCCCGAAGACCCCGGCCCGCCCCATCGGACCGGCCTCGTTGATCTGGGGTGCGACGGCCTCCTCCACGGGCTCCAGGGCCCCTCGCGCGTACCGCCGGAAGCGGGCGATGCCCACCCCCACCTGCATCCCCCGGGCGGTGGAGGCGGTGGCGCCGCTCTCCGCCCGCGCGACCTCGGCGTGGGCGGCGAAGTCCCGCCGGACGAGGTCGGCGGCCCGGTCGAGGATCGCGGCACGCTCCTCGGGCCGGGTCCGCGACCAGGGCCCGAAGGCGTCGCGCGCCGCCGCGGCGGCCTCGTACACCTGGGCGCGGCTCGCTTCGGGGGCGAGGCCGACGACCTCCTCGGTGGCGGGGTCGATGACCTCGTAGTGCCCGGCGGCGGGCTCGGTCCACTCCCCGCCGACGAAGAGCTTGCCGGGGCTGCCGTCGTTCACGCCGTACTCACCGTCCGGGTGTCGCGGCCCGAGCGCAGCACCGTCCCCGGCACCGCCCCCGTCACCTTGTCGTCGCGCAGGGTCTCGACCCCGTTGACGCGTACGGAGACGATCCCGATGGCCTTGGAGTCCAGGCGCGGGCTGTCCCCGGGCAGGTCGTGGACGAGGGTCGCGGGCCCGGCGTCGATCCGTTCGGGGTCGAAGAGGACGAGGTCGGCGTGGAAGCCCTCCTCGATCCGCCCGCGCTCGCGCAGCCCGAAGAGCCGCGCCGGGTCGTCGGTGAGCATCTTCACGGCGGCGGTCAGGGAGATGAGTCTCCGCCCCCGCAGACAGTCGCCGAGGAAGCGCGTGGTGTAAGGCGCCCCGCACATCCGGTCCAGGTGGGCGCCCGCGTCGGAGCCGCCGAGCAGGACGTCCTCGTGCGCCCAGGTCCGCTGCCGCAGCGCCCAGGAGTCCGGGTCGTTGTCGGTGGGCATCGGCCACAGGACCGTACGCAGGTCGTCGGCGGCGCAGATCTCGACCAGGCAGTGGAAGGCGTCCTGGCCGCGCTCGGCGGCGATGTCGTCGACGACCCGCCCGCTGAGCCCCTCGTTCGCGGCACTGTAGGTGTCCCCGATGACGTACCGGCCGAAGTTGGCGAGCCGGCGGAAGACCCCGGCCTCCTTGCTGTCGGCGCGGCGCAGCATCTCAGCGCGTGTGCGGGCGTCCCGGAGGCGTTCGATCCGCTCGGGGACGGGGAGGGCGAGGATCTCACCCCAGCCGGGGATGAGGTTGAGGGCGCAGAAGGTGCCGAGCGACATGTTCATCGGGGTGAGGATCGGCATGGTGAGGGCGACGATCCGCCCGCCGGCGCGGCGGGCTCGCTCACTCGGGATCAACTGGCGCGGTACGCGTTCGGGGACGGCGGCGTCGATGGTGAGGACGTTCCAGTTGAGCGGGCGTCCGGCGGCGGCGGTCATGTCGACGAAGAGGTCGATCTCCTCGTCGGAGAACTGGTCCAGGCACCCGGCGACGATCGCCTCCAGCTGCGTCCCCTCGTGCTCGCCGACCGCGCGGGACAGGGCGAGCAGCTCCTCGGGCCGGGCGTGCCGGGAGGCGACGGGCTCGCCGTCACCGTCGGAGTGGGTGGAGGACTGGGTGGTGGAGAGCCCCCAGGCCCCGGCGTCCATCGCGTCGTGGAAGAGGGCGAGCATGGCGTCCAGCTGGGCCGGGGTGGGCTGCCCGCCGACCGCGTCCGCGCCCATGACGTGCCGCCGCAGGGCGCAGTGCCCGACCATGAACCCGGCGTTGACGGCGATGCGCCCTTCGAGGGCGTCGAGGTACTCGCGGAAGGTGGACCAGGTCCAGTCGACGCCTTCCTCCAGCGCGGCGAGCGCCATGCCCTCGACCCTCGACATCATCCGCCGGGTGTAGTCGGCGTCCTCGGGCCGGTCGGGGTGGAGCGGGGCGAGGGTGAACCCGCAGTTGCCGCCCGCGACGGTGGTGACGCCGTGGTTCATGGAGGGGGTGGCGTAGGGGTCCCAGAAGAGCTGGGCGTCGTAGTGGGTGTGCGGGTCGACGAAGCCGGGGGCGAGGACGAGCCCGTCGGCGTCCTCGCTGGTGACGGCCTCTTCGGTGAGGGTCCCCGGCTCGGCGACGACGGCGATCCGGCCGTCGCGGATGCCGACGTCGGCGGTGTAGGCGGGCCCGCCGGTGCCGTCCACGACGGTCGCGCGGCGGATGAGGTGGTCGAGCATGACGGTTCCCTTCTCGGGGTTCCTTCTCCGGCTCGGGTGCGTGGGACAGCCGGGGTGCGCACGCTTTCGGCCGCGGTACGCACCCCGGCTCATCAGGGCGACGGTCCGGGAAGACGCCGCCCGGCCATGGGTGGGGACGTGGTGCGTTTTCAGCCCCTCCGGCCATTGAGGCGCGCGTTTCAGCCTCTCCGGCGCTTGAGGAGCGGGGCCCGGGGCGGAGCCCCGAACACCAGCCCCGCCGGCGCTTGAGGCGCGTACTCCAGCCCCTCCGGCGCTTGAGGAGCGGGGCCCGGGGCAGAGCCCCGTGCGGTCAGCCCGCGGCCCGGAACCGCGAGGTCCGATGCACCGGATCCGTGTCGATCCGCGGAATCACATGCTCCCCGATCAACCGGATCGTGTTCATCGTGTCCTCGGGACTGATCCCGATCGGGAGCCCGAAGCTCAACTGGTCCGCCCCCGCCCGGTCCCACCGCCGGCACTGCTCCAGCACCTCGTCGGGGTCGCCGCAGATCATCAGCTCCTCCGCGATGAGCAGCTCGACGATCTCCTCGCTGTACTCCGGCAGCAGCTGCGGCCACTCCGGGATCCCCTCCGGCCGGGGAAACGTGTCGTGGTAGCGGAACAGCAGCGACTGGAGGTAGTTGAGCCCACCGCCCACCGCGATCTCCACCGCCTTGGCGTGCGTCTCGGCGCAGATCGCGGTGGACGTCACCATCACGTTGTCGTTGACGAACGCGCCCACCGGCTCGGCGTCCTTGACCGCGTTCTTGTAGGACTCGACGACCCACTCCATGTCGGAGACCTTCTGCACGCTGAAGCCCAGCACGCCGAGCCCCTTCTTCCCCGCCATGGCGTACGAGGACGGCGACCCGGCCGCGTACCACATGGCCGGGTGGGACTTCCCGTACGGCTTCGGCAGGATCTTGCGCGGCGGCAGGGACCAGTGCTTGCCCTGGAAGCCGACGTACTCGTCCTGGAGCCACATCTTGGGGAACTCGGCGATCGTCTCCTCCCACAGCTCCTTCGTGTGGTTCATGTCGGTGATGCCCGGCATGAACCCGAGGATCTCGTGGCTGCCCGCACCCCGTCCGGTGCCGAACTCGAAGCGCCCCTCGGAGAGGTGGTCGAGCATCGCGACCTTCTCGGCGACCTTCACCGGATGGTTGACGGGGGCGAGCGGGTTGAAGATGCCGGAGCCGAGGTGGATGCGCTCGGTGGCGTGCGCGAGATAGCCGAGGTACACGTCGTTGGCGGAGAGGTGCGAGTACTCCTCCAGGAAGTGGTGCTCGGAGGCCCAGGCGTACTTGAAGCCGGACTTGTCCGCCTGGATGACGTACTCGGTCTCCTCGATCAGCGCCTTGTGCTCTGCCTCGGGGTCCACCTTGGCACGCGCGGCGGGCACGTACCCCTGAACAAAGAGCCCGAATTCCACGGAGGTTCACCGTCCTCAAGTCTTCCTGGCGAATTTTCTGACGCATCGTCAGATTGCGATGCGACCGACTGTTCCACCGCCACCGCGACCCGTCAATACCTGACGTCTCGTCAGAAAGGGCTGACTCCCGCCAGCCAACCCCCGTCCACGACGAACGGCTGCCCGGTGACGTACGAGGAGTCCGGGCCGGTCAGGAACAGGACCAGCGCGGCGACCTCCTCGGGCCGGCCGATCCGCCCCATCGGCACGAGCTTGCGGTAGTACGCGTCCAGAGCCGCGCTCGACGCCGACAGGTCGGCGTCCGCGTCCAGCAGCGCCGGGTTGCTCATCGCGGTGTCGACGGCCCCCGGGCAGACGGCGTTGACCCGGATGCCCTTCCCCGCCAGCTCCATGGCGGCGACCTTGGTCAGCCCCAGCACCGCGTGCTTGGTCGCGGCGTACGCGCCGACCAGGGGCATGCCGGTCAGACCGGTGTACGAGGACGTGTTGACGATCGTCCCGCCGCCCGCGGCCTCGATCTCGGGTGCGACGGCGCGTATCCCCAGGAACGCGCCGGTCATATTGACCCGCACCACCTGCTCGAACTCGGCCAGCGGGGTGTTGACCAGCTCGTTGAAGCGCAGGACGCCCGCGTTGTTGACGAGCCCGTCGATCTTCCCGAAGGCGTCCTTGGCCGCGGCCACGCCTGCGGCCCAGTCCTCCTCGCTCCCGACGTCCAGACGCACGAACCGGGCGACGCCCTCCCCGAACTCCTCCCCCAACTCCTTCGCCAACGCCTCCCCCTGCTCGACCAGCACATCGGCGACGACGACCCGCGCGCCCTCGGACGCGAAGAGCCGCGCCTCCTGCTCGCCCTGCCCACGCGCCGCCCCGGTGACCAGGACGACCCGCCCGTCCAGCTTGCCCATGTCCGTCTCCTTCACGTACCGAGGTGAGGGGCCACGTCCGCGCCGAACGCCGCCATCTGATCGGTCAGTTCGTCCACGCTCCGGCTCCGGAAGCGCACCTGGATCTGGTGCACGCCGATCGCCGCGTACTCCCGCAGCGACTCCGCGAGGGCCTCCGGCTTCCCCGTGAGCGTCCGCCGCCCCACGGACCACCCGGGCTCACCGACGTACAGCGGCTCGGTGATCGCACCGACCACGATCGGCGCCTCGACCCCCGCCTCCTCCCGCAGGGCGTGCACCCGGGCGATCTGCGCGGGCAGCCGGTCCCGGGCATCACCCTGCGGCAGCCACCCGTCCCCGCGCACGGCGGCCCGGCGGGTGGCGGCGGGCGAGGAGCCACCCACCCAGATCGGCACCCGTTCCTGGGCGGGCCGGGGCAACTGCCCGAGCCCGCCGAACGAGAACCGCTCCCCCGCGAACTCCGGGTACTCCTCGGGCCCGAGCGCGGCCCGCAGCGCGTCGATCGACTCGTCCAGCAGACCCCCACGCCCGTCGAAGTCCGCCCCGACCGCCTCGAACTCCTCCCGTACATGCCCGGCCCCGACCCCGAGGACGAGTCGGCCGCCGCTGAGGTGGTCGAGGGTGGCGTACTGCTTGGCGGTGACGAGCGGGTGGCGCAGCCCGACGACGGCGACATGGCTCATGAGCAGCACGCGCTCGGTGACCCCGGCGAGAAAGGCAAGCGTGGCGACGGGGTCGTACCAGACGGTGCTCATGCCGTCCGCCAGCCGTCGCGGGATGGCGACGTGATCGCAGCCGGCGATGTAGGCGAAACCGCCGTGCTCGGCGGCGCGGGCTATGCGGACGAGATCGGCGGGGGTCGCCGCCGCCTCCCAGGGTTCCGCGTAGATGACGCTCTGCGACTGGACCGGCAGCTGCATCCCGTACGACAGCGGCCCGCCGGGCAGTATCGGCACAGCGGCCTCCTTCCCCTCCGGCCCGGGGCGGTCCGCCCCGGGTGACGGCCGCCATCGTCATACCTGACGGGCCATCAGACAAGGGGTGGGGTGCATCGGGGGCATCGGCGGCGGGGGCCGATGAGTTTCACGGCCGCCGACGGTCAGGAGTGGTAGGCAGGACGGACCGGCAGACCGACCTGGGGCGGCCCGGTAGACACACGGCACGGCACACGGCACACAGCACGCGGCTCGCACGATCGACCGACCGAGCAAGGAGAACGACCATGACGGCTTCCACCGACGACAGCAGCGGCACCACCAGCCCCGGGACCGGCACCAGCCCCGGCACCGGCACCGGCACCGGGGGCATCACAGGCCTCGGGATCATCCTCGGCAGCACCGACTCCGCCGCCCTGATCGCCTGGTACCGCGCCGCACTGGAACCCCTGGGCGCCCGCTGGGCGGAGCACTTCCTGATCGTCGGCCCCGGGGCGATCATCGGGTTCGACGAACGGGACGACGTGGCGGACGAGGCCGCCGAACCGGGCCGACAGCTGATCAACCTCACCGTGCGCGACATCCGGGCGGCCGAGAAGCACCTCAACACGCTCGGGGTGACGTGGGTGCGGCCGGTCGAGGACACCGGGAACGGCTGGTTCTTCTCCACGATCGTGGACCCGGTGGGCAACTACCTCCAGCTCCTCCAGGGCCCGGGAACCCCCTGAATCCCCTCCTCCGCAGAGCACGGGCGGCTACGTTGGCGAGGCCATCCGAACAAGGGGATTCCAGCGAACATGCCGAACACGCCGCACACGCCGAACACGCCATCGACGACGACCTTCCGTATCGGCGGGGACCTGACCGTGAGGCGGCTGGGGTTCGGTGCGATGCACCTGCCCACCGAACGGCCCGAGGACCGCGAGGCGGCCATCGCCGTGGCCCGCCGGGCCGTCGAGCTGGGGATCACTCTGATCGACACGGCCCACCTGTACGGGTACGGGGCCAACGAGGAGCTGCTGGCGGAGGCGCTCCACCCCTACCCGGACGACCTCCTCATCACGACGAAGGTCGGCGTCGTCCGCTCGGCCGAGACGGGCGACTGGGCCCTGAACGGCCGCCCGGAGTCCCTGCGCGCGGAGGTGGACCACGCCCTGCGCCGACTCCGCGTGGACCGGATCGAGCTGCTCCAGCTCCACCGCATCGACCCGGAGACCCCGCTCGCCGACCAGCTCGGCGCCCTGCGGGACCTGCGCGAGGCGGGCAAGGTGGGCCGGATCGGCCTCTCCGAGGTGACGGACGCCGAGCTGGCCGAGGCCAGGGAGATCGTCGACATCGCGAGCGTGCAGAACCGCTACAACCTGACCGACCGCGAACACGAGCCGGTCCTCGCGGCCTGCGAGGCGGCGGACATCGCCTTCCTGCCGTGGCGCACGGTGGCCTGGGGCAAGGCGGGCGACCGCGCGGAGGTGGCAGCGGTGGCCGCCGAACTGGACGCCACCCCCACCCAGGTCTGCCTGGCCTGGCTGCTGGACCACTCCCCGGTGATGCTCCCGATCCCGGGCACGTCCAGCATCGCCCACCTGGAGGAGAACACGGCGGCGGCGGACATCGTGCTCACGCCGGAGCTGCGGGCGCGGTTGGACGGGATCGCGGAGAACGCGTGACTCCGACGGCCGGTCGTCTCAGCTCCCGGGTCCGTGGGGGGCGGTCACCAGATCCCGAACGACCCCGTCCGGATCAGCTGCGGCCTCCTCGGCGAACTCCGGGAAGTCCAGGTTCGCGAGCTGGAGATTCCCGTGGACCATGTGAACGGCGTCCGGCACGACACGCACCTCGCGGGGCGGCGGGGAGTCGATGAGCTCCTGGTAGTAGACCGGATCGAGGTCCTGGTCGTCGTCCGCGCCGAGATCGAGCGCGAGCAGCGGACGCAGGGGCGAGCGCATGGTGACGCCGTCGGCGAGGAACACCACGCTCAGCTCCTCGTCCCGCGCCGCCGCGACAAGAGCCTCATCACTCGTGACCCCTGCCCACCGCCGGTCGTCGACCAGGTGCACCGGCGACTCCCACTCCCTGCCCCCGACGACACGTTCCAGCTCGGCGACGACCTCCCGCCACGCGACGTCATCGGTGTAGTCGGTCCGGATGACGAGAGGCGCCCACTCATCGGGCCTGACGATCTCCGGCAAGTCCATCACCCTCTGCTCCCCGGACGATTTCGATCCTGTCGCACGGACCCTCTCACCCACCACTGACAGCACCATGCGGCGTTCCTACAGCACCGAGCCGGGAGGGGCGGAGAGCGCGGTGAGGCGCGCCATCTCCTGTTCACGGAAAGTGGTGACCTCACGGCAGAGCCGGCTCATGACGAAGCTTCCGAGCGAAACGCAGAGGTCCATGCGCTGAACGCATCCGCCCACCATGCGGTTGATCCGGTCCAGGCCCCTCCGACGCACACGCGGGCAGCACGTCCGCGCCGTTCTCCCCGTTGGAAGTGACGCCCACCCGCAGCCCCGGTCGACGAGCGATCCTGACCAGTCCAGGAAGATCCGGGTGCAGGGTGGCGGCCCACCGCCGATGCGGTGCAGTGCGGGGGCGTCGATCACGGCTCGGAGCCTGAAGCCGAGCCTGTCGCCGAGCAGCTCCTTGCGTTTCATGCGGGTCTCGACGAGGGACTCCACCTGGTCGGCCGGTGATGCGACCTCGTACAGGTGGCGCATGTACTCCTCGGTCTGGAGCAGCCCCGGAATGACCATCGGTTCGAACGTGCGGACCGCTTGCGAGTCCGCCTCCAGCATCAGGTAGTCCTTCAGGACGTCGTGGAGGAAGGGCTCCGGTCCGCTCCACCAGTCGACCCTGTGCATCTCTTTCGCCAGCCGCTTCAGGCTGGCTCGCTGCCGTCCATCCTCCACTCCGTAGAGATTGAGGAGGGTCGTCAGGTCGAGCGGGCGGATGCCTCGCTTGCCGTTCTCGATCTGGCTGGTCTTCGGCTGCCCGCACTCCAGGGCCTCTGCCACGTCCTGGACCTTGAGGCCGGCGTTCAGTCGGAGCTGTCGCAGTTCACCGCCGAGTCGGCGGCTCCGCATCGTGGGCATGTCGCTCTGAGCCATGGCGCCATCTGGGAGGCCAAGACCTCGGCGGAGAGATGGCTGTACGTCCATTGCTGGCCGCAGCCGTAGGGCGCCTTGAAGTTGGGGGCGGCCGCGGCCGGGCTCGCGGTGGCGGTGACCGTGAGCAGGCCTCCGAGGAGCGCCAGCAGGGCAAGCAGACTGGTACGGGTCGAGCGCATGGGCGGGGGAAACCTCCGGGTCGACAACCGGGCAGTGGGGTGCCGGGTGCGGAGCGCGGGGCGCGAAGTGCCTGTCTGCCTAAGCGAGTTGAACGGAGACCAGGGTGCCGCAACTTCCGGCGGAGGGACAGACCTCGCGGGTACTTCCGGGGCTACCGCAGGGCCGCTCCCCGGCGGCGCCCCAGCCCTCCCTGGTACCGTCGATCGCATGTCTGCAGCTTCGTGCGCGGCCGCTTGCGCCGCGGTGACCAAGGCCCTCCGCTAGCGGCGGGGCGTCTGCTCACACACTTTCCAGGGCGTCCAGCCGCTTCGTGATCAGATCCGGGCGGCCTCTTCGTGCTGCTCGGAGCCACTTCTGAGCTACGGAGCACCTGATGTTCTCAGGCATCCTCTCTTCACGCGGGTCCTCACGCGGTCACGGCCCGTCCCCCGTGCGCGCACGGCTGGTGCTGTGCGCGATGTCCATGTTGCAGTTCTTCATCGCGGTCGACGTGACCGTGGTCAACATCGCCCTGCCCTCGATCGGCGCCGACTTCGGCGTCGACGGGCACTCCCTCGCCTGGGTCGTGGTCGGCTACACGGTCACCGGCGGCGGGATGCTGATGCTCGGCGGCCGGCTGGGCGACCTGCTCGGCCGACGGCGCGTGCTGGTGCTGGGCACCGGCCTGTTCGGCGTCGCGTCGCTGCTGGCGGGCCTGGCCCCCACGTTCGGTCTGCTGGTGGTCATGCGCCTGTTGCAGGGCGCCGGGGAGGCCGTCGCGCTGCCGGCCGCGATGGCCACCATCATCCTGATGTTCCCCGAGGGGCCGCGCCGGTCGCGGGCCCTGAGCGTGTGGGCGGCGGTGGCCAGCTGCGGGCTCGTGCTCGGGTTCGTGCTGTCCGGCGTCATCACCGCTCACCTGGGGTGGCGGTGGATCTTCCTGATCTCGGTCCCGTTCATCCTGGTCGTCCTGCTGGCGGCCGTCTTCCTGGTCGACGGCGACCGACCGGTGGCCGAGGACCGGCGGGCGCTGGACCTTCCCGGCGCGCTGCTGCTGACCGCCTGCCCGCTGCTGTTCACGTTCGGCGTGGTCGAGGCCGGTGAGCCCGGAACGTCCCCGTGGGTGGTCCCGGCGGCGCTGGCCGGGGCGGTGGCGGCCGGGATCGGGTTCGTACGGGTCGAGGCCCGCTCACACAACCCGCTGGTGCCGCTGCGCTTCTTCGCGCACCGCACCCGGGTCGCGGCCAACCTGGCCACGATGCTGCTGAGCGGGGCCCTGTCCACGTCGTTCCTGCTGTTCACGTTCTATCTGCAGGATCGGCTGGGCGTGGGTCCGCTGGGCGCGGGGCTGACGATGCTGCCTCTCGCGGTCTCGCTGATCGTGTTCTCCATGCTGGTGCCCCGCCTGCTGGGCCGCTGGGGCGCCCGTGCGTGCGTGCTCGCCGGCATGGGGTTCACGGCGGCGGCGATGGCCACGATCGCGCTGGTCTCGGTCTCGTGCGCGGGCGGGATGGCACTGGTCCCGGCCATGCTGCTGATCTCGGCCTGCATGGGGTTCGGCATCGTCGGACTCCAGTACGTGGCAGTCACCGGCGTTACCGAGGACGACGCCGGAATCGCCTCGGGCGTGCAGCGCGCCGCCGACCAGCTGGGCGGCGCGGCCGGGGTGGCGGTCTGCGTCGGGGTCGGCTTCGCGCCCACGCTGCACTCCTTCGACCCGTTCGTGGTGGCGACGCTGCTCACGGGCGTGGGGCTCGTGACGGGTGCGGTCGTGGCCTGGCGCATGCCCGCACCCCTGCCCGCTCCGGCGGCCGGGGCCGACCTGCGGGAGCAGGCCGGGGCCGACCTGCGGGAGCAGGCCGGGTGACCTGAACCCGGCCGGGTCGCGCCGTCCCGAAGTTCGGGGCGACGCGGCCCGGCGGGGTGGGGCCGGGTTGGGCTGGGCTGGGCTGCAGGACGCGAAGGTCCGTCGTGCGGCCCCGTCAGGCCCACTCGACGGGGACTGCGCGTTCGAGATCACAGGAGCGCGCAAGTACCCGAGCGATACGTAGCACCATGCATGACATGGAGATCACGGCCAGCGATTTCAACCAGAGGTCCTCACAGATCCTCGCTGCGGCAGCACGAGGCGAGACCATCACCGTCACCAGGAACGGCACCGCCGTCGCGCGCGTCGTGCCCATCAGTGACGAGGACGTCCCTCCTTACCCGACCGGCCCCATGGGCGCCCTGCACCTCCCCGACCTGGGCCTTCCTGATCTCACCGACGAGGAGACCGAGCTCACGCTCAAGAACATGGGGTCGTGAACCTGGTCGCCGTCGCCGAAACGCACACCGACACCGGGGCGTGCCGGTTGCAAGCCCGACGACCTCTGAGAAGGGCACCCGCCGGGCTCCCTCCGGCTTCACCCGGCCGAGTGGAGTCGGCGGCCCGCAGGGGTGGTACGGCCTCGCCGCGCCCCGCTCTCGTGGTGGTGTGCCGAACCATGAGCGCATGTCACGGAACAGCCTGCGCTCGCTGGCCCGCCGTGTGGTTCCCACGCTGCTGGTCGCCCAAGTCGTCTTCCTTCCCCTTCAGTCCGCCTCTGCCGCCACGCTCACCGCGCACCCGTGCGCGTCGTCCGCCGGGTGCGGTTCGGTCATCGTCGCGCCTGTCTCGCAGGCCGCCCCGGATCACGGTGACTGCACCAGTCCGGAACCGGTCGTGTGCCTGATCCGGAGCGAGACGCCGCAGGAGCGCGAGGTCGCCCGCGACCAGCGAACGCGCTACCACGACCTTCTTGAGGACATGGAGCGCACGGAGTGCGCCATGCGCGCCGAGGGTCGCTCGGAGGAGGACATCGCCCGCGCTCTGGTCCAGATGCGCAATGACGCCAAGGACGTCGTCCGCGCCGGCATGACCCCTGAGCAGGTCGCGGAGCTGGAGGCGCGCAACCAGAAGAAGTACGGGAACCCGCTCGGCCCGACGGCGGACCAGCTCTACCTGAAGTACGGCTCCTGGGAGAAGGTCTCCGACGCCGCCACCCGTTCGAGCGCGGCCGTGGACCGGGAGCTCGGCCTGGAGTTCCGCCACTGCTCCTGTGACGTCCTCCGGGCGGCCTGACTACCCCCGCCGAAGCCCTGCATGGGTGTACCCCGAACGAAAAGGCCGGCTAGGAACGTTCCTAGCTGGCCTTCGGCATCCACTCCCGACATCAACGGCTGCGATCCCTCACGGCCAGGGCGCCTCGCGAGTGGCCGGTCCAGTGGCCGATCGGGGCTCCCGTCCCGATCTCTTCCCCCAGGCAGAGCCGAGCGTTCGTGGGTCGGGGCGGCCGGGATGAAGAGCTGACGTGGGTGATGGCTGATACGAACCTCACCTCATGCAGGTCGCGCGAGCACATGCGAGCCTCATGAGTGTCAATACAGCCTCATGTGGGTTACGAGACCTGCATGAGGCTACCCTTGGCCACCACACAAACCAGGAGGTGGGTCAGTGACAGAGAACGAGCTGCATGACTTGCTAGCGAAGCTTCGCCGCTTCGGTGGGGATCACTTCACTTGCGAGGTCAAGCGCTCGCAGGGTGGCCTGCCGACCTCTATGTGGGAAACCGTGAGCGCTTTTGCGAACGCGCAAGGCGGGCTGATCATCCTTGGCGTAGACGAAAAGTCCAACTTCACCGTTGTCGGCGTGAATGAACCCTCAAAGGTCGAAGCGCATCTCGCTGCAGTATGCAGCGAAATGGAGCCGCCGGTACGCGCCGAGATGGCCACCGTAGAGATTGACGGCCACCACGTGATCCTCTGCCACATCCCTCCTACGCCGAGAGACCAGCGCCCATGCCACAAAAAGGATCGAGGCCCTTGGGCGGGATCCCGGCTCCGCGTAAGCGATGGAGACCGCAAGCTAACGGACTATGAGGTATCCGTCCTCCTCTCAAACCGCAGTGAGCAACGGCAGGACCTACGCCCAATTACAGAAGCCACACTAGTCGACCTCGACGAAGAAACAATTCGTGGATTTTTGCGTCGCGTACGCGAAACAAAATCTCAGATCTTCACCAGGATCAGCGACGAAGAAGCACTGCGAATGCTCAATGTCCTTGTTAAGCACGAGGACACCTTGGTTCCATCCTTGGCCGGGCTTCTTGCGTTCGGGCTCTACCCTCAACAATTCGAGCCCCAGCTCGATATCACTTTCGTCGCCTACCCAACACCTGAGGCCGGCGTCCTAGGACCATCAGGCGAACGCTTTACGGAGAACCGCTCGATCGACGGACCCATCCCGCAGATGGTAAGCGAATGCATTCGCATTCTCAAACGCAACATGAAACGTCGAAGTATCGTTTCCGGACTATACCGCACAGACGAGTGGGAGTATCCGGAAGAAGTCTTGCGCGAAGCTTTGGTAAATGCGCTGGTACACAGAGACTACTCCGAGCCCTCCCGGGGCATGCAAGTACAGGTAGAGATGTACCCGGATAGGCTCATGATCCGGAATCCAGGTGGACTCTACGGCCCCGTGGAGGTAAACAGCCTGGGCACGGAAACTGTTTCCTCCTCACGCAACAAATCGCTGCTAAAGATCCTGGAAGATACCTCCTACAGCGACAACAGGATGGTCTGCGAAAATCGAGGTAGCGGAATTGCTCGGATTCGAATTTCGCTGACTGAGGCAGGCATGGAGCCTCCGCGATTCATCGACGACATCTCCTTCTTCATGGCAGAATTCCCTAACCATACTTTGATCGATGATGACGCACTCGCCTGGCTGGGGAGTCTGGGCACAGGCCCACTATCCCGACCTCAGATGACTGCGCTTGTAATGATGCGCAACGGCCAAACGATAACGAACAGCTCATACAGAGCCGCGACCGGAGTCCACGACAGCAGGGCCGCCAGCCGAGATCTGAAGGATCTCGTCGACAGGGGGATCGCTGAGCAGTTCGGCAATCGGGGCTCTGCCTATTACGCACTCGGGGCCGGGCACCACCCAGACCCCGAGGAAGATTTGTTTGGCAGCCTAGCCGAGGGAACCATGGTCCTTGCTGCGCCCGCAGAGGCTAAGGAGATCGAGGCGGAGCCAGCCGACCACGCCCGCCGTCCGAATTTGACCGATCTCCAGAGAGCGGTCCTCGCATCCCTCTCCGAGGGAGATCTACAAAGGCACGAGATCGAATCGAAGACCGGCTTCGATGCCGTCCAAGTACGGGGGGCACTCCAAGCTCTTCGCGAGAAGAATCTTGTGGTGCTGGTAGGTAAGCCTCGGGCGCGCAATGCACGCTGGCAGGCGCGGCGAGTATGACCACGCCCACGCGCAACAGTGCCACGAACGCAGACTCTCCTTACGTCCGGGCGTAAGAGCACTCGAGACCGGGCGGGCCGTTGAGCAATACTGGCGCGGCGCTGCACTGAGCCCAGCCCTGCTGGGTTTGGGACTGTGTGCACTCGTAGCACTTGGGTCCCGTCGCATTGCTCGCTCCGACTGCGACGAAAGGTCTCGGACTATGCGCGAGAGGGGGATGGCTATGGTGACTTCCCTGAAGGTCGCTGGTCGCCAAGTGGTCGCTGGCTTCGATGAGGGCGTCGTTGGCGGAATGTTCTTCGCCGGGAGAATGCTGGCATCCGCGGCTGACGTCAGCCGCGGATGCCAGCATTCTCCCGCAGCTTTAGGTGGCCCCCTCACCTCCGGTACAACACCTCGATCTCCCCCGCGAAGTCCCGCGCGATCGCGTCCCGCTTCAGCTTCAGCGACGGCGTCAGGTGGCCCTTCTCCTCCGTGAAGTCCACCGGAAGGACCGTGAACTTGCGGATCGACTCCGCGCGGGAGACCAGGCGGTTGGCCTCGTCGACCGCCTTCTGGAGCGACGTGCGCAGGTCCTCGTCGTGGACCAGGTCCCGCAGCGGGATGTCCTCCTTCTTGGTCATCCGGCGCCAGTGCTGGAGGCCGTCCGGCTCCAGGGTGAGCAGGGCGGTGATGAACGAGCGGTTGTCGCCGACGACCATGCACTGGCTGACCAGGGGGTGGGCGCGCAGCCAGTCCTCCAGCGGGGCCGGGGTGACGTTCTTGCCGCCCGACGTGATGATGATGTCCTTCTTGCGGCCCGTGATCGTCAGATAGCCGTCGTCGTCCAGTGCGCCCAGGTCGCCCGTGGGGAACCAGCCGTCCGGCAGGAGCGCCGGGGTCACCTCCGCCCGTTCGCCGTCCCAGTAGCCCCGGAAGACCTGGTCGCCCCGCAGCAGCACCTCGCCGTCCTCCGCGATGCGCACCGACGTCCCGGGCAGCGGCCAACCGACCGTGCCCAGACGGGGTTTGAGGGGCGGGGTCACCGTGTGGGCGGCCGTGGTCTCGGTGAGTCCGTAGCCCTCGAAGACGCCGATGCCCGCGCCCTCGTAGAACGCGGCGAGCCGGCGGCCGAGCGGGGAGCCGCCGCAGATCACGTACCGCACCCTCCCCCCGAGCGCCGCCCGGATACGGCGGTAGACCAGCGGGTCGTACAGGGCGCGGGCGGCGCGCAGGCCGAGGCCCGGGCCGGGGCCCGTGCCGTGTTCGGCGGCCTCGACCGCCTTGCCGTAGCGCTGGGCTATACGGGCCGCCCGGTCGAACGAGGAGGCCCGGCCCATCTTCTCGGCCGTCGCCCGGCCGGTGTTGTAGACCTTCTCCAGGACGTACGGGATGGCGAGGAGGAAGGTCGGGCGGAAGCCCGCCAGGTCGGCGAGAAGGTCCTCCGTCCGGATGGACGGGGCGTGGCCCAGGCGCACCCTGGCCCGCATGCAGCCGATCGCCACCATGCGGCCGAACACGTGCGAGAGGGGGAGGAAAAGGAGGGTGGAGGCCGGGTCCTTCGAGACCGACTTGAAGACCGGGTGGAGCAGTTCGATCGCGTTGTCGACCTCGGCGAAGAAGTTGCCGTGGGTCAGGACGCAGCCCTTCGGGCGGCCCGTGGTGCCCGAGGTGTAGATCAGAGTGGCGGGGGTGTCCGGTTCCAGGGCGGCCCGGCGGGCCGCCACCGCCGCGTCCGGGATGTCCTGGCCGAGGGACTTGAGCCGGCTGATCGCCCCCGTGTCGAACTGCCACAGATGCGCCAGGCCGCCGAGCTGCTTGCGCTCCTGGCTGATCAGGCGCCCCTGTTCCTTCGTCTCCACCGCGCACGCCACCGCGCCCGAGTCCTGGAGGATCCAGCGGGCCTGGAACGCGGAGGAGGTCGGGTAGATGGGGACCGTGACCAGGCCGGCCGCCCACGACGCGAAGTCCAGCAGCGTCCACTCGTACGTCGTCCGGGCCATGATCGCGACCCGGTCCCCCGCCCGCAGGCCCTCCGCCATCAGGCCCTTGGCCACCGCCAGCACCTCGGCGGCGAACTCGGCGGCCGACACGTCCCGCCACGCGCCCCCGGCGTCCTTGCGGCTGAGCACCGGGTCCGACGGGGCCTGTCGGGCGTTGTCGAACGGGATCTCGGCCAGCGAGCCGCGCTCCACGGCCGGTGCGAACTTCGGTACGGAGACCTCCTGGACCCTCCCGTCGGTGCCTCGCTTCTTCGTCGGCTCGACCAGAACGGGCTTGACTGCGGGGGCGGTTGCGGCGGCGGAAGGTGGCGTTGACACGTGCGGCTCCTCGGTTCGGGGGGTCGGGCGGGTCGGTTCGCCGGGTCGTCCGCCCGGCAGCGATGCGGCAAGAGGCAAGCAGGTCAGGGGCGTTCGAGGATGGCGGTCACCCCCTGGCCGCCCGCCGCGCAGATCGAGATCAGGCCCCGGCCCGGCGCGTCCCGTTCCGCGAGGAGCTTGGCCAGGGTGGCGACGATCCGGGCGCCCGTCGCGGCGAAGGGGTGGCCGGTGGCCAGGGAGGACCCGGCCACGTTCAGCCGGGCCCGGGCCACCGGGGCCAGGCCCTGCTTCTCCCAGGCGGCGAGGGTGGCCAGCACCTGGGAGGCGAAGGCCTCGTGGATCTCGTACAGGTCGAAGTCCTCGATGCCGAGACCGGCCCGCTCCAGCAGGCGCGGCACCGCGTACGCCGGGGCCATGAGAAGGCCGTCGTCGCCGTCCACGTAGTCCACGGCCGCCGTCTCGTACAGCGAGAGGTAGGCGAGTGGCTCCAGACCCCGCCCCCGCGCCCACTCCTCCGTCGCCAGCAGGACCGTCGCCGCACCGTCCGTCAACGGGGTCGAATTACCCGCCGTCATGGTGGGGTTCGGGCAGGAGGCACCGAACACCGGCTTCAGTCGCGCGAGTTTCTCGACCGTCGATCCCGGGCGGAGGTTCTGGTCACGGTCCAGGCCCCGGTACGGGACCACCAGGTCGTCCAGGAAGCCCCGTTCGTACGCGGCGGCCAGGCGCTGGTGGCTGGTGGCGGCCAGCAGGTCCTGGTCCTGCCGGCTCACCGCCCAGCGGCGGGCGGTGACGGCGGCGTGCTCGCCCATCGACAGTCCGGTGCGGGGTTCGGCGTTGCGCGGGATGTCCGGTACGAGGTGGCGGGGGCGGACGGCGGCGAGCGCCCTGAGGCGGGCGGGCGTCGTCTTCGCGCGGCGGGCGGCGAGGAGGATGCGGCGCAGTTCGTCGTTGACGCCGAGCGGGGCGTCGCTGGTGGTGTCGGAGCCGCCCGCGATCGCCGAGTCGGCGGAACCGAGCGCGATCGTGTTCGCGGCGGCGATCACCGCCTGGAGGCCCGTGCCGCAGGCCTGCTGGATGTCGTACGCCGGGGTGCGCGGGTCGAGCGCGGAGCCGAGAACCGTCTCCCTCGCCAGGTTGAAGTCGCGGCTGTGCTTGAGGACCGCGCCCGCGACGAACGCCCCGACCCGGTCCCCGGCCAGGCCGTGGCGCTCCACGAGGCCGTCGAGCGCGGCCGTCAGCAGGTCCTGGTTGGAGGCGGTCGCGTACGGGCCGTCCGAGCGGGCGAAGGGGGTGCGGCTGCCGCCGATGACCGCCACGCGGCGCGGCTGCGGCAGGGCGAGGGGAATCGACGGTCGCGGGCTCGTCACCGTGACCATCTCGTCTCGGTCGGTCCGTTCATCTCGACCAGCTCCTGACTCTTAAGTAACCTTACTCAAGAGTAAATCTACGACCGAGCAGGGAGTCAGGACAATGGCCGATCGCTATCTGCACCTCACCGGCACAGCACCCGGCCGCTTCCTCACCCGGCGGCTCGGCCTGCCCCAGCCCGCCCCGCTGCGCCGCTGGACCCTGGAGACCCCTCGCCTGGACGGGCCGCTGCTGCACCTGACCGCCGGGACCTCGGCGATCCGGGACGGACTGGCGAAGGTGCTGGCCACGACCGGGCTCACCGTCGAGGCGCGGGCGGCGCGGCCCGCCGGGATCGTCCTGGACGCCACGGGAGTCATCTCCGCCCGGGGACTCGCCGAGGTGCACGCCGCCCTCCATCCCGTCGTACGGTCGCTGGCTCCCGGTGGCCGGATCGTCGTCATCGGCACGCCGCCGACCGTGGAGGACCACCATCAGGCCGCTGCCCAGCAGGCGTTGGAGGGTTTCGTCCGGTCGCTCGGCAAAGAGGTCGGGCGGGGCTCCACGGTCCAGCTCGTGCGGCTCCCGGCCGACGGGGCGCCGGAAGCCGCCGAGTCCACCCTGAGCTTCCTCCTCTCCCCCCGGTCCGCGTACGTCAGCGGCCAGGTGATCGAGCTGACCTCCGCCGCCCCGGGCTCCGTGCCCGACCGGTCCGCCCCGCTCGCCGGCCGAACCGCCCTGGTCACCGGCGCGGCCCGGGGCATCGGCGCGTCCACCGCCTCGGTGCTGGCCCGCGACGGGGCGCACGTGATCGCGCTGGACGTCCCCGGGGCCCAGGACGACCTGGTGCGCACCGCCGACCGGCTCGGGGCCACCGCGCTGCCGCTGGACATCACCGCCCCCGACGCCGCGGCCCGCATCGCCGCCGCCGCACCGGACGGGCTCGACGTCCTCGTCCACAACGCGGGCATCACCCGCGACCGCCGCCTGGCCAACATGCCGGCCGAACGCTGGGCCCAGGTCATCGAGGTCAACCTCGACAGCGTGCTCCGCACCACCGACGAGCTCCTGGGATCGGGCGCCCTGAACCGGGGCGGCCGGATCGTCGCCACCGCCTCCATCGCGGGCATCGCGGGCAACGACGGCCAGACCAACTACGCGGCCGGCAAGGCGGGCGTCATCGGCCTCGTCCGCTCGCTCGGCCCGCGCGCCGCCGCCGAGCACGGCGTCACCGTCAACGCGGTCGCCCCCGGCTTCATCGAGACCAGGATGACCGCCGCCGTGCCGTTCCTCATCCGCCAGGCGGGCCGCCGGATGAACTCCCTCTCCCAGGGCGGGCTTCCGGCCGATGTCGCCGAGGCCGTCGCCTGGTTCGCCCAGCCCTCCTCCGGCGCCGTCAACGGCCAGGTGCTGCGCGTCTGCGGCCAGAGCCTGCTGGGGGCGTGAGTCCGATGACCTCGCTCACCGCCTCGCTCGCGCGCGGGGCCCTCACCTCGCCGTTCAAGCGCGCCGGACGGCCGGACGCCACACTGCCGGCCGACCGCCTGACCCGCCCGGCCGCGCCCGTCGCGCCCGGCCCCCTCGCCGCGTACGGGAGGATCTGCGGGTTCACCGCATCCGGGGCGCTGCCGCTCACGTACCCGCATGTGCTGGCCTTCCCGCTGACCATGCGGCTGATGACCGGACGCGCCTTCCCGCTGCCGGTTCTCGGACTCGTCCACACCTGGATCGAGATCACCCCGCACCGGGCCGTGCAGCCCACTGAGCCGCTCGAACTGACTGTGTACGCACAGGAGTTGAGCTCGCACCGGCGGGGCACCGAGGTCACGATGACGACCGAGGCGCGGGTGGGCGGGGAGCTGGTGTGGGAGTCACGCAGCGGCTATCTGTCCCGGCACCGGCGGGCGACGCCGGACAACGCACCGGGGGGCCGCGCGACGCCGGGCGGGCCGCCGGGCCGGGCGACCGTCGGACAGAGCCCCGCCACCGCCCCACCGGCCGCCGATGCCCTGCCCGCCCGCGCCGAGTGGCGGCTGCCCGGTGATCTGGGGCGGCGGTACGGAGCCGTCTCCGGAGACCGCAACCCGATCCATCTGCACCCGCTGACCGCCCGGCCGTTCGGCTTCCCCCGGGCCATCGCGCACGGCATGTGGACGGTCGCCCGCTGCCTGGCCGAGGCCGGCGACCCGGCCGGAATCCGTTCCGTACGGGCCGAGTTCAAGGCCCCCGTCCCGCTGCCCGCCACCGTGACGTACGCGGCCGACGCCCCCGGGAAAGCCTTCGAACTGCGGAACGCGAGCGGACGGGTGCACCTCTCGGGGACGGCGAGCCGGAAGGCTTCCTAGGAAGCCGGGGGCTGCCAGGGCCGGGCCTGCATCAGGTTCTCCAGACCCGCCCAGGCGAAGTTCATGAGCGTCGCCGCGGCCTCCTTCGCCGAGACGTCCGGGGTGTCGTTGGCCCAGCCCGCCAGCGACTCCGCCGCACCCACCAGCGCCTGCGCGAGCCCCGCCACGTCCCGGTCCGCGAGTGCGGGGTCACTGTGCGCCTCCCGGGCGGCGGCCCCGATCAGCCCCGTCACGAACGCGACGATCTCGTCCCGCATGGAGCCGAGCTCGCTGACGAACGGCTCCCCGTGCGACCGCGCCTGGCGGTGCAGGACCGACCAGCCGTCCGGGTTCTCGGCGGTGTGGAGGAAGAACGCCCGCAGCCCCGCCCACAGTTGGCCGTCGGGAGGCAGCCCCGGCTCCACCCCGGCCCGCACCGCCTCCAGCAGGGCGTTCGCCTCGCGCCGGATGCAGGCGGAGAACAGCTCTTCCTTGGAATTCAGGTACAGGTAGACCAACGGCTTGGACACGCCCGCCAGCTCCGCGATCTCGTCCATCGAGGCGGCCCGGTAGCCGCGCCGGCCGAAGGTCCGCACCGCGGCGTCCATCATCTGCTGCTCGCGCACGGCGCGCGGCATCCGTTTGCTCTTCACTGCACCCACGTCCGGATCCTCCCCGCCCCCACTGCCCTGCTCCCGCCCCAGGGTACGGCGGCGCGCGGCCCTGCGTCGTGGCGAACGATCACCGGCGGCGGGGACGGCCGGGTGCGACCGACGGAGGAGAGGGGTCATCCCCTGGTCCGACGGTGGATCCACCCGGCGTCCGACGCGGGTTGTTCGAGCAGCCGCCTAGCGTGGCGGACATGACGATCTCCTCCCTGCGCAACAGACCGGCCGGGGCCGTCGCCGCGGCGCTCGCCCTGGCCGGTCTCGCCGCTCTGGCCACGGCCGCGCCCGCCTCGGCATCCGGCCCGGCGCCGGCCACCGCCTTAGCCCCCGCCTCCGCCGGCCCCGGCGACCTGGCCGAGCCGTCCCCGCCGACGCTCCCCCCGCCCACCGGCCGGTACGCCACCGGCCGCGACACCCTGCTCCTGACCGACCACGCGCGCACCGACCCGTGGGTACCGGCCGCCGGGCCGCGCCGGTTGCTGGTGTCGCTGAACTACCCGGCCCGCCCCGGCACCGGCGGCGACCCGGCCCCGTACATGACGGAGGAAGAGGCGCGGCTGATGCTCGCGCAGCGCGGCCTCGAGGACGTCGTACCGTCCGAGCTGGTCAGCGACATCGGCACCCATGCCCGTACGGCGGCCCGGCCGGCCCCGGGACGCTTCCCGCTGGTCCTGCTCTCCCCCGGCTTCGGCACGCCCCGGGCCACGCTGACCGGGCTCGCGGAGGAACTGGCGAGTCGGGGTTACGTCGTGGCGACCGCGGACCACCCGTACGAGTCGACCGGTACGCAACTGCCCGACGGGCGGGTCCTCACGTGTGCGGCCTGCGACAAGGTGGACGCGCAACCCGACCAGGCCGCGCGGCGGGCGGTCCTGGCCGACGTCTCCGCCGGGCGGGCCGACGACTTCTCGTTCCTGCTGGACCGGCTGACCGGCCCGGACCCGGCGTGGCGGCACGCCCGGACGATCGACCCGCGCCGGGTGGGCATGGCGGGCCACTCCATCGGGGGCAACGCGGCCTCCTCCACGATGGCCGCCGACCGCCGGGTGGACGCGGGGGTCAATATGGACGGCACGTTCTTCGACCCGGCGCCCGCCCGGGGGCTGGGCGGGCGGCCGTTCCTGATGCTGGGCACCGACCCCGGGCACGGCCCCGGCACCGACGACTCCTGGGACCACGCCTGGGCCCGGCTGGACGGCTTCAAGCGGTGGCTGACGGTGCGGGACTCCGGGCACTTCACCTTCACCGACATCCCCGAGATCGGTGAGCAGCTGGGCATCGAGGACCCGGACGCGCCGCTCTCCGCCGCGCGCTCGACCACGATCACCCGGAGCTTCGTGACGGCCTTCTTCGACCGGAGCCTGCACGGCCGGCCGGCCCGGCTGCTGGACGGCCCGACCCCGGCCGACCCCGAGGTCCTCTTCCAGCGCCCCTGACCGCGCGGGAGGCCCTGGGACACGACCGCGCCCCCGGTCCACGTACGTGGACCGGGGGCGCGGTCGTCGTGCGGGGCGGGTGCCACCGGCGACGTCAGGCGGGGACGGGCAGGGTCACCTTCTGCTCGGCCTCGCGGACGTCGTCCTGGCCGAAGGAGTCGATCGGGGAGGAGGAGGCCGAGTTGTACGCGTCGTGGTCGAGGATCTTCTCCCGGGCCGCGACGATCACCGGGACCAGCGCCTGGCCGGCCACGTTGGTGGCGGTGCGCATCATGTCCAGGATCGGGTCGATGGCCATCAGCAGGCCGACGCCCTCCAGCGGGAGGCCCAGCGTGGACAGGGTGAGGGTCAGCATGACCGTCGCGCCGGTGAGACCGGCGGTGGCCGCCGAGCCGATCACCGAGACGAAGGCGATCAGGAGGTAGTCGCCGATGCCCAGCTGCACGTCGAAGATCTGCGCGATGAAGATCGCCGCCAGCGCCGGGTAGATCGCGGCGCAGCCGTCCATCTTCGTGGTCGCGCCGAACGGCACGGCGAAGGAGGCGTACTCCTTCGGAACGCCGAGGCGCTCGGTGACCCGCTGGGTGACCGGCATGGTGCCGACCGAGGAGCGGGAGACGAAGGCGAGCTGGATCGCGGGCCAGGCGCCCTTGAAGAACTGGAGCGGGCTGACCTTGGCGACGGTGGCCAGGAGCAGCGGGTAGACGCCGAACATCACCAGGGCGCAGCCGATGTAGACGTCGGCGGTGAAGGTCGCGTACTTGCCGATGAGGTCCCAGCCGTAGTCGGCGATGGCGTAGCCGATGAGGCCGACGGTGCCGATCGGGGCGAGGCGGATGACCCACCACAGGGCCTTCTGGAGCAGTTCCAGGATCGACTGGCTGAGGGTGAGGATCGGCTGGGCCTTGTCGCCGAGCTTGAGGGCGGCGATACCGGCGACGGCGGCCATGAACACGATCTGGAGGACGTTCAGCTCGGTGAACGGCGTGATCACGTTGTCCGGAACGATGCCGGTCAGGAAGTCGATCCAGCTGCCCTTGGTCTCGGAGAGCGCGCCGTCCTTCGGCGTGAGGCCGGTGCCGGAGCCCGGGTTGGTGACCAGACCGATCGCGAGGCCGATGGCGACCGCGATCAGCGAGGTGATCATGAACCAGAGCAGGGTGCGGGTCGCGAGCCGGGCGGCGTTGTTGACCTGGCGCAGGTTGGTGATCGACACGAGGATCGCGAAGAAGACCAGCGGGGCGACGGCCAGCTTCAGCAGCTGGACGAAGAGCGAGCCGATCTCGTCGAGGGTGGTGACGAGCCAGCCGAGGTCCTGGCTGCGGGCCAGCCAGCCGAGCAGTACGCCGAGGACCAGACCGGCGACGATCTGGGCCCAGAACGGGACCCTGGGTATACGGAAACCGGGGCCGGAGCCGGTGGGCTGCTCGGCCTCGGGGGCGGTGGACGCGGGGTTCGCGGACACGGACACACTCCAACTGGGGACGCATCGGGACGCACGGAGGCAACCGTGCGGTCGTGCGGTGGAACGGGGACGGGGTCGCGGCGCCCGCGTCGGGGGGCGGCGCCGCTGCATGATGCCGTATCAGACCTCGCGGCAACAGACCGCGGACATACAGCGGCAGAGATCGACATGCAGGCGCGCCACGAGCGGGATGCTCGCGGCATGGCGGAGGCGCACAGCTGTCTTCACGTCGAATACGTTAACACTTGAACTTTGGGAACCTCAAAGCCTTTCTTTGGCTTCCGGGTGGAGGTCCGCCGGGCGGGAATGGCTGGAAAGCGGCGCAGAACGGCGGAGAACGCCGCGGACCCCGGTGCTGGAGCCTGTCGGCTCCCGCCCGGGGCCCGGCGGAGAAGGGGTGCGCGGCGCGCGAGTGTGAGGAAGCTTACGTGGCGCCTACAGGCGCTACTGGACCGCGTCCTCGCGGGTGCGGTTGGCGTCGAGGCGCGCCTTGGTGCGGTCGACGGTGGAGACGATCTGCTCGGACATCTCGTCGCGCTGCTTGCGCAGCAGCACGTAGCTGAGGGGGGCGGAGAGGAGGAGGCCGAGGAGGATCACCCAGACGACGTTGGAGCCCCCGAGCCCTGCGGGCACCAGCCCGAAGTGGACGGCGACACCGGCGGCGAGGAAGCAGCCGACGAAGATCAGCAGGCGCAACGCCGTGTAACGGATCAACGCGCTCGGCTTGGCAGCGGACACGGCTGGCCCTCTCTCTTCCCATGGACTCTCGACACGCTTCTGCCCGACCAGTGAAGCATGGCCCGAATTCTCTCGGTTCAGGGGGTTGCCGGGCCCGGCGGGCCGACGCGATCCGCACCCCGGGGCTCACAGCCGGAGCAGCATGACGATGTCGTCCCGGTCGTCGCCGGGGGCGACCCGGATCGCGTCCGGCACCCGGCCGACCTCCTTGTATCCGCAGGCGGCGTAGAAGCGGTCGGCGCCGGTGCCGCCCCGGCAGGTGAGGCGGATCGCCTCGATGCCCTCGACGGAGCGGGCGGCGTCGGCGGCGGCCGCCATGAGGTCGCGACCGTAGCCCTTGCCCTGGTGGCGGGGGTGGACCATGACGGTGTAGAGCCACAGCCAGTGCTTCATCAGCCGGTGGCTGTTGAGGGCGAGGAAGGCGGTGGCGGCGACGGCCCCGTCCTCGTCCCGGCCGACCACCAGCCGGGTGCGGCCCTCCTCGATGGCGACCAGGTGCTTCAGCAGCTCGGGCCGGATCTCCTCGGCCGTGACGGGCGGAACGAAGCCGACGGCTCCGCCGGCGTTGCTGACGTCGGCCCACAGGGCGGTGATGCCGTCGCGCAGGGCGGGGGTGAACGAGGGATCCAGCTCGAAAGTAAGTGCCATAGGGGAAGATTAACCATTACATCCTGCATGGCTCAACCCCGTCCGAAACGCGAAAAGGCCCCGGCCGGGACGGCGGCCGGGGCTCTCGTTCGGTGCGGGGTCGGACAGGACGGGCGTCAGACGCGCATCGGCTGCGGCGACTCGCGGCGGTCCGCCTCGGGGCCCGGGTACTCGCGCAGGATCTCGTACCGGGTGTTCCGCTCGACCGGCCGGAAACCGGCGTCGCGGATCAGGTCCAGCAGATCCTCGCGGCCGAGCTTGTTCGGCGTGCCGAAGTCGTCGGCGTCATGCGTGATCTTGTACTCGACGACCGAGCCGTCCATGTCGTCCGCGCCGTGCTGCAGCGCGAGCTGGGCGGTCTGCACACCGTGCATCACCCAGAACACCTTGACGTGCGGCACGTTGTCGAAGAGCAGCCGGGAGACCGCGAAGGTCTTCAGCGCCTCGGCGCCGGTCGCCATCGTGGTGCGTGCCTGGAGCTTGTTGCGGACCTTGCCGTCCTTCATGTCCACGAAGTCGTGCTGGTAGCGCAGCGGGATGAAGACCTGGAAGCCGCCGGTCTCGTCCTGCATCTCCCGCAGCCGCAGCACGTGGTCGACGCGGTGACGGGGCTCCTCGATGTGCCCGTACAGCATCGTCGCCGGGGTCTTGAGCCCCTTCTCGTGCGCGAGGCGGTGGATGCGCGACCAGTCCTCCCAGTGGGTGCGGTGGTCGACGATGTGCTGGCGGACCTCCCAGTCGAAGATCTCCGCGCCGCCACCGGTCAGCGATTCGAGACCGGCCTCGATCAGCTCGTCGAGGATCTCGGAGGCCGAGAGGCCGGAGATCGTCTCGAAGTGGTGGATCTCCGTCGCCGTGAACGCCTTCAGCGCCACGTCCGGGAGGGCTTCCTTCAGCGCGCTGAGCGAGCGCGGGTAGTAGCGCCACGGCAGCGTCGGGTGGAGCCCGTTGACGATGTGCAGCTCGGTGAGGTTCTCGCCCTCCATCGCCTTGGCGAGGCGGACGGCCTCCTCGATGCGCATCGTGTACGCGTCCTTCTCGCCCGGCTTGCGCTGGAACGAGCAGTACGCGCACGAGGCGGTGCACACGTTCGTCATGTTGAGGTGACGGTTGACGTTGAAGTGCACCACGTCGCCGTTCTTGCGCGTGCGCACCTCGTGCGCCAGCCCGCCGAGCCACGCCAGGTCGTCGGACGCGTAGAGGGCGATCCCGTCCTCGCGGGTCAGCCGCTCGCCGGCCCGGACCTTCTCCTCCAGCTCGCGCTTGAGTCCCGCGTCCACTAGGGCGCCTCCCATATCTCCGTGTATCAGACTTCGGCCAACCGTACTCCCCCGCCTTTCGGGCGGGAGGCGCCCCCTCTACGGCGCTGCGCGCCTAGGCCTCTTCGGGCAGTTCTCCGACCCGGTTCTCCCACTTGGTGGAGAGCACGATCGTCGTCCGCGTCCGGGAGACGCCCTTCGTACCGCTGAGACGGCGGATCGTCTTCTCCAGCCCGTCCACGTCGCCGACCCGGACCTTCAGCATGTACGAGTCGTCGCCCGCGATGAACCAGGCGTCCTCGATCTCCGCGAGGTCCTTCAGTCGCCGCGCCACGTCCTCATGGTCGGCCGCGTCCGACAACGAGATCCCGATCAGCGCGGTCACGCCGAGCCCCAGCGACGCGGAGTCGACGGTGGCGCGGTAGCCGGTGATGACACCAGCGGTTTCCAGCCGGTTGATGCGGTCGGTGACGCTGGGCCCGGAGAGCCCCACGAGCCGTCCCAGCTCGGCGTACGAGGCCCTGCCGTTCTCCCTGAGGGCCTGGATGAGCTGCCTGTCCACCGCGTCCATATGACTGAAACCTTCCATTGTTCAGCAGTACCGCGAGTCTACGTGTAGAATCTAAGGCATGCAGGGCCGATGCCCTGTAAATCTTCTAGAACATCCAAGAAACGCTTTCGAATCTTCAGGAGTGAACTTCACCGTGTACACGATCGAGATGGCCTACGCCCGGATGCGCGAGCTGCAGGACCTGGCCAACCGCTCGCGTGCCCACCAGCCCGCCGCCGCGCACCGCGTCGACAAGACCCGCACCCCGCGCGTGCACAAGAAGCGCTGACCAGGACCTGACGAGCAGGGCCCAGCGGTAGTGACCAGGGCCTATCGGTCCTGAGGGCCTCGGGAACCGCCACCGAGCTCTCCTTCCCAACGGCGGTAGAGCCGGTGCGGCACGCCTCCCGCGTCCAGCACCCGGCCCGCGACGAAATCCACCAGATCCTGGATGTGCGTCGCACCCGCGTAGAACGCCGGAGAGGCGGGCAGCACGATCGCGCCCGCCTCGTCCAGGGCCACCATCTGCTTCAGCGTCTGGCCGCTCAGCGGAGTCTCGCGGACCGCGACGACGAGCGGACGGCGCTCCTTGAGCGTCACGCTCGCGGCCCGCTGGAGCAGATCCTTCGACAGACCGAGCGCCACTCCGGCCACACAGGCCGTCGAGGCCGGCACGATGAGCATCCCCTTCGCCGGGTACGACCCGGAGGACGGCCCGGCCGCCAGATCACCGGCGGGCCAATGGCGTACGCGCTCCAGCTCCGCGTCCCCGACGGCGAACGCGTCCGGCTTCCCGTCGGCCCCCCGCGCCAGCCAGGTCCGCAGATCCTCGCGCCAGTGCCCGTCCCGGAACGCGATGCCGGTCTCGTCCAGCAGCGTGAGCCGCGAGGCCCGGCTCACCACCAGGTCCACGCTCTCGCCCGCCGCGAGCAGCCCGCGCAGCACGGCGGCCGCGAACGGGGTACCCGAAGCGCCCGACACCCCGACAATCCAAGGCCGCCGCTGCTGATGAGTCACTGAAGTCCTGGATTCCACACCCGCGAGCCTATCCGGCACGCCCTCGCGCCCGGCACCCGGAACCGGGCGGGCGCCGCAGACGTTCACCGGGTGACGGGCAACCGGGGGCAGGGACTGAACCATGGGCGACTACTGGACCACCGGCCGGACCACGGGCGACGGCGCCACCGGCGGCGCGCGGGCCCTCACCGCAGGGCTCCTGATGGCGGGCTGGGTGGCCCTGCTCTGGATCCTCGAAGGGATCGACACCGCCACGGGCAACGCCCTGGACACCTACGGCATCAGCCCGCGCGAGGCGGCGGAGCTGCGGGACGTGGTGCCCGCCGCGTTCCTGCACAGCGGCTGGGAGCACCTGGCCTCCAACAGCGTTCCGCTGCTGGTCCTCGGCTTCATCGCCGCCCTCGCGGGGCTCCGACGCTTCGCCGCCGTCGTCGTGACGATCATCCTGGTCAGCGGCCTCGGCGTCTGGCTGACCGCCCCGCCGAACACGATCACGCTCGGCGCGTCCGGCGTGGTCTTCGGGCTGCTCGGCTATCTCCTGGTCCGCGGCTTCGTGGACCGCCGCCCCTGGGACGTCCTCATGGGCGTCGGCGTCGCCGTGGTCTACGGCTCGCTGCTGTGGGGCGTCCTGCCGACCGACTCGGGCGTCAGCTGGCAGGGCCACCTGTTCGGGCTGGTCGGCGGAGTGGCGGCGGCCTTCCTCTTCCGCCGCCCGCGCCGCGCACCGGACAACCTGGTCACGGTCTGACGGGCCTCACGGCGTCAGGCCGCGCACCAGCAGGTCGAGCAGCGCGCAGGCGAACAGCGCGATGCCGATGAAGCCGTTCACCGAGAAGAACGCCCGGTTCAGCCGGGACAGGTCGTGCGGCCGCACCACCCGGTGCTCGTAGACGAACGCCACCGCCACGATCGCCATGCCGATCCAGTAGAAGACCTCGGCGTCCGTGGCCAGCCCGAACCACACCAGCAGCCCGGTCGTGACCACGTGGCACACCCGCGCGCCCCACAGCGCCGCCGGAATCCCGAAGCGCGCCGGGAAGGACAGCACCCCGTGGGCCCGGTCCGCCTGGACGTCCTGACAGGCGAAGATCAGGTCGAAGCCGCCGATCCAGATCCCCACGGCGAGCCCGAGGATCACCGCGTCCCACGACCAGCTGCCGGTCACGGCGAGCCAGGCGCCGACCGGTCCGATGGCCTGGGCGAGGCCCAGGATGGCGTGCGGGAAGTTCGTGAACCGCTTGCCGTACGGATAGAGCACCATCGGCGCGACGGCCAGCGGGGCGAGCACCAGGCACAGCGGGTTGAGCAGGGCCGCCGCGCCGAGGAAGACAGCCAGCGCGACCAGCGCGCCGGTCCACGCGGACTTCACCGACACCGCGCCGGTCACCAGCTCACGGCTCGCGGTGCGCGGGTTCCGGGCGTCGATCTCCCGGTCGATGATCCGGTTGGCGGCCATCGCGAACGTCCGCAGCCCCACCATCGCCAGCGTGACGAACAGCAGCGTGCCCCAGTGGACGCTGCCGTCCAGCAGGAACATCGCGGTCAGCGCGGCGATGTACGCGAACGGCAGCGCGAAGACCGAGTGCTCGATCATCACGAGCCGCAGGAAGGCCTTCACCTTGCCGTCCGAGGGCGTCGGCCCGGGGACGGACGCCGCCTCCGCCGTACTGCTCACAGCCCGTATTCCTTCCAGCGGCGGTCGACCTTCGCCGCCGTCTCCGGGTCGGAGACGACCATCTCCGGCCATCCGCCGTCCCGGGTGTAGCCCTCGGTGGGCAGCTTCCTGGTGGCGTCGATGCCCGCCTTGCCGCCCCAGAACTGCTGGTACGAGGCGTGGTCCAGGTGGTCGACCGGCCCCTCGGTGACCGTGAGGTCGCGGGCGTAGTCGGTGTTGCCGAGCGCCCGCCAGGCGACCTCGTGCAGATCGTGGACGTCGCAGTCGGAGTCGACCACCACGATCAGCTTCGTCAGCGACATCATGTGCGCGCCCCAGATCGCGCTCATCACCTTCTGGGCGTGCTTCGGGTACTTCTTGTCGATCGAGACGATCGCGCAGTTGTGGAAGCCGCCCGCCTCGGGGAGGTGGTAGTCCACGATGTCCGGCACGATGATCTTCAGCAGCGGCAGGAAGAAACGTTCCGTGGCCCGGCCCAGCGGCCCGTCCTCGGTCGGCGGGCGGCCCACCACGATGGACTGGAGCAGCGGCCGCTTGCGCATGGTGACGCAGTCGATGGTCAGTGCGGGGAACGGTTCCTGCGGGGTGTAGAAGCCGGTGTGGTCCCCGAACGGGCCCTCGGGGAGCATCTCGCCCGGCTCCAGCCAGCCCTCGATGACGACCTCCGCCTGCGCGGGGACCTGGAGCGGCACGGTCTTGCAGTCGACCATCTCGATCCGCTTGCCCTGGACGAACCCGGCGAAGAGGTACTCGTCGATGTCCCCGGGCAGCGGCGCGGTGGAGGCGTAGGTCACGGCGGGCGGGCAGCCGAAGGCGATGGCGACGGGCAGCCGCTCACCGCGCCGGGCGGCGACCTGGTAGTGGTTGGCGCTGTCCTTGTGGATCTGCCAGTGCATCCCGATGGTGCGCCTGTCGTGCCGCTGGAGCCGGTAGAGGCCCAGGTTCCGGACGCCGTTCTCGGGGTGCTTGGTGTGGGTGAGGCCGAGGTTGAAGAAGGAGCCGCCGTCCTCGGGCCAGGTGAACAGCGCGGGCAGCTGGTCCAGATCGACGTCGTCCCCGGTCAGCACCACCTCCTGGACGGGCGCGTCACCGGACTTCACCTTCTTGGGCGGCACGTGCACCATCGAGCCGAGCTTCCCGAATGCCTCCCGCACCCCGACGAAGCCCTGCGGCAGCTCCGGCTTGAGGAGTCCGCCGATCTTGTCGCTGATGTCGCTGTACGACTTCAGTCCGAGGGCCTTCAGGAGACGCCGGTCGGTGCCGAAGACGTTCATGGCCAGGGGCATCGAGGACCCCTTGACGTTCTCGAACAGCAGGGCGGGCCCGCCGGCCTTGTTGACCCGGTCGACGATCTCGCCGACCTCCAGGTGGGGGTCGACCTCGACCTTGACGCGCTTGAGATCACCATCGCGCTCAAGAGCCCGGAGCAGGGAGCGAAGATCGTCGTAAGCCATGCGGTCCAGTTTGTCATCCCCGCCCCCGCGGCCCCGCCGGGGCTCCCCCCGCGCCACGCGCC
This sequence comes from Streptomyces sp. NPDC021019, assembly GCF_044333295.1. Taxonomy (NCBI): domain Bacteria; kingdom Bacillati; phylum Actinomycetota; class Actinomycetes; order Kitasatosporales; family Streptomycetaceae; genus Streptomyces; species Streptomyces sp. NPDC021019. The sequence goes on from NZ_JBIRQR010000004.1 coordinate 479,500, forward strand.
GAAAGTCCGCCGACCGTCCGGGCACGCGCCCGGCAGGTCCGCCTCCGGGCCCCGGTCCCTTCATGCCGAGCCGGTACCCTGGCCGCGACACCGGGCTTCATCCCGCCCGCCGCCACTTCCTGGGGGACGCACCATGAGAGCCCTGATGTTCATCGTCCCGCTGGCTCTGACGATCTACGCGTTCATCGACTGCCTGAACACCACGGAGGAGGACACCAAGCATCTGCCGAAGATCGCCTGGGTCTTCATCATCCTGCTGTTCTGGATCGTCGGCCCGGTCGTGTGGCTCGCCGCCGGCAAGAAGCGCCACCACAGGACCGGGGGCTCGGGACCCGCCTGGCAGCGGCGCGGGCGGCAGCAGTGGGTGGCCCCGGACGACAACCCGGACTTCCTCAAGTCGCTCAAGGACGACAAGGACGCCGAGGCAGCGGCCGAGGAGGAGCGGGGCCGCCGCGACGGCGGTACGGGCCCCGACGACAAGACCCCGCCCCCGTCCTGACGGGCCGCCCCCGCCCCGACCGCCATACGGGAACTCCCCGGACGGAGATCCGTCCGGGGAGTTCCCGTATGCCGTGTGCGTGCGCCGCGTGGCTGCGGTCTCAGACCCCCGCGTAGGAGTGCAGGCCGGAGACGAAGATGTTCACGCCGTAGTAGTTGAACAGCCAGCAGGCGAACGCGACGAGCGCCAGGTAGGCGGCCTTGCGGCCCTTCCAGCCGGCGGTGGCGCGGGCGTGCAGGTAGGCGGCGTAGGCGACCCAGGTGATGAAGGACCAGACCTCCTTGGGGTCCCAGCCCCAGTACCGGCCCCAGGCGTCGCCCGCCCAGATCGCGCCGGCGATGATCGTGAACGTCCACAGCGGGAAGACGGCCGCGTTGATCCGGTACGAGAACTTGTCCAGCGTGGACGCCGAGGGCAGCCGCTCCATGACGGAGGAGGCGAACCTGCCGGGTGCGCCGCCGGAGGCGAGCTTGTTCTCGTAGCTGTCACGGAAGAGGTAGAGGACCGTGCCGACCGCGCCGAGGTAGAAGACGGCGCCGCAGATGATCGCGGTCGAGACGTGGATCCACAGCCAGTACGAGTGCAGCGCGGGCACCAGCTGGTCGCTGTCGGTGTAGAGCGTCGTGACCGCGATGCCGAGGTCCAGCAGGACGGTGGTGACCAGCGGGAGGCCGATCCAGCGGACGTTCTTCTTCAGGGCGAGAAACACCAGGTAGGAGCCGACCGCCACCGTCGAGAAGGTGATGGAGAACTCGTACATGTTGGCCCAGGGGGCCCGCTGCACCGACAAGGCGCGGGTGGCGACGCCGCTCGCCTCGACAAGGAAGGCCACCACGGTCAGCGAGACCGCGATCCGGCCCCACAGGTCGCCCTTGAACGTGCCGCCGGCCGCACCCGGGCCGTCGGGCACGTCACGCGTACCGGTGGCGGAACGGGTGATGACCTCGGGCCGGTCCAGCACGGCCGTACCACCGGCCCGCGCCTTCCCCGCGGTGGCGGAGGCGGAGGCGCCCGCTCCGGAGGCGGACAGCGCGGCGGCGGTGCGGCCGACCTTGCTGCGGCTGCCGAGCACCCACTCCGCGATGTGCGCGAAGAACGCCAGGGTGTAGACGGCCATCGACGAATAGATCAGCACGTTGCTGGTGTTCGCCAGGCTCTCGTTGGTTGCGGCGGCGAGATTCACTTCTCAGCCCCTTCGACAGGTGCTTCGGCAGGATGTACGGGCCGGCTCCCGGCCTCGTTCGTGACATCGTTCGTGGCGCCGGGCGTGCCGGGCCCGTCCGGCGTGTCCGGTTTCTCCGGCACGTCCGGGGCCTCCGCGGCGGCGGGGGCGACGGGGGCCGTGGCGGCCAGAGCGGCCGCCAGGTCACCCAGTTCCTCGGGGAGCCTCGCGGACTCGCTGCGGCCCAGGCCCGCCATCTCCACGACCGTGACGCCGTCGGCGCCCCGGACCGCCCGCACCCACACGCGGCGGCGCTGGATGAACAGCGAGCCGGCGAGGCCGGCGATGGCGGCGACGGATCCGCCGAGCGCCCAGCCGTTGCCCGGCTGCTGCGAGATCTGGAAGCTGGCCCACTCCTCGACCCCGTCGAAGGTGATGGATCCGGCGCCGTCGGGCAGATCCAGCTTCTCGCCCGGCATCATCATCTTCTTGAGGAGCTCGCCGTCCTCGTCCTTGAACTCCTTCATCTTGGACGTGTCGAGCTGGTAGACGTTCTGCGCGAGCCCGGAGTCGACGCCGAGGGAGCCGTGGTAGGCGCTGAGCGCCAGTACGGGGAAGTCCAGGGCGGGGAACTGCGAGAACATCTGGCCCTTGCCCTCGCCGGCGAAGGTCGGCACGAAGAAGGCCTTGAAGCCCAGTTGGGTCTTCTCGCCGTTCTTGTCCTTGTAGCCGTCCATCACCTTGATGGCGCCGGACGAGGTGATGTTGTTGTCGATCGGCAGCAGCGGGACCGCGGACCGCGAGACGACCTTCCCCTTGCCGTCCCGGACGGTGACGACGGGGGCGTAGCCGTGAGCGATCAGATAGACCTTGGTGCCGTCCACGGTGAGCGGCTCGTTGACCTTGATGACGTCCTTGCGCTCCGCGCCGTCGGCCCCCTCGGTGTACGTCACCCGGGCCTCGAAGGTCCGCGGGGTGCCGCGCTGCGGGCCGCTCTTCTCGTACGTACCGACGAACTCGTCGAGCACGAAGCTGAACGGGGCCAGCGAGTCGGAGTCGTGGAGCGAGCCCGACTTGAAGTCGTCGTACTGGGTGAGCGTGTTGGAGAAGCCGTCGCCCTCGACGATCAGCTTGCCGCCCTCCGACTTGAAGAGCTGCCCGGAGGCGAAGGCCACCAGCATCACGATCAGGGCGATGTGGAAGACCAGGTTCCCGGCCTCGCGGAGGTAGCCCTTCTCGGCGGCGACCGCGTCGCCCACCACGTGCGCCCGGAAGCGCCGCTCGCGCAGGAGGGCGAGGGCCGCCTCACGGGCCGCCTCGGGCTCGGCCTCCGTGCGCCAGGTGGTGTACGCGGGCAGCCGGGTCAGCCGCTTCGGGGCGCCCGGCGGGCGGCTGCGCAGCTGGCCCACGAACTGGCCGGTGCGCGGCACGATGCAGCCGATGAGCGAGACGAACAGCAGGATGTAGATCGCGGAGAACCACACCGAGCTGTAGACGTCGAAGAGCTGGAGCTTCTCGTAGATCGGGGTGAGGGTGGTGTGCTGGTCCTTGAAGGCCTGCACCTTCATGTCGTCGACGCTGGTCTGTGGGATCAGCGATCCGGGGATGGCCCCGAGGGAGAGCAGGAAGAGCAGGATCAGCGCCACCCGCATCGAGGTGAGCTGACGCCAGAACCAGCGTGCCCAGCCGATGACGCTCATCGCGGGTAGACCCGCCCCGGTGTCGGGACGCTCCTCGCGGGGCGCGGTGGAGAGCCGCTCGCCCGCCGCGCCGTGGGCGGAGCCCTGGTCGCGCGCGTCCTCGCGCTGCCGCGTCTCCGTGCTGTTCGACTTGCTCATGAACTCAGATCCCTACAACGAAGCCGCTGGACCAGCTCTGCATGTGCTGCATGAGCGTGGCCCACACACCGGTCAGCAGCAGGATTCCGGTCACGATCATCATGCCGCCGCCGATCCGCATCACCCATGCGTAGTGGCGCTTGACCCAGCCGAACGCGCCGAGCGCCTTGCGGAAGGCGACCGCGGCGAGGATGAACGGGACACCGAGACCGAGACAGTACGCGACGGTCAGTATCGCGCCGCGTCCGGCGGTGGCGCTGTCGGTCGAGAGCGCCAGTACGGAGGCGAGGGTCGGGCCGATGCACGGTGTCCAGCCGATCCCGAAGAGCGCGCCGAGCAGCGGCGCGCCGGCCAGTCCGGCCACCGGCCGCTTGTGGATGCGGAACTCGCGCATCGTCACCCCCGGCAGGAGCCCCATGAAGAAGACGCCCATGGCGATCATCAGCACGCCGAGGACCTTGTTGAGCACCTCGGAGTGCGCCTGGAGCTCCTGGCCGAAGTAGCCGAAGAGCGCGCCGGTGGAGGCGAACACCACGGTGAAGCCGAGGACGAACAGCGAGGCGCCCGCCACCACCCGCCCGCGGCGCGCCTCGGCGAGGTCCGTGCCGCTGACCCCGGTGACGTAACTCAGGTAGCCGGGTACGAGCGGCAGGACGCAGGGCGAGAAGAAGGAGACGAGACCGGCCAGCAGGGCGAGCGGCAGAGCGACCAGCAGCGCCCCGGTCAGGACGGTGTCGTTGTACGCGGCGAGCGTGACGGTCTCGTGGGGGGCGGCGAGCGGGATCACTGGATCACTTCTCCGCGATGACCGGGTCGATCATCTCGCGCAGCTCGTCCGCGTCGAGCCCCCGGAGCGTGCGGGCGGCGACCTTCCCGTCCCGGTCGAGGACCACGGTGGACGGGATGGCCTGCGGGTTCAGGGTGCCTTTGGGGAAGCGGAGGATGAGCTTGCCGATCGGGTCGTAGAAGCTCGGGTACTCGACCCCGTAGTCCTTCTCGAAGTTGATCGCCTTGTCCCGCTCGGGGTCCCGGGTGTTGATGCCGACGAACTGGACGCCCTGGGCCTTCGTCTCCTCGGAGACCTGCGCGAAGTACTTCGCCTCCAGTCGGCAGGGGCCACACCAGGAGCCCCAGACGTTGAGCACGACGACCTTGCCCTTGTAGTCGGCGACGTCGAGCGGCTTGCCGTCCAGACCCTCGCCGACGAGCTTCGGCGCCGCCACCCGGTCCGCCTTCGCGACGGTGGAGATGCCCCCGCTGCCGGTGATGAAGTTGGTGTTGCCGCCGCCTCCGGCCTTGCTGCCGTCGCCGCACGCGGACAGCGTCAGGGCACCGGCCACGGCGGTGGCGGCGAGCAGGGTGAAGCGGCGTCGGGACGCGCGGCCAAAGCTCATGTGAAAAGTTTCGCATGGCGGATTCCGGGCTCCCCCGCGCCCCCCTCAGTGCCCGTAAAGCCCCTTGTCAAGCCTGTTTAAAGAAGGAGTTCCATCCGCCGGCGGGCGCCTGGCCCACGTCCAGCGTCCGGAGCTTGGCGAGCACGGCGGGATCCTGGACGTCGAGCCAGTCGACGTACTGCCGGAACGAGACGAGACGCACGTCGTCCTTGTCCGCCACCTTCTTGATCACTTCTTCCACGGCGTCCATATAGATGCCGCCGTTCCACTCCTCGAAGTGGTTGCCGATGAAGAACGGCGCGCGATTCGACTCGTACGCGCGCTGGAAACCGGCGAGATACGCCCCGGTCGCCTGGGTGCGCCAGCCCGGATAACGCGAGGGCATGCCCTTCGTCGAATTCTTCGACTGATTGGCGAGGATGTTGTAGTCCATCGAGAGCACCTCGAAAGAGTGCCCGGGGAACGGCATCGCCTGGAGCGGCAGATCCCAGACGCCGCCGCGCTTCACGGGCCAGGTCTGGCGGCCGCCCGGCGAGCTGGCGTCGTAGCGCCAGCCCAGTTTGCGCGCGGTCGGCAGGAGATTGTCCTGGCCGAGCAGGCAGGGCGTGCGTCCGCCGATCAGTTCCTTGCGATAGTCGAACGGAAGCGGATCCTCGTTCTCCCACCCGGTGTTCGTCCGCCATTCCGTGACGAAGGACACAGCCTGATTGATCTCGCTGTGCCATTGGGCGGGCGTCCAGCGCTCGACGGATCCGGAGCCGCCGCAGAAATGCCCGTTGAAGTGGGTGCCGATCTCATGGCCGTCCAGCCACGCCTGGCGCACGTACTTCAGTGTGTCCTTGACGTGATCGTCGGTGAGATAGCCGATGTCGGAGGCGCCGCGGGGGTTGTTCGGCGGACGGTAGAGGGATTTCCTCGACTCGGGCAGCAGATAGATGCCGGAGAGGAAGAACGTCATGGCAGCGTCGTGCTCTTTGGCCAGTTCGAGAAAGCGCGGGAAGAGCCCGTTGCCGACCTCGCCCGCGCCGTCCCAGGAAAAGATCACGAACTGCGGCGGCTTCTGACCGGGTTCGAGCGGGACGGGCGCCTGCGGCTGGTTGGGCTGTTTGCCGGTGTCGGCGGTCGAGCCGTCGCCGATCAGCCGGACCTTGTTCTTCGGCGCGCCGTTTCCGCTGCCGTTGCCGTTGCCGCTGGTGCCCGCGTCGCCTCCGCCGCCCTGGCCGGGCCCTCCGTCGCCGGAGGAGCCGGAGGCGCCACAGCCGGCGAGGCCGATCGCGGCTGCGGCGCCGAGCCCCGCCCCGAGCAGGCCCCTTCGATTGATCTCGCGCATACCGTCCCCATCTGCGGTCGTTTTATCTCAAGCCCATACAAACTGCTGAAGGGTTAGATGGGGCGCGTAACACGTCGGTTCCGTGCATTTGGGGACTTTCTTTACGCTTTACCTCGCAGCTCGACCGACGGTCCGCCCGATCCGGGCGCGACACGTCCGTACGACGCTCGCACGCGCTTACGGGCAGCCCTGATGGGGGACGCGGGAGTGGCCCTCCGCAGTTCTGCCGTCGGCCGACGGATCACCGACCGGTTTCGGGGCGGCCCCCGGCCGGCGCCGACGGGTCGGCTTCCCTGGACCGTCGAACTCATGCGCGGGCGCGGAGACGGCCCGTCGGCCGCCCGAGGTGCTGGTCTAGCGGAAGGTCTCCACCAGGGCGTCGGCCAGGAGCCCCTGCCAGCAGGCGTGGTCGCGGCCGCCGTTATGAACGGTGCGGACGACCCGGTACCCCCGGGCGCGCAGCGCCGGGACAAGAGCCTCTCCGTTCTCGGCCCAGGCGGTCCCGTCGTGCAGGCCGAGGGCGAGGTGGACGACGGGGCAGGAAATCCGGTCCCCGCCGGCCGTGGTCCGGTCCCCGCTGTCGAGGGGTCGGCTCCCGCCGTCGGGCATCCGGTCCGCCTCGCCCGGGGCCCTTTCCTCGCCGTCGGGCCGCCCGTCCGGCGAGGGTGACTGGACGAGGACCCGGCCGAAGCGTTCGGGCCGGGTGAGGGCGGCGTACAGCGCCGTCGTCCCGCCGGGCCCCTGGCCGGAGACGACGGTCCGGTCCGCGTCGGCGGTCAACGGCCACCGGGCGCGCGCCCAGGGCAGCAGTTCGTCGGCGAGGAAGGCGGCGTAGGCCTCCCGCCCGCCCGGGTCGCGCCGCCGGGTCCCGGCGCCCTCGCCGTCCTCGCCGCCCTCGCCGTCCGGGGAGAGCACGACGAGCGGCGGCAGGACCCCGTCGGCGATCAGCGCGTCCAACGTGTCCTGGAAGCCGAGCCGCCCGAACCACATGTCCCCGTCGCAGAGCACGAGCACCGGCAGCGGCCCCGGCGCGGGCACCGGCCGGCCGTCCCCGGGGCGGTCGGCCCCCTCCGGCGGAAGGTACGTCCACACCTCGCGCCCCTCGCCCGGCGCCCGGCCGACGACGGTGTGCCGCTCCAGGGCACCGCGCCGAACGTCGGCCCGCCGGCCCGCCCAGGGCTGGGGCGGGGCCTCCGGCAGGGCGAACACCGAACTCTCCGCCGCCCGCCGGCGGACCGGCAGCCGGCGCGGGTTGAGGGGGTCCGCCCCGCCGTGCGCCGTCAGCGCCGCCAACCGCCGCTGGAGCAGGGCGGGATCGACGGGCGCGGGGCCCGGGGAGATGTCGGCGACCAGCCGGTAGGACCCTCGGTGGTCGGCGCGCAGCCGGTAGCCGAGGTACCAGACGTCGGTGCCCGGGAGGCGGTGGAGGAGGGTTTCGGCCCGCCGGTCGGGGTCGCCGATGCCGGTCGCCATCAGGAGGACCTGGCGGGTCGCGCGGTGGCCGCGCCAGAGGAAGGTGACGGCGCGATGGCCGGGGGCGTCGTCGAGCGCTTCGACGAGCGGGGTGCCGGTACGGGCCACCCCGTCCCAGAACGCCTCGGTCAGGGCGTCCCGGGCGGCGGCGTCCCGGGCGGCTTCGAGCTGCCGGGCGAGCCTGGCCACCCGGGGGCCGACGACCGGCCGGGGGGCGGCGTCCGCCGCACGGGCCGCGTCACTCATCGGCCGACCTCACCGGGGCGGCCCGCTCGGCCGGTCTCCGGTCGGGCGTGGTCGTGGGGGCAGTGCGGGTCATCGTTCCACCGTTCCGTCGCAGGCGTCCGTGACCACGGCCAGCCCCACGGGAACCAGCGGGGCTCGACCGGCCGTCGACCCGTCCACCTGGCGTCAAGTTAGCTTAGCCTAAGCTAACTTTCTGGTGGGTGGTGTGCAAAACGGGCGGGGCGGAAACAGGACGGGACCGCCCGCCGCGGTGCGCGGCAGCCGGTCCCGTACGTCCCGCCCCCTGGCGTCGGACTACGCGCCGAACGCCTTCGACTGCCCCTTCGCCGCCTTCCCCTTCACCGGCTTGGCCCCGGCCAGCAGGTGCACAGGCACCAGGTCGCGGGCCGGCTCCGCGTAGCCGACCGAGACGATCCGGTCGCCCCGGTAGGTGAAGCTCGTCAGCGAGGCCAGCGTGCACTGCCGCTTGCGCGGGTCGTGCCACAGGCGGCGGCGCTCGACGAAGGAGCGCAGGATCCAGATCGGCAGCTGGTGGCTGACGCAGACCGCCTCGTGGCCGCGCGCCGCGTCCCGGGCTGCGTCGAGCGCGCCCATCATCCGGACGACCTGCTCGATGTACGGCTCACCCCAGGACGGCTTGAACGGATTGGTGAGGTGCTTCCAGTTGTCCGGCTTGCGCAGCGCGCCGTCGCCGACGCCGAAGGTCTTGCCCTCGAAGACGTTGGCCGCCTCGATCAGCCGGGCGTCGGTGGCGAGATCCAGGCCGTGCGCCTTGGCGACGGGGGCGGCCGTCTCCTGGGCGCGCTCCAGCGGGGAGGCCACGACGTGGGTGATGTCGCGCTTCTCCAGGTGGTCGGCGACCCGGTCGGCCATCTTCCGGCCCAGGTCGGAGAGGTGGTAGCCGGGGCGGCGCCCGTAGAGCACGCCGTCCGGGTTGTGCACCTCGCCGTGCCGGACCACGTGCACCACGGTCAGCTGCTCGTCGCGGCCGACGCTCTCGTGGTCCGTGCTCTTCCCGCTCATGCGGTGGCCTCCGCCGCGGCACGGGCGGCGGCGGGCAGGGCGGCGGCGATGCGCTCGACCGCCCGCTCGTCGTGGGCCGTGGAGACGAACCAGGACTCGAACGCCGAGGGCGGCAGGTAGACGCCCTGCTCCAGCATCGCGTGGAAGAACGCGGTGAAACGGAAGACGTCCTGCTTCTTGGCGTCGTCGTAGTCCCGGACGGGCTCGTCCGTGAAGAAGACGGAGAACATGTTGCTCGCGGCGGACACGGTGTGCGCGACGCCCTCCTTGGTGAGCGCGCCGCCCACCAGGGAGCGCAGCTCGGCGGAGACCGCGTCGATCCTCGCGTACGCCGCGTCGTCCAGCAGCCGCAGCTGGGCGAGCCCGGCGGCGGTGGCGACCGGGTTCCCGGAAAGGGTGCCCGCCTGGTAGACCGGGCCGGCCGGGGCCAGGTGCGCCATGACGTCGCGGCGACCGCCGAAGGCCGCCGCGGGGAAGCCGCCGCCCATCACCTTGCCGAAGGTCATCAGGTCGGGCCGGACGCCGTCGACGCCGTACCAGCCGGCCTTCGACGTACGGAAGCCCGTCATGACCTCGTCGGAGATGTACAGCGCGCCGTTGGCCGCGCACAGCTCCTTGAGGCCGGCGTTGAAGCCGTCCGTCGGCGGGACGACGCCCATGTTGCCGGGCGAGGCCTCGGTGATCACGCAGGCGATCTCGCCCGGGTGCGCCGCGAAGGCGGCGCGCACCGCGTCCAGGTCGTTGTACGGCAGCACGACGGTGTCCCCCGCCGTGGCGCCCGTGACCCCCGGGGTGTCGGGCAGCCCGAAGGTGGCCACGCCCGACCCGGCGGCGGCCAGCAGCGCGTCCACGTGCCCGTGGTAGCAGCCGGCGAACTTCACGACCTTGGCCCGGCCCGTGAAGCCTCGGGCGAGCCGGATCGCCGACATGGTCGCCTCGGTGCCGGAGGAGACCAGGCGCACCTGCTCGACCGGCTCGATCCGCGCCACGATCTCCTCGGCGAGCGCGACCTCGCCCTCACCCGGCGTACCGAAGGAGGTGCCCCGGGAGACCGCCTCCTGGACGGCGGCGATGACCTCGGGGTGAGAGTGGCCGAGAATCATCGGTCCCCATGAGCACACGAGGTCGACGTACTCGCGGCCGTCGGCGTCGGTGAGGTACGGACCGGTGCCGGACACCATGAACCGGGGCGTACCGCCCACAGCCCGGAAGGCACGCACGGGAGAGTTCACGCCGCCGGGCGTCACGACGGACGCCCGGTCGAACAGCGACTGCGAAACTGGGGCTTCGTATGAATACGCCACTTTGGTCCTGATCTGCGATTCGGGTATCGGGAGGCCGGGCCGGGAAATCACTGACAATCTCGGCCACCGGTGAGCAGGGAGCGCACTCCCCTCGTATCACGAAAGAGCGTCAGCCCCCTCGCGTCTGCGAAACTGGGGCGTCATAGGGAAAGCTCACACATGCCATGGTGTCAGAGGCACGCGCGGTCTTGCGGGCAGGTGTTTCACCGCACGCCCGCGGGGGAGGTCACTGACACGATGATCGGGTTGCGCGGCGGGGGCTGTGTCTCCTAAGAAGTAGTCGGGTGGATGAGATATGCATCGCGGTGGCGGAGTGGGCGAGGGGACCGACGACCTGGGGCCCGAGCCTGCCCGGCGAGGGCGGCACCGGCGCAGGGGCGAGCGCGCCCAGAGCAGGGGCGCGGACAGCACGCCGCCCCCCGGGACCAGGAGCGGGGGCGGGATGGGGGTGACGTACAAGTACTTCGGCGCCCCGGACGGGGCCACCGCGGCCCGCGTGCCCATCTCGATGCGCCCGGAGGAGCTCGGCGGTGACGAGCTGGGCATGGGCGGCATGTTCACCAAGATCAAGCCGGAGACCGTGGCCGCCATGGTCCTGACCGGGATCCAGGGCATACCCCTGCACAAGGTCCCGCCGCTCGAACTGGTCGTCCTCCACCCCGACTACGCCGTGGTCAAGCTGCCGATGACCGTCGTCGACCCGCTGCGCGGCGTCGGCGAGGAGTCGGTCGGCGCGGCGGCCTTCATCTGGTCCACGGTCCCCGACCGCGGCGGCCCGCGCGACGCCTTCAACGTCTACCAGCTGCTCCACGAGTGGCAGGACTTCTCCCACCGGCTGCACGACGCGGGGCATCAGGCGTACTGCCTGGTCTGGCCCTGATCCGGGGACGGGCGGAGGTCGGGCGGAGTTCCAACGGAGTCGAGCGGCCTCGTGCTCCGGAGCCCGCTCGCGCGCGGCACACGCCGGAGCCGCTCGCGCGCGGCGAGGCGGTGCGGTGCCGGTCGTCGGCCGGTTCGAGCCAAATATGGTGAGGATTTGGCCGACAGTCGGTCTTCGGCCGACCTGCCGGGCACGCCATGCACAGGACACCCGCCCGTCTGGAGGCCCGCCGCGGGCGACGTACCGCCGCCCCTGCCCCTCCCGGTCCCCGTCCCCGTCCCCGTCCTCGTCTCCGGCGGCGGCGTCTGCACGGCGCGCGACTGCTGGTGGCGCCGTAGGCATCCGGCGCCACCGTCCCCGTACACCCGTCGGGCGGCCCGGCTCGCGGAACAGGAGATGCTGCTCCTGACCGAGAAGGTCGTCGACGCCGCGCACGCCGCGCTCGACCCCCTCTACGACGCCGCGGGCAGCGCCGGACCGCCCCCGGGCAGCCTCAGCCCCCGGCCGTCCCAGTCTTCCCCGCCGTCCCGGCCGCCCCGGGCGCCCCGGGGAGACGCCACCCCGGATCGCGCCCCGTCACCGCCAGCAGCCGCTCGAAGGCGGTAGCCCCCTCCCCCACCGGGAACGGCTCACCGAACACCTTCATCTCCCGGGCCCGCGGAGCCATCGCCGCCAGCCCCGGCCCCAGTTCGTCGAGCACGCGCTCCTCCGGCACGAAGTCCGCGCCCGTCGCCCGCGCCAGGTCCCAGGCGTGCACGGTCAGATCGCCGAGCACCATGAGCCCCACCGTCCGGGCCGGCAGCCCCATCTGCCCGGTCACGCCCTCCTCGACGCCCGGCACGCTCCACGCCTCCACCAGCCGGGCGGTCTCGGCACCGAACCTGCCCCGCCAGTCGCCCGTCACGAACTCCGGCGCCTGGCCAAAATCCACCTCCTCGCGGGCCGCGAGGGCCTGGAAGTTCACGACCACCAGGAACAGGTGGTTCACCAGCGCCCGCACGTCGTACTCGGCACAGGGCGTACCGCCGTCCAGCTGCCCGTCGTCAATCCCCCGCACGACGGGCAGGGCCCGGTCCGCGGCGGCTTCCAGCAGTTCACCGATCGTCTGTGTCATGCCTCCACCCTGCGCCCGCGCACCGCACGGCGTCTTGAAGAAACACGACAGGTGTTCCGGGGGCGCGGGACTAAAATCGGGTCATGGCCGCCGGACCTCGCCGCGACACCCGGGGCATCGTCGACGCCCCCGACCTGTTCGCGCACGTGCGCTTCCGCCGCCGCGAGCCCGCCGCCGGGCTGCGCCCGTATCTGGAGCACTACTGGCTGATCGACTGGGACCTCACCGAGCCGTACGCCGTCCATGTGGTCCCGCACCCGTCGGTGAACCTGGTCTTCCAGCGGTACGAGACGGGGGACAGCCCCCGGGAGCGGTCCGGGTACGCCGAGGTCGCGGGCGTCGCCCCCGGGCTCTTCGCCCGGAAACTGGCCGGGCGCGGCCGGGTCTGCGGGGTGCAGTTCCGGCCCGGCGGGTTCCGCCCGTTCGCACCTGGACGCCCGGTGTCCGCGTGGACCGGGCTACGGTCCGACGCCGCCGGGACGCTGCGGCCCCCGCCACCCGTCCGGGGCGTCCTGGACCCGGACGACGAGGACGCGCGGGTCGCGGCGCTGGACGCCTTCCTGCTGGCCCTGGAGCCCCGCCCCGATCCGCGGGCGACGCTGGCGATGGCCGTCGTCGACCGGGTGCGCGCGGACCGCACGGTGCTCCGGGCCGACCGGCTCGCCCGGGACGCCGGGCTCTCCGCCCGCTCCCTGCAACGGCTCTTCTCCGCGTACGTCGGCGTCGGCCCCAAGTGGGTCATCCTCCGCTACCGCGTCCACGAGGCCCTGGAGCGCGCCGGATCCGACCCGGCCATCGACTGGGCGCGGCTCGCGGCGGAGCTGGGCTACTGCGACCAGGCCCATCTGGTGCGGGACTTCACCGCGACGGTGGGCGTGCCCCCGACGGCGTTCGCTCCGCGTTGACGGGCGTGCCCCCGACGGCGTTCGCCCCGGGTTGACCGCGGCCGGGCGCGGCTCCGCACGCACATCCACCCGCGCACCCGCACGCCCGCCCGGCTCCCGTACGCCCCGCCAAATCCCTGGCAGCCCGTCCCGTCCCGGTGGCATCCTGACCGGGTGAACGGACCCGAGATCACCCTCGAAGTAGCCCCTGAGCTGCGGCTCTTCGTCCCGCACGACCGTCGCGGCGGACCCACGCCCCTCGTCACGGACGGCTCCTCGACCCTCGGCCATGTCATCGAGTCCCTCGGCGTGCCGCTCACCGAGGCCGGAACTATGCTGGTGAACGGCGCCCCGGTGGCCCGCTCGCATGTGCCCGGCCCCGGCGAACACGTCGACGTACGCGCCGTGGAACGCCCCCAGCGGGTCCCCGGCGCCCCCCTGCGCTTCCTCCTCGACGTCCATCTCGGGACGCTGGCCCGCCGCTTGCGGCTCCTGGGCGTCGACGCGGCGTACGAGAGCGAGGACATCGGCGACCCCGCCCTGGCCACCCGCTCCGCACGGGAGCGGCGCGTCCTGCTCTCCCGGGACCGCGGCCTGCTGCGCCGCCGCGAGATCTGGTCGGGGGCGTACGTCTACAGCGACCGCCCCGCGGAGCAGCTCCGCGACGTCCTCGGCCGGTTCGCCCCGGCCCTGGCCCCGTGGACCCGCTGCACCGCGTGCAACGGCACCCTGGCCGGGGCCGCGAAGGACGCCGTGAGCGGACTCCTCGAACACGGCACCCAGGAGGCGTACGACGCGTTCGCCCAGTGCACGGAGTGCTCCCGGGTGTACTGGCGCGGCGCCCACCACGGCCACCTGGAGACGATCGTGTCCGAGGCGATGGCCGAATTCGGGGGCGCGCCGACCTGAGGCCCCTCCCGTAGGCGCGGCAGGCGCTCTCAGCCGACGATGTGCCGCAGATAGGCCTGCGGGTCGGCCAGGTAGCGCCGCCAGTGGTCGACGAGTTCCAGGTCCGCCCATCGCACGCGGTCCATGCCGCCCGCCCCCACCTGGACGATGTCCGCTCCCGGCAACGCGGTCAGCAGCGGCGAGTGGGTGGCACACACCACCTGACCGCCCGCCGCGACCAGCCGGTCGATATGGCCCAGCAGTTCGAGGCAGGAGGAAAAGGAGAGCGCGGCCTCCGGCTCGTCCAGGACGTAGAGCCCCGGCACCACGAACTTCTCCCGGAAGGCGGCGAGGAACCCCTCCCCGTGGCTGCGGGAGTCCGGGTCCAGGCTCTCCCGCTCCAACGCGTCGAGAGCGGTCTCCGCACGCAGGAAGAACCCCTTGCGGGCGGCCCGGCTGCCGATCATCCGCCGCCCCCGGGGCGCGGCGTCGAAGCGGACGCGCTCCCCGAGCACGGACTTGCCCCGCGAGGTGGCGTACTTCCAGTCGGCCGAACCGCCGTACGAGTCCAGCCCGAACCCCTCCGCCAGCGCCTCGGCCAACGTCGACTTCCCCGACCCGTTCTCACCGACGAGGAAGGTGACCGGAGCCCGGAACCGCAGGCCCTCGGCGAGAAACTGCCGCACACAGGGCACGGTCCAGGGCCAGGCTTCCGGGTCGGGGTCGTACACGTGGGCGTAGGCGCGTTCGACGATCACCAGCCCATGATCGCGCATCGCCGACCGGAGTCGGGACGCGTCCGCCCCGGCCTCCCGCGCACGGGGCGCCTCGCACCGCCTGCCTATCCTTCTCCCCGTACCCGATCAGCAGTCCGAGGAGATCGCCATGGCCGCCACCCCCATCGCCGTCGTCACCGGCGCGAGCAGCGGCATCGGCGCCGCGACCGCCCGTACGCTGGCCGCCGCCGGTTTCCGGGTCGTGCTGACCGCCCGCCGCAAGGACCGCATCGAGGCGCTGGCCGCCGAGATCACCGAGGCCGGCCACCAGGCGACGGCCTACCCCCTGGACGTCACCGACCGCGCGGCCGTCGACGAGTTCGCCACCGCGTTCCGCTCCCTCGCCGTCCTCGTCAACAACGCGGGCGGGGCGCTCGGGGCCGACCCCGTCGCGACCGGCGACCCCGCCGACTGGCGGCAGATGTACGAGACCAACGTGATCGGCACGCTCAACGTCACCCAGGCCCTGCTGCCCGCCCTCACCGCGAGCGGCGACGGCACGATCGTGATCCTCTCCTCCACCGCGGCGCTCTCCGCGTACGAGGGCGGCGGCGGCTACGTGGCGGCCAAGCACGGCGAACACGTCCTGGCCGAGACCCTGCGGCTGGAGATCGTCGGCACCCCGGTCCGGGTCATCGAGGTGGCTCCCGGCATGGTCAGGACCGAGGAGTTCGCCACCACCCGCTTCCGCGGCGACACTGAGAAGGCCGCCAAGGTCTACGCGGGCGTCGACGCCCCGCTGACCGCCGAGGACGTGGCCGACACGATCGGCTGGGCCGTCACCCGCCCCAGCCACGTCAACATCGACCTCCTGGTGGTCCGCCCCCGCGCCCAGGCCTCCAACACGAAGGTCCACCGCACCGGTTGAGCGGCTCATCCCCTGAGGGACGGGCGACGGGACCACCGGACTACGGGACGTACGGGGCGGGGCGCAGCCGCCACCGCCGGACCGGCCCTCCGCACCCATTTCTCTCGATCACTCGTGCGGGTGACCCGGCCGGATCACCCACCCGGCCCTCGCAGTCGCTGCCCAAGCGCGGTCGCGCCAGAACACAGCGCGGCCCCCGGTCAGGATTGCCGTCCCGTCCGAGGGCCTCACCATCAGGAAGTTGGGCTTCCCATGGCTGAGCACGACACTGACGCGCCCCCACTGTTCGAGATCGGAGATCACCTTCCGCCCCAGCGGCCGGTCCGGTCTTCATGGATCTCGAACACCCCGAATACGCTTACATGTTCGGTTCCCTCCAGGCCGACGGCCACCTCGCACAAGGCACCGGCCGCACGGGCAACCTGACGGTGGAGATCGGCGTCCGGGACATCGCCGTGCTCCACGCGTTCCAGCGGCTGACCCCGTACAACAGCAGCATCCCCGAGCGGGTGCGAGCCACGAACTTCTCCCAGGAGCACCACTCGGCCATCTGGACCCTCTGCACCTCGCTGACCACCGCGAGCGCCGCTGTCGGCGCCTGTCTCTGCAGGTACGTCAAGGCGGTGACCGGGGCCGCCCGGCAGATCAAACGCAACACCCGCGACGGAATCTTCAACGTCGTCTACACGAAGGAGGCGGCGGTTCAGCTGGTCGAGCACCTCTCCTCCCCGGGCTGTCTGTCCCTCGCGCGCAAACAGACGGCAGCCGCTTCTCTCGCTTCCTGGGAGCGCCCGGCGGACATGAGCGTCCGCCCTCCGGGGCGACGCTGGAAAGCCTGGGAGGACCGCGTTCTGCCGGCTCACGACGACACCGGTACGGCGGCCGCCGAACTGGGCCGCGGTCAAGCCTCCCGCTCCGTACGCATGTGGCGGCCGAAGACCGGGAAGGGCGGCACCCCAAGGACGCTCCGCCTGGCGCGTAACTCCCCGGAGGACGGATGAAGGGCGTGCCGCCGTCGGCGGCGATGCCCCTCATCTCAACCCTTGATGCAAATGACCTGCTTGAGCTTCGCGACGACCTCGACCAGATCCCGCTGCTGCTCCATGACCTGCTCGATGGGCTTGTACGCGGCAGGGATCTCGTCCAGAACGCCGGAGTCCTTGCGGCACTCCACACCGCGCGTCTGCTCCTCCAGGTCACGCACCGTGAAGCGACGCTTGGCCGCGTTCCGGCTCATCCGGCGACCGGCTCCGTGCGAGGCCGAGTTGAACGCCTTCTCGTTGCCGAGACCCTTCACGATGTACGAACTGGTGCCCATCGAGCCGGGAATGATCCCGTACTCCCCGGAGCCGGCGCGGATCGCTCCCTTGCGGGTGACCAGCAGATCCGCTCCGTCGTACCGCTCCTCCGCCACGTAGTTGTGGTGGCACGAGATCTCCTGCTCGAAGACCGGCTTCGCCTTCTTGAACTCCTTGCGGACCACGTCCTTGAAGAGCGCCATCATGATCGCGCGGTTGTACTTGGCGTACTCCTGCGCCCAGTACAGATCGTTCCGGTAGGCGGCCATCTGCGGAGTCTCCGAGATGAAGACGGCCAGGTCCCGGTCGACAAGGCTCTGGTTGTGCGGAAGCTTCTGCGCGATGCCGATGTGGTGCTCGGCGAGTTCCTTGCCGATGTTGCGGGAGCCCGAGTGCAGCATCAGCCACACCGCACCCTCACTGTCGAGGCAGAACTCGATCATATGATTTCCCGAGCCGAGCGTTCCCATCTGCTTCGTGGCACGTTCCTGACGGAATTTGACCGCATCGGCGATCCCCCCGAACCGCCCCCAGAAGTCGTCCCATCCCGCCGTCGAGAACCCGTGCAGCTTCCCCGGGTCCACCGCGTCACCGTGCATCCCCCGGCCGACCGGGATGGCCTGCTCGATCTTGGAGCGCAGCCGTGAGAGGTCGCCGGGAAGGTCGTTCGCGGTGAGGGACGTCCTGACGGCGGACATCCCGCAGCCGATGTCCACGCCGACCGCGGCCGGGCACACCGCGCCCTGCATCGCGATCACCGAACCGACCGTCGCCCCCTTGCCGAAGTGGACGTCCGGCATGACGGCGAGACCCCTGATCCACGGCAGCGTGGAGACGTTGCGCAGCTGCTGCATCGCCACGTCCTCGACCGACGCGGGGTCCGCCCACATCCGGATCGGGACCTTCGCTCCCGGCACCTCTACGTACGACATAACTCCTCGATTCCCCCGAAAAGACTGAAAGCGCAAAACCGGTACCAAGATCGGCAAACCTGTCGGCCGACCGGCGTTCACAGCGGCGCGTGCGATACACATTGTGTCCATCGGCCGCCTTCGAGCGGCAACCCGTTTTCCGTACCGAAGGGAGCCTGGGACGGTGCGAGACATGGCGTACGTACCCGGCGTCGCGCTTCTGGCAGCGCTCGCCGTCGGCTGCAGCGCCGGCTCCGACAGCAACGCGAACGGTGCCGACAGCAAGGCGGGCAGCCCGACGGTCACCCCCGCGCCCCCGGGCAAGTACGAGACCCTGCCCGCCCCCTGCCGCGCCGTGCCGCGCGGCATGCTCAAGGACCTGCTGCCCGGCGCCGCGGAACTGCCCGGGGACCAGCAGGAGAAGGTGTTCCGGGGATCGGCCTCCGTCACCTACGACACCGACCGCAAGGTCGGCTGCAGCTGGAAGTCCGACGCGCCGAACGCCACCCGGAGCCTCTCCATCGACTTCGAGCGGGTCGTCTCCTACGACCCCGCGGTCAGCGACGACGACCGCGCCGACACGGTGTACGCGAAGAAGGAGAAGGCCGCCGGCCTGTCGTCGCCGGCGGCCGCCGGGCCGGACGCGGAGAAGAACAGCGGTGCTCCGGACGCGCAGGGGAAGCAGAAGGACAAGGACAAGGCCGGCGCCGACACGGACAGGCCGGAGGACGCGGCGGCGGACGCCACGGCCTCGGCGGACGGATCGGCGGACCCCTCGTCCTCCTCCTCGCCCTCCGGCGGCGACGGCGGGGGCGACGACGACGGCGCCAACACGGAGGAGGCCCTCCCCTCGCGCGTCCTCGACAACCTCGGAGATGCCGCATTTCTGCACAATCTGCCCACTCGGGCAGGTTCCACCGCACAGCACCGCACGGTGAGCGTGGTATTCCGCACATCGAACGTGGTCGTGACCGTCCGGTACGCCGAGCAGCCGGCCCTCGTCACCCAGGTGCCCGACAGCAGGGAACTCCAGGAAAAGGCCCAGGCACTGGCCCGGAAGCTGGCCGAGACGCTCAGCGAATAGGCCCGCGCCCGACGGGCCCCCACCGGCCGGATTCCGCTCTCCGGGGGCCCTCGACGGCGGCACGGTCCGACCGCCGGCCGTCGTACCGTGGCTGTCCGGAAGACGTACCGCCCCGCTACCGAGCCCACCCGTACACCGCACGAACCGAGACCTCCAGCACCGAGAGCTCCGTGCCATCCGAGTGAAGGAACCATGCACCGATCAGCCCCGCGCCTGTCCCGCATCCTCGCCTGCGCCGCCGTTCCGGTGATGCTCGTAGCCGTCGGCTGCTCGTCGGACTCCGGCTCCGACGGCAAGAAGAACGCGGGCTCCTCGTCGTCCGGCTCCCCCAGCGCCAAGCCCTCGGAGCCCACCGTCGAAGCCGCGAGGTTCGACGATCTGCCCGACCCGTGCGCCTCGGTCACCAAGAAGACGATCAAGGACCTGGTGCCCGGGGCCAAGAAGAAGAACGGCACGGCCGGCCGGTCCAACGACCTGGCGGCCCGCAGCAGTTGCTCCTGGAACGGCCTGGACGACAAGGGCGTCGACGGCTCGCAGTACCGCTGGCTGGACGTCGGCTTCACCCGCTTCGACTCGGACCAGTCGCTGGGCAGCGGCGCCAAGCGCGCCACCGCCGAGTACACGAAGCAGGTCACCAAGGCGAAGGCCTCGGAGGGCGCCGAGAAGGTCGCCGCCGAGCTCACCACGGGCATCGGCGAGGAGGCCACGACCGTCACCTACGGCCTCAGCAAGACGGACGAGGACTTCGCGTACGCCACCGTCGTGGCACGCACGGGCAATGTCGTCGTCACCCTGACGTACAACGGCGCGGGTTACGCGGGTGCGAAGACGCCCTCGTCCGCGAGCATCGTCAAGGGCGCCCAGAAGGCCGCGAAGGAAGCGGTCGCCGCCGTCGCCGACACCGCCGACGCCAAGGTCGCTCCCCCGGTGAAGGGCGGCTCCGACGACAGCGAGAAGGACGTCAAGAAGGACACGGCCAAGGGCACCGGCAGCGACAGCGACAGCCCCAAGTCGAAGGCGAAGCCGAAGACGAACTGACGGCCTTCCCGCACGTTTTCCCGAGACCCGGCCCTCCCCGAGGGCCGGGTCTCGGGGTTCGGACGAGCCCCCGCCCGAAGACTCACCCGGAGTCCCCGCCGAAGCGGCGCCGAAGCCCCCGCCGGACCCGGGAACAGCCCCGCAACTCCTCCCCCACGTAACGAAACTCGCACACATGTGCCAGGCTGTCCCCTCGCCGGGCGTCTGAAGCCTGGCCGAAATCAACCCGCGCGCAGGCCGGGTCCGGGTACAGAGGTCGGGGAGGGGATCGCGCGTGGCCGCGATGCAGCTGACACGCACGCACCGCATACTCATCGGGATCGTCGTCGCCGGTGCGGTGCTCATCGCCGCGATCGGTTTCGCGGGTTCCTACGCCGCCGTGCGTGAACTCGCGGAGGACAAGGGCTTCGGCGAGTTCGCGGTGGTCTTCCCCATCGGCATCGACGCGGGCATCTGCGTCCTGCTGGCCCTGGACCTCCTGCTGACCTGGATGCGGATCCCGTTCCCGCTGCTGCGCCAGACAGCGTGGCTGCTGACCGCCGCGACGATCGCGTTCAACGGCGCGGCCTCCTGGCCGGATCCGCTCGGCACCGCGATGCACGCGGTGATCCCGGTGCTGTTCGTCGTCTCCGTCGAGGCGGCCCGGCACGCGGTGGGCCGGATCGCGGACATCACGGCCGACAAGCACATGGAGGGTGTCCGGCTCACCCGCTGGCTGCTCTCGCCGATCCCGACGTTCAAGCTGTGGCGGCGCATGAAGCTGTGGGAGCTGCGCAGTTACGAGCAGGTCATCAAGCTCGAACAGGACCGGCTGATCTACCAGGCCAGGCTCCAGGCCCGCTTCGGCCGCAGCTGGCGGCGCAAGGCCCCGGTCGAGTCGATGATGCCGCTGCGCCTCGCGAAGTACGGCGTGCCGCTCGCCGAGACCGCCGCGGCCGGGCTCGCCGCCGCCGGCATCGAACCGGCCCTGCTGCCGCCGGTCGAGGGGTCCCGCCCGAAGGCGGAGCTGCCGTACGAGCCCCAGCGGGAGCAG
The DNA here is from genome assembly GCF_044333295.1 of Streptomyces sp. NPDC021019. Lineage (NCBI taxonomy): Bacteria > Bacillati > Actinomycetota > Actinomycetes > Kitasatosporales > Streptomycetaceae > Streptomyces > Streptomyces sp. NPDC021019. The sequence goes on from NZ_JBIRQR010000004.1 coordinate 500,543, forward strand.
ACGGGCGAACAGGAGCACGGCCACGAGCAGGGGGGGTACGCGAGCGGCCCCGGGGGAGACGAGCAGCCCTCTCAGCAGGTCCCCCACCCGCAAGACCGGCAGCACCAGCAGCCCCCGTTGCCTCAGCAGCAACAGGGGCCCGCCGTCCCACCCACGCACGACAGCCCCTGGTTCGCGGCGCAGAAGCTGCCCGACGGCACCTCGCACCAGAGCGCGTACGACCCGCGGCAGGGCGAGGGGCTGGAGCACGCGCCGGTCCAGATCCCCTCGGGCCCCGGCCGGACCCGGCCGCTGGGAGACGTGGGCACCATCGGCGCGGTCCCGCACCCCGGTCACAAGGAAGCCACCGGCGAGGCCACCGGCGAAGCCGCCGACGAGGCCCCCGGGGACGCCTCCGCAGAAGCGCCCGAGGAGGCGCCGCAGTTGGAGGAGTGGTCCCAGGAGGACGCCGAGTTCGCGAGCATGGCGTTCGAGGTGTTCAGCGCGTACACGGACGAGCAGGGACATCACCCGAGCGCCGAGGCCCTGGAGATCCACCTCGCCGACACCCGCAACGTCGGTCATCCCCGCTCCCGTGAGCTGCTCCAGCGGCTGTGGCCGGAGTTCAAGCAGGCGTACGTCCCGGCTCGTTCGACGGTCGACCAGCCCGCCTGATACCGCGCGGACCCGCGGTCGGCCGGGCCGGAGCGGCCGGCCGACCCACCAGGACGCTCGCCGCCATCGGCCAGGGGAACGCGCCCAGTTCCGACAAGGTCCTGCGCGGTACGCCGGAGGCGAGGCCGCGGTGGCGACGGCGGTGGTGGTGGCGGTGGCGGTGGCGGTGGCGGTGGCCGGGGTGTACACGGCCGTCGTGAGGGCGAACGCCGCCAGTGAGGCGGTGGTGTGCCGGCCGAGCAGAGCGGTGTCGACCAGGCCGCCCGCGGTGGAGGCGAGCAGGGCCAGGTACAGCGGCAGCGCGGTGGCGACGGTGCGCCCGACCGGTCCCGCCCGCGGGGGCCCGGGGCGCGCCCCGACCGTCTCCCGGCCGCCGGGGCCGGGGCCTGCTCGGGCCCGCCGCCGGAGGCGCGGCCCCACGGCACGGCGGAGCGCCGCCACCCGGGGGTCCGGGTGACGGCGCTCCGACGCACGGGACGTTAGGCGCCCGGGTATCGCACCGCTACGCGCCCAGCAGCCTGCGCACCCGGTCCGCCCCCACCGCGAGCAGCAGCGTGGGCAGGCGGGGCCCCGTGTCGCGGCTGACGAGCAGCCGGTAGAGCAGCGCGAAGAAGGACCGCTGGGCGGCCTTCAGCTCGGGCGTCGGCTTGGCGTCCGGCTCCAGGCCCGCCAGCACCTTCGGCACGCCGTAGACGAGCGTGGTGAGCCCGTCCAGCGACCAGTGCGAGTCCAGCCCCTCCAGGAGGAGGCGCAGCGACTCGCGGCCCTGGTCGTCGAGGGAGCCGAGCAGTTCCTTGTCGGGCTCGTCCCGGACGATGGTGCGGGCCTCGGCCGGGACCTGGGTGGTGATCCAGTTCTCGGCGCGGTCGAGGCGCGGGCGGGCCTCGTCCAGTGAGGTCAGCGGGTTGGCCGGGTCCAGCTCGCCGAGGATGCGCAGCGTCTGGTCCTCGGCGCCGGCCGTGATGTCGGCGACCGAGGCGAGCGTCCGGTACGGCAGCGGGTGCGGGGTGCTCGGGAGCTCCCCGGCCGCCGTGCGGACGGCACGGGAGTACGCGGCGGCGTCTGCGGGCAGCACCGTGCCGTCGGCGACCCTGCGGCCCAGCGAGTCCCACTCGTCGTACAGCCGCTGGATCTCCTGGTCAAAGGCGATCTTGAACGACTGGTTGGGCCTGCGGCGGGCGTAGAGCCAGCGCAGCAGCGGCGCCTCCATGATCTCCAGCGCGTCGGCCGGGGTGGGCACCCCGCCCTTGCTGGAGGACATCTTGGCCATGCCGGAGATGCCGACGAAGGCGTACATGGGCCCGATGGGCTGGACGCCGTCGAAGACCTCGCGGACGATCTGGCCGCCGACGACGAAGGAGGAGCCGGGCGAGGAGTGGTCGACGCCGCTGGGCTCGAAGATCACGCCCTCGTACGCCCAGCGCATGGGCCAGTCGACCTTCCAGACGAGCTTGCCGCGGTTGAACTCGTTGAGGCGGACCGTCTCGGCGTAGCCGCAGGCCGAGCAGGTGTAGTTCAGCTCGGTGGTGTCGTCGTCGTAGGAGGTGACGACGGTGAGGTCCTTCTCGCAGTTGCCGCAGTAGGGCTTGTACGGGAAGTAGCCGGCGGTGTTGCCGCTGCCGTCGTCCTCGTCGGCGGCGCCGGAGCCCTCGGCGGCCTCCAGCTCGGCCTCGTCGACCTTCTTCTGCTGCTGCGGCTTCTTGCCGCCCTTGCCCTGAGGGCCGCCGGCCGGGTCCTTCTTCGTCCGGTAGCGGTCCAGGACGGCGTCGATGTCGGCGCGGTGCTTCATCGCGTGCAGGATCTGCTCGCGGTAGGTCCCGGCGGTGTACTGCTCCGTCTGGCTGATGCCGTCGTACTCGACGCCCAGCTCGTCCAGGGCCGCCGTCATGGCGGCCTTGAAGTGCTCGGCCCAGTTCGGGTACGCGGAGCCGGGCGGGGCGGGCACCGAGGTCAGCGGCTTGCCGATGTGCTCGCCCCAGGTCGCCTGGTCGACTCCGGGGATGCCCTCCGGGACCTTGCGGTAGCGGTCGTAGTCGTCCCAGGAGATCAGGTGGCGCACGGTGTGCCCGCGGCGGCGGACCTCGTCGGCGACCAGGTGCGGGGTCATGACCTCGCGGAGGTTGCCGAGGTGGATCGGGCCCGACGGGGACAGGCCGGAGGCGACGACGACCGGTTTGCCAGGCGCACGACGCTCCGATTCGGCGATGACATCGTCCGCGAAGCGGGAGACCCAGTCGGTCTCGGTGCTGGTCTGACTCTCGGCCACGGTCGGCACGTCCTTCTCTCGTCTGTCGTTTCCCGATGGGGTCCGGTCCATTCTCCCAGCTACCACCCGCAGCGCGAAAACGGCTTTACGCCCCGTGGGATACTGGGGGGATCCCTTGGACGCCCAAGAGAACCCCTCGTACCCCCTACCGAAACGGCAGCCGGACATGGCCTCGGTCCCTTCCCTCGCTTCCACGCTCCAGCAGCAGCTGGCGGACGCCCTGACGGCAGCTCTGCCGGATGCCGGCGCCGCGGACCCGCTGCTGCGACGTAGCGACCGGGCCGACTTCCAGGCCAACGGCATCCTGGCGCTCGCCAAGAAGCTCAAGGGCAATCCGCGTGAGCTGGCCGCCCAGGTCACCGCCGCCCTCCCGGCGGGCGGACTGATCAAGGACATCGAGGTCTCCGGGCCCGGCTTCCTCAACATCACGCTCACCGACCGGGCGATCGTCGAGACGCTGGCCGCCCGGGCGGCGGACGGCGACGGCCGGCTCGGCGTGCCGCTGAAGGACGATGCCGGCACGACGGTCATCGACTACGCCCAGCCGAACGTGGCCAAGGAGATGCACGTCGGCCATCTGCGGTCGGCGGTCATCGGCGACGCCGTGGTCAGGATTCTGGAGTTCACCGGCGAGAAGGTCGTCCGGCGGCACCACATCGGCGACTGGGGCACCCAGTTCGGGATGCTCATCCAGTATCTGATCGAGCACCCGGGCGCGCTGAAGCACGAGGGCGGCGCGAGCGACGGCGAGGCGGCGATGTCGACGCTGAACCGGGTCTACAAGGAGTCGCGGGTCCTGTTCGACTCCGACGAGGAGTTCAAGGCCCGCTCCCGGGACCGGGTGGTGGCCCTCCAGGCCGGGGACCCCGAGACGCTGGAGCTGTGGCACCGCTTCGTCGACGAGTCGAAGATCTACTTCCACTCGGTGTTCGACAAGCTCGACATGGTGATCGACGACCCGGACATCGTCGGCGAGTCCGGCTACAACGACATGCTGGAGGAGACCTGCCGGATCCTGGAGGAGACGGGCGTCGCCGTCCGCTCCGAGGGTGCGCTGTGCGTGTTCTTCGACGACGTGAAGGGCCCGGACGGCAACAAGGTCCCGCTCATCGTGAAGAAGACGAACGGCGGCTACGGCTACGCGGCGACCGACCTCTCCGCGATCCGGAACCGGGTGCAGGACCTCAAGGCGGACACCCTGCTGTACGTGGTGGACGCACGGCAGTCACTGCACTTCAAGATGGTCTTCGAGACGGCCCGCCGGGCGGGCTGGCTGAACGAGGACGTCCAGGCCGTACAGCTCGCCTTCGGCACGGTCCTCGGCAAGGACGGCAAGCCGTTCAAGACCCGTGAGGGCGAGACCGTGCGGCTGGAGGACCTCCTCGACGAGGCGGTCACCCGGGCCACGGCGGTCGTCCGGGACAAGGCCGACAAGGTGGGCCTGTCCGAGGAGGAGATCGTCGAGAACGGCCGGTACGTCGGCATCGGGGCCGTGAAGTACGCGGACCTGTCGACCTCCGCCGTACGGGACTACAAGTTCGACCTGGACCAGATGGTGGCGCTGCACGGCGACACGCCGGTGTACCTCCAGTACGCGTACGCCCGGATCCAGTCGATCCTGCGCAAGGCGGGGGACGCGGTCCCGGCCGCCCACCCGGAGCTGGGGCTGGCCCCGGCGGAGCGGGCGCTCGGTCTGCACCTGGACCAGTTCGGCGAGGTCCTCGCCGAGGTCGGCGCGGGGTACGAGCCGCACAAGCTGGCCGCGTATCTCTACCAGCTGGCGTCCCACCTGACCACGTTCTACGACCAGTGCCAGGTGCTCAGCCCGGACAACGCCCCGGAGGTCGTCGAGAACCGGCTCTTCCTGGTCGAGCTGACCGCCCGGACCCTGCACCGGGGGATGGCGCTGCTGGGCATCCGGACGCCCGAGCGGCTCTGATCCCGCACCCGGCCGTACGTACGTCGGCCCCGGTCACCGTCACAGGTGCCCGGGGCCGACGCGCGTAGGCCGGTCCGGGTCAGGGAGCGGTGAGTTCCACGACGACGTCGTAGACCGCCGGGTTCGGTGTGACCGGCTTCTCGGTCTGCTCGCGCGCCGCCCGGGTACGGGAGGCGAAGTCGGGGTCGGCGGTGGCGGCCTCCCACGCCTCCTGGCTCTCCCAGTGGGAGACGTTGACGAGCTGGAAGCGGGAGTCCGAGGAGCGGGCCCGGTGCATCCGCGAGTCGATGAAGCCCGGCTTCTCCCGCATGAGGCGGGCCCGCTCCTCCCACTTCCCGACGAAAGCGTCGAGTTCGTCGGCGGAGATCTCGAAGACGTTGATGAAGGTGACGGGCGAGTCCGGCGTGCCGTCGGCCGGGAGGTTCTCTGTGGTCATACCGAAAGCCTAAGCAACCGGCCGGAGTTGAGGGGCGCCGCCCTCTCCGGCGCGGTTGCGGGGCCGCCTACTGCGGCCGGCCCAGCGCCCACCCCGACACGTCGGCGAGGCGTCCGCGCCACAGCGGCAGGGAGACCGGGGTCATCGCCCCGACGACGAGCGTGACGTCCCTCAGATGGATCCAGCGGGGCAGCCGGGCCGTCTCCGCGTCCTCGTCGGCGCGCAGTTCCCGTACGCCCTGGTCGACCGTCTCGGGGAACTCCGCGAGCAGGTTGGCGCCCTCGCCCTCGACCTGGCGCAGGCTCCTGGCCCACTCGGCCTTCCACTGCTCGTGCCCGATGACGTCCCCGTGCAGCAGGCCGCCGGGGTGCGTCAGGGTGAGGGGCAGGCTGGAGCGGGGGTCCTCGTCGAGGAGCTGGATGAGCAGCTGGAGCTGAAGGTCGGGCAGGGGTTCGGTGATCACGGCGGCGGACGGTGCCGGTGAGGTGTCGGCGGTGGCGCTCATGGGCCCTTCCCTTCACATGGCGGACGACGGTCGTCCTCCCCGCCTGCCCGGCGGGCGCGGAAGCACGCCCCGGGGAGCAGGCCGGCCTCAGTGGGAGCACGCACTCCCCAGGAGCAGGCCCGGGCCTCAGAGGAAGCGGCGGATGGGCAGCACGGCCGCTTCCCGGGCCCGCTGGAGGAGGTCGCGGCGCTTCCACCGGCCGCGCTCGATCAGCGCGCTCTTCTCCCGGTCCTCGTCGAAGTGGCCGTCGAGGGTGGCGGTGAAGTCCCGGTCGAGGACGGCGAGCATGACTTCCTCGTCGTGGTCGAGCGAGCGCCGGTTGAAGTTGGTGGAGCCGATGAGGCTCGCGATCCGGTCCACGGTGAGTGTCTTGGCGTGCAGCATCGTCGGCTGGTACTGGTAGATCTTCACGCCGCAGGCGGTCAGCTCCTCGTAGAAGCGCTGGCCGGCGAGCTGGCAGACCCGCTTGTCGGTGTGCGGCCCTGGCAGCAGGATCTCGACCTCCACCCCGCGCCGGGCGGCGTCGCAGAGGAGCCCGGTGAAGTAGGCGTCGGGGGCGAAGTAGGCGGTAGTGAGGCGGACGCGTTCCTCGGCGGACTCCAGGACGACCCGGATCAGGGTCTGCATGTCCTGCCAGCCGAAGGACGCGGAGCCCCGTACGACCTGGACGACGGCGTCCCCGTGGCGCTCGCTCACGACGAACCGGTCGCGCTCGTCGAAGAGCTCCTCGTGGCACTCGGCCCAGTTCTGCGCGAACGCGGCGGCCAGGCCGTCGACGGCGGGGCCGGTGACCCGGACGTGGGTGTCGCGCCACTCGTGCTCGTTGCGGGCGTCGCCGCACCACTCCTCGGCTATCCCGACGCCGCCGGTGAACGCGGTGCGCTCGTCGACGACGAGGACCTTGCGGTGACAGCGGTGGTTCTGCTTCATCGGCGAGAGGTGCAGCGGCTTGCGGAACCAGGTCACGGTGACCCCGGCCCGGTCCATCAGCTCCAGCTGGTCCTTCTCGATGAGCCGGCAGCCGAACCCGTCGAGCATGAGCCGCACCCGGACCCCGGAACGGGCCCGCTCGGCCAGCGCCTCGGCGAACCGGAGAGCGATGTCACCGCGCCAGTAGACGAACGTCATCAGGTCCACGGTGTGCTCCGCGCCCCGGATGGCCTCCAGCATCGCGCCGAATATCTCGTCGCCGTTGCGGAGCGGGAGGAGGGCGTTCCCCTCGGTGGCGGCGATGCCGATCAGCCGCTCCAGCCTGCGTCGGAGCCGCAGGGACCGCTCCTCGCAGGTGCGGGTGTCCAGGGCCATGGGGTCGGGGGCTTCGGCGGTCGCGGACATGGGTCACCTGGTGGGGAGGCGGGCTGGGGCGGCAGGCCGGCCGGAACCGGGCGGACCGCGAGGACCCGCCGACTGTACTCCTGTACGAATCCGGACGAAACCGGCCTCCGCCGCGAAGGGCGTGGACGCGCCCTTCGCGGGTGGACGGGGAACGGAGCCGGGCCCCGCGTCAGGACGCGGGCTCCCACCCGCTCTCCTCGTTGCCGTACACGTACTCCGGCCGCCCCTTCATCCCACTGGTGCGGAACAGCTTCCCGCGGTCGTCGATCCGCACCACCCCTTCCTTCCCGCCGCTGCTCCACTCCAGCTCCAGGTACCAGCTGACGTCGTAGCCGACGGCCTTCATGTCGAGGTTGAAGACCTCCACGTCCTCGGACGTCACCTTGTACGGGAAGTCCACGGCCGGAACCACCGTGTCCCCCTGCCTCCCCGGCACCGGCCGGAGGGTGGGGTGACCGGCGTCGAGGTGGGAGACGAAGGTCTGGGGCGCGATCCCGCTGCCGCAGCCGTTGCCCATCAGATACGCCGACCAGGGCAGCGGGGCCTTGCGGGAGACGACGCGCACGTGCATCCCCTTGAGGACCACCGCCTCCCGCGAGGTCCCCTGCACGGTGAGCTGGAGCAGCATGCTCCCGGCGTCGACCCCGCCGTACGACTCCGCCCAGCCGCGCCGGTCCTGCGGCGCGGGCGGCGGGTCCAGCTCGTCGGGGCCCCGGTTCACCAGGTAGTGCTGACCGCAGGGTTCGTCCCAGTTGTACGAGGAGATGCTGACGGCCGGCGGAGCGCCGAGGCCCGTACCGCTGCCGCCACCGGCTCCACCGCCCTGCGGCCGCCCCGGCCCGGAGCCCGCCGAGGGCTGCACGGACGGCGGCCCCGAGGGGGAGGCGGAAGCGCTCGCCGAAGGACCGGCCGAACTCGGGCTCACGGAGGGCCGGGGCGAGGCCGAAACGGAGCCTTCCGGCGCGGGCCCGGGGTCTCCGCCCGCGTCCTCCACCCGGTCCGCGGCGGCACTCCCGCCGTCCTCCTGCCCCGACCCGACGAGGTCGGCGGCGACGACGGTGGTGGGGACGAGGAGCGCGGCGACCCCGGCGGCGGCGATGAGCACCCGCGTACGCCGGGAGAGCCGGGACCACCGGGAGCCCGCCCCCGGCCGAGCGCCACCGGACGTGACGGACGGCTCGACGACTTCCGCGGCTTCAGCGACTTCGACGACGTCGGGACCAGCACCGGCCACAGGAACACCAGCAGAGGCAGAGTCAGCCACAGGGCCGGGGTCAGACACAGAGGCAGGGGCAGGGGCAGGGGCGGCTGCGACCGCCCCGGGCGCCGTCCCCGGTGCCGCCCCCGCCGGAGGCCGACGCCGGGCCGCGTCCGCCACGATCCACCGCCGGTGCACCTCCACCAACTCGTCGCCGGACGCCCCGCACACCCGCGCGAACCGCTCCACCGGGGCGAACTCGTTCGGCACGGCGTCCCCGTTGCAGTACCGGTGGAGCGTCGACGTGCTGACGTGCAGCTTCCCCGCCAGCACACCGTAGCTGCGCCCCGAACGGTCCTTCAGATCCTTCAGCAGAGCCGCGAACTCCACGGCCTCCGGCGTCGCCACGACGGCGTTCCCCTTCCTCGTGCGTCCCGGAACGGCGTTCCAGGGACGCGGAATCCCCGCAGGTCACCGTACGCGTAGACGTTCCAGCATCCCCAATGGTTCGGCAGGCGTTGCGGCCGGAATCCGCCGTGCCACAAGCTCGGACCAGACCACAGCAGGACCAGCGGGAACCAGCAAGACCCGGCAAGACCCAGCAGGACGAGCGGAACAACGGACCGGCCGTTCAACCGGACCAACACGCCAACCGATCACGGGGAGTACCACCGCCATGCGCACCAACCGCATCCGCACCACCGCCCTCGCCGCCACCGCTCTCGTGGCCGCCCTCTCGCTCACCGCCTGTGGCGGCGAGGACAAGGCCATGGGGACCAAGGCAGCCGGCTCGACCGGGACGACGGCCCCCGCCGCGACGAGCACCGATGCCACCGCCGGAACCGACGGCACCGACAGCCCGTCGCAGCCTGACGCACCGAAGGCCGGCACACCCGACACGCAGACCGTCCCCGCCGGAGGGAAGCACGCCGGCGGCAACGGCAACGGCGCCAGCAGCGCCAAGAAGCCGGAGACCGCGCCGAACAAGAAGGCCGCAGCGTCGATCCCGGCCTGCACGACCACCAACTCCAAGGTGACGGTCTCCTCGGTGAGCCGCCCGATCAACCACCTGCTGCTCACGGTGGTCAACACCGGATCCACCAACTGCGCCGCGTACCACGCGCCGTTCCTCCGCTTCGACGACGCGCAGGCCGTGTACCCGGTCTACGACGCCAGCAAGCCGCAGTCGGTCGTCGTGCTCTCCCCCGGCAAGAAGGCGTACGCGGGCGTCGCGCTCCTCGGAGAGCCCGGCCAGAACGAGCCGGTCAAGAGCGCCAACCTCGGCGTCATCATGGTCGACAGGAACAACGCGCCGAAGGGCGAGTCCACGCTGAAGCTCCCGGCGGAGACCTACACGGACAGCCTGGGCTTCGTCACCTACTGGCAGTCGGACGTCGAGAACGCCCTGATGTACTGAGCGGACGAGGCAGTCCAGGCCAGCGCCTGACGTGCGGTAACTGTGCGCGACCCGTACACCTTTCTTGTACGGGTCGCGCATGCGTGAAGTGGGTTCGGGGGTGGGAGTGGGAACCGTATGCACCCCAGAAAGCGACAGCGTAAGAACGCGTCGACCATGAAGCTCGTGGGCAAGCTGCTGGCCCGCTTCCGCACCGAGGCGGGCATGACCCAGGTCGAACTCGCCCAGGCCGCAGGCGTACAGGAGGACACGATCGCCTCCGTCGAGCAGGGCAGACGCTCGCTCGTCCCGGATCTGGCGGAGACGATCGACGATCTGCTGGACACCAAGGGCGCGCTGGCGACGGCGGTCGACAACATGCCGGAGGTCGACCTGATCCCGCTGTGGGCCGAGGACTACATCGACATGGAGCAGGACGCGCTGGCGCTGTCCTGGTACGACAACAAGGTCATCCCGGGCCTGCTCCAGACGAAGGCGTACGCGCAGGCGGTGTTCAGCAACAAGGTCCCCGTCTACAGCCCGGAGGAGATCGAGACGCAGACGGCGACGCGGCTGCAACGCCAGCAGATCCTGGACCGGAAGAAGCCGCCGACCACCAGCATTGTGATCTGGGAACCGGTCCTGATGATGAAACTGACGTCGGACGAGGACCACCGGGAACAGCTCCGCCACCTCTACGCGATGGCTCAGCTCCCGGGCGTCTGCCTCCAGGTGCTCCCGCTCGACAGCAGGGTCCACGCGGGCCTCAATGGCCCCTTCACTCTCCTGGAGACACCGGACCACCAGCACGTCGCGTACACCGAGACCCAGCGCGGCAGCCAGCTGATCTCCGACCGGAACGAGGTCAGCATCCTGGCCCAGAAATATGCGATGCTGCGAGCCCAGGCGCTCAGCCCCGTGGAGACCCTGCGCCTACTGGCCCGCTTACTGGGAGAGACATGAGCACCGCACTGAACTGGTTCAAGTCGAGCTACAGCGGCAGCGAAGGCGGCGCGTGCCTCGAAGTCGCCTACGACTGGCGGAAGTCGAGCTACAGCGGCGACGAAGGCGGGCAGTGCGTCGAGATCGCCGCCCACCCCGCCGCCGTCCACGTCCGTGACTCCAAGGACATCGAGGGCCCGACCTTCACCGTCGCGCCCACCGCCTGGTCGGCGTTCGCCGCCTACGCGGCCACCGCCTGACCGCTCATCGCTGTAAGCCTCATGCCCGGACCGTCTCGTAACGGAGCATCGCGACCCCGTTCCCGAAGGTCCGGGTCTCCACCAGCCGGAGCATCTGCCGCTCCTCCGTGTCCCGGAAGAAGCGGCGGCCCCGGCCGAGGATGACCGGGTGGACGTAGATCCGGTACTCGTCGATCAGATCGGCCCGCCGGAACGACTCCAGCAGATCCGGCCCACCGACCGCCAGGTCCCCCGAGGCGGCGTCCCGCAGACCGCGCACCTGCTCGGGGTCGACCTCGTGCAGCAGGGTCGCGTTCGGCCCCACGCTCTCCAGCGTCCGCGAGAACACGAACTTCGGCATGGACCGCCAGATCCCCGCGAACTCGGCCATCGGGCCCTCGTTGGACGGGTTCTGATCGGCGGTCGGCCAGAACTCCTCCATCAGCTCGTAGGTGACGCGCCCCTCGACGAAGCCGCCCATCGTCCGGAAGTAGTCGTTGAAGTGCTGGTGCACCTCCTCGTCGACGGTGTGCCAGTCGATGTCGCGGTCGGGCCCTTCGAAGAATCCGTCGAGGGAGAGGGAGATGGACGTGACGATCCTGTTCACCGGGAGCTCCTGTCGGATCGGCCCGGTCGACGGGAACGACGACCGGGCGGCGCGCAACGGGCCTCGACGATAAACCCGGGCACTGACAGCCGGGCCTAGCCGCGCCCGCCCCGCCGCACGGGCCCCGGCACGTCCCTCCGTACGGCCCCCCGCCGGTCCAGTTCCTCCCGCCAGTCCCGCTCGACCGGCTCGTCCGGCCGTACGGTCTCCGCCAGTGACGCGAGGATCGGCTCGGCCGTGGCCCAGAGCAGCGCGCCCCCGACCCCCGGAACGACCGTGCGCCGCGCCCCGGGGATCCGGGAGACGAGCCGGCGTCCGAGGTCGGGCGAGTGGGAGGCGTCCTCCTCGCCGTACCAGACCTCGACCGGGACGGTGATCGCCCCGAGGTCGATGGGCCAGCGCCCCATCGCGAGCACGGTGTCCCGGGCGTACCCGGCCGCCGCGCCCTGGCAGAACGCCTCGTCGAGGGCGCGGCCGTAGGCGGCGGCGAAGCCGGGGTCCTCGTACACGGCGAGGTCGCACGCCGGGCTTCCGGCCAGAACCATCCGCCGCATCGCGTCCGCGTCGAACCCGGCGAACACCTTCTCCGCCCCGACCGGGTCCTCCGCCACCCGCGCGACCAGGCCCCGCAGATCGTCGGGCAGGGCGGCGGCGAACCCCGGGTCCGCGACCTCGTCGGCGGCCGAGACGAGCGTGAGCGCGGAGACGACGCCCGCCGCCGCGCAGGCGAGGGCGAAGGGCGCGCCCTGGGAGTTCCCGAGCATGGCGGGACGCGGGCCCAGTCCGCGCAGCGCGATCAACTCCCGTACGTCGTCAGCGAAGTCCGCGAAGGTCCGGGCGGGCGCGGGCGTGGAGACCCCGAGCCCGGGCCGGTCCACCGAGACCAGCCGGACCCCCTCGTTCTCGACGGCCCCGGCCCCGATCCCGAGCCACCGGCTGGTCGCGGCCCCGGGCGAGAGCAGGACGGGCAACCCGTCCTCGGGCCCCCACTCGGCCCAGCCGAGCACCCTCCCGTCGGAGAGGCGGGTGGTTCCGAGCCGGGCGGGATCATCGACGTACAAACTCATGCCCGACATCATTATCCAGCCACCCCCGCCCCGCACCGGCTTTCGGCCCCCGGGCCGGTCGCGGCGGTCAAAGAGTCCGCAGGATGCTGCCGCTGATGTCCGCGCCCCCGCAGGCCACCGGCGGCATGTCGTCGTGGGTCAGCGTCGCCGCCCCGCACGTTGTCAGTGCCGCCGCCTAGGCTCCCCACCATGGCGACGCTCCCCAATCCACTGCCCTCCCTGGCCACTTCCGGCCTGGACCTCCCGCCCGGCTCCCTGGTGGACGCCACCCTGGACGGCCCCTGGCACGAGCCGCTGCTCTGGTACGCGGACGGCCCGCCGGCCCCGCGCGACTGGCCGGGCCTGCGGGCGGCCGGGCGGCGGGTCGGGCTGCTGCCGGTGCTGGTCACGGGCGGCCGGCGCGAGCAGTGGCCCGAGGAGTGGGACCTCTGCCCGGACGGCACGTCGTACCCCGGCGACCACGACGCCGACGAGGTCCTCGCGGGCTATTGGACTGCGTACGCGGCCGACGAGGTGGGCGACGGGACAGCGGCCGGGGAGGAGAGCGGGGAGAGCGGCGAGAGCACGGAGGGAGCCGAGGGACCCGGCTCCTGGCCCGGTCTCGCGCCCGCCCCCGCCCGGGAGGCAGCCGAGGACGCGGACACGGCGGCCGCAGGACTCGCGGGCGTCATCGCCGCCGACGCGGACGAGTGGCTCGGCGGGGCGCGGATGGCCCTCGTCCCGGCCCGCCGCAGCGCCGACATACCGGCGGCGATCGGCTGGTCGGGCCCGGTGAACCACGAGAACGACGTGGCCCGGCTCTGCGCGGTGCTCCGTTCCTGGGAGGACCGCTACGACGCCCGGGTCGTGGTGCTCGGCTTCGACACGATGATCGTCTCCGTGGGCCGCCCGCCCGCCACGGCCGAGGAAGCCCGCGCCCTGGCCGCCGAGCACTACGCCTTCTGCCCCGACAACATCGACCAGTCCCCGCCGTACGACCTCGACGTGTACGCCGAGAAGGCCGTGCTCAACCAGGAAGCGTGGTCGTTCTGGTGGGACTAGACACGACGGGACCGGAAACGGGGACGGGAACAAGCAAGAGCATGGGCACGGGAACGGGCAAGAGCCGTCCGGCCGGCCGGCGCTCGGACCTCAGCGGCATCAAGAAGTGGTGGCGCACGCTCGGCGGCGACGGCTTCGCCGTCCTCCCGCCGCCGACCCGGAGCCGCTACACCCAGTCCGACGGCCACGAGGACGCGGCAGAGCTGTTCGCGACCCGGTCCCTCGCCACCGACACCTCCTTCGCCTACTGGCACTGGCAGTCGCACTCCGCCTTCGACCGCTCCGGCGGCCTGAAGGGCGAGCTGTACGTGCACTGGGGCGGCGACCACGCCACGGTCGCCGCCGGCCTCGGCGACGGCCCGGACGGCTACCGGGTCATCGACGGCGGCCCACAGGGCGCGTTCCGGCTCGACAAGGTCACGGAGAGGGACGACGACGGACTCCCCGACCCCGAGGACACCGCCGGAGTACGCCAGTTCCTGGACCGGCTCCGCAGCCCCCTGGTGAACCGGGCCGGCAGGCCCCGCCACCACGACGCCCCGCTGACCGCCGCCGAGGAAAGCTGGCTGCACGACCGGCTGCGCGATCCGGTGGAGCTGGCCGGGGCGGCGGGGTTCGTCACGGCGCTGGAGTCGCGGCAGGCGTTGAACTCCGAGGAGACATCGCGGCTGCTGGGAGCCTGGCGGGAGGAGTACGCCGGGCGGCTCACCGAGTGGCCCGCCTGGGCGGACCTGCTGGACGCGCTGCTGCGCCACGACCACGAGGAGGTCTGGGACACGGTGGCGTGCCTCGGCCCCCGGGCGTCCGACGTCCTCGGCGCGGCCCCCTCCCCACACGCCCTGGACGTCCTGCGCGGGTGGTCGTTCACCGGTCAGCCCAACGCGATCCACGCCTGGCTCGACGTGCACCGGGCGGTCCACGGCACCGACCCGGTACGGTCCGCCGCCGTGCTCGCCGCGGAGCTGACCGCACACAACGCCCCCGATGCGTCCCTGAACAGCCTGTTCGCCGCGCTCAGCGCCGCCGTCACGCGCGACTGGCGCGCCGCCCGGCCGACGGCGGACCGCCACGCCGCCCAGGCGTTCGCGGCCCTCACCGCCGTACGCCTCGCCACCGACGACGCCCTGCCGCGCCCCCTGCGCGTGGCCGCCGCGCGCAAGGCGTACGACCAGGTCGCCCACGTACGGGAGCAGGCGGCCCAGCACCCCGGCGGCACCGAGGCCGAGGTGCTCGCCGCCGCCGACCGCTACGAGGCCGCCCGCGACGACCTGCTCGCGGGCACCGGCCCCGACCTCACCGGTTACGAGGGCGGGCTCTGCGACATCTACCACCGCTACCGCACCCCGACCCCCGCCGACATCCAGTGGCTCCGCGACCGGGTGGCCGACCCGTCCACCGGCGTCCAGGGCATCGCGTTCTGCCTCGAACTGCTCCACGCCCACGGCGAGGCGGGTGAAGCCGAGCTGGAAGCACTCCTGCCGCGCTGGAAGAAGGAGCTGACCAAGCAGTACCGCACCACCTACACCGAGTGGCGTCACCCCCTGGTCACCCTGACCTGCCTCGCCCTCGACCTGGACCACCCGGCCGCCGCCGACCTCACCGCCTGGTGGGCGAAGCCCAAGCCGCTCTGGAAGGCCCCGGTCCGGCTGCTGACCCACCTCGGCGCACCGGACGAGGCGAAAGCCGCCGAGCTGTGGGCCTTCGTGGTCTCCGGCGCCCACGACACCGGGCACCTGATGACCTTGGTGCTGCTCCGCGCCCGGCTCGACGGCACGCACCCCCTGCTCGTCGCCGAGCGGCTGATCGGACAGCGCGGCGTCCGCGAGTACGTCCTGCACCGGGTCCTGATCGGGGCGGCCGACCCCGCCCAGCCGCTCTGGCACTACGCCGTCGACCCGCGCAGCCACAGCTGGCTGCGGCGCGCCCAGGAGGTCGCCGACGACCCCCGTCTCACCGACGCGGCCCGCGCGATCGGGCTGAAGACCGCGCGCGAGCACTACGCGTTCCACTACCCGGACCAGGTCCGCCCGGCCCTCACGGACGGGCAGCTGGCGGCGGCACACGCCTGGGCGGAGGCCCGCGCCGACAGGACCGCCGCCGACTGAGCCCTCGTACTCATGCGGCCGGCCGCCCCCGGAGGTTGACTCGGCCGCATGAGCGAGAACAGCCACAAGGGCGGCAGCACCATGGCGACCACCCCCGCGCACACCTCCGACCCCCGTGCGTGGGTCGCCCCGCTGATCTCCACGATCGTGACGCTGCCGATGGGACTCGTCGCGCTGTTCATCGGCGGGCTCACCCCGATGGCGTGCGACTCCTGCAACGGGGCGGCGGCCGACCGCTTCCACGCGAGCTTCACCACCGCGTGGACCGTCCTGTGCATCGGCCTGATCCTCGCCCTGATCGTGCTGGTCGCCGCCTGGGCCGTCCCTCACCAGCTCCGCTACGCCGCCCGGCGCGTGGGCCTGGCGCTCACCGCCCCCGCCACCGTGATGGTCGCTTTCGTAGCATTCATGGCACTGGTCGACTGGCCCTGACAGAAAGTGTCCACCCCCATGAACGACACGAACCTCACGACCGCAGAGGCGACCGCAGAGGCGACCGCAGAGGCGACGGCAGAGGCGACGGCAGAGGCGACGGCAGAGGCGACGGCAGAGGCGACGACGGCAGCCGCAGAACGTCTGATAGCCGAGTTCCGCTCCCTGCCCGCCACCAGCGACCGCAAGCCCGAGATCATCACCGAGCTGGACGCCAACGCCCACGCGCTGCCGTTCCTCGTCTCGGTCGTCGCCGACCCCGGCGAGTACGACCTCGCCCGCGTCGAGAGCGCCACCGTCCTGCGCCTGTGGCCCCCGGCCGATCCCA
This sequence comes from Streptomyces sp. NPDC021019, assembly GCF_044333295.1. Lineage (NCBI taxonomy): Bacteria > Bacillati > Actinomycetota > Actinomycetes > Kitasatosporales > Streptomycetaceae > Streptomyces > Streptomyces sp. NPDC021019. The sequence continues at coordinate 517,033 of NZ_JBIRQR010000004.1, forward strand.
CTCTCCGCCACGAAGCGGGCCGCGCCCTGCTCAGCGCCCTGCGGGACCCGGAGGATGACCTGGTCCGCCAGTACGCGGCGATGTCGCTGGCGCCCTACACGGCCGACCCGGTCGTCGCCACGGTCCTGAACACCACCGCACGGGCCGACGAGGACCCGCTCGTACGGGACGGCGCCCGCTTCTCCATCGAGGAGGCCCACCGGCTCCAGGAGACCGGAGCAGGCGGGCCGTGAACCGCGAGAGGCCGAGCGGACCGGCTCAGCGCCGCGCGTCCCGCCCGAGCCACTGCGCGGCCTCGGTCGCCCAGTAGGTGAGGATCATCTGCGCCCCGGCCCGCCGAATCCCGGTCAGGCTCTCCAGGATCGCCTTGTCCCGGTCGATCCAGCCCCGCTCGGCGGCGGCCTCGATCATCGCGTACTCGCCGCTGATCTGGTACGCCGCGACCGGCACGTCCACGGACTCCGCGACCTTGGCGAGGATGTCCAGATACGGTCCGGCGGGCTTCACCATGACCATGTCCGCGCCCTCCTCCAGGTCCAGCGCCAGCTCCCGCAACGACTCGCGGGCGTTGGCCGGGTCCTGCTGGTAGGTCTTGCGGTCGCCGGTCAGCGAGGAGCCGACCGCCTCGCGGAAGGGGCCGTAGAAGGCGGAGGAGTACTTCGCGGTGTAGGCGAGGATCGACACGTCCTCGTACCCGGTCTGGTCCAGGGCGTCCCGGACCACGCCCACCTGGCCGTCCATCATCCCGCTGGGGCCCACCACATGGGCCCCGGCGTCCGCCTGGACCTGGGCCATCTCCGCGTACCGCTCCAGCGTCGCGTCGTTGTCCACCCGGCCGTCGCCGTCGAGGACTCCGCAGTGGCCGTGGTCGGTGTACTCGTCCAGGCACAGGTCCGACATCACGACCAGATCGTCGCCGACCTCCTCGCGGACCGCGCGCAGGCCGGCCTGGAGGATGCCGTCCGGGTCCGTGCCCGCCGTGCCCCGGGCGTCCTTCTTCCCGTCCTCCGGCACACCGAAGAGCATGATCCCCGAGACCCCGGCCGAGACCGCCTCGACGGCCGCCTTCCGCAGGGTGTCCAGGGTGTGCTGGTGCACCCCGGGCATCGACGAGATGGCGACCGGGGCGTCGATGCCCTCCCGCACGAACGCGGGCAGGATCAGGTTCGCGGGGTCGAGCCGTGTCTCGGCGACCATCCGCCGCATCGCCGGGGTCGTCCGCAGCCGCCGGGGGCGGGAGCCGGGGAAGTTTCCGTACGCAGTCATCCTTCGACGATAGACCCGCACGCGGCACGGTCTTACCGACACCCGCGCCGGGAAAGGCCCGTGAACAGGCGCCGGCCACCGACCCGGCCGTCAGGCCCCGGAGACGCCGACGGGCCCGGCGCCGACCCACCGACCTGGCCGGACACGCCGGCGGGCCCGGTCGCCGAAGCGACCAGGCCCACCCACCCCCGTACTACTGCTGCTACGTCGTCGTCCGACGCCTGCGCGCACCCGGGCGCCGCTCGCTCGGCCGGGTCACCGGGTCACCGGCCTCCTTCGCCGCGTCCCGGCGCTGCGCGCCGAAGGCGGCGAGCGCCTCGGCGAGCTTGTGCACCGACGGCTCCGGGGACAGCACGTCCACCCGCAGGCCGTGCTCCTCGGCGGTCTTCGCCGTGGCCGGGCCGATACACGCGATCACGGTCACGTTGTGCGGCTTGCCCGCGATACCGACCAGGTTGCGCACCGTCGAGGACGAGGTGAACAGGACCGCGTCGAAGCCGCCGCCCTTGATCGCCTCGCGGGTGTCGGCCGGCGGCGGCGAGGCGCGGACCGTGCGGTACGCGGTGACGTCGTCGACCTCCCAGCCCAGCTCGATGAGCCCGGCCACCAGGGTCTCGGTGGCGATGTCGGCACGCGGCAGGAACACCCGGTCGATCGGGTCGAAGACCGGGTCGTAGGGCGGCCAGTCCTCCAGCAGGCCGGCGGCGGACTGCTCGCCGGACGGCACCAGGTCCGGCTTCACACCGAAGTCGATCAGCGCCGCGGCGGTCTGCTCGCCTACGGCGGCGACCTTGATCCCGGCGAAGGCACGGGCGTCGAGCCCGTACTCCTCGAACTTCTCCCGGACCGCCTTGACGGCGTTCACGCTGGTGAAGGCGATCCACTCGTAGCGCCCGGTGACCAGGCCCTTGACCGCGCGCTCCATCTGCTGGGGCGTACGCGGCGGCTCGACGGCGATCGTCGGGACCTCGTGCGGCACCGCACCGTAGGAACGCAGCTGGTCGGAGAGCGACGCGGCCTGCTCCTTCGTACGCGGGACGAGCACCTTCCAGCCGAACATCGGCTTCGACTCGAACCACGCGAGCTGGTCGCGCTGGGCGGCGGAGCTGCGCTCTCCGACCACGGCTATGACCGGCCGGTGGCCCTCGGGCGAGGGCAGCACCTTGGCCTGCTTGAGGACCTGGGCGATCGTCCCGAGGGTCGCCGTCCAGGTGCGCTGGCGGGTGGTGGTGCCCGCGATCGTCACGGTGAGCGGGGTGTCGGGCTTGCGGCCCGCGGAGACCAGCTCACCGGCGGCGGCGGCCACCGAGTCCAGCGTGGTGGAGACGACGGCGGTCGCGTCGCTCGCGCCGACCTCGCTCCAGCACCGGTCGGAGGCGGTACGGGCGTCGACGAAGCGGACGTCCGCACCCTGCGCGTCCCGCAACGGCACCCCGGCGTACGCGGAGACGCCGACGGCGTTCGCGACGCCCGGGACGACCTCGAAGGGCACCCCGGCGGCGGCGCAGGCGAGCATTTCCGCCCCCGCGTTCCCGTCCAGGCCCGGGTCGCCCGCGACAGCACGGACCACCCGCCTGCCGCCCTTCGCGGCCTCCATGACAAGATTGGCCGCATCCCTGAGAACGGGTACACCGACGGTTGTTGACGAGGTGTCAACGACGGTCAGCTCAGGCGTGCTCACGCCTGCCCGCGCATGGCTGCGAACGACGTCGAGCACATCGGGCTCGGCGACAAGGACGTCCGCGCTCGCGAGCGCCTCGACGGCGCGCAGGGTCAGCAGTCCCGGGTCGCCGGGACCGGCGCCGAGGAAGGTGACCTGCCCTTGGGCGGACAGGGCCGGAAAGTCGGATGCGGCGGGGCCTGTGGGGCTCAAAGTGCTCGCTCCCCCATAAGACCGGCCGCACCCTTGGCGAGCATCTCGGCCGCGAGTTCGCGACCGAGGGCCGCCGCGTCGTCGTGCGACGTGGGGACGGGACCGGTGGTGGACAGCTGTACGAGCGAGGAACCGTCGGTGGTACCGACGACTCCGCGCAGGCGCAGTTCGTTGACAACCTGTCCGTCGACCAGGAGGTCGGCCAGCGCACCCACAGGTGCGGAGCAGCCGGCTTCCAGAGCGGCGAGCAGGGCGCGCTCGGCGGTCACGGCGACCCGGGTGTACGGGTCGTCGAGCTCGGCGAGCGCGGCGGCGAGGTCGGCGCTGGACGCGGCGCACTCGATCGCCAGTGCTCCCTGGCCGGGAGCGGGCAGGACGGTGTCGACCGGCAGGAACTCGGTCACCTCACCGCTCCGGCCGAGACGGCTGAGCCCGGCGGCGGCGAGAACCACCGCGTCGAGCTCCCCGTCGCGCACGAACCCGATCCGCGTGTCGACGTTGCCCCTGATGGGGACGGTCTCGATCCGCAGCCCGTGGGAACGGGCGTACGCGTTGAGCTGCGCCATGCGGCGCGGCGAACCGGTGCCGATGCGGGCGCCCTCGGGCAGCTGCGCGAAGGTCAGCCCGTCCCGGGCGACCATCGCGTCGCGCGGGTCCTCGCGCTGCGGCACGGCCGCCAGCACGAGGTCGTCGGGCTGGCTGGTCGGCAGGTCCTTGAGCGAGTGGACGGCGAAGTCCACCTCACCACGCGCCAGCGCCTCGCGCAGGGCGGCGACGAACACGCCGGTCCCGCCGATCTGCGCCAGGTGCTCGCGGGAGGTGTCCCCGTACGTGGTGATCTCGACGAGTTCGACGGCGCGCCCGGTCACCTCGCGAACCGCCTCGGCGACGAGTCCGGACTGGGCCATGGCGAGCTTGCTGCGCCGGGTGCCCAGCCGGAGCGGCGCGGAGTTCCGCGCGCCCGGGGATGAGTTGTCGGTCATGACCGCCCTCTATTCGGGTCGTTCAGGTCTGCCCGGGAGACGGCGGCCACCGTCTGCGGGTCGAGGTCGAAGAGTTCTCGCAGCGCGTCCGCGTACCCGGCGCCGCCGGGCTCGCTGGCGAGCTGCTTGACCCGCACGGTGGGCGCGTGCAGGAGTTTGTCGACGACGCGGCGCACGGTCTGGGTGATCTCGGCACGCTGCTTCTCGTCCAGGTCGGGAAGGCGGCCGTCCAGCCGGGCGATCTCGCCGGCGACCACGCCGGCGGCCATGGTGCGCAGGGCGACCACGGTCGGGGCGACGTGCGCGGCGCGCTGGGCGGCGCCGAAGGCGGCCACCTCGTCGGAGACGATGGAGCGGACCCGGTCCACATCTGCGGCCATCGGGGCGTCGGCGGACGCCTCGGCGAGCGACTCGATGTCGACGAGGCGCACACCGTCGATGCGGTGGGCGGCGCCGTCGATGTCCCGCGGCATGGCGAGGTCGAGGAGGGCGAGCCGGACCGGGCCGGTCGACTGCGCGGGCACCGTGACGCGGCGCGTCGCGGTCGCCCGGCCGGCCCCCGCGGCGGAGGCGGCGGAGCCGTTCTCCACCCAGGCGGCGTGCTGGTCGACGTCGGCCGGGGCCGGGGTGACGGTGGCCGTCGGCCGGTCGGGCGCGGCGTCCAGGGTCACGCCCAGCGCGTCGGCGAGGGCGTCGGCGGTGAGCACGAGGCCCGTGGAACCGGTGCAGGAGACGACGATGTCGGCACGTGTCAGTTCGTCACCGACCGCGGACATCTCGACGGCCCGGGCGCGCACCGCCGTGTCGTCGCCCTGCTGGAGGATCTCCACCAGGCGGTCCGCGCGGGAGCGGGTCCGGTTGGCGACGACGATGTCGGCGACACCGGTGCGGGCGAGGGTCGCGGCGGCCAGCGAGGACATGGATCCGGCGCCGATGACCAGGGCGCGCTTGCCGCCGGCCCAGCTCTCGGGGTCGGCCCCGGCGGCGAGCTGCTGGAGCCCGAAGGTGACGAGCGACTGCCCGGCCCGGTCGATCCCGGTCTCGCTGTGGGCGCGCTTACCGACCCGCAGGGCCTGCTGGAAGAGGTCGTTCAGCAGCCGTCCGGCGGTGTGCAGCTCCTGGCCGCGCGCGAGCGCGTCCTTGATCTGGCCGAGGATCTGCCCCTCGCCGACGACCATCGAGTCGAGACCGCAGGCCACCGAGAAGAGGTGGTGGACGGCCCGGTCCTCGTAGTGCACATAGAGATACGGAGTCAGCTCTTCGAGCCCGACGCCGCTGTGCTGGGCGAGCAGGGTGGACAGCTCGGCGACGCCCGCGTGGAACTTGTCCACGTCGGCGTACAGCTCGATGCGGTTGCAGGTGGCCAGCACGGCCGCCTCGGTCGCGGGTTCCGCGGCGAGGGTGTCCTGGAGCAGCTTGGCCTGGGTCTCGGCAGCGAGGGAGGCCCGCTCCAGTACGGAGACGGGGGCGCTGCGGTGGCTCAGTCCGACGACGAGGAGGCTCATGCCGGCATCACGGCGGGCATGTCCCCGTCAGGTCCCTTCCGGCTCGCGGGCGTGGCGCGCATCGGGGGCGCGCCCTCGTCCTGGGCGGCGGAGTCCTCGCCGGCCTTGCGCTGCTCGTGGAACGCGAGGATCTGGAGCTCGATGGAGAGGTCGACCTTGCGCACGTCGACGCCCTCGGGCACCGACAGCACGGTCGGCGCGAAGTTCAGGATGGAGGTCACACCGGCGGCGACGAGCCGGTCGCAGACCTGCTGGGCCGCGCCGGGCGGGGTGGTGATCACGCCGATGGACACACCGTTGTCGCTGATGATCCGGTCCAGGTCGTCCGTGTGCTGGACGGCGATCCCGGCCACCGGCGTACCGGCCATGGCGGGGTCCGCGTCGATCAGCGCCGCGACCCGGAAGCCGCGGGAGGCGAAGCCGCCGTAGTTGGCGAGGGCCGCGCCGAGGTTACCGATGCCGACGATGGCGACCGGCCAGTCCTGGGTGAGCCCGAGCTCGCGCGAGATCTGGTAGACGAGATACTCGACGTCGTACCCGACACCGCGGGTGCCGTAGGACCCGAGGTAGCTGAAGTCCTTGCGCAGCTTCGCCGAGTTGACCCCGGCCGCCGTGGCCAGCTCCTCGGAGGAGACCGTGGGCACCGATCGCTCGGAGAGCGCGGTCAGGGCGCGCAGATACAACGGAAGTCGGGCGACGGTGGCCTCGGGAATTCCTCGGCTACGGGTCGCCGGTCGGTGAGTTCGGCCAGTTGCCACGGTGCTCCTGCGGGATGAGCGGGGCTGCAGGCGGCCGTATGTCCCAGGACCGCCCCGTCGAATGCAGGCTATGTCTTTGTGAACGCGTGCACAAAGATGATGTCCGTTTTGTCCGGTCAACGTGACCGGGGTCACGCGCATTCCTCGCGCGATCCCGGAACCAGGGGCCGCATCGGCCCGTTGCAGCCTCGAAGGGGGCAAAGCGGTACACACTCCTCACAACTAAGCCCCCGAGGCCACTCAAAACGCCCGCAATGTTAACCGGGTTTCGCGTCCGCACCCAGCGCCTTGCGCAGCCTCGCCGGGTCCACGCGCCAGAACGTGTGCTGTTCGTCATCGATCAGCACCACCGGAATCTGCTCCCAGTACTCCTTGTACAGCTCCTCGTCCTCGGTGATGTCCTTCTCCACCCACGACGCACCGGTCTCCTCACAGACCGCGCTCACCACCGCCCGCGCGTCCTCGCACAGATGACACCCGGGTTTCCCCACCAGCGTGACCACCCGATCGGCGGGCTTCTTCCTCTTACGTCGCAGCAGAGCACTCATGCCTTCATTCTGCGCCCGACACGCCCACCCCCCGAGCCGACGATGCCCTCCGGCTCCGGATCACCCGGAAGCGCGGTCAGCGGACACCAGCCCTCGCGCCCCCTCCAAGCGGTCGCCGGCGGTGCACGGCTTCCGTGGCTCCGGGGGCCACGAGTTCCTCGGTGGCGGGAACTACCGTGGCCGGCGTGACGGATGACGAGCTTCGAGCAATGCTGATTCCCTTCCGCACCCGGGCAGTTGAGGAGGGGTGCCCGTCGGAGGACATTGACCCGCTGCCGGCCGAAGAGGTGGACCGGTGGATCGGCCACGTCCGGCCGTGCGCGGTCCTCACCGGTGGCGGGAACGGGCCGGTCGCCGGCAGGAACCGGACCTGCCCTATCACCCACTTCCCGGGTTTCCGCACGCCGACGAGCTGGTCACTGTCTGGTGCGACGCCTCTGACAGAGGAGGGCATCTGCAGATCGGCGGATACGCGGACCAGGAGGACTCCGACCCGGACCCGCTGGAAATCGTCGCGAACCGCGCCGTCCCGCAGGCGCGCCGGGGGCGTTGGAGCGTCGAGGGCCGGTGTCGGGCGCCGTCGCGGACCGGGTTCTGCTGGCCCACTGGAATGCGGACATCAGCGATCGGGAAGGCGCGGACGTGCAGTGGGGAATCCAGCGCGCGGACCTGGAGGCCCGTCGCTTCGACCGTACCTTCAGCACCGCCTACGGGAATCCCTGACCCGGCCCGGCGGACAGCGTCCACGGAATCGGTGGAGGCGCTCAGATGCGGGGGCGTCGGCGCGGGCGTCCGAGAACCGCTCGATGTTCGACGCGCATCGCCCGCCCCCTGCGGCGGGGCGCCACTCTCCGCGCCCGTCACGCTCACCCCCCGAGCCCGCGACCCCACTTCCCGCGCCCGTCGACCGTCACCCCGGACCGCCCGGAATCGCCCGATTCACCATTCCGACCCGCAGCGTTCACGCCCACGCATCGCGGCAGGTCGGGCAGGTGCGGACCGACTGGCTATGCTCACGGCATGGCCGCTCTTGGATGGCTCACACCCCGTAGGCGTTCCGCTACCGCACGGAGCGTCCTGGCAGGCGAGGCCGCCGCCGAGGCCGCGCGCAAGACCTCGGCCGCCGACGACGAATCCGCCCTCCTGACCAAGGCCCCGGAAGCGGAGGCGGCACCTCCCGAGGAGCCCGCGTTCCCCGTCGCCGGGGACGACCGCGCCGCCGCCTTCTTCGACCTCGACAACACCGTCATGCAGGGCGCCGCGATCTTCCACTTCGGCCGCGGCCTCTACAAGAGGAAGTTCTTCGAACGCCGCGAGCTCACCCGGTTCGCCTGGCAGCAGGCCTGGTTCCGGCTGGCCGGCGTCGAGGACCCCGAACACATGCAGGACGCCCGCGACAGCGCCCTGTCCATCGTCAAGGGCCACCGCGTCTCCGAGCTGATGTCGATCGGCGAGGAGATCTACGACGAGTACATGGCCGACCGCATCTGGCCCGGCACCCGGGCCCTGGCCCAGGCCCACCTGGACGCCGGACAGAAGGTCTGGCTCGTCACCGCCGCCCCCGTGGAGACCGCCACCATCATCGCCCGCCGCCTCGGCCTGACCGGCGCGCTCGGCACCGTCGCCGAATCGGTCGACGGCGTCTACACCGGCCGCCTGGTCGGCGAACCCCTGCACGGACCCGCCAAGGCCGAGGCCGTCCGCGCCCTCGCCACCGCGGAGAGCCTCGATCTGGAGCGCTGCGCCGCCTACAGCGACTCCCACAACGACATCCCGATGCTCTCGCTGGTCGGCCACCCCTACGCGATCAACCCGGACACCAAACTCCGCAAGTACGCCCGGGCCCGCGACTGGCGGCTGCGCGACTACCGCACCGGCCGCAAGGCGGCCAAGGTCGGCATCCCGGCCGCCGCCGGGGTCGGCGCGCTCGCGGGCGGCACCGTCGCCGCCGTCGCCCTGCACCGCCGCCGCCGCTGACCCGCGCCCGCAGCGCACCCCCGCACCCCCCGCGCCCCGTGCCCGCCCACCACGAACGGTCACGGGGCACAGCCACGCCCGGGGCCGGGCACCCGATCGCGATCGGCTGTGCCGACGCGGGCGACGCCCCCTCCGGCCAGCCGGATCACCGGCGCCCGGCCACAACCCGTCGCCCCCGCAGACAGATCACGAAGTAATCCGATCAATAAACGATCACCATGTGCTACTCAATACGTCACTTAGCGATAACAGAAGCGACGGAACCGGTGATTTAGACAACTGGGTGTAGTGCTGCCTGCACGAAGCGTTATTCTCCTCAGACGCATCACGGAACCCGCCACTCGCTACCACGGGTGACGTTTTTCGAACTGCTCGTGATGGAAGCTCTGCCTCTGGGAGTCCCGTGTACCCACACGTCGGGGTTGACGCCTCGGGCCTGGCTACGCTGCGTGCATCGGTCATTGACCGCTTGCGCGGCTTCGTCCCCACCGCGTACGCCGTCCCCGCATTTGCCACCCCTGCACCTGCCGGCCCTTGCTACGCCCTGGCCGAACGCAGTGCGGCGGTCGGAAGACGCGGCACCCGCGCCGCCTCGGCCACGTCGACCGTCCGCCGTCCCACCGCCGACAGCGACAGCGCGCGCATGATGGATCTCGTCGAGCGCGCACAGGCCGGTGAGGCGGATGCCTTCGGCCGCCTGTACGACCAGTACAGCGACACCGTGTACCGGTACATCTACTACCGCGTGGGCGGCAAGGCGACCGCGGAGGACCTCACCAGCGAGACCTTCCTCCGCGCGCTGCGCCGTATCTCCACGTTCACCTGGCAGGGCCGCGACTTCGGCGCCTGGCTGGTCACCATCGCTCGCAACCTGGTCGCCGACCACTTCAAATCCAGTCGTTTCCGACTGGAAGTGACCACCGGCGAAATGCTCGACGCCAACGAGGTGGCGCGCAGCCCCGAGGACTCCGTCCTGGAGTCCCTCTCCAACGCCGCTCTGCTCCAGGCCGTGCGGCGACTCAACCCCCAGCAGCAGGAGTGCGTGACCCTGCGGTTCCTCCAAGGCCTCTCGGTCGCGGAGACCGCCCGGGTGATGGGCAAGAACGAGGGCGCGATCAAGACCCTCCAGTACCGAGCCGTACGGACGCTCGCCCGACTCCTGCCGGACGACGCCCGCTGATCCGGCCTCTGCGTGACCGTCCCGTCACGCACTGGTCCGATCATCCTTCGCGCGTAACCCAAGTGCCGAGCGCCTCGTTGTGCCGGTTGCAGGCCCCCTGTCGTCGCCCCCTGTCCGTAGCCACTCACTCCATCGAGTGGAAACGCTCAAGGTGCGCAACCTTCCGGACCGCCAGGGGAGTCGACCGTCACGACGAGAGGAGGTGCCGCCAGTGATCGCAAACGTTTCGGCACACCGGCGGGCGAACGCCTTCGCCCAGGCCCTGGAAGACCAGACCCCCCAGGGTGCGGCGGCCGTACAGCCCGCGGAACCGGCCGACCAGGCCGACCCCGCACCGCTGTTGGCCCTGGCGAACGGCCTCGGTGAGCTACCGAAGCCGCAGTTGGACCCCGAGGTCAAAATGGTGCAGCGAGCCCAGCTCGTCGCGGCCATGGAGACCATGTTCGCCGAGGGCGGCGCGTCCACGGGCCCTACGGTGCCCGTGCAACGGGGCAAGGGGGCCCACCGGGCCTCACCACTGCGCAAACTGCGACCCCGCTCACGCTGGGCGAAGGGGCTCACTGCCGGCGGGCTCACCGTCGGCGTGGCCGCGGGAGCGTTCGGCGGCGTGGCCGCCGCCAGCTCCGACGCCCTCCCCGGTGATTCGCTCTACGGACTGAAACGCGGGATGGAGGACATCAGCCTCGGCATGGCCAAGGGCGACGCCGACCGCGGCGAGGTCTACCTCGACCAGGCCTCCACCCGGCTCAGCGAGGCCCGCAGACTCATGGAACGCGGCCGCTCCGGCGCCCTCGACCACGAATCCCTCGGTGCCGTCAGACGCGCGCTCAACGGCATGTCCCACGACGCCTCCGAGGGCCACCGGCTGCTCCACTCCGCCTACCGGCGCGACGGAGCGATCGGCCCCATCCAGACCCTGGACACCTTCTCCCGCTCGCACCGCGACGCCTGGAGCAGCCTCCGCGACCGGCTGCCCGTCCAGCTCACCGACGTCCGCGACGAAGTCAGCTCCGTCTTCGACGCCATAGAGGACGAAGTCGCACCGCTCCAAGCCCTTCTCCCCCGCCCCCCGGGCGAGGACAAGGGCCCCGGACGTTCCGACACCTCCACCACCCCGGACACCGGCTCACCCCGGACCGACGCCCCCGCGCCCCCGGCCTCCCCCGAGAAGCCCGGGACCCGCACCGACGGCGGACCCACCCCCGAGCCCACCGGTCCGTCGGACTCCTCCGAGGCCACCCCGGAGGACGGCCTGCTGGGCGGCGGTACGGACGGCCTGCTGGACGACCTCCCGACGGACGGCCTCACCCAGCCTTCCCCCGACAGCCGGCCCAGCGCACCCGCCGCCCCCGACGTCACCCTGCCCCCGCTCCTCCCGGGGCTCCTCCCCGGCCTCGGCATCGACGGCGAGAACCTCAAGCCGTAGAACGCCGGAGATCGAAGGGCCCCGCGCACACGAGAAAAAGGGGGCCGGTACGCGGATCGCGTACCGGCCCCCTTCTCGTCCCGGTCTGCTCAGCAGGTCAGAAGAACACTGACCGCCGCTGCACCAACAGCTTGTACAGCGTGTGCTGGATCTGCTCGCGCACCTGGTCGGTCAGATTGAACATCAGCATCGGGTCCTCCGCCGCCTCCGGCGGGTACCCGTCCGTCGGAATCGGCTCACCGAACTGGATCGTCCACTTCGTCGGCAACGGCAGCGCGCCCAACGGCCCCAGCCACGGGAACGTCGGCGTGATCGGGAAGTACGGGAAGCCCAGCAGCCGGGCCAGCGTCTTCGCGTTCCCGATCATCGGGTAGATCTCCTCCGCGCCCACGATCGAGCACGGCACGATCGGCGCCCCCGCCCGCAGCGCCGTCGACACGAAGCCGCCCCGCCCGAAGCGCTGCAGCTTGTAACGCTCCCCGAACGGCTTGCCGATGCCCTTGAACCCCTCCGGCATCACCCCGACGATCTCTCCCGTCTCCAGCAGCCGCTGCGCGTCCTCCGCACAGGCCAGCGTGTGCCCCGCCTTGCGCGCCAGCTCGTTGACGACCGGCAGATGGAAGACGAGATCGGCCGCGAGCAGCCGCAGATGCCGGTCCGCCGGATGGTTGTCGTGCACCGCGACCTGGAGCATCAGCCCGTCCAGCGGCAGCGTCCCGGAGTGGTTGGCCACGATGAGCGCCCCGCCTTCCGACGGGATGTTCTCGATGCCCTTCACCTCGACCCGGAAGTACTTGTCCGCCAGCGGCCGCAGCAACGACATCAGGACCTGGTCGGTGAGCTCCTCGTCGTAGCCGAACTCGTCGACGTCGTAGTCACCGGTGACCCGGCGCCGCAGGAACGCCAGCCCGCCCGCGATCCGCCGCTCCCAGCCGCCGGAGGGACCGTCCACGTCCACGGCGTCCCGGGGCTCCCGGTCCCCCGCCTCCGCCTCCGGGGACAGCCCGGAGGGCTCGGGCACCTGCGCCCCCGGCAGGGCGCTCACCGGAGCCGCGGAGCCGTCACCCCGACCGCCACCGGGGCCGCCCGCCCCGGTCCGGCGCCGCGCCGGACGCGACGCGCCACCGGACCGCGAACGGTCGTCGTCGAACGGAATGACCTTGGCGTCCGCCATCGTCGATGCGCTCCTCTACCTGGCGCCGTGAGTCGTCTGTACCGCACCGGCCCCGCGCTCCCGCGGCCCGGCGCCTCCCGGGAGCGGCAACGCCGCCAGCCGGTCCACCGCCCTGCCCACCGTCTCCGGCGGCAGCAGCCCCGGACCCCGGCTCCGCGCGAACTCCGCGAACGTCTCCGCCGTGGTGAACTTCGGCCGGAAACCGAGGGTCTCGCGCATCTGCACCGTCGAGACCACCCTGCCATGGGTGAGCAGCCGGATCTGTTCCGGCGAGAAGTCGGTCATGCCGATCGTACGGAGCGCCGAGCCGACCCACGTGACGGCGGGCAGCAGCAGGGGCACCGTCGGCTTCCCCAGCCGCCGGGAGCACTGGGACAGCAGCAGCACCCCGTCGCCGGCGATGTTGAACGTGCCGCTGTTCAGCGTCCCGCGCCGGGGCTCGTTCGCCGCGATCCCCAGGACGTCGACCACATCGTCCTCGTGCACGAACTGGAGCCGGGGGTCGTAGCCGAAGACGGTCGGCAGAACGGGCAGCGACAGATAGTCCGCGAGCGGCGAGTCCGGCCGGGGCCCCAGGATGTTGGCGAACCGCAGCACGCACACCGCCACGTCCGGCCGCCGGCGGGCGAAGCCCCGTACGTACCCCTCGACCTCCACCGCGTCCTTCGCGAAGCCGCCGCTGGGCAGCGACTTGGGCGGGGTAGTCTCGGTGAACACGGCGGGATCGCGGGGCGCCGACCCGTACACGCTCGTACTGGACTTCACCACGAGCCGCCGCACCGTCGGGGACTTCTGACAGGCGCCGAGCAGCTGCATGGTGCCGATGACGTTGGTCTCCTTGATCGCCGTCCGGCCGCCGGCGCCGAGCGCCTTGCCGGAGACGTCCAGGTGCACGACCGTGTCGACGGCGTGCTCCGCCAGGATCCGCGCCAGGGCGGACTGCCGGATGTCCGCGCGTACGAACTCCGCGTCGCCCAGCTCGTGGGCGGGCGCGACCGCGTCGACGGCGATCACCCGGTCCACCCCGGGCTCGCACTGGACGCGCCGGACGAAACGGCCCCCCAGCTGCCGGGCCGCTCCTGTCACGAGCACGACCTTGCCCAAGACCCGGCTCCCCTCTGCATCCCTGCTTCCGGCGGTAACTTCCCTGGCCGTCACCGTAGCGGGTGGACGCCGCCCTGTGACGCCCCCGTGCTCCGAAACGCACCGCAGCCCCTCCACCGGAACGGCGGAGGGGCTGCGGATCTCACGAACTGCGTTCGCTTACTTCTTGTTGCGACGCTGAACGCGCGTGCGCTTGAGCAGCTTGCGGTGCTTCTTCTTGGCCATCCGCTTGCGCCGCTTCTTGATAACAGAGCCCACGACTACCCTCGCTCACTTCATTTTCACTGGTGCGGGGCGTCTGGGCCCACACGACCTACGTCGGCCTAGCCTACCCGCCACCGTCCGAGGGACGTAATCCGCAGGCAACCTCAGGCTGATTCCACCCCCACGAAGGAGTCGCGGAGATACGCGTGAACCGCTTGCTCCGGCACCCGGAAGGACCTGCCCACCCGGATCGCCGGCAGATGACCGCTGTGCACCAAGCGGTACACGGTCATCTTCGACACTCGCATGACCGAGGCGACTTCCGCCACGGTCAGAAACTTGACCTCGTTGAGAGGCCTCTCGCTGCCAGCAGCCATGACCCACCTGTACCTTCCGCACCGGACGCGCACCGGCTTCCCCTCCGGTGACTCTTCGTCGCTGTGCGCTCACTCCACAGATTAGGGGCGCGTGGTGCGAGTGGGGAAGAGGAGAGACAGCCGCCGGCCTACGGCGACAGACAGGCCCGATTGAGCACATAGCGCGTCAACGGCCGGTAGAACGGCGCCCGTACGCCGTCGTCGAGCGGAACCACGACGGCCACCCGCCCCTCGGCCTCTCCCACGAACAGCGCCGGATCGTCCGTGTCCGCCGGCCCGATCGCCTCGATCCCCAGCTGACCTGCACCGCAGACCCAGCCGTGATCCCCGATCACCAACTCCGGCAGCACCCCGAGCCGCTCCGCCGCCTCCTGGAGCGCGAGCCGCACCGGAAGCGGCGAATGCGTGTGCGCGCCGGTCTCACCTCCCGTGGGCCGCTCCCCGGGTTCGCGCACCAGGGCGACACCCCGTACGTAGTCGAGGCTGTACGTGCGTACGCCGAACCGGGTCGTTATGTCGACACATCTCCCCTGCGCGGGGGTGAGAACAGGACACCCCGCCGCCGACAGAGCGTCTGCCAGCCCGGCGTAGAAACCGAGCAGCCGGTGCGGATGCCCGGTCCCCAGCAGCACCGGAGCCCGACGCTCCGCCACCAGCGCCAACCGCTCGGCGAACGCGTCCAGCGCCGCCACCGTCCGCTCCGGATCGATCGCGTCAGGACCGCTCACATGCGTGGGATCCGCCGAGACCCCGCACCGGTCCGCCATCAGCCGCAACAGCTCGCCCTCGCCCCAGGCCCGCTCGGGCGCGAGCCCCAGCATCACCCGCGGATCCCGCGCGGCGAACAGCCGGTAGCTGCGCAGACTGGTCTCGCGCGGGGTGGCGACGGGCCCGGCCAGCCGGGCCGCCAGCAGATGGGCGCGCAGCGCCCCGGTGCTCAACACCCCTGGGATGCTGCCGTACCGCGCAGCCCGGCGGGCGGAAATCCCATTACGCCCCACCGTTGGCGTAACGCACGGCACAATGCCCCCGCGCCGCCCGCACCTCAGGTCAGCAGCCCCCGCAGCGGGAACGCCGCCTTCCGGGACGCCAGCACCGCCTGGTCCAGCCGGTCCGCCGGGTCGTACCCGTCCTCCCAGGCCTGCCACGACGGCGTACGCCCGTCCGTCATCCGACCGGGCCCCAACTGCCGCGTACGGGCGTAGACGAGATCCCGCCAGGACGGCGGCACCACCGACTCCGGATCGACGGGAGCGTGCGCCGCGATCCCGACGAGATGCGTCCACGACCGGGGCACCACGTCCACCACCGCGTACCCGCCGCCGCCGAGCGACACCCAGCGCCCGCCGTCCGCGTACCGGTGGGCCAGCTCGTGGCAGGACTCCATGACCGACCGCTGCGCGTCCAGGGAGACCGCGAGGTGGGCCAGCGGGTCCTCGAAGTGCGTGTCGGCCCCGTGCTGGGTGACGAGCACCTGGGGCCGGAAGTCGGCCAGCAGCTCGGGCACCACCGCGTGGAACGCCCGCAGCCACCCCGCGTCCCCGGTCCCGGCCGGCAGCGCCACGTTGACCGCGGAGCCCTCCCCCGCCCCGGCCCCGGTCTCCTCCGGCCACCCGGTCTGCGGGAACAGGGTCCTCGGGTGCTCGTGCAGCGAGATCGTCAGAACGCGCGGGTCCTCCCAGAACGCGGCCTGCACCCCGTCCCCGTGGTGGACGTCCACGTCGACGTACGCGACCCGCTCGGCGCCCAGCTCCAGCAGCCGGGCGATGGCGAGGGCGGGGTCGTTGTAGACGCAGAACCCGGCGGCCGACCCGGGCATGGCGTGATGCAGCCCCCCGGTGAAGTTCACCGCGTGCTCGCACTCACCCCGCCACACCGCCTCGGCCGCACCCACCGATAGCCCCGCGATCAGCGCGGACGCCTCGTGCATCCCGGCGAACGCCGGATCGTCCACGGTCCCGAGCCCGTAGCCCTGGTCGGCCGCCCGCGGATCCGCGGACGCGGCACGCACCGCCGCCACGTAGTCCTGCCGGTGCACGAGCCGCAGGGTGGAGTCCCCCACGGGCTTCGCGGACCGCAGATCCACCGCCCCGTCGAGCCCGAACGCCCGCACCAGCCCCATCGTCAGGGCCAGCCGGACCGGGTCCATGGGGTGCGTGTCCCCGAAGTCGTATCCCGTAACTGCGTCATCCCACATCAGCTGTGTGCGGCCGCTCATGCCCGCCACCGTATCGGGCGGACCCCGGCCCGAACGCGCGGGCGTACACGAGCGTCGCCAACACCAGAACCATCGGTACGAGCATCGCGCCGCGATAGCTCCACGTATCCCCCAGAGCGCCCACGAGCGGCGAACCGACCAGAAATCCCACATAGTTGAAGATGTTCAACCGGGCCACCGCCGCGTCGCTGTTCCCCGGGAACATCCGCCCGGCCGCCGCGAAGGTCTGCGGCACGATCACACAGAGCCCGAACCCGAGCATCGTGAACCCGAGCATCCCCACCCAGGCCCCGGGCGCCACCGCCACGACCGCGAACCCGCCCGCCGCCAGCAGACTCCCGCCACGCACCACGGCGACCGCCCCGAACCGCCGCACCCCGAGGTCCCCCACGGCCCGCCCCAGCAGGGTCGTCACCATGTAGACGTTGTACGGAACGGTCGCGAGCTGCTCCGAACCGCCCAGCACGTCCTGGAGGTACTTGGCACTCCAGTTGGAGACCGTCGAGTCCCCGATGTACGCGAAGCTCATGACGAGGCACAGCGGCGACAACAGCCGGAACGACACGGCCCCGCCTCGGCCGGCGGGACCGGGCTCCCCCTCCTCCGGCTCCTTGCCCTCCGTATACCACCGGCTCCCGACCAGCGCTGCGGGCAACAGCACCACCACGACGGGCAGGTAGGACACGAACAACGTCAGATCCCACCGCGCCCCGGCCCACGCCAGCGACGCCCCCGCGATCCCGCCGAGGCTGTAGGCGGCGTGGAACCCGAGCATGATGCTGCGCCCGTACGCCCGTTGGAGGCTGACGCCCAGCATGTTCATCGAGGCGTCCAGCGCCCCGACGGCCAGCCCGAAGACGCCGAGCGCGACGGCGACGTGCCACACCTCCCGCCCCGCGCCCACCCCGAGCAGGGCGAGCAGGACCAGCGGCTGGGACCACCGCAGGACGACACCGGGCCGCACCCGCGCGACCACCTTCTCGGTGGCCACGCTGCCGGCCCCCGCCAGGATCGGGACAGCGGCGAGGAAGACGGGCAGCAGCCCGTCGGATATCCCGTACTGGTCCTGAATGGCGGGGATGCGCGTCACCAGAAGGGCGAAGGCCACCCCTTGAACGCCGAAGCCCAACCCCAGGGAGGCCCTGCCGTGCCGCAAGCCCGCTTCCGTCATGGCCGAGAGCGTAGGGCCGGGCTCCAGGCAGGGACAGACGGATCAGGCGAGCAGTTCGGGAAGCTGGGCCATGTCCGAGAAGTGCCCGGTCACTCCGGTGAGCCGGTCGGCGGGCATCATCGACGTGAACCCGTACACGTCCATCCCGGCCGCCCGCGCCGCCTCGACCCCGAGCGGGCTGTCCTCGATGACGACGCACCTCTCCGGGGCGACGCCCATCCGCTCGGCGGCGTACAGGAACAGGTCCGGCGCCGGCTTGCCCCGCCCGACATCCTCCGAGCTGAAGATCCACTCCTCCTCGAACCACTGGTCGATCCCCGTCTTGCGGTGCGCGAC
The DNA here is from genome assembly GCF_044333295.1 of Streptomyces sp. NPDC021019. Taxonomy (NCBI): domain Bacteria; kingdom Bacillati; phylum Actinomycetota; class Actinomycetes; order Kitasatosporales; family Streptomycetaceae; genus Streptomyces; species Streptomyces sp. NPDC021019. Next base: position 535,133 of record NZ_JBIRQR010000004.1, read on the forward strand.
CCGGATCCGCTCGTGACTCCCGGAGGAGGCGACGCAGTAGGCCACCCCGTCCGCGACGAGCTTCCCGAGCAGCTCCTCGGCCCCGTCGACGGCCACGAGCTCCCGCTGGAAGGCCGCGAACGTACGGGTGTTGAGCGTGGAGTCGAAGTCCTCGGGCAGCTTCTGCCCGGTCCGCTCCTCGACGAGATCGTGGACCCGGTGCACGGCGGACCCCATGTAGTCACGGAGCGACTCGTCGTACGAGGTGGGGTGACCGAGCTCGGTGAGGTAGCCGGAGAGGACGGTGTTGGCGAGCGGCTCACTGTCGACGAGCACACCATCGTTGTCGAAGATGACCAGTTCGTAGCGCATGGTTCGACCCTAGACGTTCAGAACGCAGAAAAGCCCCGTGCCACAAGGCACGGGGCTTTCCCGGAAAAATTGTTCGGCGGCGTCCTACTCTCCCACAGGGTCCCCCCTGCAGTACCATCGGCGCTGAAAGGCTTAGCTTCCGGGT
>NZ_JBIRQR010000005.1:0-29588 GCF_044333295.1 Streptomyces sp. NPDC021019
CTCCCGGGCCAACACATCAGAAAACCGAGGCCCATGAAAAATATTGTCACCCAAAACCAACGCGACCGTATCCGAACCCACATGACCGGCACCAAAGCATCACCCCAACCCCTCGGCATTCCAAGAATCGCTATATCCGACCTCTATCCGGGAATTACCATGACGCCCACGACAAACCACACAGGAAACAATACGGAGACCACCAACAGCAAAGACACCACTCACACCCACGAACTCCCGCAGGACACAGACCACCCCCGCCGGGGACTCAAACCAGGAAAGACACTGAACCAGATCGTGGAAACAGCCATCCAGATCGCGGACACCCGAGGCCTGGAAGCCGTCTCGATGCGCAGAATCGCCACGGAACTGGGCATCGGCACCATGTCGCTCTACCGGTACATACCAAACAAGAACGAGCTACTCAACCACATGCTGAACCACTGCGTGCGCACGAACAATCACACCCACAACCCCACCACGAACTGGCGCACAACTCTGGAGAATTACGCCCGCAACAACCTCGCCCTCTACCGACTCCACCCCTGGACACTCCAAATCAGCCGACACCGCTCGACCCTTGATCCACACCGCACCCACGACATGAAAAAGATCATCTCCGACATCAAATCCAAAAACCTACACAGCCCCGAACTCGTTTCGGTAATCATCATGATCGACTCATACGTCACCGGGGTCGCCCACTTCGATCTGTACGCCCAGGAGGCGGGACGCCGGACGGGTCTGACGGATTCCGAGTTCTGGGCGGGCCAGCGCTCGGTCCTGCAGGAAGTCATGGCCAGCGGCCGCTTTCCCACACTGAACTCGCTCTCCGAGGACTCCTCCAGCTCCGACTTCGACCACTTCGAATTCGGGCTGCAGCGAATCCTGGACGGGCTGGAGGCGTTCGTCGAACGCCGCGGCCGCGGAAGCAAGTGACGTCCGCGAGAAAGCGCCCGCCGTCCTGACGGCCTTCGGCAGCGACCTGCGAACGGCTTGTTCAATTACCAGACCAGCCCGGCTCGGGCAGCCTGCCGACGGCACAGCTCCCAGCCCGACACCCCGAACGGGACGGCGAGGCGGGCTGAGTGCTGTGCCTGCTTGCCGGGCGCCCACCGGTCGCTGTCGCCGCGCTCGTCTGGCAGGCGACCGTCGAAGCCGCACTGGCTTCGATGCCCGGAGCTCCCCCGATCTTCGGGACGTGCTCGGGAAGAGCTGACCGTAGATGGGCTCGAAGCCCTGGCGCGTGCGCCAACAACCATGAGTCGACGCCCCTGGGGCGGCCACAGGGAGGGGGCGTTCCATGGCAGGCGTACGGGGAAGCCGCAGCAGAACGAACCTGGCAACAGAACCCCGGCGGCGCAGGGGTCCGGGCGCAACGCTCCGTTCCAGCGATGCGGCATGCGCAGATTCTCACTTGCGGCAGCCGCAGGGGGCGCAGGAAGCCTTCCTCCGTCCCCTGCGGCTGCCTGCCGACAAGCAGCCGCGGCGAGCACGAACGGAACGTGTGACTACTCGTTGAACCACTTCGAGAGAACGCTGCCACCGCCGTTCCAGAAGAGTTGCATCTGATAGTTGGCCAGCCTGCCTACGTTGTACGGGTGCTTGTCACAGCCCGCATCGCCGCCATCTGCCTCCTTGAACGCGATGACCGCGCTCCCAGTGGTTCCCTGCTTGTACAGGTATCCCGTGACGCCGTGTCCGTCGGCTTTGGTGTCGCAGATCTTGAACACGTCCCCGTCGTCGTGGAAGATCATCTTTCCACGACCCTTCGGAAGGTAGATCGTCATGTTGCCCTTCGCTTCGACAGCCTGGGCCGGTGCAACCGAGGCGGCGATCAACGCGGCGGCCCCTGCGACCACAGCGACGCGAGTGAGTCGAGACTTGATCATTTCTCCCTCTTTCTTTCTCAGTTCGATGAATCCCGAAATATTCAGTGACCCCAAACGGCGCAGCTGATGTTGTCGCATTGGCCGTATTCCGGTCCGTCCCACATGACCTTGGCGTAGGCGTAGACGTAGGAGCCGGAGCCTTCGCGCACAGCTTGGTGGTGACGTCCCAGTTGTCGCCCCACGGGCCCGAGTAGGACGGGTCGTCGATGGAGTGCTGGGATGTGGTGCAGCGGTAGCTGGCCGCCGAGGCTTCACCTCTGGTAGCGAGCGTGGTCCCGCCCACTGCACAGATGGTGATCAGCGCGGCTGTGAGAGAACGCTTTCCGGAGTTCATGTCTGCCTTCCGCTATCGAGGTCTGGCGCGGCCTCCTGTTCCGCACCCATCTCGATGGGCTCGCCGGGTTCGGATCGTCGTTCGCGGGCCGGCCGTCCTGTGTTCCGGAGCGGCGAAGCGCGGCCCGACGAGTTCGAGTTCACCGGGCGCGGAGTTGATTGGCAGCCCGTCTGAGCTGCACTGATCAATCGGTGGCCGAGGGTGGCTCGTTTGCTTCCCGCCTCGTTGCGGGCCTGTGGCCTGCGTCCGTACGGTGGCCGTTCGTGCAAGGTCGGCCGGTTGCGAGAGCGGGGAAATACGTGGGGCGTCCGGAGAATCCCATCGATCCGCAGGACGGGCCCGTCGCGCGGTTCGCTCACGAGCTGCGCAAACTGCGAGACGAGGCCGGTGCACCCGCCTACCGGGCCATGGCACGGCGGGCCGGCTATTCCGGGGCGACGCTTTCGCAGGCCGCGGCGGGCGAGCGTCTGCCGACCCTGCAGGTGCTGCTGGCCTACGTCGGTGTGTGCCGCGGCGATACCGCGTACTGGCAGGAGCGGTGGGAGCGGGCGAACACCGAACTCCTACGCTGTCCTCGTCCGCCGGACGAGGACACCGAGCCCCCCTACCGGGGGCTGGCACGCTTCGAGCCGGGTGACGCGGACCTGTTCTTCGGTCGCGACCGCCTCATCGACGAACTGCTGGAGCTGGCCTACAACCGCCGCGTCACCGCCGTTGTCGGAGCGTCGGGCAGCGGCAAGTCCTCCCTCCTGCGCGCCGGCTTGGTGCCCCGGCTCCGTCACACCGACCAACCCGCCCTGCGACCGGCGGCCCTACGCATCATCACCCCCGGTGGCCACCCGATGCGCACCCATGAACAGCGTCTGGCACCGGTGACCGCGGCGGGCGGACGTGGAGGTGGAGGTGCGGCGACGTGGCTGATCGTCGATCAGTTCGAAGAGCTCTTCACCCTGTGCCGTGATCCGGCCGAACGGACCGCCTTCATCGACCGGCTCCTGGCCGCCGACGAACCCGGCAGCCGTCTTCGGGTGCTGATCGCTCTTCGGGCCGACTTCTACCACCGGTGCCTCGAACACCACGACCTGATCACCGTGCTGCGCAATGCCACCGTGCCCGTCGGGCCGATGAACACGGACGATCTGAGGGCAGCCATCGTCAAGCCCGCGGCCGCACGCGGCCTGATCGTCGAACGCGGCCTGACTGCCCGCATCCTCCAGGACATCGACGGCGAACCCGGTGCCCTGCCCCTGATGTCCCACGCCCTCCTGGAAACCTGGCGCCGCCGCAGAGGCAAGGCCCTCACTCAAGCCGCCTACGACGCCGCCGACGGACTCCACGGCGCCATCGCCCACACGGCCGAGAACGCCTACACCACCCTCACACCGACCCAGGCCGTGCTCGCCCGCCGTATCCTGCTCCGCCTCATCACTCCCGGCGAAGGGGCTCAGGACACCCGACGCCCCATCGACCGCACCGAACTCGACACCGCGGACCCCAATGACACCAACGCGGTACTCGAACGCCTCACCTCCGCCCGCCTCCTCACCATCGATGGCCCCACCATCGACCTCGCCCACGAGGCCCTGATCACCGCCTGGCCGAGACTCCGCGGATGGATCGACGAAGACCGCCAACGCCTACGCATCCACCGCCAGCTCACCGAAGCCACCCGCATCTGGAGCAACCTCGACCAGGACCCCGGAGCCCTCTACCGCGGCACCCGACTCGCCGCCGCGGAAGAAGCCTTCGCAACACCCCACACCCGCACCGACCTCACCACACAGGAACAGGAATTCCTCACCACCAGCACCACCACCCGCCACCACGAAGAACAGGCCGCAACCCGCACCACACGACGCCTGCGCCGGTTCACCAGCACCCTGGCCGTTCTCCTCGTCCTCGCCCTCACCGCCGGATTAACCGCTTGGGACCAGTACCGCACCAGCGACAAGGAACGCCGCAAAACGGCGACCGCACAGCGCGTGGCGCAGTCCCGAGAGCTCGCCGCGCAATCAGCAGCGCTCCTCGACACGAACACAGACCTCGCCTCACTGCTGGCCATCCACGCATACAGAACCCAGCGGACCCCCCAGGCGATGGAAAGCCTTCAAGCGGCCGCTGCCGTTCCACTCCGTCAAAAACTCACCGGTCACAACAACGTGGTGTACTCGGTGGCCTTCAGCCCCGACGGCCAGTTCCTGGCCACTACCGCCGGCGACGAAAAAGTCCGGCTGTGGGACCCGGCCACGGGCCGCGTGCGTAGAACCCTGCCCCTCACCGAGGTCGTGCTCTCCATGGCTTTCAGCCCCGATGGGCGGACCCTGGCCACAGACGACGACGGCCGTGGAGTGAAGCTGTGGGACACCTCCACCGGCCGCGTCCGCGGAACCCTTGGCGAGCGGACCCGCGGATCGAGGCGGGTGGCATTCAGTCCCGACGGACTTACCCTCGCCACCATCGACGTCGGCGGCGCGCTGTCTCTGTGGGATACCAGGACCGGCAAGGCCCGCACCAGCATCACCCCACAGCAGGACACGGTGAACCTGATGGCATTCAACCCGGACGGACAGACGCTGGCCACCAGCGGAAAGGACAAGGCGGTGCGGCTGTGGAACGCAGACACAGGCAGCCTCCGCGGAAGTCTGACCGGATCGACCGGATTGGTAAGCTCGCTGGCGTTCAGCCCCGATGGACGGACCCTGGCCACCGCAAGCAATAATGCCCGGGGCACCACATTCCCGGTACAGCTGTGGGACACCTCCACCGGCCGTCTCCTCAGAAGACTCGACAAACAGACCAACGGGACCAATTCGCTGGCCTTCAGCCCTGACGGCCGCACCCTGGCCACCGGCAGCGATGACCGGATGGTCCAGCTGTGGGACACCGCCTCCGGCAGCTCGATCGCCATACTTTCTGGACACGCTGAAGGCGTGCTGTCAGTGGCGTTCAGTCCCGACGGGCACACCCTCGCCACCAGCGGCTACGAGAGGACAGTCCGGCTGTGGGACATGACAGCCACCCGAACCCGAGCTGCCCTTGTCCGGCCCGAGAATCCCCAGACGATATCCGCTGTGACCTTTAGCCCTGACGGACGAACCCTGGCGACCTCCAGCGAATTCCCTGGCGGAGAGGTGGACATGTGGGACATGAATGGTCCACGCGTCCGTCCCCGAATCTCCTTGCCGGGCAAAGAGGCATCCTCGGTGAGATTCAGCCCTGACGGACGCACTCTGCTCAGCACCAGCCACGACGGCGTGAGCATGCGGGACGCCGAGACAGGCCACCCGCGCAAGAGCCCGTCCATCGACGTCAAAGGCCCGTCCGTCAGGGACAGGGACCTGGTCGGAGCGGAATTCAGCCCGGACGGACGCACTCTGGCGGCCACTCGGCTGTTGCACGGGGCCGAAGTCTGGGACCTGGCCACCAATCGCCCCCGCTATAAGCTGCCTCGCGCCTTGTCGCAGGGGGCGTACTCGGTCGCGTTCAGTCCCGACGGGCATACCCTGGCAACCGGTGGCAACAGAATACGGCTGTGGGACGCGGCCACCGGCCGTCTCCGAAAGACCCTGACCGGACACCCGGACGTGACCCTCCTCGCCTTCAGCCCGGACGGTGGCACGTTGGCGAGTGCCGGAAACGACCATGTAGTTCGACTTTGGGACACAGCAACCGAACGTCTCCGCAAGAGGCTGCCCGGGCACATCAACACTCAGCACTTCCTGGAATTCAGTCCGGACAACCGCACCCTGGCTACCGCAGGTATCGACGACCGAACCGTACAACTCTGGGACACGAAAACCGACACGGCAGTCGCCACGCTCTCCGGACATACCGGCCCGACAGTGGCCGTTGCCTTCAGCCCCGACGGCCGCACCCTGGCCACGGGCAGCTGGGACAGGACCACAAGGCTGTGGAACGTGGCACTGCCCACCCCCGCCGCTGCGATCACCAAGATCTGCCGAGCCGTCGCACGCGAACTCACCGAGCAAGAACGCACCGCGTACCTGCCGGATCAAACCACCGGGCAGACCTGCCCAGCCTGAGCTCCGTTGCGGAGGCCGTCGCGGGCGGACTGCTCCCGCCGCACGGCATGGTGCAGGTGCCACAGCGTTGCGGCGGGCAGGAGACCACCGAGCCGGGCCGTGGTCCTCGGGTGATCCACAGCCCCGGCAAGGCGTGTAGTGACACACGGACGAGTCGACGCTGCGTGCGGAGGGGCAGCGGGCGCCCGTGCAGCTTGTCGTCCAGTTGCCGCGCCTGCCCCGGACCCGCTCCCGCATGGCGGTCGTGACGACCACTGAGGTTGTCGCGGGTCCGGACGGTGCGGAGGCTGAGGTGGAGCTGGAGGTGTGGCTGTCGAACAGGAAGAACCGGCGGGCCACGCTCACCGTCGGGCAGTTGGAGCGGCCGACCGGTCTGGCGCTGAAGTGGGCGGTGGCCGTGTGAACGAGATGTCCTGAGCCCTGCTGGTGGGTGAACGGCCTCGGCACCGTGGCATGTGGCCACTGACACCAGAGCTACCTCGACGATCCGCGGCAGAGAGGTGGCCATCTGCGCGGGCGTCGCGGGACCCCGAGCAGCACACACGCCTGGAAGCACTCGGGCTCGAGCCCGGGCCGAGAGCGCCCCGGCCGGGAAGGGGGCCGGGGCGTTCGAGCGGGGCATTGCCGCGATCGCCCAGTACGCCCAGCGCGAAGGACACCTTCGCATCCCCCGCCAGCACACATCCCGGCCACGTTGCTGTCCTGACACATGGCCAAGGGGTACCACGACCTCGGTGATGGGAGCTCGGCGATGACGCACGCCCGCGCCGCCGGCGTGAGTGCCGAGCAGGCCGCGCACCCCGTGCTGCAGCGGCCCGACGTCAGCGGAGTCCTGGTGGCGAGCAGTTCGGCGTACTTCCGCTCAGACACGGCGTGGGCACGGGCGCGCTCGGCGCTGTCGCGGTGCTCCTCGGCGAGTTGCGGCTCGGCGCCGGTCAGTGCCTCGTACAACGCGGCGGTCTCGTTGTTCAGATCGGCCTGCCGCATGTGAGCTGTGGCCCAGGTCTACTGCTGAGCGATGGCCCGTACGGCGGTCAGGTCGAGGTAAAGGACGGTGACACCGGGCCAGCCCGGCGCGTTCGGCGGCGAGGCGTCGCAGGGCCCGTGCCCGGGTGCTTCGCTGGGGCGCACCTGCTGCTGGGCGGCCGCTTTGGTACGGAGCTCCTCGAGGGCCTGGCGGTCGTCGGCGAAGCTCTCCGCTGGTTCCCGGAGCCGTTCACGGAGCTGCCGTTCGGCGGCCGCCTGGACCTCGGGCCTGGTGCGCGACCGGGTGGTGTTCCAGGTGGCACGGTGGGCGGCGAGGGCAGCGCGGGGCCATCAGCGGCCCTCTCTCTCGGGTCTTCACCGGCGATTCCGCTGCGGGCGGGTGCGGCCAGGCCTGGGTGGTGTTCTGGCTGGCGTGGACGCGCATCCGGGATGGGCGCAGTCGCTGCTTGGTCGCGACGTTCGACGAGCCATTGACCGAGCAGGAATCGGTGTCGGCAGGCACGAGCGGGGAGCGCTGGGGGCGGACGAGGTGTTGCCCGGGCGTAGAGCTCCGGACGCGAGCGTCAGTACCAGTGCCCTTCGCGCGGTCGACGCTGTCAGGCCGCTGCCCCTGCCCCGCCGCCACACCTTCAGCATGCAGGACTGGTCTCAACTACCGGACGAGGAGCATTTCCACCATCTCGAACAACCCGCCAGCGATGGCTGCGGTACCGGGTACCAGGGCGAGCCATGCAACCCATCCCCCGTCGTAGCCGCGGAGCGCTGCACTAGCGTCAGGATCGGCCGGGTAGTAGTGGATCACCACGTTTCTGCCCACCTTGAAGCGACCCTTCCCGGTGTTTCCAGAGGAAGCACGGTACTCGCGCCGAACGCCGTCGGGAGTCTGCCAGTCGACCACGGGAGCGTAGGTTGTGTTCCCGTTGTCGCTCTCGCCGAGGTGGTGACCGACGATCCGACCGTACGCCTTAGCCCCGGTTTGTCGCAGTTTCCTCGTCCGGCGTATCTCTCGCACGCTCGGCGTCACAAAAATCGCACCGATGATCAGTAAGAAGATCCAGGCGAACGAGCTGTCCGAAAGGTCCATGGCACATAAGACGCGCTGTTCCCAACCAAAGTTGCGTCACCTTCACTCGAGGGAAGAGAAGCGGGATCCGCCCGAGGGCCCCGGGCCCTGGGCTCTCCGGGGCGACCTCTACACCCACCGCGACGGCTGGGCGACGCCCGTGCTTCGCCGTGTGCCTGTCTCTCATGATCTGCGCATCGGCTGGGGCACGCAGGGGCTTGAGCGCGTTGCTCCAGGCGAAGGACTGGTCGCGCATGGCGTCGGCCTCGCCCTTGTGGTGTTCGGAAGGTGCTGAAGTCCGTGAAGTCGGAGAAGAGGGAGAACATGACGATGTTGCGCACGGTAGCCATCTGGACTTCGGCCATGATGCCGCGCAGGTGATCGATGGAAGTGGCACCGGCCACGCTCCCGTGCTGGCCATCCCCTACGCCATCATCCGTTACCGCAGGTTCACCGATTGAGATGGCTTCTCAGTCAAGGCCACCTCAGGGTGGCGGAGTCCGGGATGAGACAAGCACAGGCGAATATAGGACAAGAGCTGTTCTCCCTGGTTCGCTGCTGACCACCTCTGCCAGGGTTCAGATACTCAGCCCGCGTCAGGACGGGGCTTCTTGGAGAAAGGTGCGCCATGCCTATTCGTCATGCACTCGCCGCTGCGGGGCTGGTAGCCACGCTCGCCGTTGGGGCGACAGCAACTACAGCTTCGGCCTCGACAGCGGGAGAACCTTGGGCAGCAGCCGGTACGACCCAGGAGGCGTGGAGCGACGGGTCCAGCACCTGGCCCGCGCCCGACTGGAGGGCCTTCGTGCACCAGGCGATGCAGAACGCAGCCATGTACGTGTGACCTGCCCTCAACGGCGGCCCGACGCCCGCACCGCCGCCGCCCGAACCGCCCCATGACCCAACAGATCAGGCACGACCGAGTCTGGCAGGGCGGCGGTCTGCGGTGCGCCGCAGGTGGCCGCGACCATCCCGGCCTCCACGATCTCGGCCTCGGTCCGCCCTGCGCCAGGCATCCATGCGGTACGCCTTGGTGTGCAGCCGCTCCCACTCCTGCCGAGCTCCACCACTCACTGCCCGCGCTCCCTGACGTCAGATCGGGTCTGGAGGGTACCGGCGTCGGTATCGAAGCAGCCACGGAGAAGCCGCTCTGTCGACTGGCACGCGGGCTACCGGCCTTTACGGGGCGGCGGAATCTTCGGGAGGAGCTCCCACAAGGGGCGCCCGCCGCTGGCCCAGGTCGCCAGGGTGCGCCGGTCGGCGAGGTGCATGTGTAGCTGCTGGGCCAGGGGTGCGCAGCGGGTGGAGAAGCGACCGTTGGTGACGACCAGGACGACGTCCGCGCCATACAGCTGGCGGGCGGTGCCGTTGACACGCTGGAGGTCGGGGGTGCCGACGGCTGAGCCGCAGTCGCCGTCCTTGCGGTGCTTGGCCTGGATGACCCAGGTGCGGCCCAACGGGTCGGTAGCCAGGACGTCCGCGCCGTTGTCCCCGGCACCGCCGATCTGCCGGGCGTCGGTGCACCCGTCGCGGAGCATCAGGTCGCGGATCGCATACTCGAAGTCCCGGTGGTGCAGGGCGTCCAACTGCGGGAGCCCGTAGCGCAACGCTTGCTGCCGTACGCGGTCCCATGCCTGCTGCTGGCGGTACCGGTGGGCCCACACCGTCCCTCCGACGGCAGCAACGGCTCCGAGTACGACCAGCGCCCACCAGTTCACCAGCAGCCAGGAGATCACCGCCCAGACCAGGGCAAGGCCTGCGACACCACCTAATCCGAGCAGGAGCAGCTGAGTGTCGCGGCGCTGCTGCCGGCGCGAGCGGCGACGGCGGGGCAGCGCGCTGCGGCGTGCGGGACGACGTGCCGCGGGCCGGCGGCGGGGCGGTGGGCGGCGGTTGGCCATCGGGAGTGCTCCGGTTTCAGCGGGAGGAATCGGTGATGCCGGAGGCGAGCTGGCCCAGGAAGTCGAGGATGCCTTCGCCGACCGGGGTCGGGGCGATGACGACGCCGAGGGCGAGCACGATGACCACGGTCAGCTTCTCGTCGTTCCGGCTCCGGGAATGCGTACGCCGGCGCAGCCGCAGAATGACGATGACGGCGAGCAGTACTCCCACATTGATCGTCAGCACCCTTGCCCCGCCCCCGGATCACCTCGGTTCCGTTCCGACCCCTCTGTGTATCCGCATCCATACGGCCGCGCCTCAAGGTCACCATAAGATGACGCAAAGTCACCGATTGGCCGGATCGGCGCACTGAACCGCAGGTAAGGGCGGCCGCAGGACTCGGACGGAGCGGCCACCCATGGGCTCATTCGCTGGATCCGGCCGGATGACGGCTCCCTGGCGGGCAGCATCGGGGCCGCCAGGGAGCCGGGCGGTTTTCACGGGGTGATGGTGATGGTGAGCTGAGCGGGGCCGGGCATCGGCGCGCGACGGCGGGCGGACAAACAGTGGGCGGCCCGGTCGACGCCGGCCAGGAGGTCGATGACCGGGATGCTGCGGTGCGCGGAGAGCTTGTCGACGTCGGCCAGCGACCAGGCGGGAGTGCCGGACTGCTTCCGGCTGATCTGCGTCTGGCCCAGGCCGAGCCCCTCGGCGAGGTCGGCCTGCCGCTCCCCGGTCAGGTGCATCAGGGCCGCGATGGTGAGCCGCAGAGTGGCTTCCGTGCTGGGCGTATGCGCACTCCGCATCAGGTATGCGCCGCACTGGCGGCAAGATCGACAGGCGGGCCCTTGTGGAGAACGGACCCCGTCCGGATGCCCCTCGCACGTCGACCGGACGGGCCGACCCCCGCCGAGCCGCCCGGTGGCTTTATTCACCAAGTGGTGGTTCTGGCTCAGGTTCTGTGGTGCCGACACGGTGGGTGACAGCTGGGAATGAGTGCGGCGGCGTGCACCGGGGCCGACGTCCGCGATCGAGGGGAACAACAGCTCCTCCAGCCGGAACACGTTCTCATTCACAGCCACGAACTGTCGGCCCAGCCACGCGCGCCACTGCTCATTTTGAGGACCACTATGACTTCTACGGCGAACGATGCGTGAAAGACCTGCGTCTCGAGCTCGTTCGGTTCGGCGACCCGAGCAGCGGCGAGAGCCGCAAGATCGAACTCAGGTTTCGGCACAACGGCTGGAAGCACGAGGAAGACCTGATCATTCGCTACACCGGCGTCTCCGCCTTCGAGATCGACCCACGAGATCGCATTCCGTCCGGGCACACTCACGGTGACCTGCCGCGACCTGACGGCCACATGGATGGACGCCCATTGTCCGGACAAGACTCCGTAGGGCGGTAGAGCTTCACCCAGCTGCTATGGGGGCAGAAGCCGCCCACCACTCGTCCCCCTCCGAGACCGCCGCCCGGGCGGACCGCGGTCATCGGATCATCGAGAACACCGTCCACCGGACCGAGGCACTTTCGCCGAGCACACCAGCCAGGTCCGACGCCGCCCCCACCCCAGCCGCCGTAAGCGCCCCCGCGACCTGACCCGTCCGGCCCACGACCGGGCCGACCGGACCGACACCGCCGGCGGCCGACCCACTCCCACCCGCCCCGGAGCAACCCTCAACGCGACGCGCGCCCGCAGCGGGAGACCAGCGGCGAGCTACGGCGGGCAGGCGCGGTGCGCCCGGGCAACGAGCCGGGCGCCTTCGAGGGCCCGCCGGCCGACAGGCGTACAGCGGCGTCGATCGCGCGGTCCCCGCCACTCCCCCACTGCCGCGGCGTGACGGCGGGCGCGATGCCGGTGGGCCGGGCGGGTGCGCGCGAGGTGGGAGGCGAGGAGGCGGGTGTGCGGATAGCCGTCCGCGGCGGCGATCCGGGGCCGCCCCCTCGGGGACACCCGGCCCTCAGCCCATCTGCCTTGCCGAACGCCGGTCCGACGAGGCACAGAACCGACTCCGGCAGACCGACGGACCACCGGACGCCTTCACCACTGCGCATGAGTACCGGCCGCGCCATAAATGGATGGACTAGACCAAGCTCGGGTGTGCACACTCTCAGACCTCGCCCGACAGCGCCCGGCCCACTCCAGGAGAGGCACACATGCCCGTCATCGAGGTGGCAGACCTCGTCAAGGAGTTCAGCCGGCCCCAACGGCAGGAGGGCGCCTTCGCGGGCATCCGCACCCTGCTGACACGCGCGCAGACCGTCAAACGTGCGGTCGACGGCGTGAACTTCACGGTCCAGCAGGGTGAGATGGTCGGATATCTCGGCCCCAACGGTGCGGGCAAGTCCACCACCATCAAGATGCTCACCGGCATCCTCGTCCCCACATCCGGCACCGTCACGGTCGCCGGCATCACCCCCTGGCGAGACCGGTCCCGCAACGCCCGCCGCATAGGCGTGGTCTTCGGCCAGCGCAGCCAGCTCTGGTGGGACCTGCCACTGCGCGACTCGCTCTGGCTGATCAGCCGTCTCTACGACGTACCGCGGGCCCGGTTCCACGAGAAGCAGCGGCAGTTCAGTGAGGTACTCGACCTCGGTCCGTTCCTCGACACCCCCGTCCGCCAGCTCTCCCTCGGCCAGAGGATGCGCGGTGACCTCGCCGCCGCGATGCTCTACGACCCGGACATCCTCTACCTGGACGAACCGACCGTCGGGCTCGACGTCATCGCCAAGGAGCGGATACGTACCTTCGTCGGTGAGCTGAACCGCGCCTCGGGCACCACGGTCCTCCTCACCACGCACGACCTCGACGACGTCGAGGAACTCTGCGACCGGATCATCCTCATCGACCACGGCAAGGTCGCCTACGACGGCGCGGTGGACGAACTGAAGGCCCGCTACGCCCCCCACCGCGAACTCGTGGTACAGACCGACCGGCTGGAGAGCGTCGAGGGCGCGGAGATCGTCCGCCGGGAGGCCGGCAAGGTGTGGCTGCGCTTCGACCCCGTGCGCACGCCGCCCGCCGAACTGGTGGCCGCGGTGCTGGCTCAGCACCGGGTGACCGACCTGTCGATCGTGGAACCCGAGCTGGAGAGCGTCATCCACCGGATCTACGCGGACCGCGGATGACCGCCCCGACGGCCCGGGCCGCCACGAAGCAGCCACTCGGGGCCCTGTTGCGGGCCCATCTCGCCTGTGCCCGGATGGAGTTCCGCGCCGCCCTCACCTACCGCACGGCCTATCTGTCGTCCTTCGCGATGGTGCTCCTCCAGATCTGGTTGCTGACGGTGGTGTGGAAGGCCCTCTACGACGGCCGTGAGGAGGTGGACGGGCTCGGCCTCACCACCATGACGGCGTACGCGACACTGACGACGCTCCAGTACCAGCTCGTCAGCCCGTGGCGGTCCTCCCCCATCGACCAGCGGGTACGGGAGGGAAAAGTCGCCGTGGACCTGCTGCGGCCCATCGGCTTCCCCGGGCAGATGCTCGCCGGCCAGCTCGGGTGGGCTTCAGCCGCGGTCCCGGTCCTGCTGGTGGCACTGCCGTTCGCGCTGCTGATCGGCGCGGGACGGGCACCCGCCTCGGTGGCCGCGGGGTTCGCCTACTCCGTGGCGCTGGTCGGCGCGCTGCTCGTGAACCAGCTGATCGGGCTGCTGCTCGGCATGGTGTCCTTCTGGACCCTGGAGGTGAGCGGTGCCCTCATTGCCTACCGCTTCGTCGCACAGTTCTTCTCCGGGGCGCTGGTCCCGTTGTGGTTCATGCCCGGCCCTGTCAGGGCGGCCGCGGAATGGCTGCCCTTCCAGGCCACCGCGTACACCCCGGCGGCCGTCTACCTGGGTCAGATCGAGGGTGCCGGCATCGCGGCCGCCCTGGGGGTTCAGCTGGCGTGGATCGCCGGCCTCGGCGCACTGGCCGCGTTCGTCTGGTCGCGCGCCCGGCGCCGCGTCCTGTCACAGGGGGGATGAAGGACGATGCGAGGCCCACGGGTCTATCTGCTGCTCGCCGGTGCGGCGTTCCGCGCCGAGTTCCAGTACCGGGGGAACCTGTTCATCAACATCAGCGGCGGACTGTTCTACCAGGGCGTCGGGCTGGCCTTCATCTGGGCGGTGCTGGACCGCTTCGGGCAGGTCGGCGGCTGGGGACTGGGAGAGATCGCCTTCCTCTACGGGATAAGGCTCACCGCCCACGGTCTGTGGCTGCTCCCCGGTCATCAGCTGATCCACGTCGACGAGGTCGTCATCGAGGGCGAATACGACCGCTATCTCGTCCGCCCGGTGCCTCCGCTGGTCCAGCTACTCACCCGCAGGGTGCGGCTGAGCTCGCTCGGCGACCTGGCCGGCGGATCGGTTCTCCTGTCCATCGCCTCGGCCTCCGCGCCGGTCGACTGGTCGCCGGGAGCCGTCTGTTTCCTCCTGCTCGCGGTGGTGGGCGGTGCGCTGGTGGAAGGTGCCCTGCAACTGGCCGCCTCCGCGCTCGTCTTCAGGATGAAGAGGGTCTCCCCCATCAAGTTCGCCATCGACATGATCTTCAGCGATTTCGGCAACTACCCGCTGAAGATCTTCGGCCCGGTAGCCGGCTTCGGGCTGACCTTCGTCTTCCCGCTCGCCTTCGTCGCCTACCTCCCGGCGACCGTGCTGATGGGCCGGGAGGAAGAACTCGCCGTGCCGGAATGGCTCGCCTGGGGCGCCCCGGGCGTCGGCATCGTACTCATGTATGCCGCGTACCGCTTCTGGGAACGGCAATCCCGGCATTACGAGAGCAGTGGGCACTGAGCGGAAGACCGGGGCCAGTCGACGTCTTCCCCACGCCGCAAGGAGAAGCCCGCCGACGCGAGCCCCGACCCCCGGTCAGGCCCGCGGCTGGGGCGGCTCGTCGATGACGACGCTCCCGTGTGCACCTGTCGGGACCCTCCTCGACCTCTGCGTCGCCAGTGCCGCTCGGGGCGGCACGAGGCGCTGCCGCCGCCGCTGATCAGCCAGGCCCCGATCCCGATGACGAGCTTCGTGGCCCGCGCCCAGCACGCGGCGAATGGCCGCGGAGATCATCGTAGGAGCGCGGACCGCCACGCAGAACGCGCACAGCGTTGCTGCCCGATGCCACGCCGACCGGAGACCGGCGCCTCCCATCCCCAGGACCTGAACAGGAGTGCCTCCCATCCCCAGGACCCGAACAGAAGTGTTGACGGCGCATCCTGGTGAAACCGCACTGTCGCGACTCCCGGTGGTGGGCCTATCTCAGACGGCGGAAGGTGTGCGCATCCCGCTGATCGCGGGCCCCATCGCCCGCTGTGCGGAGCGCGACGGTCAAGGCCCGGTCCCACACGAACAGTTGGGCAGGGTTGTACCAGCTGGGCTGGTCTCCGGTGTACCGGTGGATCCGCTTGCTGCTGTTGACCTCCACACCGTGGCTTCCGCCCCGGCGCGGATGTCGCGGAAGGCGGCGGAAGGCGGACGCTCGACAGCCGCTCGCCGCTCGCACCGCGCCGGGAGCGGGACGGGGGAGGCCGTCGGTGAGACTCGGGACCAGGGGGGGTGCGTTCGCGCTCGGGCCCTCTCCGACAGGTGGGCGTCGACGGGTCGGGGGAGCCGGATCGACTCGCTGTGCGGGCGCCTGGCGCCGCCGACAGCCTACCGGCTGAGCCGTTTCGTGACGGACCCCGTGCGCGAGCACGAACACTCTGGTCGTTCGTCTTGCGTCACGCCGAAGCGGGTTGACGGACGCGTCGTAGGAGTGGATGAGGACTCCGTTGCCGCGGACCGGCAGGTGGTCGACCGTGTGCTGTGGCGGCTGCGGACCGGGGCTCCGTTGCGCGATACGCCCGAGCGGTACGGACCCTGGCAGACGGTCCACGAGCGGTTCGCCCGCTGGGAAGAGGACGGGACCCGGGCGTATCTGCTGGAACACGTCCAGGTCGGCGACAACGTGGCCGAACGACACTTCGCACGCCTCAAACGGTTCCGCGCGATCGCGAAACAGATGCGACAAGCTCGCCGACCGCTACGGCGCCGGGGGCGTCCTGTCCTCGCCGCTCCTGTGGCTCCGCGAAAGCAGTCCGTGATCATTTGCCGGACACTGCCTGGCCGAGGATGCCGAGCGCGGTGTCGGGGCGGCAGTGGCTGCCAGGCGGAACCTGCTGACGCAGGGCGTCGACGGCCTGCCGGCGGGGCCGAAGACACGGTTCCCCCTTGCCGGCCGTCGCCCTCACGACCGTCCTGACCCGCAGCACGGTGTTATGCCGAACCGGCGCCCCCTGAACGCGGCGGCGGACGGCGACCCGATCCTCAGTCCCCGGATGCCGAAGACGTCAGCTCGTCCGGCGCGGCAAGATGCGGGGCGATCGCCGCGGCGACCATGCCGCAGGACAGGTACATGCCCATGGTGTGGCAGTCGACAGGCGCCATGTGCACGACGTCGTCGGTGTCCACGCCGTCGAACCGGTCGGACAGCGGGCGGGGTACCGCGATGAGGTCGCCCGCCTCGGCCAGGTTCACCCAGCGCTTCACACCGGGTGGTCTGGCGCCCCGTACGGTGAGTCCGCCGTGGTCGAGCAGGTCGAAGACGCCTCTGGGCAGGGCGAGCGGCGACCCCAGTGTGACCAGGAGGTCCACTTCCGGATACGGCTCGCGCCACAGGCTCTCGTAGAGAACCACGGAGCCGAGCGAGTGCCCGATCGCCACAGTCGGTGTGTGCTCGGTCAACAGATCCCGGACGAGGTCCTGTGCGGCTTCCCTGCGCGCTTGCTGCCCCAGGTAGGTGCGGACTTCCCGTAGAGCCCTCGCGGCGAGGCCGGCCGTTCGCCTGCCCACGCCTCCGGTGTGGCGCAGCACCCAGCTCAGGGTGGGCTCGAACATCGCGGTGACCGGCCCCTGGGCCACCTCCTGCGGCATGCCGTGCGCCAAGGCCCACTCCGTCAGGAGGTGCTGTTCGGCCGATGTCAGGCTCTCGGGGTCCGGGGCACCCGCCTGTTCGCCGTCGTCCCGCAGCAGATGGGCGTAGTAGGCGGCGGCGATGCGCGGTGCGCGAAGGTGGTGGAGACCCGCGTCTCGGTACCCCGCGCCCAACGTTCCCTCCCACTGGACGCCGAGGTCCGCGGCGGCCTGCCCGGGAGTCCGGTGCGGTTGGCGGTTCCAGATGCCGTGTACCGCGACGACCTCGGCCACTGTGCTCCCCCGTGAGCTGTTCTCCGTACTCCCCGGCCCCGGCGGTGCCGGGCAGGCAAGAGTCTATGCTGCCAAGGAAGGGACGCGGCGCCGGAGGCGGCAATGCGCCCCGAGCGGCGAGCGGGACAGAAAAGGGAGTCGGCCATTACGCGAGCACTGGTGGTGGCGGTCGGCGAGTTCTCCTGCACCCCACCTCTCGGCGAACCCGACCCCAACGCTCCCGAACCTTATACGCGCCTTCCTTTCGCGGCCGGTCTGGCGGACCAGATGGCGTCGGCGCTGGGCGACCTCGGACATGAACTGCACGGATACGGCGCACTGCACGACCCTGACGGGGCTGCGCTCTCCGACGCCCTGCTCACCGCCCGGCGGGAAGGCCGGGCCGACGACGGCCTCGTCATCCATTTCCTCGGCCACGGCGTGCGGGACCCCCGGCTCGGCTCGCTGCATCTCGTCGCCGGCGACACCGATCCTGATCGCATCGGTGACTCGGCAGTGGAAGTGGGCGCGCTCGTCCGGAGCGTAGAGGCCAACATATCGGGCCCCCGTGTGCTCTTGCTGCTCGACGTATGCCACGCCGGCCAGGCCTCGCGCATCCAAGGCGGCCTCGCGATTCCCGAATCCGCCAGGAAGTGCTGGATCATCGGGGCGTCCACCGACCGGGAAGCGGCGTACTCCGGGAAGTTCACCAAGGCAACCGTCTCCGTACTGCGAAAGCTCGCCGACGGTGCCCTCGACATTCATTTCTCCTGCGAGTACGTCCCCGTGGAGACCGTGGCCCGCGAGATACACCGAGCGATCGCGGCCATGGATCCGGCGGGAACCGCGCACCGCCAAGCCGTCTCTCTTACGGGACTGACCGAGATCGCGGACCCGGTACAGCCGTTCTTCCGCAACCCCGCCTACGACCAGGCACCCGCGGAGTGGTATCGGAAGAGGTCGGAGAGCGGACTGCGCGGATTCCTCGAGACGCTCGACTCGGGGCTGGACGCACCGCATTTCCTCGGGAGGGCTTTCGCCGCACCACGGGAGTCACGATCGAGTGGACGCTGTTTGTTCACCGGGCGCCACGACGAACTGCGCAGGCTCAGCGCCTGGCTGAGCTCACCCGGTGACCACGAGCCCCTGGTCGTGGTCACCGGGAGCCCGGGCGTGGGGAAGTCGGCGCTGCTGGGAGTGCTCGTAGGCCTGGCGCACCCCGCTCTCGACGGTGTGGTCGACGCGCTGGAGAACCGGATTCCGCGGAGGGAACGACCGGCCGGACGCTGTGCGGGACTGGCCGCCGTGCACGCGCGCGGGCTGTCTCTGGAACAGGTGATGGCATCGATATCCGGACAGCTGGGACTTGCCGTGCCCGGCGCGGGCACCGAGGCGGTCGGCATCGATCGGTTCGTCGCGCGGCTCGCAGACCTGACCTCGGCTCCCGTTCTCATCGTCGACGCGCTCGACGAGGCGGCACAGCCGGCCTTGTTGTCCGATCTCGTGCTGAGGCTGTCCAGGGCACGTCAGAAGAGCCCGGACGCCGAGGAGCGGCCCGTCTGCCGGCTCCTGGTGGGATGCCGCCCGTGGCAGGTCTTCGACCGCATGCTCGCCTCAGCCGATGACGACGGAGCCCTCATCGACCTGGACGCGGTGGACCCGGCACGGGTGCGTGAGGAACTGCGTGACTACGTCGCGGAAGTGCTGGAGGACCCGGAGTCCTCGTCGTACGCGAGACTCGGCCGTGGCGTGGTCGACGCGACCGCCGAGGTGATCGCCGAGCGTCTCACCGACGCGGCCGAGCACCAAGGTGCCTTCCTCGTCGCCGGGCTCTTCGCCCACTACCTGGCCACAGCCGGGCAGGAACTCCTCGACCCCGCCTCCGTACCCACCACCCTCGCGGGAATGCTCGAACTGGACCTGCACGGCCTCGGCCGGGGCAGATCCTGGCTCCGTCCCCTCTTGGCCCTCCTCGCGCACGCCGAGGGCGCGGGCCTGCCCAGGGCCCTCCTGCACACCGCCGCAGCAGCGTTCGCCCCGGACAGCTCGTCCCGGGGCCCGGAGGAATCAGACATCGAGGAGTGTCTGACCGCCGCCTCCTTCTACCTCCGGCGCTCCGTCGACGAGGACGGCAGCACTCTGTACCGGCTTTTCCACCAGGCACTCGCCGACCACCTGATCCAGTACCCCCTCCACCCCACCGTCTCCACCCAGGACCCGCGGGCCGATGCGGAACGCGTCCTCGTTCGTCTCCTGAAGACCCCCCACGGACACGTCGAACCGACAGCGGAATCCTGGGAGTTCGCTCCGCCTTACCTACTGCGCCACGCCGCCGCTCACGCCGCGAGGGCCGCGAGGTTCGAGTGGCTGCTGTCCGATCCCGGGTACCTGATGCATGCCGAAGCCGCTTCGGTGCTGCCCTATCTGGACCGCGCGGGATCGCCCGACGCGGCCCTCTACGCGGCCGTCTACCGCACCTCCATCGACGTACACCGGCGCCTCGGCCCGCAGGACAGATTGCGCCTCCTGGCTCTGGACGCATCGCGCTGGGGCGCCCGTGAACTGGCCCAGGCCCTCTGGACCCGGGCGGACTCCGGACTTCCCGGCCACACCGCCGTTCGAAGCGCTCGCTGGGCCACCGGCTCCCTGCTCAGCCGCAGCCTGCTGGGGACCATGTCGGGCGAGAGGGGACCACTGGCCGCGGTCGCCGCCGTGGCCGGAGACCGCCCCGACACTCCCGCGGTCGCCCTGGACGAGGAAGGGAACCTGTCGGCCTGGACCTTGCAGACCTTCGCGCTCGTGGGTTGGGCAAGCGCCGATTCCACCTACCGGGCCGTGGCGGTCACCGCGACAACCCTGGCGGACGGTACGCCGGTTGCCGTCACCGCTTGCGACGACCTCTGCGCACGGCTGTGGGATCTGCGGAGCGCGCGGCCGCTGGGTGACGTGCTCCTCGCCCATACCGCCCCCTTGACGTCGGTGGCCTCCGCGCGCCTCGTGGACACCGGTGGGGTGTTCGCTACGGGAAGCCGGGACGGCACCGCCCAGCTCTGGGACCTGGAGTCCCGGCTGCCCCTGTCCGCGCCCATGGGCGGCCATCGGGGTGCGGTGACGGCGATCGCCGTGGTGCCCTGCTCCGACGGTCCTGCCACGGTCACCGTGGACCAGGCGGGCACCGCACGCCTCTGGGACTCCAACGGCTCCCGTTGGACCCTGCCCGTGGACGAGCGGGTCACTGCTGTGACGTCGGCCGTACTCGTCGACGGAACACCGGTGTTCGCGACCGGACACCACGACGGCAGAGTCTGTCTGTGGGACGCGGATGTCCGCGGGCCGTCGCGCGTATCGATCCCCGGCGGTGCGGACAGCCCGGTCGCGTCCATCGCCGTCGTAGCGTCCATCGCCGGGCCCGTTGTGGTGATCGTGGACGAGGCGGGCACGGTACGTGTGCGGGATCCGGACGCACCGCCGGACGCGCCGGGCCGAGAACTCCACGGGCACACCGACGCGGCGGTGCAGGTCGCGGCCGCCGGCCTCCCGGGCTCGTCTCCGCGCGCGGTCACGGCCAGCCGGGACGGCACGGTCCGATGCTGGAGTCTGACTTCGGAGTCCGGCGCGTCGAACGATCGGCCGACCCAGCCACAGCCCGGTCATCTCCAGCCGGTGACCGTCGTTGCCACGGCCCAGCGAAACGGAACCCCGGTTCTGATCAGCGCGGCCGAGGACGGTGCCGTGCAACTACGGGAGCTGGGGTCCGGAGAACTCGTCGATGAACCTCTCCAGGCCGGTCACGCATCCGCTGTCCACACGTTCGCGCTCGCCGACCTCCCCGGGGGTCCGACACTGGCACTCGTGGTCGGTGGGCATTCCCCGGTACAGGTCTGGGATCTGTACCGGGGAAAGACACACGGAGCTCCGCTGCCTCTACCGCACGCCCGGCGAAGCGGGTTTCTTTATCGCCATTCCGTCACTCGGCTGACCGCGGTCGACGTACCCGTCGGTGGGGAGCCCTTGGTCGCCGGCGTCGCGGAGGACACCGAGATCCGCATATGGAACCTCCAGAGCCGACAGCTATGGCGGAAAGCTCTGGGGCGGCACGAGTCGGCCAGGATCAACGTTCTCCTCTCCCTGCCCCTGCCCGACGGCGGTCCCGGCCTGGTTTCCGCTGATGAGCATGGAGGCATCCGATACTGGGACGTGGGTGCCCGTCGCCCCATCGGAGCACTGGGCGGGCACACCGGACAGGTGCTCGCACTGACGCCCATCACGCTCCCGACCGGCCACTCCGGCCTCGTCTCAGCAGGTGAGGACGGCCGGCTTCGTATCTGGGACATGCACGACGGAAGCCTGGCGCATGACCTGCCGGGACCCGCCGGTTCCGGCCTCGCGCTCGCGGCGAGCGGCACAGAGGAGTCCTCATCCGTGATCGCCGCCGCCGGAAGCGACCGCACGGTGTGCCTCTGGGTTCTGCGGAAGGAAGGGCCCACCCCCCTGGATTCGCTGACGCTGCCCCACGCGGCAGGGGCCCTCGCATTCGCCGGCGCCCACAGTCTGTGTGTCGGCTTGGGCAATGATGTGGCTCTCTTCGACGTCAGAGAGCACCGGAGGGGGTAGCAGGGCACACCGATGTCCATGCCCATAACGCAGGGGGCCCCAGCCAGGTTCAAGAACCTGAGTGACGACACACCAGTAGTGCTTGGTCAGGTTCTCGATGCGAGTGCTTCCCGCTGCCCAACCGGTGCGGTTGAAAGCGGTGTTCGCCCCGTCCGGCAGGCCATGGCGGTGGTTGCGGCGCAGGCCGTCGGTCGTGCAGCGCGTTCCCCACCTGCTGTTCTCAGCACTGGTGCGCATGGTCCAGGGGACTGGGCGCCTGGCGCGGAAGACGGCCGTGGACGCTGCTCGGCCGGACGCGTCCACCGCCGTCCTCACCGTTCCCTCACGTGGGCCCGTCCGGTCTGCTCACCCGATCGGGTGCCACCGCCGGGCCAGGGAACGCTCGACGGCGCCCCCCACCGAACTCCGCGCGTCCCACCGGGGAGCCGACCGTCTGACGGGGACCGTCGCACCGGGGGGAGACGGGCCTCCGGTAGGGTCCGGGGCCGCAGCAGGGGCCGGAAGAGACCGGGGCGGCGCGGGGTCGGGGCAAGGGTTATGTGGGACGGCCGGTTCCGGTTTCGTCGAAGCTCGAGTCGGCCGGCAGCCGCCCAAGGGCTGTCCCGATTACGGGAAAGACCTCAGGCCTCGGACGGGGCCGGGGTAGCGGAGGCGGGGCTGTAGAAGACCGAACGCCCCTGCTTGGTACGCTCCAGCAGCCCCTGCGCCACACCCTGTTCCAGCGTGTTTCGCACCACCGGCACCTGAACCGAACGCTCAGGGTGCGCGTCGGTGAGCGCGGCTGCGATTTCTGCTGCTGACCTGGGTTCGCTCTGTCCTCCCAGGTAAGCGGCGGTCAGCTCCAGCCACGTCGGCTCTCCCGTCTTCTTGGGCGTGGCCGTCTTCTTGGAACTCTTGTGCTTGGTGGTGGCAGTCGCCTTCCCCGCGCGGGTCCTGCTGTTGGAACGCCGGGCCGCGGGGACCACGGTTCCCTTGGGGCTCTTCCTCTGCTTGGTCGTCGGCTTGGGTGTGCCGCCGAGCACTTCCTGCATCTTCGTCAGGACCTGCTCGCTGTCCTCCAGGCGGACGAGTTCATCCTGAAGCCGTGCGAGTTCGGTGCGCACACGCTCCTGCTCGCTCCGGGTCGCCGACAGATCATCGGCGATCCGTTGGGCATAGTCTGCCGTGACGCTCGGAGTGGGAAGGTTTCCAGACATGTGGTCCTCGGCTTTCGACGTGGGTGTAGCGACGATGGTACCCACATGAATCAAGCCAAGCCGCCAGTGCGCCTGGTGACATGGGCAGCCGTCTGAGTCGCTCTCCCGCCGGTCGCGGGGGGGGTATGCACCGGTCACTTGCGTTCGTCCCTTCCGCTGGTGGCCGGAAGTCGGCCTACAAGCTCTGGACCGAGCACACCTGGCCGCGCCCAGCGCCGGTGCCGGTGCCGGTGCCGGTGCCGGTGCCGAACTGGGACGAGGCACCCGCGACATGGGGCGTGGCCGCGGATCGCGGACAAGCGGGGGGGGTTCGTCGGCACCGGGGCGCAGGTGGGCCAGGCAGGGCCCGCGCACGCTCCACGGCTTCACGAGCAACGGCTTCCCCGGCCTCCTCCAGAGGGGGTTCCCCAGAACGCCGGCAGCGTCAACTGCACCCACATCCTGGACGAGCAGGCCATTTATGCCGCCGCCCTCGTCGCAGTCGCCGAAGTCGGCGGCGTCCTCGGTCTCGGCGGCGGCGGCCTCATCGAACCCTCCCCCGAGACCGAGGACGCCTGGATCGCCGTCCTGGCCAAGGGTGCTCCCGACCACAAGTGGTTCCCCGCCGAGTGCACTCCCGGCTACAACGACCGTGAAGAGCGCGGCCGGCCCAACGGTCCCATCGCCCCGAGCCATGAACGCACCCGTACCCGCCCCGGACGTCTCCTCTCGCGTGGGAGCCTCATCGGCGCGACCATCGGCCGCATCGGCTCGGCGGACGAACAGGCCGCCGCCATCGTCTGGCTGGCGTCCGATGCGGCTTCCTTCGTCATCGGCGCCGTCCTGCCCGTGGACGACGGCTGGTCAGCCGTCCGACACGGCCGGGCCGAGGCACTCGCGGCGCGTCACGAGCGGGCCGCGTCGGAGAACGGGACCTCGGTGCGGGCGGTCAGGGCAGGAGCTCCACGTACCCGTCGGTCGCGTGGAGACGGATCCGCTGCCCGTCCCGGATCAGCCGGGTGGCCCGCTCCACGCCCACGACGGCCGGAAGTCCGTACTCCCGGGCGATCACCGCGCCGTGGGTCATCAGACCGCCGACCTCCGTCACCAGGCCCGCGATCCCGACGAACAGCGGCGACCAGCTGGGGTCCGTGAAGGTCGTGACCAGGATGTCGCCCGCTTCGAGGTCGGCCGCCGCCATGTCGAGGATGACGCGGGCTCTTCCCTCGACGGTGCCGGCGGACACCGGCAGGCCGGTCAGCGCGCCGGGCGGCGCGTCGTCACGCCGGTACGCGCCGGTGACGGCCTCACCGTCCGACGTGAGGACGCGGGGCGGGGTGAGCGCGTGATACGACCGGAACGCCTCCTTGCGCCGCTGGATGAGCCGCGCGTCCGCCCGGTCGGACCGTACGGCCTCGTGGAGTTCCTGGAACGTCAGGTAGAAGGCGTCCTCCTTCTCGGTGAGCACCTTGTCCCGCGTGAGTCGCTCGGCCTCCGCCAGCAGGGCACGCTTGTAGACGAAGTAGCGGCTGACGATGCCGTACTTCGGGTACTCCCGGTATCCGATGAAGGTCCTGACCCGGTCGATCATCCGCTGGGTCTCGTCGGCCTTCCGGTCCCCGTCCGGCAGGGCCCGCAGCCGTGACAACACGTCCTGTTCCTTCTGCCGGGCCTTGCGCCGGCCCCGTTCGAAGCGCTGCTCGGCAGCGCCCGGCCCGAAGTTCCGCACATGGTCGAGGATCACGGGAACGAGCGTGGTGGGGCGCTCACGCCAGCGCGGCCTGGTGATGTCGATCTCGCCGACGCAGCGCATGCCGTACCGGTCGAGGTACGCCTCGATGGCCTCCCGTGCCTCGCCTCCCCCCTCGGTCTTCACCAGCTCGTCCAGGAAGGTGGCGTCCTCAAGGTGCTCGGCGTCCCGCAGGAACGCCAGCACCTCCGGCAGCGGGCGGATCACGTCCGCGACGTCGAGCAGCGCCAGTCCCATCTCCGACGTGATGTTGTCGGGGGCCGACAGCGTCAGGGTGTCCGCGGCGTTCTTCTCGCCCAGCCACTCCCGCAACCTGTCGTTGAGCCACCAGGTGGCGTCCATCCCCGCCATGAGCGCCCGCATGCTCAGCGGGTCGGCCAGTACCCGCTTGTGCTCCTCGAAGGCCTCCAGCAGGAAGTCGAACAGCGCCGGCCCCTTCTTCGTCCGGATGTCACGTTCCAGGGCGGCGATGGATGTCCGGCTGCGCTCGATCAGTTCGGTGACGACGGCCGGATCCGTCTCGATCGGGGCGGGCGCATCGGTGGACGGCGGACCGACGGGGGCCGCGTCCGGGAGTGAGGGCACGAAGCCGTCGCGTTCGAGGACGGTCTCCAGGGCATCCCTGACCAGCGGATCGCCCTTCCCCATGGCGTCAAGGAGGCTGTCGCGGCTCGTGGGCGATGCCAGGCGCGGGGTGACGTCGACGAACAGCCGCCCGCCGGCCTCGTGCATCGGCACCATGGCCGTCAGTTGCCACATGGAGTACCCGAGGGGCTTCATGGGGTCGGTCATCATCTGCTGGTGGCCGACGGAGACGTAGACGCGATTCGCCCCGCCGTCTCCCTCGGCGTTCTCCCTGTCATCCCCCTCGTCGCCGTTCTCGACGACGGGGAGGGGGAAGAGGGTGGTGATCGGCCTGCTCTGCACGAACCGGAAGCCGTCGTCGACCAGGCACCATTCGATGTCCTGCGGACGGCCGAAGTGCGCTTCGATGCTGCGGCCGAGCCCGACGAGGCGGACGGTCTGCTCATCCGTCAGCGCCGGCCGCTGCCGCTGCCCTGCGTCGACCGCCACTTCCCGCGTACCGCCGGTGGGCAGGGCGTGGATGGCGTGCTCCTTGGCGGCGATGGTCCTGGTGACGACTTCGCCGGCCCGGACCGTGAAGACGTCCGGGTTCACCAGGCCGGAGACCACGGCCTCGCCGAGGCCGAAGCCGGCGTCCACGGTGGCGACCTTCCGGTTGCCGGTGACAGGGTCGGCCGTGAACAGGATGCCGGACGCGTGCGGGAAGACCATCCGCTGCACGACCACGGCCATGTGGACCGTACGGTGGTCGATGCCGTTGCGCTGTCGGTAGACGACGGCCCGCTCGGTGAACATCGAGGCCCAGCACCGGCTGACGTGCCGGAGGACCGCGATCGGCCCCAGGACGTTGAGATACGTGTCCTGCTGGCCGGCGAAGGAGGCCGTCGGCAGGTCCTCCGCCGTCGCGCTGGACCGGACGGCATACGCGGCTTGCTCGCCGAACCGGACGATCGAACCAGTGATCGCCGCCGCGATGTCGCCCGGGACGGTGGTCTCCTCGATGATGCGGCGGATCCGTGCGCTGAGCGTGCGGATCGCCTCCTGGTCCTCCGGGTCCAGCCGCGACAGCTCATCGAGCGGTTCGTCGATCGACGGGACTCCCGCAATGGCCCGCCGGAAGGCGTCCGTCGTCACGCAGAAGCCGTCCGGCACGCGGATGCCTTCGATCCGCGACAGTCCGCCCAGGTGTGCGCCCTTGCCGCCTACGTCCGCGACACGCGTCTCGTCGACCTCGCTGAGGTCCAGCACGTACGGGTTCGTCATCGTGACACCTCCGGAGCGGTCGTATTCCGTTGCACTGCGGCGGCCGGTCGGACCACCGGCGCCTCGCCCTCTGTCGAACCTCTTGTCGGGCACGTACTCATTCCTGGTTGTCTTCCCTCTGACGTATGGACCGGCGGATCCTCCCGGCCGGTCGGCGCACGTCGTGCGACCGTTCCCGCTGGTGGTGGCAGCGACCCGAGGATTCTGCGCCGTCACCGGGGTCTTGCCGCAAGCCCCCCGGTGAGCTATAAGTTGAGAGTGGCAAGGAGAGGTCTCTCTCCTTGCCTTTGTTGTTGGGCTTCCCCGAGCGTCGGGGCATTCTCCGCGTTCATCGAGTCTTCGCCGATAACGTTGGGAAATGACAAGAAGCGAGCGACTCGCGGACCAGTTGGACTGGTATTGGAACAGGAACCTGCGGCCACGGCTGGATGGTCTTACCGACGAGGAGTACTTCTGGGAGCCGGTGCGCGGTTGCTGGAGCATCCGCCCACGTGGCACGTCGGCCGCACCGATGTCGGAAGGTCCGGGGGAATGGACGATGGACGGCGCGTCCCCTGCCCCGGCGCCTGCCCCGGCGCCTGCGCCGGTGACCACGATTGCCTGGCGGCTGGCGCACATCATCGTCTCCTGCCTGGGCTGGCGGGTCGGGTGGTACTTCGGCGGCCAGGATCTGGAATCCCGGGCCATCGCCTACGCGGGGACCGCTGACGAGGCGCTGAACCAGCTCGACGAGATGTACGGGAGATGGAACGCGGGGGTTCGCGAACTCACGGACGCTGAGCTGGACCATCCGCCTGCTGTGGGCCCCGAGCGGTTCCCCATGGAGAACAGGGTTCTGCACGTCAACAGGGAGTTGATCCATCACGGCGCCGAGATTTCCCTGCTGCGCGACCTCTACCGCTGGCAGGACGGAGCCGTACCGCGCCGAATATGACTGATGGGCTGTCAGCGTGAGAGCTCGCGGTTCGAGAGGACCGGGAGAGCGCGCGGAAGGTGAGTGGCGCGAACGGGGCCGATGCGGAGCCCGGTGGGGAGCGCCAGGTCTTCAGGCGCGCGAAGCCCTGTGCTACGGCAGCGCGGAGGGGCGGCCGGGACCCGGTCGGCCTGCTCTTCTCGCCGGGGGTGAGCTTGCGGACTCGGGCGGCCCGGTGGCCGTGGACGATCACCGGGTCGTCACTGTCGCCGGTGAGGCCGAGGAAACCAAGGCCGACCAGGGCGCCGAGGCCGGCCCCGCGCGCGGGCGGGTGAGAATGCGGTCGCGGCGGGCGGCGGTGGTGGTGGTGTCGTGCGTGCGGCCGAAACGGCCGCGGAGATCAAGACCGGGCACCCCTTCTCGTCGGTGAGGGCGAGGAAACGGTCGTCGGAGTCGAAGGTGGGCCGGCGGACGGCGGGCAGGGGGAGGAGGCCGGCAAGGCGTCCGGACCGTCGGGTGAACGGCGGATCGCCGACGTGCCCGCCGACGTCGGGGCGGCAGCACGGAAGCGGGCCCGCCGGAGAGGCGTGGCCGCGCCGGGAACACTTCGGCGACCTCCCTCGTTCGACCCTCCGGCCCCTGCCACGAACCCTGGATCCGAGGAACCGCCTTGCCCGATACTTCCACTGCCGACGCCGTACGCCCGCTCCCGCCGCCCTCCGCCCAGGCGGATCGCCTGATCGAACTCGGGGTGCACGAGATCGCGGGAATTTCCGCCGAGGACATCCGCGCTTTCGCCCGAACGGCCGGGCGGAGCCGTGACGTTCTGCTCGCCGTCCATCCGGAGCGCGCCCCCGCCTCCGCCCTCGCGCCGCTGCTCCTGCGCGACGGCAAGCCCGGCTTCGTCGTCGTCGACATGCCCGACGTCGACCGGTTCGCCCCCGACGCGGTCGAACTTCCCGACGCGCCTCTCTATTTCGTCGCCGGACCCGACCGCGGCGACCACATGGCCAACTGGAGCCCCGAAGAGGCGTTGCCCGCCCTCACGGAGGAGGGCCGCACCCCCTTGGTGCTCACCGAAGGCATCCACTGGGTCCTGCAACAGCCAGCGGTGCTTGAGCGCAACCTCTGCTTCATGACCATCGGGTCCCGGCTGCGCAAGGCGAACGGCGCCCTGGACGCGCGTACCCCGGCGCTCTGGATCAGCAACGGCACCGGGCGGGACGGCAAGGAACGGCGCAACGCCCCCAAGGTCGGCTGGTGCTGGTGGGGCAACCGCCACACGTGGCTGGGATTCGCCTCCGCCGCGGGCCGCGAGGGCCAGTAGCGCCCGTTCGTCCTCCTGTTGAGCCATCTCCGGTGACTCACCTCCGGTGAAGCGGGCCGCGCGGGCCCGCTTCACCGCCGCGGGCGCGCGCGAGAACATCTCCCCGGAGTGCGCGACCTTGCGCCCTGGCTTTTGTCGACTGCACGTCAGTTACCTTGAGCCACAGGGGATATGGCGACTCTGCATCAACGCCCGCACACGCTGTGTCCGACCTTGGTGTCACGCAGCACACCGAGGGAGACCCGCACGTCGAAGGCGCGCAGGGTGCCGCCCGGCTCCCGCGGCGGGAGTGCGTCGGCTCCGTGCGGTGGGGCAGCGCTTCGTCCGGACAGTGGCTCCGGTGGCTGCGCCGGAAACGGTAGGAAGATTCTACAGGCGGCGGACCCCGAACGTCGACAAGTTGATGCCGCGCATCGACTGGAGTTCGGCGGCGCCCTCGACTGCCCCGGCGACGGGCTGCCGCTGACCGGGACACACCCGGACCACGCGCTCACCGGTCTACGGCCCGCGGGCTTCGGCCCGCGGGCTTCGGCCCGCAGGCTTCGGACCGCAGGCTTCGGACCGCAGGCTTCGGACCGCAGGCTTCGGACCGCAGGCTTCGGACCGCAGGCTTCGGCCCGCT
>NZ_JBIRQR010000005.1:29686-231817 GCF_044333295.1 Streptomyces sp. NPDC021019
CAGGCTTCGGACCGCAGGCTTCGGACCGCAGGCTTCGGACCGCAGGCTTCGGACCGCAGGCTTCGGACCGCAGGCTTCGGACCGCAGGCTTCGGACCGCAGGCTTCGGACTGGTTGTCCGACGGCCCGGGGCGATCAGACTCCAGGCACACGGGGGCAGGATCCGTTACCGCGACGTGTGGGTCGAGCCGCTCATCTGAAGGCCGTCGTGCGATTCCCGGCGGGCGCGCGACGGGGCGATGCGTCGCGGTCGGTTCGGGGACGGCCTGCTTCCTTCCCGGATGCCGGGCCGCAGGCAGGCACCCTGAGCCTCACAGCCACGCGGCGTCACGGCATGCCCGCACCGTGACGCCCCGGCTGCACCCTGCTGACGGGCTACGTCATCAACTCGATGTGCGGATGGTCGGGCTCCGCCGGGCAGACGAACAGGTGCTGCCGGTAGCCGCTGCCTATCTGGACCCCGGTCGCGTTGTAGCCGCGGTGGCCGGGGTACGGTCCAGCACCCGGGTGAGGGTGCGGAGACCAGCTGTTCCCGGCGTCGTCCCCTTCCTCGAACGTGGCGACGGTCATCAGGACCTCCATGCGGGTGCCGCACTCGGAGCAGGGCTGCGAGCGGGGGTCGGTGGAGTTCCAAGCGGGCCAGCCGCCGACCTTCCAGCCGGGTGCGTTGGACAGCACACAGTCGTAGTACGTGTCGGGATCCAGGTCTTCCTCTGCCGCCTCCGGCAGACTCCATTGCCTGAGCTGCATCCGCAGTTCTTCGCTCAGCTCCAGATGGTCGGGGTACTCGGTGATCTGCTCCGGTTCGAGCACGCACGGGTCCGGTAGATAGCCGTCGAACTGCACTGCGGGCGGCTCGGGGGGCGTGTCGAGGACGTCGGTGACCGCGGCTGCCGAACGCCAGAAGAGCAGGGTCTTGGGCATGATCGGGTGATCGAAGGGACACCACAGAACCTGCAGCAGGTCCTTGCCCTCCGGCGGGCTCAGATCGGGGACGTCCCGTGCGTACAGCTGCGCGACGGGCAGCATCGCTATGGGGCCGTCGTACGCCTGGACCGTCGGCCTCACCGGATACGTCCGAGGGGGCCTGATCCGCTCGAGCGTCTCCCGTTCCTCCGGAGTCAGGTCCCGGCCGTGCGAGGCGGCGAGGATCCGTCGTTCCAGCCGCAGATCCGACGGGGGCTGGGCCCGGTTGACGCCATCCACCACATGTGGTCCCTCGCAGTGCGGCCACGGCTCCTCGGCGGGCCACAGCAGCGGCCCGCCGATCGAGCTGTCGTTCCACGTCGGCCCCCCGGGGCGGGGATGCAGGCGGGTCGCCGTGCGGGCCAGCGGAACCAGTTGGGGAAAGACCGCGGCTACGTCGACCGGCCGTGTCGGAGTGACAGGAGTGACCTTCATGGCCGCAATTTTGCCCGTCGCCTCTGACAACGGCCCTCGTGGCCGCCCCACGAAGTATTCCGGCGCGGGCGCCACCTAGGAGAACGCTACCGTCGATCCGTGGCGGCAGGCCCATCACGTCTCCGTCGGCAGGCCGTGGCCGGGCCTCGGGGGCCTGCGGGAGTGTGTCGCGAGGTTGTGCGTGACGTCGTGTTCGCTATGAGGAGTCAGGTTCTGTCGTCCTGGAGCGAGCAAGGATCGCTTGACGGAAGGCCTTCTGCTCCTGCTCTGGCCCAAGACCGATCTGCCACTGCTGCATCGTGTGGACGCGCTCGGGCAGGCCATCGAGGACTTCGCCGGCCTCATCAATGTCGGTGCTTCGGTTCCGTCAGGCCGCGCTCCTCCGGCAGGAGACGACCACCAGGAAGGGCCACAGTGCCTGGACGAACGTCACGACGCGCTCGGCCACGCCGGGCGCCCCCGCGCTCTGCAGTTCGGCCAGGAACCACAGGGCGCTCGCGCCCATCAACGCGCTCGCGGCGAGCGACACATCGAGCCTCAACCCCCACGGCACCGGCTTCCGGTCCCGGACTGCGGCCAGGGGAGGCCACACCGCCAGCAGCACGAGGCCCACGGTGGACACGGCGCCGTGCTCCAAAGCCCCGCCGCTGTTCGGGACGGGCACCAGCGTCAGGGCCAGTGCGCACAGTCCGCCGCCGGCCAGGGCCACCCGGCCGGCGGGCGCCGCCGGCCGGAGCCCGTGCGCCGTCGCCACGTAGCACGTTCCCAGTACCAGCAGCATCCCCGTCATCAGCCAGTAGCTGGCAGCACCGTAGGAGGCCAGCACGCTCAGAGTCTGCCTCGCGGGGTCGTACTCCGGCCCCTGGCGCAGCTGCGCAGTCATCCAGGAGCCGACCAGAAGGACGGGGGCGCATCCGGAGGAGGCCAAGGCCCACCAGGGAGCAGATCGCATCGAGCAAGCATAAATGTGCACATCTAAGCTATTGCTGACATTCACCCCATGCGGTCGACCGCGCCACCGGCACGCCGGAGCCCCACGGGCTGCGCGATCTCGTAGTCCGTAGCGCGCAGGTGGGTGACGGCGGCCCCGATGAGGGAAGTGGAGGACGAACCCTTCGCGGACCTGTCCGAGCGCGACCGGGCCACGCTGCGCCGACTGCTGGGCAAGCTGCGGACCTCCCGCAGGTCTCAGCTGCGCCGAGGAATGAGACCCGCGGTCCTCGACGCCGCGGCTCGGATCGCGGCGCCGCGCCCTCCGGGACCGCCCAGGTCTCCGTCCGCCGGACGGGCGTCATCGTCTCCACCGCCTCCTGTAGGAGGTGGTGGAGGATCAGCCGGTTGACCAGCGCCGGCTTCTCCAGCGGGGCCGGGCGGGAGAGGGGCGCCCCCGGGAACGACAGTCGGCTCGGCGTCCGGGATCGCGCGGTACACGGCCCTCGTATGCATCAGCGTCATCGAGTTGTCATCACCGACCACGACGAGGGTGGGCGCCTCGGACGCGGGCCGTGTCCAGGTGCGTCAGCGGCCACGCGACGTCGGCCGTGTGCCCGCGGGCGCGCCGTTCCGGGAGATGCACCCGGTGGGGGCGGCGGCGAGGTCGGATCGCTGCGCTCCCCGCCCATGGTTGGTGCAGGATCGGATAGCTGCGCTCCCCGCCCACGGTTGGTGCAGGAGCCGCCGTGCGGCACAGCACCAGCGGGGGGTCGTCGCCCCCCTCGGTCGCGTACCAGATCCTGACACCGGGCAGATCCGCGTGGTCACCCATCGTTCCGGGCCTCTCCGGGGCCGCCGTCTTCGTGCTCCCCGTCTCCGGCCCGTCCGCGTCGCGGACCCGTGGGCCGCATGCGGAGTCCGTGCGGTCACGCCCGTGGACCCGCACGAGCGGGGATCGCGGGCTCGTGCCCGGCCCGCCGAAAAGATTTCGCGAGGTTTTCGGGCGACGATGTCGAGAACCCGCATCCGGCTCCGTCCCTGGAGTGAAAGCGGCCACAATGGGCCGCACAGCACCGAGGAGTAACACCATGGCCAAGTACCTTCTGCTCAAGCACTACCGCGGAGCCCCGGCCTCGGTCAACGACGTACCGATGGACCGGTGGACGCCGGAGGAGATCTCGGCGCACGTGCAGTACATGCAGGACTTCGCGGACCGGCTGGAGAAGAGCGGAGAGTTCGTCGACGGCTCGGCACTCGCCCCCGAGGGCGCGTGGGTCCGGTACGACGGCGAGGGCCGCCCGCCGGTCACCGACGGGCCGTTCGCCGAGACCAAGGACCTCATCGCCGGCTGGATGATCATCGACGTCGACGGCTACGACCGCGCCGTCGAACTGGCCGGGGAGCTGTCCGCCGCCCCGGGGGCGGGCGGGAAGCCCATCCACGAGTGGCTGGAGCTCCGCCCGTTCCTGTCCGCGCCGCCCACCGTCACGGAGTGACGCCACGATGAACGAGGCCCTCCTGCGGAGTCTCACACCGAGCGTCCTCGGAGTCCTCGTCCGCCGCGGAGCAGATTTCGCGGCGGCCGAGGACGCCGTGCAGGACGCCCTGGTCGAGGCGGTGCGCGTATGGCCGGACGAGCGACCGCGGGACCCGAAGGGCTGGCTGGTCACCGTGGCCTGGCGACGGTTCCTCGACGCGACCCGGGCGGAGGCCGCCCGGCGTCGGCGGGAGGACCTCGTCGACGAGGAGCCCGCGCCCGGACCCGTGCCGGCGGTGGACGACACGCTCCAGCTCTATTTCCTGTGCGCGCACCCGTCGCTGACGGCGTCGTCCGCCGTCGCGCTCACCCTGCGCGCCGTCGGCGGGCTCACGACCCGCCAGATCGCCCGGGCCTATCTGGTGCCCGAGGCGACGATGGCACAGCGCATCAGCCGGGCGAAGCGCACCGTCTCCGGCGTGCCGTTCGATCAGCCCGGCGACGTCGCCACCGTCCTCCGCGTCCTCTATCTCGTCTTCAACGAGGGCTACTCCGGCGACGTCGACCTCGCCGCCGAGGCGATCCGGCTCACCCGGCAGCTCGCGGCAGCGATCGACCACCCGGAGGTGGCGGGGCTGCTCGCCCTCATGCTGCTCCACCATGCCCGCCGCGCCACCCGGACCGCGCCCGACGGGAGCCTGGTGCCGCTCGCCGAGCAGGACCGGGGCCGCTGGGACACCGGAGCGATCGCCGAGGGCGTCGAGATCCTGCAAGGGGCCCTCGCCCGCGACGGGCTGGGCGAGTTCCAGGCCCAGGCCGCCATCGCGGCGCTCCACGCCGACGCGCCGACCGCCGGGGAGACCGACTGGGTGCAGATCGTCGAGTGGTACGACGAACTGGCCGCCCTGACGGACAGCCCGGTCGTCCGGCTCAACCGCGCGGTGGCCGTCGGCGAGGCCGACGGACCGCGCGCCGGGCTGGCCGAACTCGCCCCGCTCAGCGACACGTTGCCCCGCCACACGGCGGTGGCGGCGTATCTCCACGAGCGCGACGGCGACCTGCCGAAGTCGGCGCGGCTGTACGCGGAGGCCGCCCACCGGGCCCCCACGCTCGCCGAGCGCGACCACCTCACGCGTCAGGCCGCCCGGCTGAACGCCGGTCTTCGGCGCTGACGGATCGACCGCGCCCAGCACGTCCGGAGGTACGCGGCCGGTCGGTCGGTCGTACGCCTGGAGCGCGGCAACGCAACACGGCTCAGGCAGACGGTCTCGCGCGCCCCGCGGCGCGCCGCCGTGCTGACAAAAGCCAGAAGGCCGCGGCATCCTCCTCGATTCACGACGGATCGGTGGCCTCCCGCGACTGCGGCGGCGCCAGCAGCGGCAAACCGTACGGCCGAGCGAGTAGATCACTCGATCGTGACTTCCGCCCCTTCGGCACCGGGTGCGTCGCGATGCTGTGGAGTGGGCGCGTGACCCGCGCCGTCGGCAGTTGTGGGGTGGGGAGTGGCATGACGCGAGAAACGGGACGTGACGGGGACCTGGACGAGCGGGTGGTCCTGCTCGTGGCGGGGGCGGCCGATCTGGCGGTGAGCGCGGTGGGTGCTGCCCTGGGAGCGGTGCGCGGGCTGCTGCGCCGCTCGGACGCCGCGGAACTGGCGACGGACGCCGAGCACGAGCTGATGGCGCGCGGGCGCCTGGTGCTGGGCCGGTACGCCGCCCCGCCGCCGGCCCATCTGGAGCTGCTCGCCCGGCAGGCCGTCGCCCGGCGGGCCGCCGATGACGCCTGACCGCTGGGATGCGGCCGCCTTCAAGGTCCGAGTCGACGAGGTGGTGCACCCGTTCGTCGCCCGGGAGGCCGAGTTGTTCGCGGCGATCGACCCGGCCCTGGCCCCGGTGGCCGATCAGGTGGAGGCGGTCGTCGCGGACGGCAAACGGCTGCGGGCGGCGTTCTGTTACTGGGGCTGGCGGGCGGCGGGGCAGCCGGACAGCGACGCTCTGGTGCGGGCCGCGGCCTCCCTGGAGCTGATCCACGCCGCCGCTGTCGTGCACGACGATCTCATCGACGACAGCGCTCTGCGGCACGGCCGCCCCACCGCGCACATCGCCCTGCGCGGCGCCGTGCGCCGTCGGCCGCGTTCCGTCGCCGCCGCCCGGTCGCTGGCGCTGCTGGTGGGCGATCTGCTGATGGGGATGGCCGGGCACCTGTTCACCACCAGCGGTCTGCCCGCCGCCTACCTGGGCCGGGCCCGCCCGTTGTGGACGGTTCTGGGCCGGGAGCTGATCGCGGGCGAGTGCCTGGAGATCCTGCGCACCGGAGCGGAGCCGGACACCGCGGCCTCGCTGAAGGTCATCCGGTACAAGACCGCCAAGTACACCGTCGAGCAGCCTCTGTTGATCGGCGGCGCGCTGGCCGGGGCCGGCGGTCGGCTGCGCGAGGGCTACTCCGCGTACGGGCTGCCGCTGGGCGAGGCCTTCCAGCTGAGGGACGATCTGCTCGGGCTGTTCGGAGACCCGGGACGGACCGGCAAGGCCAATGCCGACGACGTGTGCGGCCACCGGCCCACGGCCCTGCTGGCGGAGACCTGGCGGGTCGCCGGTGATGACGACCGTGACCGGCTACGGGCCCTTCTGGGCCGGCGCGACCTGGACGAGGACGGGGTCAACGCGGTGCGCGAGGTCATGCGCAGGCTGAAGGCCCCCGGCCTCGTCGAAGACATGATCACGGGGCGCGTCGAGGAAGCCCTCGACGCCCTCCATGAGCTGGACGTGCCGTCACATGCGGTCGACGCCCTGACGGCGCTGGCGAACTCGGCGACCGTCCGGTTGTCCTGACTCCTCGCCCGCCCGCCGCACACACTCCGCACCGGACCGCAGCGGACCGGACCGGACCGGACCGGACCGAGAACAAGGAAGTCGTCTTGACCTACACCGAGGCTTCGATGAACGCCCTCCGGCAGGGCGGTGACGAACTGGCCGACGCCACCGTCGCCGCGCTCTTCGAACGCGGGGAGGTGGGCACGTTCAACACGCTGATGCGCTACGTCTCCACCGCCGGCGCTCCCCTGCCGGACGGGTTGCCCGATGTCGCCCGGGACTACCTTCAGGCCACGAGCGCCCCGCCGGCCTGGGTCGACTGGGAGGAGATGGAGAAGGCCCGGCTGTTCTTCATCGACAACAACGTGCATATTTCCACCGCGCTTTCGTTCGCCTCCATGCCGGCGTGCTATGTGGTCCCGCACGTGGCGAAGCTCCTCTCCGCCACTCACGGGCTGAAGTACCCCTCCAAACGGATGGCGGAGACGGGCCAGTTCACCGTCTATCTGATGCGGCCCGACGCCTTCGAGGCCGGGGGGCGCTTCCTCCCCGCCGCCCAGAAGGTCCGCCTTCTGCACGCGTCGATCCGCCATCACCTCCTGCGCGAGAAGCGGTGGGACACCGACGCGCTCGGGACGCCGATCTGCCAGGAGGACATGATCGGCGGGCAGATGTTCTTCTCGCTGCTCGTGCTCGACAGCCTGCACCGCCTCGGCATCCACATGTCGGAGGAGGGCGCGGCGGCCTACTACTACGCCTGGCGCGTGGTCGGCGCGATGCTGGGAGTCAGCCAGGAGGCCGTCCCCCGGTCCCTGGACGAGGCGCGCCGGTTCCTCGACCTCTACATGATCCGGCACATGGGGCCCTCCGAGGAAGGCGCGCTGTTGACCCGGCAGCTCATCGACCTCTACGAGGAGGTCGTGCCCGGGAGCTTCTTCGACCCGATCGTCTCCGCGCTCATCCGGCACCTGGTCGGCTCCACCTGCGCCGACTGGCTCCAGGTGCCCCGCACCTCGTGGGACACCGTCGTCAAGGCCGTGCCCCACCTCCTCGGTGTCCTGGAGACCATCGAGGACCGGTCCCCCCTCGGCGCCTGGGCCCTGGACCGCCTCGGTCACCTCACCACCGTCCTCGAACTGTCCTCCCTCACCCGTGGACGCGTGATGCACTACGCCATCCCCGAACAGCTCAAGGAGGAGTACGGCGTCTCCCCCGGGGCGTCCCGTGCCGGCCGCTGGAGCCCGCCCGCCGTCACCGTCCCCGGCCACACCCCATCGTGACAATTAGGTTAGCCTCACCTAATATGCGATGTGTCGTCTTCGGGTCCCCACACGCCGAGAAGCCGGTGTCCCCCCTTCTTCCGTTCGCCTCCCGGGAACGGCTCCGTCCAGGCGTGCGCCGTGCCCCTCCCCCGAAGGAGACATGCAGCGCATGTCCATGCCCCGCCGCGGCCGCCTGGCCGCTCTTGCCGCCCTGACCGTCGTATCCGTGGGCGCCGGCGTCCTCGCCGTTCCCGCCTCCGCCGCCACTCCTGGCATCCACGCAGCCACCCGGGCCGAGGCCGGCGGTACCACGTCCGCGGCCTCCCCGATCCTGGTGTCCGGCCGGTCCTCCTGGGGTTTCAAGGACTCCTGGGTCCGCTACGTCACCGGCTCGGGCGGCTCGATGGACGTGGCCGACGGCGCGACCGCGGATGCGACCGGACGGGTCGGCTATCCCGTCAGGCACGGTTCGGTGGACCCCGCCGAGCGCTCCGCCGATGTGCGCTTCGGCGGCTCGGTCACCTACGCGGTCCCGAGTCACGGGATAACCGCCATCACGCTCGCCGACCCGCGTGTCGTCCTCAAGGACGGCAAGGGCACACTCCACATGGACGTGACGACCGACATCGCGGCCGGCAAGGCCCCGGTGACCACACCCGACGTGCCGCTCGCCGCGCTCACCGCGTCCGCCGACGCGCTCGACGGAGCCGTCCTGGACTGGACGGGCATCACGGCCACGCTCACCGACGAGGGCGCGGCCATCTTCGCCTACCAGGGCCGGCCCATGTACGCGGTCGGCACGGCACTGGACCCCGTCGCCATCAGCGGCGGCGTCAGCGTCCCCGTCCTGACGGTCAGCCAGGTCACCGGCCTGGACGCCGAGAACGAGGTCACCGTCAGCGGCAAGGGCTACCAGCCCGGGCGCGGCGTGTATCTGGCCCAGTCCATCGCCCTGCCCGGCACCACCTACCCCAGCGTCTTCGGCAACGCGGCCTACGTCCGTCAGGTCGGCGCGGACGGCACCTTCAGCGTCACGCTGAAGCTCACCGAGACCTTCGCCCCCTCCGGTGCTCCCGTCGTCGACTGCCGCGCCACCGCCTGCTTCGTGACGAGCTTCAACTCGCACGACGGCGGCGACTCCACCTGGATGCCCTCCCGGGCCCAGGACGTCGCCCAGCCGCTCACGTTCGGCGTCGAGGTCCCTGCCGCCACCGTGACCCGGCACCCCGCGCCGCGTACCGTCCGCTCCGGGGCGACCGGCACGTTCACCGCCGCCGCGACCGGCGCGGACTCGGTCCGCTGGGAGCGCAGCACCGACCGTGGCGCGACCTGGAGCACCGTCCCCGGAGCCGCCGCCACCACCCTGTCGGTCAAGGCGTCGGCCGCGCTCAACGGCCACCGCTACCGTGCCGTCTTCGTCAACGCGTCCGGTGGGACGGCCACTTCGGCCGCCGCTCTCACGGTGTCCGCGGTGCCCGCCCGGATCGTCTCCTTCAACGCCTCTCCCGAGCCAGTCGGCAAGGGCGGCAAGCTGAAGGTGGTCGCCACGCTCCAGACCGCCGGCGCCACGGACAACGTCTGGCGGCCGCTGGCCAAGGCGCCCGTCGTGATCGAGTTCCGGGCGAAGGGCGGCAAGACCTGGAGCCGGGCCACCACGGTCAGCACCACGGGCAAGGGCGTCGCCTCGGCATCGGTCACCGCCGTCAAGGACGGCACCTGGCGCGCCCGTTACGCGGGGACCGCCGACCGCGCCGCGGCCGTCAGCACCTCCGACAACGTGGACGTCAAGCTGCGGACCGCCGTCTCCGGCTTCAACGCCTCCCCCGAGCCGGTCCGCAAGGGGCGCACCATCACCGTCAAGGGCACCCTGCGCAGCCTGGACGGCACCTGGAAGAACGCCTCCGGCCAGTCCGTGATCATCCTGTTCAAGGCCGACGGCTCCAGCAAGTGGAGCAAGTCGGCGACCGTACACACGAACGGCAAGGGCGTCTTCTCCAAGGGGTTCACCGCCAAGAAGGACGGAACCTGGAAGGCGCAGTTCAAGGCCACGGCGTCCCGTCTGGGCACGATCGGCTCCGGCGACCGGGTCGACGTGCGCTGACGCTGGTCTCGTCCGTACCGGTCTCCGCACCGCTGCCCCTCTCCCGTCGTCCGGGGAGAGGGGCAGCGGCAGTGCCGGGATCCTTACCGGTGGTGGAGCAGGTCAGGGGGCGGTGCCCCAGGCGAGGGTGGAGCCGGTGAAGACGCCGATCCTCGGAGCGTCGGCGAAGGCGGTGTTGGTGGAGCGGCTGTAGTCGTCGCTCTCCTGGAACGCCGACCAGTCGCTCTTGTTGAGCCGCAGCTGGATCTCCCCGGTCGTGGCGCCCGCCGCGAGGCTGCCGGCGCCGAAGCCGACCTCCAGGTAGTGGTCGGCGCCGGTGGCCGGTGAGCTGACCGGTCGGACCCTGTGCGTCACGCTGCCGCAGCCCAGCACCGCGTAGTCGCAGGCGGTGGCGAAAGTGCTCGCGCCGCCTTCGGAGGTGAACCAGTAGCGGGCCGTGACCGTGGACAGGTCGATCGCGGCCGAACCGGTGTTGACCAGGCGGAGGGACATCCGGATCTGGTTGTCGGTCGGAGAGCCGTCGGTGTTGCGGTATTCGGCTTTGAGCGCGCCCGTTCCGGTACCGCCGCCCGCCTCGGTGGTGACCTGTGCGG
Source organism: Streptomyces sp. NPDC021019 (assembly GCF_044333295.1). Lineage (NCBI taxonomy): Bacteria > Bacillati > Actinomycetota > Actinomycetes > Kitasatosporales > Streptomycetaceae > Streptomyces > Streptomyces sp. NPDC021019. The sequence continues at coordinate 40,266 of NZ_JBIRQR010000005.1, forward strand.
CCGGGGTCCCGGCCGAGAGGTTGCCTGCGGCGTCCTTGGCCCTGACCGAGTAGCTGTAGGCGGTCGAAGCGCTCACGCCGGTGTCCGTGTAGGTCGTCGTGGCCGTCGTCCCCACCCGGGTGCCGTCGCGGAGGATGTCATACCCCGTGACGCCGGTGTCGTCCGTGGAAGCCGTCCAGGCGAGGGTGACGCTGCTGCTGGACTTGGCCGTCACCCGCAGGTTCGTGGGCACGGTCGGAGCCTGGGTGTCGTCCTCGCCTCCGCTGCCGCCGTCCAGCGGCGGGTGGGCGTTGCGGAGCAGTTCCTGGAACTGTCCGGAGAACCAGTGCCCGGCCACCGGGGAGTCGGGCAGCGCGCCGGTGAGGTTGAAGCCGTTGCGGCCGTTTCCGGTGTACGTCGGGTCGCACATCCGGTCGAAGCCCTTGCCCTCGTCGTTGTCCCTGGGCTCGCTGCTGCCGTCGGACTCGCCCGGGGGCTTGGCCCAGACGTAGGCGTCGATCCCCGGCTCGGGGGCGGTCGTGGGACGCTCGCCGATGCCGGCGCCGCTCTGGTTGCACCAGTTGCCCGCGTGGATGCGGCGATCGGTCCGGCCACCGTCGACATAGGCGTCGGCGCTGGTCAGCGGTCCGGGTCCGGCGGGCCGGGAGGAGCCGCCCCAGCCGTTGCGGGCGGTGTCGATGAGCATGCCGATGTCGGAGGCGAAGCCCTGTCGGACCAGTTCCGTGCGCAGGGCCTTCGCGAACGAGAGCTCGTCCACGTAGTAGTTCCAGTCCACCCAGCGCGACTGGCGCACCGTGGTCCCGTTCACGGAGTCGGTCACCGCGAAGTGCGGCTCCTGGAGCGCCGAGTAGTTGGCCGTGTTCACGATGAAGCCGTGCACGTCGGAGACGGTGGCGCCCTCCGTCGTGGCGGCCTTCTTGAACTGCTCCGCCGCGGGGACGAAGTTGGAGTCCCAGCCGAGCCAGCCGTGGTGGGCGGCGTCGACGTAGTTGTAGACGTTGGGCAGCGCGCCCAGGGTGTGCAGGGCGTATCCGATGCCCTTCTCGTAGTTGCCGTTGGCCTTCATCGTGGCGCACTCGGGCGTGGAGCCGGCGGTCCCTCCGGCGTTGGTGACCAGGTTGGGCAGCGAGTCCGGTTCGATGAGCGTGACGATGCGCAGGCTCGCGTAGGCGGGGTCGCCGAGGATGTCGGCGATGGGGTCGATGTAGTCGTCCTTGTAGCGGCTCAGCTCGGTGGGGCCGAGTTCACCGTTGGAGGCGAGGGCGGCGCAGTCCCGGCCGGGGAGGTTGTAGATGACGACCTGGAAGAGGTCGGCTCCCTGGCTCACGGCCGTATCGAGGTGCGCGCGCAGGCCTCGCGCGCCGGGTGTGCCGCCGATCGCGGCGATGCGGTCCATCCAGACGAAGGAAGGCTCGTCCGCGATGACGTCGCCGCCGGGCTCGGCGGCGGCCTTGGCGGACCAGTCGGGGTTCACGTACGCGGTGGCGCCCGCGTAGGGGTTGTCGACGCGGGCGGCGGCCGACGCCTGTCCGGGTACGGCCACCGCGAGTGCGGCGCCCATGACCAGTGCGGACAGTGCGGCGGCCGCTCTTCTGCGGAGTGCGTGCGGTGCGTACGGGGTGGTGCCTCTGCTTCTCATTGCGGCTCCGTGCTCCTCTCGTACGTCCGTCGGGGGTGGCGACGGACGGGTCCAGGGATCCGTGACGCTCAGGAGGTAGGGGGTTCGAGTGGGGAAACTTGCGTGTGGGAGCGCTCCCAAAGTGGCGTGGCATTCGGTGACTGTCAAGCGCTGCGGCGCAATTACGTTGTACGCGACCGCAGTTGGGGAGCATAGGAGCGCTCCCACCACAGCCGAACAGGAGGCACTCAGAGATCAGCGGCGAGGTTCGCGTCGACGATGGGCCGGCTACCGACTGGCGGAGTGCGCGAGCGCCGCCGCGGGAGAAGACGCCGCAACGCTGGTCTAGGCCAGACCGCGTCCGTCCCCCTATCCTCGCCTGTAGCCGGTGACCCACCAACTCCCCCACCCAGGTTGCCTGCCGGCTCGTGCCCCCCACCCAACTCCGCTCGAGCAGCCGGGTGACCTCCCCCCTTCGCCGCCTCCAGGAGGCCACGGTGAAATTTCGCACCAGAAGCTCGGCGATCATCGGCACGCTCTGCCTCGTCACGTCACTGGCGTTGGCCACGGCGTCGGCCGACGAGCCCGCCGCTCCGGTTCAGCCGACGAACGCGTCCCTGACCGAAGTGGCCAGGGCCCAGAGTCCGTCCGCCGGGGCGGCCGGACCCGATGACACCCTGTGGATCGCCGAACGCGCGGGCACGGTAAGGGTGCTGGACGATCAGGGCCTCGGCGCACCCGTGCTCGACATCTCCGACGAGACCACCACGGACGGCGAACGCGGCCTGCTGGGCGTCGCGTTCGACAAGACCTTCGCGCACTTCTACATCTCGTTCACGGACCTCGAAGGCACCAGCAGGGTGGACGAGTTCGCCGTGGAGGGCGGCCGACTCCGGCCGGAGACCCGGCGCACCGTCCTCACCCAGGCGCAGCCGTACGCGAACCACAACGGCGGGGACATCAAGTTCGGCCCCGACGGCTATCTGTACATCGCCTTCGGTGACGGCGGATCGGGCGGCGACCCGCACGGCAACGGGCAGAAGCTCGACACGCTGCTCGGCAAGCTGCTGCGGATCGACCCGAGCGGAGGCGAACCGTACGCGATCCCGGCGGACAACCCGTTCGTGGACGATGCGGACGCGAAGGACGAGATCTGGTCCTACGGGCTGCGCAATCCGTGGCGGTTCTCCTTCGACGCGGGTACGGGCGACCTGCTGATCGGCGATGTCGGCCAGAGCGACTGGGAAGAGATCGACTGGGCCCCGGCGGACAGCGAGGGCGGCGAGAACTACGGCTGGTCCTCCATGGAGGGCACCCACCCCTTCCGGGGCGGCACCGAGCCGGCGAACCACGTCCCGCCGGTCCACGAGTACGACCGAACGGGCCTCGGCTGCTCGGTGACCGGAGGATACGTCTACCGCGGCGACGCGCTCCCGGACCTTCGAGGACGCTATGTGTTCAGCGACTACTGCGACGGCACGCTGCGTACGCTCCAGCTGGAGAACGGCGAGGTGACCGGCGTGGGCGACCTCGGAGTCAGCGGCGGAGAGGTCATCTCCTTCGTCGAGGGCGGTGACGGCGAGCTGTACGTCCTCGGCAGCGCCGGCGCCGTCTCACGCGTCGACCCCGCGTGAGCCGCTGAACCGCACGGGCGGTCAGCTGCACGGACCGGTGCCCGGGGCCCGCCGATCATCATGATCGGCGGGCCCCCGCCCCATGGTCCGGCCGTACGCCAGGCGGCTGGGGCCCGACCGTACGGCAGGCACTCCGACGCGCCGCCCCGCAATCGTCACGGGAGGCTGCGCCCGGGCGGAGCCGGGCGGTTCGTCCTCTCCGCGCCTTCGCCGCGCTGATGGCCGCGGCGGGCGTCCCGGTCGAAGAGGCCCAGCAGCTCGCACGGCCCGCCCTCTGCGCCGATCGCGTGCGGGAGCATCGTGGGGAACTCCGCCGCCTGGTTCGTCTCGATCCGCAGGCGCCGGTTGCCCAGGAGGAGGATCGCGGTGCCGGAGAGAACGACGAGCCACTCGCGGCCCGGATGCGCGCGCAGCCGAGAAGGGTTGTCGGGCGGCGGATCGGTCAGGCGCTGACGGATGACGGTCATGCCGGGTTCCGCCTTGATGGGCCACCGCAGCTGACCGTGGGCCCCGTCGACCATCGGGTTGGAGACGATGTCGTCGGAGGCCGTCTCGACCAGCTGGTCGAGGGAGGTGTCCAGGGCGCGGGCGAGCGTGACCAGCTGGTCCAGGGCCAGTCGGCGCCGGCCGTTCTCGATGCGGCTGAGCGTGGACTGGCTGACCTTCGCGCGGGCGGCGAGCTCCTCCAGGGACCAGCCCTGGGCCACACGCAGGGCGCGGATGCGTTTGCGTACCAGGCTGTCCAGCTCGCCGTCCTCTTGCGTCATAGGCATGACCCTATGCCACAGGAGCAAGAGACGCCTGCGTGGGCCCGTCCGCGGAGAGCCGCCGACGCACACCCCGCGGTCGGTGACCCACAACGCACGGTTGTGGGCCCATAGGCTTCAGGATGTGGACATCGAAGCCGTGCGCACGTTCGTCACCGTCGCGGACACCGGACAGTTCCGGGAAGCCGCCGTGGACCTGCGCATCAGTCAACAGGCCGTCTCCAAGCGCGTGGCGGGCCTGGAACGCGTGCTCGGGGTGACGTTGTTCGTCCGCACCGCCCGCGGAGCGCGCCCCACTGCCGACGGGCAGGCATTCCTGCCCCACGCCCGCGAGGTGCTGCGGGCCGTGGAGCGGGCCGTCGCCTCGGTACGCCCCGGGAACCGGGTGCTGCGTGTGGACGTGCTCCACCGGCGCATCGCCCCGGCGCTGGCCGTGCGGGGCTTCTACCAGGCCCACCCCGGCACGGACCTCGACGTGGTGACGCTCGCGGACGCGAACGTGACCGGGGCGGCCGAGGCGGTGCGGGCCGGCGAGATCGACGCGACCTTCCGCGCCGTGCCCGCGGGCGCGCTGCCCGACGGGATCAGCGCCGAACGCGTCCTGGACGATCCGTTGCAGCTCCTCGTCGGACCGCGCCACCCGCTGGCCTCCGCCCGGTCGTTGGCCCCGGCGGATCTGGCCGGGCACCGGATCTGGATCCCGGGCATCAAGCAGGGCACCGAGTGGGCCGCCTACTACGACCGGCTCGCGGAGGACTTCGGTCTGCGTATCGACGCCGTCGGGCCCGACTTCGGGACCGAGGCGCTGATGGACTCGATCGCCGACTCCGACGCGCCGGCCACACTCGTCGGCTCCCGGGACCGATACATGTGGCCGGCCTCGCACGACCTGCGGCGGATCCCTGTCGTGGGTCCGACTCCGGTCTATCCGCACGTGTTCCTGTACCGGACCGGCAATCCGCACCCGGTTCTGGCGGCGCTGCGCAGGTACCTCGCCCAGGTACGGCCGATGCCGCCGGCCGACGCGTGGACACCAGGCTGGGCCCGTTGACGCCGTGCGGCGCACCTCCACGGTCAGGGGCGTCGCGCGGGGACGGGCCGGAGCCCGGGCCAGCGGGCGAGCATCCGCCGGCGCATGTCCGTGCAGAGGGTGCTCAGTCCGCTCGGACCATCGCGGCCGGCGGTCATTCCGCCGACGACACCGAGCCGGTGGACGAGGCGTTGACGGGCCGTCACGGTGCCCCACTTCCAGTCGCGGACCGGGATCCGGGCCAGGTGATCGGCGCCTTCGCGGTTGGCTCGCGGGACCAGGGCGTCGCCCCGGATCAGCCAGCCGGCGCAGAAGTCGGTGAGGTCACCGTGGAGTTCGTCGCCGGCCTCGGCGCGCCACGCCGTGCGGTAGGCGGTCTCCGCCCGTTCCAGCAGCGGGGCGGGGGCCGCGGTGACGCACCAGCAGGTCGGGAAGCCGATGCGCAGGTAGGCGAGCTCTACCAGCCCGCTGCCCAGTGAGGCCTGTTCGAAGTCGATGAACCGGGTCCCGCCAGTGGTGTGCAGGTCGTTGCCGGGGCACGGGTCGCCGTGGAGCAGGGCGTGCCCGGGCGTCCGGGCGAGCCGGTGCACGAGGCCGTCGAGCTCGCCGGGCACGCCGGGAGGGACGGGAGCGTCGAGAGCGGCGGCCAGCCGGAGGAAGGAGGCGGCGTCGGCGGCGTCCGGGCCCTGCCAGCGGGGCAGCACTCCGGCGTGCTCGGGACGGGCGACGGCATGCAGCCGGGCCAGTGCCGCCGCGTAGTCCACGATCCAGTCGCCGGAGGGTTGCCGGTGGTCGAGATGTTCCAGGACCAGCACCCGGTCGTCGGGGGCGGTGCCCCGGAGTGCGGGCACCACGGCCGGGTCGGCTCCGGCGGCGAGACGCAACGCGGCCAGTTCACGGGCGTACCGCTCGTCGGCGTCGGGACCGTCGACGATCTGCTTCACCACCACCGGCGCCCCGGCCGTCTCCACCCGCCACACCCGTGAGCGCGGGCTGCTGCTCAGCCGCCGGGAACGTCGGGGCGCGCCCAGTCCGGTCCGTAACGCGTCCCCCCAGGGCAGTCGCCGTCTCATCCGCTCATCCTCGCACGGGGGTCCTGTCCTGTCCGGGGGATGCCGGCCTTCGACCCGGCCGGGGAGCGGAGGCGGGTCGAGACGCTCTTCCGTGCCGCGCCCGCGGGTTCAGGCACTCCTCCGGGACGCGTCGCACCGTACGGTACAAAGTCGGCCCGCGCCCGCCTGCGGCACCGGGCCCCGCGTCGCGGCGGGGGCACGGCCGGCACGTACGGTACGGCAGGTGAACGAACCGCTCGAAGCCGTGACCGGTCCCCCTGCGGACGAACGCGTCCGGGCCACGACGACCCGCGTGTTCCTGGCGCTCGCCCCGCCCGACGACGCGAAGAACGAGCTGGCGCAGGCGCTGCGCCCGGCCTACGACGCCCGTCCCCGCATGCGGTGGAACCGCGTCGAGGACTGGCACATCACCCTGGCGTTCCTCGGTGAGCTGCCGGTCTCCGCCGTCCCGCCCTTGATGCCCCAGCTCGCCGGGCTCGCGGCGCGGCGACGTCCCCTGCGGCTGGCGCTGCACGGCGGCGGACACTTCGACGAGCGGGTGCTGTGGGCCGGGGTCACGGGGGACCTCACAGGGCTGCACCACCTCGCCACCGACGTACGCGCCCTCGTCCGGGAGTGCGGTGTTTCCTTCGCCGAGCGGCCCCTACGGCCCCATCTGACGCTGGCCCGGTCCCGTCGGGGTGACCACACGGCCACGGTGGAGGCCGCGGCGGGGCTCGCCGCGTTCACCGGCCGGAGTTGGGAGGCTGCCCGCCTCCACCTTGTCGGCAGCAACATCGGCCGAGGCCCGGGGCCGATCCACTACCGCGACATCGACGCCTGGGACTTCCACCACGGAGCGGACGGGACCTGAACGGCCGCCGTGCTCCCACGGCGGCCGCACGCACGGTCGCGATCCGTGCCACGCGGGTCACGCGGACCGGTCGTGCGGTCCCGTGTCACGCGGACCGGTCGTGCGACAGCAGGAACTCGGTGGCCCGCGCGATGGCCTCGGCGGATGTGCCGTGGATGGCCTCCGACTCGTCCTCCTGCAAGTCCGCTCCCGTGGCGGTGTACCACCAGGCGTCGGCGCCCGGATCGTGGTGAATCACGGCGTCGCCGCCCGCGTAATGAAGCGGAATGGACTCGCTGGCAGACTTCTTGGGCACCGCGTGCGGCCACTTGACACGCGCCGACTGACGCTTGATGCCACCCCAGGCCGCGCCGAGCTGCGCGTAGCTGGATCCACCGCGTCCGGCGACGGTGGCCGCGCTCTCGGCCAGCCGGTCGACAGACCGCTTGGCCTCGTAGAGCGACCGCACCATCGCCAGCTGCACATCGGGCGCGGCCATAAGGGCGGCGTCGAAGGGTTTGCCGACCGCGCGGTAGGCGAGCGCGCGCGTCGAGATCCGTTCCGCCAGTGACCGGACCGCGTCGAGCACCTGCTCGTCCATGGCGAACGTGTCGTCGTCGCGGGGCTCGATCCAGGCGGGGTCCACCGGGGTCAGGACCGTGGCCCAGAAGTTCTCATCGCTCTGATCAGGGGTCGGGATCGCCTTCACATCATCCATGTGACAAATTTACCTGTCATCGACCGCATAGGCAACCTTATTTGTCGCCTCACCTCTCGACAGATTCGCCTGTCATTCAAAGTTCATAACTGTACCTTCCGTAAGGTACAGTTATGGAGTCGGGGCGGTTCTCACAGTGAGGCTCACGAGGGATGACCATCAGCACGAAGCGGCGCTGGCTGCTCCTGGCCGTGGTGAGCGCGGGGCTCCTGCTGATCACGCTGGACAACTCCATCCTTTACGCGGCCCTGCCGACGCTGGTGGAGGATCTCGGCGCCAGCAGCTCCGAGGGACTCTGGATCATCAACGCCTACCCGGTCGTGATGGCCGGCCTGCTCCTGGGCAGCGGCACGCTCGGTGACCGGGTGGGACACCGGCGGATGTTCCTGATCGGCCTCGTGGTCTTCGGCGCGGCCTCGCTCGGCGCGGCGTTCTCCACCGGCCCGGAGGCCCTGATCGCCGCGCGGGCCTTCCTCGCTGTCGGCGCGGCCGCGATGATGCCCGCCACCCTCGCCCTGATCCGCGTCACCTTCGACGACGAGCGCGAGCGCAACATGGCCATCGCGGTCTGGGGCACCATAGCGGTCGTGGGCAGCGCGCTGGGGCCGATCATCAGCGGGATCCTGCTGCAACACTTCTGGTGGGGATCGGTCTTCATCATCAACATCCCGGTCGTCCTCGCGGCGGTCGTGGCCACGCTGTTCGTTGCCCCGCCGAACGATCCGGACATCTCCAAGCGCTGGGACCTGGTCTCCTCACTCCTGGCGCTCGTCGCCCTGGTCGGCCTCGTCATCGCGATCAAGGAGACGGCGAAGACCGACCCCGATCCGGCCGTCATCGCCGCCGCCGTCCTCGCGGCCGCGGTCGGCGGCTGGACGTTCGCCCGACGGCAGCGCCGACTGCCCTACCCACTGCTGGACTTCGCGATCTTCCGCAACCGGGCCTTCCTCGCGGGGGTGCTGGCCGCAGGATTCGCCCTCTTCGCCATCGCCGGCATCCAGCTCGTCACCACCCAGCGCTTCCAGCTCGTGGAGGGCTTCACCCCACTGCGGGCCGGATTCCTCGTCGCGGCCGTCGCCGTGGGCGCGTTCCCCACCGCGGTGCTCGGGGGCGCGGTCCTCCACCGGGTGGGGCTGCTGCCGCTCATCACCGGGGGGCTCGCGCTGGGCGCCGTCGGCACCGTGCTGGTGCTCACGAACTTCGCCACCAGCACGGGCCTCCTCGTCACCGGGCTGATCATCACCGGCAGCGGACTCGGCGCGGCCATGTCCGTAGCCTCCAGCGCGATCATGGGCAATGTCCCGGCCCGCAGGGCGGGCATGGCCTCGTCCGTCGAGGAGGTCTCCTACGAGTTCGGCAGCCTGGTCGCGGTCGCCCTCCTCGGCAGCCTGCTGACCGCCGTGTACTCCGCGACCATCGACCTCCCCGCCGGGGTGCCCGAACAGGCGCGCGACAGCCTCGACAGCGCGCTCGCCCTGGCCGGCCAAGGGTCGGGGGCCAACAGCGCGCTGATCACCGCGGCGTCCGAGGCGTTCGACGGCGCGTACCTCGCCGTGTTGATCGTGGTCGCCACGGTCCTCGCCGTAGGCGCCCTCGCGACCGGCGTGCTGCTGCGCCGCCACGGCCCCGGCTCGGCACTGTCCGGCCCCGCACACCACTGAAACGCCGCACCCCCTCAGCCCCGTACACCCCCGAGCCCGGTACACCACCGAGTCCGGGACACCACCGACCCGACGGCACGGGAGCCACCCATGCGCACCAGCAAACGGATCCAGATCCTCGAAGCCGCCACCCGTGTCGTGCAGCGTGAAGGCGTCAAGAGCGTCACCTTCGACTCCGTCGCCGCGGAGGCAGGGCTGACGAAGGGCGGCCTCCTCTACCACTTCGCCTCGCGCGACGATCTCGTCCGGGCGATCCACCAGCATCTGGCGGACCAGTGGGAAGCCGATCTGGTCGCGGCGGCCGGGAAACCCGCGGCCGAGGCCACCAGGGAGGAACGGCTCGCCGCCTATGCCCGGGTCGCCATCCAGAGCGCCACGCGGGCCGAGCTCCTGCTGATGCTCGAGGGCTCGACGAACCCCGCGCACGCGGCCGTGTGGGAAGCCGTGACGGAACGGTGGGCGCCGTCCCCGGCGTCGTCGGCCGAGGATCCGGCCGCGCTCGACCGGTTCATCGTCCGCCTCGCGGCCGACGGCCTGTGGCTGTACGAATCACTGACCGCGGAACCGCTGGACCCCGGCATGCGGCGGGCGGTCGCCGACCGCATCTCCGACGCCCTGACCCATCGCGACGGCTGACCGCCGGTCACGCCGGCCCTCGGCGGCTCAGCAGGCGTCAGCGGCCTCGCCCAGGGCAGCGGTGAGACGGCCCAGGACGTCCTTCAGCTCCAGAATCTCGTCCAGGGACAGACCGGTGGCCTCCAGCACGCCCCGGGGGACGGACAGCGCGCGTTCGCGCAGGCGTGCGCCCTCGTCGGTCAGGTCGATCAGGACGGACCGTTCGTCCTCGCGGCTGCGTTCGCGCCGGACCAGTCCGGCCGTCTCCAGCCTCTTCAACAGCGGGGAGAGGGTCCCCGAGTCCAGCTGGAGGCGGTCCCCGATGCCCTTGACCGGCTGGGGGCCGTGCTCCCACAGGACCAGCATGACCAGGTACTGCGAGTACGTGAGGCCCAGGTCCTTGAGAGCCTGCCGGTAGAAGCCGCCGAACGCGCGCGACGCGGAGTGCAGCGAGAAGCAGACCTGATGGTCCAGTCGCAGCAGCTCCGCGTCGGGGACGCCGGAGAGATCGGGCGAGGCGCCCGGAGCAGTGGTCATGGAACCAGCGTACCGCCGACCACGTCATTAAGTTGTACACAACTAAATTGTGTGCAATCTTTATTTCTCTCGCCGCGACCATCCCGGTCGGGGCTCCAGTGGAGGGTCACCACCCATGGACGCGTTGTACGCCGCCGCCGCCACCGCCAACGGCCGCGAGGGCCGTGCCGTGAGCTCGGACGGTCAGATCGACCTCCCCCTCGCCCTGCCCCCGGCTCTCGGCGGCAACGGCCGGGGCACCAACCCCGAGCAGCTCTTCGCCGCCGGCTACGCCGCCTGCTTCGCCAGCGCGATGGCCGCGGTCGGTCGCGAGATGAAGGTCGACACCAAGGACGCGTCCGTGACCGCCGAGGTCTCCATCGGCAAGGACGGCGACGGCTTCGGGCTCTCGGTGGTCCTGCGCGCGGAACTGCCGGACACCCTCGCGGGCGAGACCGGGCGCAAGCTGGTCGAGGCCACCCACGCCTACTGCCCGTACTCCAGGGCCACGCGGGGAAACATCGAGGTCGAGCTGGTCATCGAGTAGTCGCCCCGCCCCCGGGCCGCTCCCTGCCCCACGCATCGGGACGTCACGCCTTCAAGCGGGCCAGCACCGCGCCCACCGCGCGGTGCACGGCCTCGCGCGCCCCGTCGGTCGAGTCGAGGGTCTCGAAGCCGTGACGCCCCTCCGGTACGTCGATGACCTCGACGTTCGCTCCGCAGCGGGTGGCCTCGGTCAGGAACTCCTCGACGGTCGCGGCGATCTCGGCACTCTCGCGTTCCGCCCGGACCAGCACGACGGGAAGGCGTCCGGCTCGGGAGACCGCCCGGACCGGGTGGAAACGGGTGTCGCCCAGCCCCCAGCTCGGCAGCGGCGCGAGGATCGGGTAGTTCGCGGCCACGCAGCGCAGCCACGGCGGCGGGTCCGTCAGCCAGTCCGCCACGATCGGGCCTCCGCCCGAGAAGAACCACACGACGATCCGGTCCGCGTCCACCCTCGGGTCGGCGCGTACCCGCTCCACCGCGTCGGCCACGTCCGCGGCGGCCACCTCGTAGTCGGTCACGGCGTGCAGGCGGTGGTCGAGCGTCACCCCCACGACCCCCTGCCCCGAGACGAGGCGTGCGTATCCCGTCAGGGTCGGCCAGTCCCGGGGCGTGGGCCGTGCGTCGGCGGGCACCGGTCCGCCGTGCACGAAGACCACGGCCGGGTGCGGGCCCGGACCGTCCGGAAGGTACAGGTCGGTGTTCCCGGTCCGCTCGCGGGGCCTGTCGGGCACGTCGAGGAGGAACGGCCGCAGATGGGCGGGCGTACGGGAGGCGTCGGCGGCTGCCAGCCGGTGCCCCCCGCCGGACGCGGCCTCGATCAGGGTCTCGGCCAGCGCGGCGGGGCAGGACAGCATCGGCCAGTGCCCGGTGGGCAGTTCGAGGAAGGGCACCCGGGCCTCGGCCAGCGACCGGAGCGCCGGGTCGCCGACGTCCACCAGGATCTGGAGCATCTCGACCCCCGGTCCGTTGGCGGTGCACAGCACCCCGGTCACGGGCACGTCGGCCACGGCTCCGGTGAGCCGCAACGGCTGGAGCAGCGTACCCAGCGGCTGCGGTGCCGCGAGGGCGGTGAGTCCGTCGAGCGCCGCCCCGGAGAGACCGGCGACGCTCCCCCAGCGGGACCACGCGTCCCGGGCCGGGGGCGGCAGTTCACCGCCGGGCCCCCGTTCCCCGTTTCCGGCGGCGCGCTCCAACACCTCCTCGCGCAGGCGTTGGTCGGGCACTGCGGCCAGGGCGGGGACTCCGTCCCTCGGCATCCCGGCGTCCAGGTAGACGATCCGGGCGATCGCCCCGTCCCTCCGGTCGGCGGCACCGAGCACCGGGTGGATGCCGTAGTCGTGGCCGACGAGCACGATCTCCGGGTCTGCGGCCTCCGCCGCCACCGCGTCGATCACCGCGAGCACGTCCGCGACATGGGTCTCCAGGTCGACGGCCTCCCCGGGATCCGCGGGTCGTCCGCCGAGCGCGGTGAGCGCCACCTTTCGCACCTCGGCGCCGTCCGCGGCCAGCCGGGCGGCGGTGTCCCGCCACACGTGGGGTCCGGTGAACGCCCCGGCCACCAGGATGAATACAGTCATGGTCCCTCCTCGTCACGGTGTCTCCCGCGCCCCGGCCCGATCTCCCGGCAGCGCTCGGCGTTACCGTAGGAACTCCCCCTGGTGGAGGTTCAAGTGTTCTCGTCGTACGACGGTCTGTGCACCATCGGCGAACTGGCCGAGCACACGGGCGTGAGCGTCAAGACCGTCCGTTTCTATTCGGACCGAGGGCTGCTTCCAGAGGCCTCCCGCAGCGCCGGCGGGCACCGCAGGTACGCTCCGGAGGCCGTGGAGCGGCTGCGCATGATCCGCTCCCTGCGCGGCCTCGACCTGCCGGTTCCCGAGGTGCGCCGCATCCTCGACGAGCAGGACGAGCGCAGCGACGGGGCCGGGGAGGGTGGCGCGTTGGAGGAGGCCGTGGCCGGCCGGCTGCGCTCCCTGGGCTCCGAGCTCGCCGCGCTGCGCTGGCGGGAGGCCGCGCTCAGGCTGGTACAGGAGAGCCCGCCGGCCGAACGGCCCGACCGGCTGAGGCTGGTCGGTGCGGTCGCCGCCCCGCCGAGCACCGCCTCGCTGGCCCGGTTCTGGCGTGCGTGGCTGCCGCCCCGCATGCCCGCCCGGTCGGTCACCGCGTTCCTGGAGGCGGCGGTGCCGGACCTGCCCGACGACCCGCGGCCGGACCAGGTCCTCGCCTTCGCACGGCTGCACGCCTACGTGACCCGTCCGTGCGGGGGCGGTGGTGGCGGCGGCTCCTGCCAGCCCCGGGCGCACGGCGCCGCCGGGGCCCGTGCGTCGGCCGTGCTGTACGCGGGTCTCGCCGAGGCGTACGACCTGGCGGGCGGGGAGCTGCGCCGCGATGCGGAGCCCTGTCCCGGCGAGGCGCTGGACGGTTTCGTGGACGCGTACGCGAGCACGTACGGCGCTCCCGACACGGCGGCCTTCCGCCGCGTACTGGCCGGCCGGCTCGCGGCCGATCCGCGCATCGACCGCTACTGGGAGCTGACGGCCGAGGTGATCAGTGCTCCCGGCGGCCGCCCCGAGCCGACTCCGGGCTCCGCGCACGACTGGCTCCTGGCCTCCCTGGACGCGCAGTTGGGGGCGATGGACGGCGTGGACACGTGGGAGGGGCGCGGTTCCGTCGCCCCCTCGCCCGGAACGGGCGTACGGGACGGGGCACGAGCCGTTTCACCCCGGTGAGCGGGGCCGCTCCTGGTCCGCGACCGCCCCGGTCAGGCACTCCCGCAGGGCCAGGGCCGCCGGGAGCGGCGTGTCGGGCAGTGCCACATGCACGGTCCGGCGCATGGCGGGGTCGGTGAGGGGGCGCAGGACGAGTTCACCCGGCACCGCCGGCGCCGCCAGCGAGGGGACCAGGGCCACGCCGAGCCCGGCGACCGCGTAGCCGAACTTGCCCGCCCACCCGGCGATCCGCATGACTTTCCCCGGGGTGAAGCCCGCTCGGGCGCAGGCGTCGGCGAGCATCGTGGGTCGGTCGCCGTACGCGCTCTGGATCCAGGTCTCGTCGCGGAGTTCGTACAGGTCGACGGCTTCGTCCCCGGCCAGGGGGTGTCGGCGCGGGAGGGCGACGAGCAGTTCGTCCTCGCACAGCACGGTGGTCGTGATCCCGTCGGCCGAGGGAAGGCCGTAGGGATAATCGCTCACGACGGCGAGGTCCAGCGTTCCGTCAGCCAGCTGCCGCATCAGCGTGCCGGTCGGGTTCTCGTCGGCCACCACGTGGATCCCCGGCCGGGCGTCCTTCAGGGCGCGCAGCGCGGTCGGCAGGAGTGCGATGTTGGCGGTGGCGAACGCACCGGTGTGCAGGGGCCCGCCGCCTCCGGCGTGCAGCACGGTCAGTTCCCGCTCGGCCCGGGCCAGGCGGCCGAGCACGTCCACGGCGTGCCGGTGCAGCACCCGCCCCGCGGGGGTGAGCCGTACGCCTCGCGGAAGGCGTACGAGCAGCGGACCGCCCGCCTTGTGTTCCAGCGCGGCGATCCGCCGGGACACCGCGGACTGCGTGTAGTCCAGCCGGGCCGCCGCCCGGGTGAACGATCCGGTCTCGGCCACGGTGACGAGCAACCGGAGCGATTCGTTCTCCCACATGTCTTCCCCCTTGCCGCCGTGCGCGCCGCCCGACCACCGGCATCCTCCCCGATCACATTCCGGTCGCGCATGGGTCCCATGCATTTCGGTCGCTGGTGTCATGTCTCGGGCGGCCATAACGTCGGGTGCGCGGCGGCGCCGAAGGACGGTGCGCGGCCGTCCGGGCCCGCCACTCGATCGGTCGGGGACATGCGGGCCGGTGGCTTCACATCCCGAGAAGGCGGTTCATCGTGCGACAGACCCGGAGCGCACCGGAGTTGGGGCAGCGGATCGGCACGTACCACGCTGTGGGGCTCGCGGGCGCGCTCGCCCAGTTCGCGGTGCGGACCGTCACCCTGCTGGTGGTCGTCATGATCGCCCTGCTGGTGTGGATCAGGCCGAACTCCGCGCTGCTCAAGGGCGCCGTGGCCGCGACCGTGGTCCTCGTCCTGTTCGGCCTGCGTCTGGCGTGGCGCTTCGTCAGCGCTCGATGCGGCGGCAACCAGTGCCGGCTGCACCAGGGAGGCATCGCCGTCACCGGCCCGCTCGGCGGGGTGCGGGACGCGGTGGTGTGGCGGGAGGTGACAGGTCTGCGCAGGACGAGCAGCGCCTCCCTCCTCATGGCCTCCCACCGCGTCGAGATCGAACGGCGGGGCGCGCCACCACTCACCTTCACGGCGCTCGGGCTCGAACCCGCCCTGATCGGGGTCTTGTTGAGGCTCGCCGCACGCAACGGTCTGGAGTAGGCGACCGGCCCGGTCGCGGTGGGTCAGCCTGCCGCGTGCGGGCCGAAACGCCCAGGACCGAGAGTGGCCAGCAGCGAAGTGACCACGAGATCCATCGACGCTGCCATGTCCACGGATTCCGGTGACAGGAGCCACTGGACCTGGAGGCCGTCCATGACCGCGATGATGGCGTTGGCCGCGTTGCCGGTCAGCGCCGCGCGGTCGGCGGGCGGTTCGCAGGCCTCGCGCAGGGCGTCGGCGACGAAGGCGCGCAGCCCGTGGTAGCGGTCGCGGAAGTAGTCCTGGGCGGGGTGATCGCCGGTGACCGACTCCGCCGAGAGCACCGCGTACAGCCGGACGATGCCCTCGCGCTCCGCGTTGCGCAGTGCGGTGTCCACCAGGTGACGCGGGAAGTCCAGCCCTTGGGGGCGGTCGGGGCCGAGGTGCTCGATGTCTCTCTGGTCGCGCAGTTCGAGGACGCTGGTGAGGAGAAGGGCCTGGGAGCGGAAGTAGCGCAGCACACCCGCCTGCGGGAGGTCGACCCGGCCCGCGATCTCGGCGAGCGAGGCGTTGTTGTGACCACGGGCGGCGAAGGTGTCCATGGCGATGGCCAGGATGACCTGCTGTCGCTGCCGGGCCTCCGGCTGAGCGGCGTACGGGCCTTGGCCGGACCGCGCGTCGGCCTGCCCACTGACTGGTTGCTCAGCGGTTCACCTCAAGCCAGCCGAGGCCCCGGCGAAGATCTTCCGGCAACGGGAAGGAACACGCGAGCAGACTACTTGCCAACCACTTGGTCGCTGTTCTTTCATGCCGTTGTCCCGCCTCCTCGTGACCGGCACGCCCGGAGCGAGGGCCTGAGTGTCGACGACTCCTCGACAGCCGACGGGGCCGGGCTCTCGCAGCAGCCCTGCTCCGGCTCCCCGGCCCAGGCGTTCACCCTGACCCGCTGACGCGGACGTCCGGACCGCAGCGGCTCTCCGGACGGGGGCCGCCGCGGTCCCGCCAGCGACAGGTTCGGGCGCGCCGTACACCGCCCACGGCCGACGCGCCCTCATATGCTTCCCCTTCTGTCAGTTCGCCCGCTTCAGGAGGTCCCGTGCCGGCCCGCGCCATGTACTGCTACACGTGCGATTCCGACGAGCAGCACCGTTCCCTCACCACCGACGAGAAGACCTGGCTCCGCGGCCGGACGGGCCGCCGGAGCGTCGACGAGTTCTTCATGTGCCAGGCGCCGAGCTGCCGCAATGTGCGCAGCGGTTTCAACAAGCACCCGTTCGACCCCGTGATCCGCGTCCCCCTGCCGGACTGAGGCCGGCCCGTAGTGGCCCCCTCAGGCCCGGCGACCCGACCCTTGCCAGTATCCAGAATCCTGTTTACTGTTTGATGTGTGAACGACCTGGACGACCGACTCCTCACGCGCAACGGCCTCGCCGCCCGGCAGCTGGCCGTCCTGCTCCTGCATCAGGAGCCGGACACCCGGCTGCCGCGTGTGCGCGACTTGGCCGAGGAGCTGGGCTGCGGCAACGGGACCGTGCAGGCGGCCCTCCAGCTCCTGGAGGAGGCCGGGGCGATCTCCACGACCGCGCGCGGTCACCTCGGAACCTTCCTGGTCCGTTCGGACCGCACCGTCCTGTGGCGACTGTCCGGCCTCGGCACCCTGCTCGCGGCCATGCCGCTCCCCTACTCCCGTAGGTACGAGGGACTGGCGACCGGACTGCGCAGCGCCTTCGAGGAGGCGGGCGCGCCGTTCGCGATCACGTTCATGCGGGGGGCCGGAGCCCGCACCGCCGCCCTGCTGGAGGGCAAGGTCGACCTGGTGGTGCTGTCGCGCTTCGCCGCCGACCAGCTGATCGCCGAGCATCCGGTGGAGCTGGTGGCCGACCTCGGCCCCGCCACCTACGTCGGCGCACACGGCATGCTCGTACGGCACGGGGCCGATCTGGCCGCTCCGGGGCTCCGGGTGGCCGTCGACCACGCCTCGGAGGATCTGCGCATGCTCGTGGAGCGGGTGTTCGCCGGCCGGGAGGACATCGAGTGGCGGGAGGCCTCCTACATGCAACTGCACGACCTGTTCGCCCGGAACGAGGTGGACGCGACCGTCTGGAACCTCGACGAGGCACAGGACCGGCTCGGGCTCGGCGTCGACGTGGTGCCGCTCGGCGACGAGGTCACCCGGGAGCTGGCCCTGCGCAACTCCACCGCCGCCGTGATCGGCCGGACCGAGGGGGCCAAGGCGCTCGCCGCCGTCCGCGAGGCGCTCGACCTGTCGACGGTGACACGGCTGCAGAGTGAGGTGCTGCGGGGGGAGCGCGTCCCCTCGTACTGACCTGTCGGCCGGCCGCCGCGAAGCGGATGATCCCGGAGCGCCGTACGCGTCGAAAATACAGAATCCTGGTTATTGTTGATTGAGGAGGACGATCATGGACGACCAGCTCGCACTGCGGATCCAGCTGTTCCGCGAAGGCGGTCAGGTCAAACCCGAGGTGGCCGACTTCGTCGCCGCCGAACTCGCCGCCCTGGAAGCCGAGGGGCACCTCGTCACCGAGGCGACGGCCTCCATGCTGACCAGCCATCTCATGATGGCCATCGGCCGACTGCTGAACGGTGAGCCGATCGAGCAGTTCCTCACCGACGACCAGGTCGCCGCCGAGCTGGCGGACCAACCGGAAGCGGTCGCACGCGCCCGGGCCGTCGCCGCACGGGCCGAACGGGAGCTCGGGGCCGCTCTCCCCGAGTCCGAGATCAACTTCCTCGGCATGCACCTGGCCGTACTGGCCCGGAACTCCCCGCCCGCCCCCGCCTCCTGACCGGTCGCCGCGCCCCTCCCCCCGTACGCCCCCGCTTCCCCGTACGCCCCGCAGGAACACGTAGAAAGCAGAACAGCCATGACGAAGATCCTCACCGGTGGAGTCGGCAAGGTCGAGGTCACCCAGGCCATCGGCAAGCTCGGCATCGATTCCCTCGATGTCGTTCCCTCCAGCGACATGGACGCCGCGATGAAGCTGCGGGTCGGCCAGGCCGACTACTACCTGGGCACCTGCCACACCGGCGCGGGTGCGTCGCTGGGCGTGCTCGTCGGCCTCCTGGGCAGCGCCTCCTGCCACACCTTCGGCCGGAGCGTCCCCACCGAGGACGCGATCGCCGCCCTCCTCGCCGACGGCAAGAAGGCCTTCGGCTTCTCGATGGACCAGATCGACGTCATCGCCCCGCTGATGGCCCGCGCCATCGCGGCCCACGGCTGATCGCAGCCTCCTTCATCATCACCCCGGGCACCAAGGAGTGACTCGTGAGCACCACCCTCGCCGCCGGCGCGGAACTCGACTTCTCGCTGGCCCAGCAACTGACCGTGATAGCCCTCTGCGCGCTCACGGCGTTCATCGCGCACATGGCGCTGGCCGTCTTCAACGACGGTGTGCGCCCCTTCCTGCTGGACTTCATCCAGGGGCGCACCACCCGCAGCGCGACGACGGCCGTCTCGTTCGGGCTCTCCGCCGGATTCATCTTCGGTCTCGGCGCGCCGATGGCCCTGTCCACCGGCGTGCTGAACCCGTGGCTGCTCTTCCTGCCCACGGACATCCTCGGGATGCTGTCACCGAAGAAGTGGCTGGCCCCGATCCTCGGCGGGGCGTGGGGCGCGGTGGTGGTCTTCGGGCTGAACGGCGCGAACAACATCGCCCATGACCTCCCGGTCGACTTCCTGACCGCGATGCAGCAGATGTCGACGCCGATCCTGTTCCTGTTCACGCTCTTCCCGGTGCTCGCCATCACCAAGCAGTTCGGCCGCAGGTGGGGCGGCGTCGCGGGCGTCCTCGAACTGGCCCTCGTCGTCATGACGATGAAGCTGTGGCCCAACATGTTCGCCGGTGCGCTGGCCATGGCGGTGGGCGTGCTGATGCTCATCGGCCTCGCCGTCTCCAAGGACCTGCGGCAGCGCCGGGCCGACCGGGCGGCGGGCGTCGTGGAGGAGGTGGGCGGGGACGACCCGATGGCATCCCTCTTCAGCGCCAGCGCGGCCCGGCTGCGGAAGTATCTCCCTCTGTTCATGGTGCTGGGCGCCGGCGTGTGCGTGCTCGCCCAGATGCATGTGTTCGGCGGCGGCGAGGCGACCAGCTTCCTGATCGCGAAGGGGCAGTACGCCGAGGCGGCGCAGGTCGACTTCTACCGGGTCTTCGGCTTCATCCCGCTGATCGCGACCACCGCCCTGGCGTCCGGCGCGTACGGCATCGCGGGCTTCACCCTGGTGTACCCGATCGGGTACCTCATGCCGAACCCGTTCCTGGCCGCCGTCGTCGGTGCGCTCGTGTTCGCCGTCGAGGTGCTGGCCCTCTCCTGGATCGGCAGGATACTCGGCAAGCTGCCGAGCGTCCGCGACTCCTCGGAGCATCTGCGCAGCGCCATCGGGGACACGCTCCAGCTCGCGATCCTGTTCGGTTCGCTGATGGCCGCCAACGCCATGGGGGGCGGGCTCGGCATCCTCGTCGTCGGCGGGCTCTACCTCCTGAACGAGTCGATGGGCCGGCCGGTCGTGAGGATGGCCGCGGCCCCGGCGGCGGTGATCGTCGGCGGTGTCCTCCTCAACATCCTGTACTGGCTCGACCTGTTCACCCCGGTCAAGGGCTGAGGCCCGACCCCGGATCCGGCGTGCCGTACATGGAGCAGGAGGCCCCACGATGAACCACCCCGCACCGCACACCCTGCGCACCGTCACCGGAGAGCTCCGGACCGCTTCGGTACGCGGCCCCGCCCTCGCCCACGAGCACCTCGTCCTCGATCTGGACCGGGTGGGCGACGGCGCGGCCGTCCTCGGACCGGAACGCCACGCGGTGGCCGTGGCCGCCGAACTCGCCGCACTGCGCGAGGCGTACGGCCTCGCCCTGGTCGTCGAGCTGACCTGCCGCGGCATGGGGCGCGACGTGCGGACCCTGGCCCGGATCGCCCGGGAGACCGGTGTCGCCGTCGTCGCCGCGACCGGCTGGTACTACGAGCCGTTCCACACACCGGAGGTCGACACCCTGGACGTGGCGGCGCTCACCGGCATCCTCGTCCGGGAGATCGAGGACGGCATCGACGGGAGCGGGGTCCGGCCCGGCGTCCTCGGGGAGATCGGCAGCCACGGCGACGCACCGACCGCCGCCGAGGCCAAGGTGCTGCGGGCCGGCGCACGGGCCGCGCTGGCCACCGGCCTCTCCCTCGCCACCCACGCCCAGCTCGGCCGGGGCGGCCTCGCCCAACTGGAGCTGCTCACCGGTGAGGGTCTGCCCGCCCACCGCGTGAGCGTCGGCCACCAGGACCTGCTGGACGACCCGGGCCTCCACCGGGAGCTGGCGGCGCGCGGGGCGTACGTCGCGTTCGACACCGTGGGCAAGTCCGCGTACCAGAGCGACGAGACCCGGCTGCGGCTGCTGCTCGCACTGCTGGAGGCGGGCCACGCCGACCGGGCCCTGCTCAGCTGCGACATCTCCCGCCACGGCTATCTGCGCGGCGAGGGCGGCCAGGGATACGGGCACCTCTTCGCGGACTTCCTGCCCCGGCTGCGGGCGGCCGGGGCCGACGACGACCTGATCGACCTGCTGACCCGTCGCAATCCGGTGCGCTTCCTGACCGGCGCGACCGTGGAGGAGAACTGACATGAGCCCCGCACCCCCACCCGTGCTCCCCGTGACCTTTCCGCTGCCGACGGTGGCCCTGGAGGACGCCGCGGCGCGGCAGTTCCGGCTGCTGGAGGCCACCGCCGCGCACTTCGAGGGCGAGCAGCTGTTCGCCGCCGACGCGGGAGTCGTCCCCGGCCTCGGCCGGCCCCGGACCACCGCCCGCGTCGAGGCGGTCCTCGCCGACTTCTTCGGCGCCGATGACGCCGCCCTCGTACAGGGCGCGGGCACCGGGGCGATCCGGGCCGCGCTCAACGCCGTCGTCGGGGCGGGCGACGATGTGCTCATCCACCGGGCCCCGGTCTACCGCACGACCGAGGTCACCTTCCGAGGCATCGGCGTACGCACCACGGAGGCGGACTTCAACGACCGGGCGGCGCTCGACACCGCTCTGGCGTCCGGGCGGTTCCGGTGGGCGTACGTCCAGCACACCCGGCAGCGGCTGGCCGACTCCTACGATCCGGCCGAGGTCATCGCCGCCTGCCGGGCGGCCGGGGTCCGCACGGTCGTGGACGACAACTACGCCGTCATGCGCACCCCCGCCGCCGGTGTCGAGCTGGGCGCCGACGCCTCCTGCTTCTCGCTGTTCAAGCTCCACGGGCCCGAGGGCGTCGGCCTGGTCGTGGGCGCCCGCGACCTGGTCGGGGGAGTCCGCCGCGACAACTACTCCGGCGGCGGGCAGGTCCAGGGCCACCAGGCGCTGGACGCGCTGCGCGCCCTCACCCACGTACCGCTCCTGTGGGCCGTGCAGTCCCGGGTGGGGGCCGAGGTCGCCGAACGGCTCACGGCCGGGGAGGTGGCCGGGGTGGCGGAGGTGCGTGTCGCCAATGCCCAGGACCGCTGCCTGCTCATCCGCCTGGACCGGCCCATCGCCGCCGGACTGCCGTCCGTCGCCGCACGGTTCGGCGCCGCGCCCTACCCCGTCGGCTCCAACTCGCGCTACGAGATCGCGCCGCTCTTCTACCGGATGTCCAGCTCCGCCCTGGACGACGCCCCGGAGCTGGCCGACTGGACCGTGCGCGTCAACCCGATGCGGGCCGGCGCGGACCTCGTCATCGACATCCTGCGCCGCTCGCTCGCCGCGATGGCCGACCCGAAGGACCACTGACCGTGTTTCTCGACACCGTGCTCACCCGCAACCCCGAGCTCGTCGACGCCGCGGCCACCCTGCACCGGCGTGGCGAGATCCCGCCCGACACGTATGTGATGGATCTCGACGCCGTGGAGTCCAACGCCGCGCTGCTGGCGGCCGAGGCCGAACGCCTCGGCCTCGGTCTGTGGTTCGTCGTCAAACAGATCGGCCGCAACCCCGAACTGATCCGGGCCGTCGCCCGGCACATCCCCCGCTCCGCCGCCATCGACCCGGCCGAGGCCCGGACCCTGCACGCGGCCGGGGCGAGGCCGGGCAACCTCGGCCACCTCGTCCAGATCCCCCGGCGGGAGCTGCCCGGCATGCTGGCGTGGCGGCCGGAGAACGTCACGGTCTTCGACCTGGCCAACGCCCGTGCCGTCTCGGAGGCGGCCCGGGAACTGGGCTTCGTCCAGGACGTCCTGATCCGGCTCGAAGGCGCCGGGGGCGTCGTCTACCCGGGACAGGAGGGTGGGGTTCCGGTGGAGCGGCTGGACGTCTTCGCCGAGGCCGCCGAGGCGTTGCCGGGCATCCGGATCGCCGGCGTCACCGCCTTCCCGTGCGTACTGTGCGACCCCGCGACGGGCCTTCCCACCGCGACGGCCACCTTCGACCTGGCGCTCAAGGCCCGTGACCTGCTGGCGGCGCGCGGGCACCAGAACCTGAGGCTGAGCGCGCCCAGCGCCACCTCGATGGCGTCCCTCCCGCTGCTCGCCGAGCGCGGGGCGACGCACGGGGAGCCGGGCCACGCCCTCACCGGCACCACTCCGCTGCACGCCCTGGACCCGTCCCAGCCCGAGAAACCCGCGTACGTGTACGTCAGCGAGGTCGCCCACACCCTCGACGACGGCCGCCCGGCCCTGTTCGGCGGCGGGTTCTACGCGCGCTCCCACATCTGCGGCACCCTCCTGCCACGCACCGGCGCGCGCCTGGGCGTGCAGACCGCCCCCGCCGAGAACATCGACTACTACCGGCTGCTCGACGCACCACCGCCCGGCTCGGACGTCCGGCTGGGCGACACCGCGCTGCTCGCCTTCCGCACCCAGATCTTCGTCACCCGCTCGACCGTCGCCGTCGTCTCCGGACTCGCCTCCGGCAGGCCCCGGCTGAACGGGCTCTACGACGCCCACGGCCGAGCCCTGTAAGGAGTGATCCCATGGCCAGGACCGTCATCGTCGTCATCGACGGATTCGGCGTCGGCGCCATGCCCGACGCGGGCGCCCTGCGCCCCGGCGACCTCGCCGCCGACACCTGCGGGCACGTCCTCGACCACGCCCGCGCCGCGTTCGGGCGGCCGCTGCGGCTCCCGGTGCTCGGGGCGCTGGGCCTCGGTCTGGTCCATCCGCACCGGGACCTGGCGCGGAGCACCCGGCTGCCCGTGGCGGCGGGCCGGGCCGCCCTCGGCTACCCGGGCGCGGACACCTTCGCCGGCCACCAGACCATGATGGGCGCGGACTACAGCAGGGTGGCCGTGGCCCGGCTCGCCGACCACCTCGACGAGGTGGCCGAGGCGCTCACGACGGCCGGTCACCGGGTGGAGCGGCTGGACGGAAAGCCGCTGCTGCTGGTCGACGGGGCGGTGCTGGTCCACGACAACCTGGAGGCCGATCCCGGGATCAACTGGAACGCCTCGGGGCGCCTGGAGGATCTGCCGTTCGACGGTCCGGGCGGGATCCTCGCCGTCGCCCGCACAGTACGGGCGGTCGCCCCGGTCGCCCGGGTCATCGCCGTGGGCGGGCACGCGGACGGTCCGCTCGGTTCCTACGTACGGGGCGGGGACGGGGGCACCGTCGGGCTGGACACCCCGGCCACCGGCTTCTACCGCAACGGCGGTCTGGAAGTGCAGCACCTGGGGGCGCCGCTCGACCACACCCGTCAGCTCCCCGCTCTCGCGGCGCGGGCCGGCATCCCGGTCACCCTGGTGGGGAAGGCCGCCGACATCCTGGTGTGCGAACAGGCGGACCGGCGGCCCGCCGTGGCCACCGCCGATGTCCTGGCGTACACCCTGGACGCGGTACGCGCCGGGGGCGACGCCCTGGTGGTCGCGAACGTCCAGGAGACGGATCTCGCGGGGCACCAGCAGGACCCCGGACGCTACGGGCAGGTGCTGGAACAGGTGGACTCGGGGCTCGCCGGGCTCCTGGCACTGCTCACGGACTCCGGGGACCGGCTGATCGTCACCGGCGACCACGGCAACGACCCCTCGATCGGGCACGCGCACCACACCCGGGAGTACGTGCCGGTGCTGATCCACCGCCCCGACGGGGCCGGGGCGGAGCTGCTGCCGGACGCGCGGAGTCTCGCCGACGTGGGTGCGACGGCCGCCCGGTCGCTGGCTCTGTCCCCGCGGGACCTGGCGGCGGGAACGCCGATCGGCACGGACGGGGAGGCACGGGCCGCCGCACTCCGGAAGTAGTCGGCCCGGAACGGACAATCCCCGGACCGTAATTGCGGTCCGGGGATTTTCGCGGGTATATTGGATTCTTCTGCGCTCATGCAGAAAGGCCCCGCTCGGGGGCCTTATGAGTACGAATATATCTGGCGGGGAGCCGTTTTGTCAAACCGGGAAAGCGACGAATTGCGGGAAGAACAGGAATTCATCGACCGGCTCCATGCCCGGGTCGACGCCCTGCGCGGGGTGGCCGCCGATGGCGTCGAGCACGCGCTGACGCCGGTCGGGACGGGCCAGCAGGCGCGGCTGGAACGCGACATCCTCGTCGCGGAGCGCTCGGGCCTGCTCGCCGCGCTCGACGCGGTGGACGGCTCGCTGTGTTTCGGGCGCATCGACCGCTCCGACGGACTCGCGCACCATATCGGCCGTATCGGGATCCGTGAGGACGACGCCGACCACACCCCTGTCCTGATCGACTGGCGTGCGCCGGTGGCGCGTCCTTTCTATCTCGCCACGGGGCACACGCCGATGGGTCTGCGCCGGCGACGGCACATCACCACCGAGGGCCGCACGGTCACCGAGCTCCACGACGAGATCCTCGACCTCGGGGACCGCGACCGCACCGGCTTCGAGGATCCGAACGGCGACGCCGTCCTGCTCGCGGCGCTCGATTCCGCGCGCACGGGACGCATGAGTGACATCGTGCGGACCATCCAGGCCGAGCAGGACGGCATCATCCGGGCGCCGCACCGGGGCGTCCTCGTCGTCGAGGGCGGACCCGGCACCGGCAAGACGGCCGTCGCGCTGCACCGGGCCGCCTTCCTGCTGTACGAGCACCGCGAGCTGCTCGCCAAGCGGGCCGTGCTCATCGTGGGGCCCAACCCGGCGTTCCTGCGCTACATCGCGGAAGTGCTGCCCGCGCTGGGTGAGACCGGGGTACTGCTGGCGACGCAGGCGGAGCTGTTCCCCGGGGTGCGCGCCACGGGTACGGACTCCGCGCGCGCCGCGGCCGTCAAGGGCGGCGAGCCGATGGCCGAGGCGCTCGCGCTGGCCGTACGCGACCGGCAGCGGCTGCCCGAGCCCGGGGCGGCGATGGTCGTCCCGCACGAGGACGGCGGGGACCTGGTCCTGGACTGGGAGATCGCGTACGAGGCCCGGCAGGCGGCCAGGGACACCCGTCTGCCGCACAATCTCGCCCGCCCGCACTTCGTCTTCCGCGTCATCGACGCGCTCACCGCGCAGCTCGTCGAGCGCATCGGCGCGGACCCCTACGGCGGGCCCAACTTCCTCGGCCCGGACGACGTGGCCCAGCTCGGCCGGGACGTCGCGCTGAGCAAGGAGGTGCACGCGGCGGTGGACGAGCTGTGGCCGCCGCTGACCCCGGAAGGCTTCCTCGCCGACTATCTGGCCGACCCGGTGTACGTACCGGACGAGGACGCCGACCTGATCCGGCGTCCGTCCGTCGGCGCGGCGTGGACGTCCGCCGACGTACCGCTGCTCGACGAGGCCGCCGAGCTGCTCGGCGTCGACGACAGCGCGGAGCAGGCGGCCGCCGAGGCCGCCCGTCAGGAGCGGGTCGGCTACGCGCAGGGGGTGCTGGAGCTGTCGCGCGGCTCGGAGAGCTACGAGTTCGAGGACGAGGAGTCCGAGGTCCTCGCCGCCCACGACATCATCGACGCCGAGCGGATGGCGGAGCGGCACGAGGAGGCCGACCACCGCACCGCCGCCGAGCGGGCCGCCGCCGACCGTACCTGGGCCTTCGGGCACATCATCGTCGACGAGGCGCAGGAGCTGTCGCCGATGGCGTGGCGGCTGTTGATGCGCCGGGCTCCGAGCCGCTCGCTGACGTTGGTCGGCGACCCGGCCCAGACGTCCGAGGAGGCCGGCGTCGGGTCGTGGGAGAAGATCCTCCAGCCGTACGTCGGCGACCGCTTCGAGCACGTCACGCTGGAGGTCAACTACCGTACGCCCGCGGAGATCATGGAGCTGGCCGCCGGGGTCCTGCGGGAGAGGGACCCCTCGTTCACCGCCCCCGTCTCGGTCCGGTCGACCGGCGAGAAGCCGTGGACGCGGGATGCCGGGGAGGACCTGGCGGGCGAGGTGGCCCGGGCGGTCGTGGAGCTGACGCCCCGGGAGGGACGCCTCGCGGTGATCGCGCCGCGTGCGCTGCACGAGGAGATCGCCGCCCCGCTGGACGGCGTCGCGGCGGGTGAGGCCCCCGACCTCACGCGCCCGGTGGTGCTGCTGGATCCGCGCCAGGCCAAGGGGCTGGAGTTCGACCATGTGCTGGTCGTGGAGCCCGCCCGGTTCGGCAGGAGCGATCTGTACGTGGCGCTCACCCGCGCCACCCAGCGTCTGGGGATCGTCCATCGGGAGGAACTGCCCCCGTCGTTGCGCTGACGGGGGCGGGCGGCCCGCCCTCGTGGCGCTCGGTGCCTGCGGGCCGTGGGCGTGGCCGGAACACGGTCGGCGAAGCCATAGGGTAACGCCATGTCTTCGCCATTGAGTTCGACAAAGACCGCGGCTGCTCTCCGCACGTCGGCACGGGTCTCCGCAGAGGTGCTGCTGATCCTCGTGGCGGCGGCGGTCGCGCTGTGGGTGCTGGGCCGGATGTGGTCGGTCGTGTGGCCGCTGATAGTCGGTCTGTTCCTCACCACGCTGACCTGGCCGCTCGCCCGTTTCCTGCGCCGGCTCGGGTGGTGGCCCTCGCTCGCCGCTTCGGTGGTGACGGTGTTCTCCCTGCTTGTGGGGGCGGGCATCGTGGCGCTGATCGCGGTGCCGGTGGCTGGTGAGTCCGGGGAGCTGGCCGACGGGGTGATCGCGGGCATCGACAAGGTCCGCGAGTGGGCGGCCGGTCCGCCGCTGAACATCGGCGACGACCAGATCACCGGTGCGCTCGACACCGCGACCGCTCAACTCCAGGACAGTGTCGGCAGTGTGGTAACCACCGCTGTCACCGGGGTGAGCACCGTGGTCAACGGGCTGGTCACAGCGGTTCTGTCGATCTTCCTGATGTTCTTCTTCCTCAAGGACGGCCCGCGCTTCCTGCCGTGGCTCACCCGTCAGCTTCCCGGCAGGCTCGCCACCGACGTCCCCGAGGTGGCCTCCCGCTGCTGGGACACCCTGGGCGCGTTCGTACGGTCCCAGGCGTTCGTCGGTCTGCTGGACGCGGTCTTCATCGGGATCGGCCTGTGGATCCTGGGCGTGCCGCTGGTGCTGCCGCTGGCGGTGCTGACCTTCGTCTGCGCGTTCGTGCCGATCGTGGGGGCGCTGTTCGCCGGATTCGTGGCGGTGGTCATCGCGTTGGTCTCGAACGGGCCGATGGATGCCCTGATCGTGCTGGCGATCATCGTCGTGGTACAGCAGTTGGAGGGCAATGTGTTCCAGCCCATGATCCAGAGCCGTGGGCTGGGGCTGCACGCGGCCACGGTCCTGCTCGCCGTGACCCTGGGCGGCAGCCTGGCCGGCGTGGTGGGGTCCTTGCTCGCCGTGCCGGTGGCGGCGGTGCTCGGGGTCGTCTGGAACTACCTCCGCGAGCAGCTCGTGGAGGATTCCCCGCAGGCCGGGGCCCCGGCCGACGGGGCCGGCTCACCGCTCCCGTCGGCGTAGGGCCCGGCCCCCCCTCACCGCCCGAGGGCGCGCAGCAGCGCCGGCAGCGCCCCGCGCAACTCGCGCTCCCAGTAGGGCGGGGAGTGGGTGCCCCGGTAGAAGTGGGTGGTGACCGCCACCCCGTGGGCCCGCAGCCGGGAGGCCATCGCCCGGTTCTCCGCCCCCATGATGGCCTCGGTCGGGGACAGGACGTCCGCGGGGAAGGGGTCGTCGGGGTCCTCCAGGCCGGGGACGTGAGGGTCCGGCTCCGTGCCGGGCGGGTCGAGGACGCCCGCCCGGCCGTCGCCGCTGGAGAGGTGGACCTCGACGCCGCGCAGTCGCTCCGGCCGGTAGTACGGGTCGTGGTCCTGCCAGATCCGCCGCTGGGCCACCGGGTCGCCCCACAGCGCGGACCGGTCCAGGCCCAGATAGTCGAGTCCGGCCCGGACCGCCCGGGGGTGCTGGAGCGGATGGACGTAGCCGCTGAGCCCCGCCACCGCGCGGAACAGGCCGGGGTTGCGTGCCGCGTAGGTCAGCGCGCCGAAACCGCCCTGCGACTCCCCCGCCGCGACCCGCCGGCCCCCCGCGCCGTAGAGACGCTCCAGCAGCGGGCGCACCTCGTCGAGGTGGAAGGTCTCCACGCGCGGCGCGCCGCCGGCGCCGCCGTTCCACCAGTCGCTGTAGAACCCGAAGACCGGCATCGACGGCATGACCACGAGCACGTCCCGCAGCTGCGGGAGCCGCTCCACCGCGTAGTCCTCGGTCCAGGCCTCGGGGTCGCCGTGGCCCCCCGCCAGCAGATACAGGACCGGCCACCGCTCGCCGCGCCCGCGATCCTCCCAGCCGTCCGGGGTGAGCAGGCGGACCGTGCCGACGCCCCCCAGCGCCGCCGACCGCACGGTCAGTTCGAGGAGCCGGTCGCCGATCCACCGCTCCTCGGTCACCCGTATCCCCGGGGGCCGTTCCCCGGGCGGGGCCGCTGCCGCCGCTGTTCCGGTCACGAGCAGCAGCAGGGCAGCGCCCCATGCGATCACCTTGCGCGCCATGCTCATCACCGCGACCTCCCGACATCGTCGGCCGGACTTCGCCCGACACCTCGGACGGTACGGAGCGGGACGGGCGCCCGGCATCCTCCGGCGGGAGGCCGCCCGTACACCGACGGGAGGCCGTCTCCCGCCCCGGGTCACTTCACGCAGGTCTCGTCCCTCTTCGGGAGGCGCCCCGTCGCGAGGTAGCGGTTGACCTCGGTGTCCACGCAGGCGTTGCCGTACTCCCCGTACAGGGCGTGGCGGTTGGCGTTCTCCAGGGTGAGGAGCCTGGAGCCCGGAAGCCGGCTGTGCAGGGCGGTGGTGCTCCGGTAGGTGGTGCGGGGGTCGCCCGTGGCCGCGACCAGGAGGACGGGGGCGTCGTGGCTGATACGGGTGGAGGCTTCCCGTGGCGCGTCCCAGAAGGCGCAGGGGCCGATGTTCTCGGTGAGGGGGCCGAACAGGGGGTGTGCGCCCCGGCTCCGTTGGATGTCGCGCCAGTAGCGCTCGGTCTCGCGCGGGGCCGGTACGTCACCGCAGATGATCGCCGTCTGGGAGCTGCCGAAGGCGGAGCCCGCGCCGGAGAACAGGAGACGCAGCGTCTCCGCGAACCCCGGGGGCAACGGAGCCTCGCGGCCCTTCGACGCCCCGGACATTGCCGCCACCTGCTGGGCCAGGAGGTCCCGCGAGCCGTCGCCGTCGTCGGCCACGCCCATGAAGAGCAGCGTCGGTATGTGGGTGTCGTCGACCCGGAAGGCGTCGGGGCCGGTGCCGAGCGTCAGCGGGGCGCGGGCCGCCTTCGCCATGACGTGGTCGATGGTGGAGAGCACCGCGGTACGGGAGCGGCCCAGGCCGTACGTCGTGTGGCGGGCGGCCGCCCAGGCGGCCCAGGCGGAGAGCGCCTGCTCGTTCTCGCGCACGGTGTGCTTCAGCAGGCGCGGGTGGTAGTCGTCCGGCCCCACCGCTCCGTCCAGGACCATCCGGTCGTAGCGGCCGGGGAACATCTGGGTGTAGACCGTGCCCAGGTAGGTGCCGTACGAATAGCCCAGGTAGGAGATCTTGCGCTCGCCCAGTGCGCCCCGGATCACGTCCATGTCCCTGGCTGTGTTGCGGGTGCTGATGTGCGGGAGCACCGAGGCGTTCGTGGCGCGGCACTTGTCGGCCAGGCTCTTGCTCAGCGCCACCTGGCGGTCGAAGCCCGCCCGGCTCGCACCGGCCGAGAACCAGGTGAAGCTGACGGGCCAGCCGCAGTCCAGCGGGGTGCTCCGGCCGACGAAGCGTGGGTCGAAGCCGACGATGTCGTAGCGCGGGCCGACCTCCTTCATCGCCGTGCGGACGATCGGCGGGGAGTCCACGGCCGGGCCGCCGGGGCCGCCGTTGTTGAGGAGGATCGCGCCGATGCGGCGGCGGGTGTCGGTGGCCTTCAGACGGGATATCGCGACCGTGAGCGTCCGGCCCCCGGGGGCTGTGTAGTCCAGCGGGACCGTGACGTCGGCACACTGCACGCCCGCCCTGTCCAGGTCTCTGCCCGTCTCGTCCTGCGGGGAGCTCATACAGGTGCCCCAGTCCAGGGGTTGGTGGTAATAGCGGTCGAGCGCTCCGGCGGTCGTCGGCGGTGCGACCGTACGGGGTTCCGGGCCGGGCCGTGCGGTGGCCAGGGCCGGTGACGCCGTGATGCCCGCCGCCAGGGCCAGGGCCAGGCCCGCTGCGCCGGCCCTGGCGGTCGTCCGGGCCGCCGTGGTGGTACGGGCGGCCGCCAGGGGTCGGATGGTCTTCTCTGCGTCCTGTGCGTAACTCACATCAACAGACGCTAGAAGAAGGGCCGTTGGGGATCACTGGGGCTGGCACCCCAGCGCGGCGGGGGCCAGCTCCCCCTTTCGTCGGGTTCCCGGGGCCAGGACCACCGGCCCACTCCCGCAGGGGGAGGATGCCGGGTGCGGGCGTCAGCGAGGCTTCGACGCGGGCGAGTCGCCGGGCGAAGCTCGTCATGTCGGCGCGGTACTGCGCGTAGGCGGCCTCGGCGAGGCGCAGCCGGAGGATGCCGGGGGCCGGGAGAGGAGCACAGCGCGGATGGCCTGGTCGGCCGGGCGGCCCGGTGGGCGGACAGACCCGGGCGGGGCGGCGCGCCAGGGCGTAGCCGTACTGGTCGGGCCGGCGGGGCCCGGCCGCCAGGGCCTCGGCGGCGTGATGGGCCCGGTGCGGATCACGGAGCATCTCGCGGCCGATCACGACCGCGTCCGCCCGCCCCGCCGCGACGATCTCCTCGGCCTCACCGGCGTCGAGGATCAGGGCCACGGCGGAGGTGGGGACGCCGGCCGTCCGCCTGACCTGTTCGGCGAAGGGGACCTGGTAGCCGGGTGCGCGGAGATCGCGGCGTCCCGGACGATGCCGCCGGTGGATGCCGGTGAGCAAGTCCACCAGCACCCACCACTTCGAGGTGCTGCGTGAGGCGGGCGTCAGCCGTCGGCAACCACGAGGGGCCTCCCGCCTGAGCCGGCTGCGCCAGGACGACCTGGAGGCGCTCTTCCCGGGGCTGCCGCCGGCCGTCCTGGAAGGGGCGCGCCGTCGGCAGCCCCGGGAAGACCGGACCAGGCGTGAGTACCGGTCCGCCCCGAGCACCTCGGGCGCTCGGGGCGGACGTTCGCGTGAGGGGGCGGCCGGGCGGCCGACGCCTCAGATCGTCGCCGTGTCGATCACGAAGCGGTAGCGGACGTCGCTGGCGAGGACTCGCTCGTACGCCTCGTTGACCTGACCCGCGCCGATCACCTCGATCTCGGCGCCGAGCCCGTGCACGGCGCAGAAGTCCAGCATCTCCTGAGTCTCCTTGATCCCGCCGATCATCGAACCCGCGATCGACTTGTTGCCCAGGATCAGGGAGAACAGGTTCAGCGAGATCGGCTCCTCGGGGGCGCCCACGTTGACCAGGGTGCCGTCGGTCCGCAGCAGAGCGAGGTAGGCGCCGAAGTCCAGCGGGGCCGAGACCGTGGAGAGGATGACGTCGAAGGTGCCGGCCAGTTCCTCGAAGGTCCGCGGATCACTGGTCGCGTAGTAGTGGTCGGCCCCCAGCTTGAGCCCGTCGTCCTTCTTCCGCAGCGACTGGGAGAGGACGGTGACCTCGGCTCCGAGCGCGTGCGCGATCTTGACGGCCATGTGGCCCAGACCGCCGAGGCCGACGACGGCGACCTTCTTGCCCGGGCCCGCACCCCAGCGCTTGAGCGGGGAGTAGGTGGTGATGCCCGCGCACAGGAGCGGCGCGGCCTCGTCCAGGGCGATGCCCTCGGGGATGGAGAGGGCGAACCTCTCGGCCACGACGATGTGCGTCGAGTAGCCACCGTACGTGGGCTCGCCGCCGCGGTCGAGGGCGTTGTACGTCTGGGTGTTCCCCTCGGCGCAGTGCTGCTCGCGGCCCATCAGGCAGGCGTCGCACGCTCCGCACGAGTCGACCATGCAGCCGACGCCGACACGGTCGCCGACCTTGAACCGGGTGACCCCGGGGCCGGTCTCGGCGACGATCCCGGCGATCTCGTGGCCGGGCACCATCGGGAAGATGCCCTCTCCCCAGCCGTCGCGGGCCTGGTGGATGTCGGAGTGGCAGATCCCGGCGAACTTGACGTCGATCAGCACGTCGAACTCTCCCACCGGGCGGCGTTCGATCGTGGTGCGCTCCAGCGGGGCCTTGGCACGGGGAGCGGCATAGGCGGCAACGGTGGTCATGCCGGAGGTTCTCCTCTGGGTGATGCGGTAGGAACGTCTCCCAGCATCACGCCGTGACGGATGTTTACCCAGGTCACCGCTTTGCCTACGTCCAGCGGTCCTACTACTGACGGGGACAGGCTCAGGCCCCCGCGACCAGGAGTCACAGGAATAATGGAAGCCATGGACGATCGACCAGAGGCCGCCGCCCCCGAGCCGATGGACGGGCGGGCCGAGCTCAGTGAGTTCCTGCGCACCCGGCGGGCCAAGCTCCAGCCGGGGGACGTGGGCCTTCCGGAGTTCGGCCGGCACCGCCGGGTGCCCGGTCTGCGGCGGGAGGAGCTGGCGCAGCTGGCCGGGGTGTCCGTGGCGTACTACACGCGTCTGGAGCAGGGCAACGGGCGCAATGTTTCGGCCGAGGTGCTCGACGCGATCGCGCGTGCGCTGCGGCTCACGGACGCCGAGAGCGCACATCTGACCCACCTGGCCAAGCCCGCGCGGCACAGGAAGAAGCGCCGCGCGGCCAGGGTGCAGCGGGTACGGAAGGGTCTGCTGTACCTGCTCGACAGCATGGACGGCATCCCCGCGTACGTGACCGGGGCGCGGTCCGACGTCCTCGCCTGGAATCCGATGGCGGCCGCGGTGTTCGGCGACTGGGGTGCGCTGCCGCAGGCTGAGCGGAACTGGGCGCGGCTGGTGTTCCTCTCCCCCGCCTACCGGGATCTTTTCGTGAACTGGGACTCCAAGGCCTCGGACATGGTCAGCTATCTGCGGCTGTACGCGGGCTGCCACCCCGACGATCCGGAGCTGTCGGCGCTGGTGGGCGAACTGTCGGTCAAGAGCGACGAGTTCCGGCGGTTGTGGGCCACGCACAATGTCAAGGAGAAGGGCCACGGCATCAAATTGCTGCGGCATCCGCTCGTCGGGGAGCTGGCGCTGTCGTACGAGACGCTGAACCTCCCGGACGACGAGGAGCAGCATCTGGTGACCTACCACGCGGAGCCGGGCTCGGAGTCGGCCCAGGCCCTGCGCCTGCTGGCGAGCTGGGGAGCGGACGCGGGCCGGGTCGACGTCATCGGCGACACGAGGCGGGACAGCCCTGAGCGATGAGGACGAGCGCGCCGAGCCGGACGCGCCTGCCCGGAGATCTTAAGTCGCCGAATCCAGCTCACCGGTCGTCTTTTGGGAGTACCGATGATCACGGCAGTGATTCCGGGCCCTCTTCGGGGACCGCGTCCACCGCTCGCCGTGAGAGCGGACCGGAAAAAAGAATACGTGCGCAGTCGCGCTTGTCTGCCGCCCGCAAGGAAAAAGGCTCTCCTCTCTCCCGCGAAGCGGCCCTATTCCGGCGCGAAAGCCTCCGCATGCTCGGCCGACCAGCGGCGGAACGGCCTCGCCGGACGGCCCGTCAACTCCTGGATCGTGGGGACCACGGACGCCTTCGCTCCCGCCCGCTGCCGCTCCGCGCTCTGCAGGAAGGCCTCCGCGACGGGCGGCGGATACTTCGCCAGCAGGGCCGTACGCGCGGCGTCCACGCCCAGTTCCTCGAAGCGCAAAGGCCGCCCCAGCACCAGGGAGAGCTGGGCCGTCTGCTCCCGCGCGGTGATCGCCTCCGGGCCGGACACGGCGTACGCCCTGCCCCCGTGCCCCGGGCCGGTGAGAACGGCGACGGCCACCGCGGCGACGTCGCGCGGGTCGACGCACGCTACGGGAGCGTCGCCGTACAGGGCGCGCACCACTCCCGCCGACCGGATGCCGGGGGCCCAGGAAAGAGTGTTGGACATGAACGTCCTGGGGCGCACGAACGTCCACGGGACCCCCGAATCCCTGATCGCCTGTTCGTTCTCCCGCTGACGCCGGGTGATGAAGTCGTCGGCGCCCGGCTCCTCCACCGCCATCATGGACAGTTTGACCAGATGGCGTACGCCTGCCGCGGACGCCGCCGCGGCGACCCGCTCGTCGTCGGGCTCCGTCGGGCTGTTCGTCACCAGGAACACCGAGGCGACGCCCCGCAGTGCCCGGTCGAGAGCGGCGCGGTCCCCGTACTCCCCCCGGACGACCTCGACCCCCGCTCCCCGCACCGCGAGCCGCTCGGGACGGCGCGCGAGGATCCGTACGGGGCCGGCCTCCGCGAGCTGTCCGGCGACCTCACGGCCCACCGCTCCGGTCGCACCCGTCACGAGAATCACTCGAGCAACCTCTCAGCCGTCGACCCGGGGGCCGGACAGGACCGTGGAGAAGACCGTCTCGTCGTCCTGACGCCCTGTCACCTGGACCTTCACCGTATCCTCGCCCTCCCCCGGCAGGACGACCGCCCCTATCCAGCACGGGCTGCCGAACTCGGAGTACCGGTGGAACCGAGTGCTCGCCTCCACCGGAACGATGCCGGCGGGCCCTGCCACCAGGCACGCCGCCTGGCGGGCAGCCTCCAGCAACAGCATGCCCGGGACATGGTCGTTGGGGCGCTGGAAAAGGGTGGGATGCCGGGTGTCCACGCGCAGCTCCCAGACCCCGTCCTGCCCCGTCCCCGAGAGCACCACGTCCTCGACGCGGGCACGGCCCGCGAGGGCGGCCGGAACCGGCACGGTGTCCGGTATGGATATACCCTCTGCCGGGGCGTCGCCGCGCATCCGCCGGTACGCCTGGGGAGTGCTGAACCGGGTCACCCCCATCCCCGTCGCGGCGAGCTGACCGTCCCGGTGCACCGCCCAGCCGACCCGCCCCTGCGCCGGGAGCCCGCCCCGCCACTTCAGGTCGGAGCAGAACACCTCCACGTCGATCCCGGTGGGCGCGCCCCCCACCGCCAGATGCTCCGGATGGCAGACGTAGTCCAGTCCCGTCATCAGGAACTGGTAGCCGAGCGGGATCCCGTACCCGGCATGGAAGGCGAGCATGGCCGCCTGCCGCATCGCCTCCGCGACCAGCAGCGGATCGTGCCGGTCGTCACCCACCGGAGCGAAGAAGGGATGGTCGTGCGGAAGAACCGCCTCCACCGCGAACCGGTCGCGTCCCAGGCGTATCCAGTTCCGCGGAAACGCGTCCTCCGGTCTGGTCCGGTGCACCATGTCGATCCCTACGGGATGCACCACCTCGGCCTCCACGTCCATAGTCGGCACCGGATCGATCAAGACTGCTGCTTCGGGCATAACTCCCCCCAGGGGTCATGTAGTGGCGAGCCGTTCCTGCGATGCGCGTACTGGTAGGACAAGATACAGAATAGTCGGTTATTTTCTCCATGTCCGAACGAGGCCCCACGCCCCGGACATCCCGGAAATGCGTCTTCCGGGCCGCGACGAATGCCAAAATCCCCCGGGCGCCGACCGCGCAAAAAGCCGTATCAACTCCCTTTTCCCGCCCACCTGTCCGCACTCGGCCCGGGATTCCGAGCTCGAGCGGACGCACCCTGTCCAGGGCGGGAACGACGGCCCGTTGCACGCTTCCATGGCACCGATCCTGTCGAAAGATGGCGATCATGGCATGGTACGCCGGGCGAGCGCCCTCGACCCTGGACGCGTGGAGCGTCCAGGGAGGCCGCTGGGCACGGGAGGCGCTCAGGCGCTCAGCGCCAGCTTCGCGCCGAGGCCGATCATCGTCACGGCGACCAGAGCGTCCAGCACGCGCCACGCGGAGGGCCGCGCGAGGACTCCGCTCAACAGCCGGGCACCGAACCCGAGCGCGGCGAACCAGCACACGCTGGCGAGGATCGCGCCGAGGCCGAAGGTCCAGCGCAACGGCCCTCGGTCCGCGGCGACGGACCCGAGCAGGAACACGGTGTCGAGGTACACGTGCGGGTTGAGCCAGGTCATCGCCAGGCAGGTCAGCACCACACCCCGGCGCGAGACGCCCGGAGCGTCCCCCGCGTGCAGGGCCGACGGCCGCAGGACCCGGCGCGCGGCGAGCAGACCGTAGCCGATCAGGAACACCCCGCCGAGCAGCCCCACCACCGTCAGCGCCGCCGGCCAGGCCACGACGAGAGCGCCGACGCCGGCGACCCCCAGCGCGATGAGCACCGCGTCGGAGAGGGCACAGATCCCGACCACCGCGAGCACGCCGTCGCGGCGGACGCCCTGGCGCAGCACCAGGGCGTTCTGGGCTCCGATGGCGACGATGAGCGAGAGGCCGGTGCCGAACCCGGCGGCTGCGGTGGTCAGGGCGTTCGTCATGCGGCGACGCTATGAGCGAGAGATCACGGTGTCCAGCTAAAGATTCTTACGTATCATTAGCAGCCATGATGTCCGAGCTTCCTCTCGATCAGGTGCGGACCCTGCTGGCCGTGGTCGACGAGGGCACCTTCGACTCGGCGGCGAACGCCCTGCGCCTGACGCCGTCGGCGGTCAGCCAGCGGGTGAAGGCGCTGGAGCAGCGCACGGGCCGGGTACTGCTGATGCGCACGAAGCCGGTGCGGCCCACCGAGTCCGGTGAGGTGGTGGTGCGCTTCGCCCGCCAGCTGGCCAGGCTGGAGCACGACGCCCAGGCGGCGCTCGGGATGTCCGGTCCGGGCGAGCCGACGCTCCTGCCGATCGCGGTGAACTCCGATTCGCTGGCGACCTGGTTCCTGCCCGCCCTGCGGCGCGTGCCGGAGGAGCTGGGACTCTGCTACGAGCTGCGCCGGGAGGACCAGGACCATACGGCCACCCTGCTGCGGGAGGGGCTGGCGATGGCCGCGGTGACCTCGTCGCCGGAGGCCGTGACGGGCTGCTCGGTCCGCCGACTGGGCCGCATGCGGTATCTGCCGGTGGCCAGTCCCGGTTTCGCCGACCGGTGGCTGGGGCGGCAGGAGGGCGTCGCGTTGCGGGAGCTGATCGGCGACGCTCCGGTGATCGGCTTCGACCGGCGCGACGATCTTCAGGACGCCTTCGTGCGCCGGCTCGGCCCCGGCCCCCGGCCGAGCGCCCGCCGCCACCTGGTACCCACGTCGGAGGGGTTCGCGAACGCCGTGGCGTCGGGAATGGGCTGGGGCATGGTGCCCGAGGTCCAGGCGGAGCCGTTGCTGAGCGATGGCCGGCTGGTGCGGCTCGCCCCGGACCACACCGTGGACGTCCCGCTGTACTGGCAGCAGTGGAAGCTCGAGTCAGCAGCCCTGGCGGCCGTCGCCGAGGCGGTGGCGGCGGAGGCCGCCGAGGCACTCGACGGCGACTGGCCGGACTGACCGACGCTCCCGTCCGGCATCGGCGGTGCGGTCGGGCGTCTTCGACCGGATCGGGCCGGGCGAGCCGAGTGCCGCCCCGGTCATGCCGCGGGGCTGGGACCTGCTCGGCGAGAGTGTCGGTGCGCTGGCGCCCCTGCGGCACATCCGGGACGTCGTTCTCGACCACGGCTCCGGCTTCGGGCGGGCGCGAGCGGTTCGCTCATGATCGGCCGTCCATGATGGGGGAGCAGGTTCCGAAACCCACGCACCGGAGTCACCCATGTCCCAGCCCGCCGTCCGTCCGTTCCTCCGCCGCCGAAGCACGCTCGCCGGTCTGGCCGGCGGTGTCGCGATCGCGACGGGAGCGGGACTGCTGCTGGCCAACGCCTTCGCCTCGGGGTCGGTGCCCGAGGTCGTGCCGCCCGAGGCCGACGTGACCTTCGACTACCAGATCGGCGGCGCGTACACCCCGCCCGCCGGGGTCGGGGCGGTCTCCCGCGACCGGAGCGACGAGCCGGCCGAAGGCCTGTACAACGTCTGTTACGTCAACGCCTTCCAGACCCAGCCCGACGCGCTGGACCGGTGGGAGAAGGACGACCCCGATCTGCTGCTGCGCGACGGCGACGGCGACCTGGTCAATGACGAGGAGTGGGGCGAGGCGCTGCTCGACACCTCGACCGCGGACAAGCGCACCCGGCTGGCGGACATCGTCGGGGGCTGGGTCGACGGCTGCGCGAAGTCCGGTTTCCAGGCGGTGGAGCCGGACAACCTGGACTCCTACGAACGGTCGAAAGGCCTGCTGACCCGGGCGCACAACGCGGCGTTCGCGAAGCTCCTGGCCGACCGCGCGCACGCCGCCGGGCTGGCGATCGGCCAGAAGAACACCACCGATCTGCTGGAGCAGCGCGGGTCGATCGGATTCGACTTCGCCGTCGCCGAGGAGTGCGGCCGGTACGGCGAGTGCGAAGATTACGCCTCCGCGTACGGCGACAGGGTGTTCGTCGTCGAGTACGCCGACGACGACTTCGCGCGGGCGTGTTCGTCCGTGGGGGCGAAGGTCTCGGTGGTGCGCCGGGATCTCGACGTCCGGCCGGCCGGACAGCCGGGGTACGTGTTCCGCACCTGCTGAAGGGCGCTCTCCGGGGCGGGGAGCTCAGAGGGTGTCCGGCGAGGGGGCGCAGACGGTGAAGATGCCGCCGTCGGGGTCCCTGATCACCACTTCGGTTCCGTCGGCGGGCGAGTCCACCAGCGGGCCCGCCGTACCGCCCGCCGCGCGGGCCGCCTCGGTGGCCGCTTCCAGGTCCGCGACCGGGAACCGGACGTGCCAGCGCGGACGCAGCCGGGGGTCGGGGGACGAGGCGTCGCCGCCGCCGCGCAGGGTGGCCACGGTGCGGCCGCCCTGCCGTACGACGACCGCGTCCTGTCCGTACGCGTAGCCGACCTCGCAGCCGCCGGGTTCCTCGGAGGCCCAGCCGAACACCTCGGCATAGAAGATCGCGCAGTCGAAGGCGTGGCTCGTCCGCAGTTCGATGGAGGCGGGCGGATCGGCGCGGCCGAACGACCAGGGCGGGGTCCGGCCTTCCCAGAAGCCGAATCCGGCCCCTTCCCGGTCGGCGGCCACGGCCCCCCGCCCGGGGCCCAGCCGGATCGGGCCGACGGCGATGGTGCCGCCCCGTTCCCGGACCCGTGCCGCTGTGGCGTCCGCGTCATCGACGGCGAAGTACGGGGTCCAGGAGACGGCGGTGGGCAGACCGGGGGCGATCCGGGCGATCCCCGCGACCGGCAGGGCGTCGAGGTGGGCGACGGTGAAGCCCTCGCCGAGGGTGCCGGAGCGGAAGGTCCACCCGAGGACGGTCTCGTAGAAGTGCTGGGTGGCCCGCACGTCCGGGGTCATGAGACTGACCCAGCACGGAACCCCGTGCACCGGGGTGCTCTGCTCTGCCGCGGTCATCGGGATCCGTCTCCTCGTCCCCGGTGGTGAGACGCCGGACGAGGACGCCGGTCCGGCGGGTGGGCCTGCTGGTCACCGGCCTTCGCAGGCCCATGCGCTCCGTGGCGTCGGTCGTCCTCCGGAGCGGCACGCCTCCATACCTACGCCGCCGGGGTCGCCGCCGCCACCCGGGCCGTGTCCCGGAACGGTGCGGTGCGCACACCCCGGCCGCCCCTGGGCGGGGATCGTTCGTCAGTGCTCGGTGACAGACTGCCCACATGACTGACTCGCAGCCGAAGGCTGACCTCCAGCACTATCTGCGGGCCGCTCGCGACGCCCTGCTCTGGAAGCTCGAAGGGCTCTCCGAGTACGACGCCCGGCGCCCTGTGACGCCGACCGGCACCAATCTCCTCGGGCTGGTCAAGCACGCCGCCGGGGTGGAGCTGGGCTACTTCGGCGAGACGTTCCGTCGGCCGTTCGGCGAGACGCCGCCCGCCTTCGGGGACGACGCCGAGCCGAACCAGGACATGTGGGCGACCGCCGACGAGTCGCGCGAGGACATCCTCGCCCTCTACCGCCGGGTGGCGGAGCACGCGGACGCCACGATCGCCGAACTGCCGCTCGACGCGGTCGGGCACGTCCGGTGGTGGCCCGGTGAGCGGGGCCGCGTGACGCTGCACCAGGTCCTGGTCCACGTGATCGCCGACCTCCAGCGGCACGCCGGCCACG
Source organism: Streptomyces sp. NPDC021019 (assembly GCF_044333295.1). Taxonomy (NCBI): domain Bacteria; kingdom Bacillati; phylum Actinomycetota; class Actinomycetes; order Kitasatosporales; family Streptomycetaceae; genus Streptomyces; species Streptomyces sp. NPDC021019. The sequence continues at coordinate 80,871 of NZ_JBIRQR010000005.1, forward strand.
CCGACATCGTCCGGGAGCTCGTCGACGGGACGGTCGGACTGCGGTCCGGCACCGACAACATGCCGCCGGGCGACCGCGCGTGGTGGGAGGAGTACCGGCAGCGCCTGGAGCAGGTGGCGCGGGAGGCCGGGTAGCCGCTCCTCACCCGGTTCCGTCGCCGTTCAGCGTCCGGCGAGCGCCGCGGGTTCGCCGAGGTGGTGCGCGGCGGTGCGCCAGGCCGCGGTGACGGCTTCGCGGGCCGTGGCGGTCGCCGCCTCGACGTCCTGCGGGAGACACAGCGGGGCGCCGACGTGGACGTGGAGCCGGGGGCGGCGGGCCGGAGCGGTGAGGAGCCCCGAGATCTGCTTGACGCAGGTGCCGGAAGTCACCCGGCGGGCTCCCGCCTGGCCGAGCGGGACGACGGGCGCGCCGGACGCGTGCGCGAGACGGGCGAGGCCGCTGCGGAAGCTCTCCGGCGGAGCCTCCGCCGCGTCCGTGCGGCAGGGCAGCCGTCCTTCGCCGTAGATGAGCAGCTGCCGGCCGTCCCCGAGCGCGACGGCCGCCGCGTCGAGGGCGGCCGCCGCCCGGTCGGTGTTCCGGTGCACGGGCACGTGACCGCCGCGTTCCAGGAGACGCCCGAGGACCGGTATGCGCCACAGTCCCGCGGTGGCCATGACGACGGGTTCGACGCCGAGGCGAAGCAGTGCGGCGAGGACGATGCCCGGGTCGGCCAGGGAGGTGTGGTTGGCGACGATGATGCTGCCGGCGGCCGGGGCCGTGGCGTGGTCGGACGTGACCGTGAGTCGTCCGAGCGAGGGGACGACGGCGGCGGCGATGCGGCTGAGCACGGTTCTCCCGGGGTTCGGCGGGCGGGGCCGTCGTGGTGACGGCGGTGCGGGGTCCGCCTCTCCCGGCTTCGCCCGCCACACCCTCATCGTCGTGGCGGCCGGGGCGGGGGGCCTGAGTGCGGGTACTCAGGCCCTCCGGCGATCGCCCCCGGATCGGGGCGCAGCGGGGACGCCCCGGACCGTGTTCGTACGGGTTCGGAGGGCCAGCCACACCGCCGTGTCCCGGGGCAGCCGGCCTTCGGCGTCCAGGGGGCCGCTGGTGAGGAGGACCTCCGTGCGGGAGGGGAGCCGGGCGGGTTCCCCGGCGAGGTTGACGGCGCAGACCAGGCCCTCACCGCGGGTGAACATCAGGAGGCCGGGCTCCTCGTTCAGCCAGCGCAGCGGTGCGGTGTGCAGCGCGGTCAGGGCGCGCCGCAGCCGCAGGGCCTCGCGGTAGAGGGCCAGCATGGAGTGGGGGTCCCGCGCCTGGAGGTCGGCCGCGCGGTCCGGCCAGTCGGCGGGGAGCGGGAGCCAGGGTTCGGCGGTGGAGCCGAAACCGGCGAACGGTTCGCCGGCCGCCCAGGGCAGCGGGGTGCGGCAGCCGTCGCGGCCGGGGGCCCGGCCCTGGGAGCGGAAGTACATCGGGTCCTGGACGCGGTCCAGCGGTACGTCGGCCTCGGGCAGGCCCAGTTCCTCCCCCTGGTAGAGGTAGACGGAGCCGGGCAGGGCGAGCGAGAGGAGGGCGGCGGCGCGGGCGCGGCGGGTGCCCAGCTCCAGGTCGCTGGGGACGCCGAACGCCTTGGCCGTGAAGGCGAAGCCGGTGTCCTCGCGGCCGTAGCGGGTGACGGTGCGGGTGACGTCGTGGTTGCAGAGGACCCAGGTGGCGGGGGCTCCGACGGGGGCGTGTTCGGCGAGGGTCTCGTCGATGGCACGGCGCAGCAGTGCGCCGTCCCAGGGGCAGCTGAGGAAAGTGAAGTTGAAGGCGGTGTGCAGTTCGTCGGGGCGGAGGTAGCGGGCGAAGCGCTCCGAGTCGGGCAGCCACACCTCGCCGACGAAGACGCCGCCGAACGCGTCGGCGATGGCCCGCCAGCCCCGGTAGATGTCGTGCAGTTCGTCCCGGTCGATGTACGGGTGGGGCCCCGGGTGCCCGTCGAGGTCCGGGAGCGCCGGGTCCTTGGCGACGAGGGCGGCGGAGTCGATGCGCACCCCGGCGACGCCGCGTTCGAACCAGAAGCGCAGGACGTCCTCGTGCTCCTGGCGTACGGCCGGGTGCGCCCAGTTGAGGTCGGGCTGCTCGGTGGCGAAGAGGTGGAGGTACCACTCGCCGTCCTCGACACGGGTCCAGGGCACCCCGCCGAACTCGCTCTCCCAGTCGTTGGGGGGCAGTTCGCCGTGTTCGCCGCGGCCGGGCCGGAAGTGGAAGAGTTCGCGCTCCGCGCTGCCGGGGCCCGCCGCCAGGGCGGCCCTGAACCAGACGTGCTGGTCGGAGACGTGGTTGGGAACGATGTCGATGATGGTCCGGATCCCTGCCTCGCGGGCTTCCGCGATGAGCTTCTCGGCTTCCGCGAGGTCGCCGAAGGAGGGGTCGATGGCCCGGTAGTCGGCCACGTCGTACCCGCCGTCCGCCATCGGGGACAGATACCAGGGGGTGAACCACAGGGCGTCGACGCCGAGTTCGGCCAGGTAGGGCAGCCGGGACCGCACGCCCGTCAGATCGCCGGTGCCGTCGCCGTCGCCGTCGGCGAAGCTGCGGACGTAGACCTGGTAAATGACGGCCGAGCGCCACCAGTCGTCGGCGGCAAGCTGGCTGCCTTCCATGAGGCGGGTTCCTTTCGGGCGGGGCGCGGTCGCCGGCGGGATGTGGGCCGGTCCGCGCGACAGAGGACAGGAGGTTCTGACGCCGCTGCCCCCGGAGCGGGGCGGGAAGGCCGGGGACGGCGGCGGGTCCGGGTGGGCGGCGCAGGTGGTGCCGTCCGGCGCGGTCAGCCTTTTGTGCTGCCGGCGCTGATTCCGGCGATGATGTGCCGCTGGAAGACCAGGAACATGAGGACCATCGGGATGCTCGCGATGACCATGGCCCCGATCAGCACGGTCAGCGGGACGTTCTGCGAGAGCTGCACCAGTGCCACGCTGATCGGCTGCTTGTCGGTGTCGGAGAAGACCATCAGGGGCCAGAGGAAGTCCTGCCACACGGCGACCAGCGCGAAGATCGACACGACGCCGAGGACGGGTCTCGACAGGGGCAGGACGATGGACCACAGGGTGCGGAGCCTGCCCGCCCCGTCGATCTCGGCGGCTTCCAGGACGTCGCGCGGGATCTGGTCGAAGAACCGTTTGAGCAGATAGAGGTTGAAGGCGTTCGCGACGGCCGGCAGCCAGATGGCCAGCGGGTCGTTCAGGAGGTTGACGTGGATCAGCGGCATGTCCGCGATGGTGAGGTACTTCGGTACGACGAGGGCCTGCACGGGGACCATGAGGGTGGCGAGGATGCCGCCGAGGATGATGTTGCCGAAGGCGGGCTTGAGCTTGGACAGGGCGTAGGCGGCGGCCGTACAGAAGACGATCTGGAGCACCCAGGCGCCCGTCGCCTGAACGACCGTGTTCCACAGGTGGGTCGGCAGCCGCATGAGGTCCCAGGCATCGGTGTAGCCGCTCACCCGCCACTGCTCGGGGACGAGGGTGGGCGGGGTGCGCACCACTTCCTCGGGCGGTTTCATCGCGCCCGTGACCATCCAGTACACGGGGAAGAGGAACGCGAACGCGAAGAGCAGGACGACGAGGGCGAACACCGACCAGTAGGCGACCTTGCCGCGTCTTCCGGCCAGCGCCAGCGGCGAGATGACGGTACGTGGCGACCGGTCGACCGGGGGGTCTCCGGACTTCCTGGCGCGGACGGTGGGCGGTTTCTGTACCGGGGGCGGAGCTGTCCGGGTCATGGCGGGCGGCGCTCCTCTCAGTCGGTGCGGGTGAGTCGCAGATACAGGGCGGAGAAGGCGCTGAGCACCAGCAGGAGCATCACGCTGAGGGCGGACGCGCCGCCGAAGTCGTTGTAGAGGAAGGCGTATTTGTAGATCAGGTAGAGCACCGTGACGGTGGAGTTCTCCGGGCCGCCGCCGGTGATGACGAACGGTTCGGTGAACACCTGCATCGTCGCGATGACCTGGAGCAGCATCAGCATCAGGATGATGAAGCGGGTCTGCGGGATCGTGACGTGCCGGACGCGCTGCCAGACGGACGCGCCGTCCAGCTCGGCGGCCTCGTACAGCTCGCCGGGGATGCCCTGGAGGGCGGCGAGGTAGATGAGGACGGTGCCGCCCATGTTGGCCCAGGTGGCGACGGCGACGAGCGAGACGAGCGCGGTGTCGGCGCCGTTGGTCCAGTTCGACGTCGGCAGGTGGAGGAAGCCGAGCACCTCGTTGGCCAGGCCCGCGCCCGGATCGTAGAACCACTTCCACAGCAGGGCGCTGACCACCGGCGGGATCATCACGGGGAGGTAGACGACGACCCGGAAGAAGGCCTTGGCGTGCCGCAGTTCGTTGAGGACGAGGGCCATGACGAACGGGATGGCGAACCCGATGACCAGGGCGAGCACGGTGAAGGTGAGCGTGTTGCGCCAGGCGGCGGCGAACTCGGGGTCCTGGAGGACCCGGGTGAAGTTCGCGGTGCCGACCCATTCGGGGTCGGAGCCGGGGGTGTACTTCTGGAACGCGATGATCACCGACCGGACGGCCGGGTACCAGGAGAACAGGACGAAGCAGAGCAGGCCGCCGATCAGGAACCCGTAGGCGGTGGCCTGGTCGGCGATCTTCCTGCGCAGCGGGCCCAGTGGCCCGCGGCCCGCCGGGCGCGCGTCCCCCGGGGAAGGCGTCGTGCCGGCGGACCGCGGTACCGCTTGCGCCGCGGGCTGGGACGTGGTCTTCATGGCTCTCTCAGCCCCGGGCCAGGATTCCGTCGATCTTGGACTGGGCGTCCTTCAGCAGGGCGTCGATGTCGGCGTCCTTCTTCGTCAGGACCGCCGAGACGGCGCCGTCGAGGACCGCGTAGATCTGCTGGCCGTGCTTGGGCTCCAGCTTCATGTCGAGCTGCTGGCCACCGTCGATGAAGGCCTGGTAGTTGGCGACCGGGACGTTGGCGGACGCCTTCTTCAGCTCCTGGTCCTTGGCGTCGGTGGCGCCGGTGAAGAGCCTCGGCTCGGGCAGACCGACCGGGGACTTGTCCTCGGCGGCGCGGGCGTAGTCGTTCATGTAGCCCTGGCCCGGGGTGAGGAAGGTCCACTCCAGCCACTTGAGTCCGGCCTTGATCTGCTCCGGGGTGGCCTTCTTGTTGAACATGTAGCCGTCGCCGCCCATGAGGTTGCCCTTGCCGCCGGGCATCGGGGCGAAGGCGAGGTCCTCGTACGTGCCGCCGGCCTCCTTGACGATGCGCGGGACGTTGTCGGGGGCGGCCAGGTACATGCCGAGCTTGCCGGAACCCATCATCTGGAGGGTGTCGTTGATGATGAGCAGCTGCTTGGCGCCCATGGAGTCGTCGCGCCAGCGCATGTCCTTGAGGTTCTGCAGGACGGCCTTGCCCTCGGAGGTGTCGACCGTGGCCTTCTTGCCGTCCTCGCTGACGACCGCGCCGCCCTGGGAGTAGATCGAGGCGGTGAAGTGCCAGCCGCCCTGGTTCTGGGCGCTGTACTCGGCGAAGCCGACGGTGCCGTCGCCGAGGGCGGCGATCTTCTTGGCCGCGGCCCGTACCTCTTCCCAGGTGGCCGGCGGCTTGTTCGAGTCGAGTCCGGCCTTGGTGAAGAGCGGCTTGCTGTAGAGCAGGCCCATGGAGTAGTTGGTGCGCGGGATGCCGTAGATCTTGCCGTCGACGGTGTAGGCGTCGCGCAGGGGCTGGGCTATGTCCTTGTACGCCTTGAGGTCCTTGACGTACTCGGTGATGTCCGCTGCCTGGTTGATGGAGACGACGCGCTCGGTGTCGGTGAAGTACGTGTAGAAGACGTCTTCCATCTGGCCGCCGGCCAGCTTGGCGTCGAAGGTCTTGGGGTCCTGGCAGGGGAAGGCGTCGTGCGCGGTGACGTCGATGTCGGGGTTCTGCTTCTCGAACGTCCTGACGTCCTCGTCGAACCGCTGGTGGTCGATCTTCGCACTCGGCTGGGGCCAGCAGTTGACCGTGATGCGCGTCTTGCCGTCCGAGGCACTGTCGCTCCCGGAATTGCAGGCGGCCAGGCCCATGACGGTCAGTGCGGTGGCGACGGCGGTGACGCAGGTACGACGAAGAACAGAACTTCTCATCGGTGGACCCCTTTAGGGCAGGAGTGCGGGAAGCCCACAGCCCCGAGCTGTGCGGCGAGCCACACTCAACCACCGCCGACGAATGTCCGCAAGATGTCGCGTTGATTTCGTAAATCCTTGACAGTCCTTGTACGCGCAGGCCGCACCGACGGACGAAATCGTGGAGAACCAAGGAGGTGAACCCCGTACGAGGGGTCACCCGTGGACCGCGTGGCGTCGTGCGGGACGGGGACAGGACCAGCCGCCGCCCCCACCGCAGCGGACGGGCGGCGGGAGCCCCGGGGCATGGGAGGTGCGGCGGTCTCCGACGGGTGACGTACCGCGGGGCGCGCGACGCCCCGCCAGAGATGCCGACGAGCGCGGGCGTCGACCGCAGGGCGTGGGCCACCATGGGGAACCGGGTGAGAAACCGCCCGGTGGGCGAAGTCCCGGCCGACGACGCGCGCGGTGTCGGCCCTGCCGCCCGCCGCCCTCGACGGCCGGCTGGGAGCGCTCTCCACGCGCCTGCGTGGACCGCTCACCGAAGCACGGCCGCCGGGCGGTCGCGACGGGGGGCCGGGGGCCGCGGTGGCATCGGGCGTGATGTCGTAACGCCCGGCCTACCGCAGCCTCACCCGCTTCCACTGACGACGGTTGCTCAGCAAACCATCGCGTCACGAACGCAAGAATATGGCAATAGTTGCAGGACGCTTATCGTCCCGTGATGGGCATGGCCGCCGCGAGGCGGCTGCGGCCGGGGGGTTCCGGCCTGCGGACCCCGAGCGGCCCTCAGCGTGCCGCGGCGGCCGTTCGTACCGTGCCGAAGTCGATGGCGCGGTCGGCCTCGCGCAGGACCTCCTCGGCCACTCTGCGTACCTCGGCGGGCACATCGCCGTGCTCCTCCACGAGGCCGGCGTAGATCGGTGCTTCGGTGCTGTCTGCGGAACTCATGCGATTTTTTTCCCGGTGGTCTGGTGCGAAAAACCTCTGCCGGTCGGCGGAGGCGGGGGCGAGTGTACGTGGTGGGCGGCGGCGGCCGCGATTCCATTCCGGCCGGCGGACCCTGCCGCACCTGCTGGAACAGCGTCCCGTCCCAGGGGGCGCGGGCGGCGGCTCGGTCACCGGCTGCGACGGTCGGCGCCGAGGTGCTGCACGGGAAAGCCCGCGCGGGCGGCGAGCGCCGTCAGCTCGTCGGCACGGGCCGCCCGCAGTCCCACCACCGGATAGCAGTCGGACTCGATGTCGAGGACGGCCAGCGCCGCACCGATCTCCCGGTAACGGCGTCCGCAGGCGTGCAGGAACTGCTCGGTCGGCAGGAGGGTCTCCTCGGCCTCGAAGAGCACCCACGGATCCACGGAGGGCCTCGATTCCAGCTTGCGCAGCTGGGCCCGGATCTCCCGCGCGTCCTCCTTCCAGTCGAACTCCGCGAGCAGACCGTGTGCGGCGAGGGCGTCGATGAGCGCGATCCAGGCGAGGTTGTCCACCGGCTCGTCGACACCCCGCCCCTCCAGGCGGTCCCCGAAGGCGCTCACGTAGTCGTGCGGGCGGTCGTGGGCGCTCAGCACCTCCTCGGCCACGGCGGGGCGCGCGGGCGCGAGCAGTGAGGCGATCTCGGCCAGGGCCGCGCGGATCGCGTCGGCGTCGTGCGGGTCGGACATGTCGTGCACTCCTCAAAGGATGGATGGGGGCGCCGGAAGGCGCGGGAGGGGGATCGGGAGGCTGGGCGCGGAGTGAGACCGGACGCCGGGGCGGGGGGCGTGCTCCAGCTAGGTCGTGTCCGCCGAGCGCCGCCGCCGGGCCTCGGGCAGGGGCCGGTGGCCCTCGGTCCACTCGTTGACCCAGCCGCAGCCCGAACAGGCGTACCGCCCGTCGAGACCCGCGATCAGGGTGCCGCAGCGCGCGCATCCGATGTAGGTGATCTCCGGGTGCTCCGTGGCCGCTTCGTCCGGGGAGCGCCGCTCCGGGCGGGGTGAGGCCGTCATCGTCGGGCGTCCGTCCCCGCGGCGTCCAACAGGACGCGGGCGAGCTCGGCCGGCTGCGAGAACATCGGCCAGTGGCCGGTGTCCATCGTGACCAGCCGCCACCGCTCGCCCGCCAGCAGCTCGGCCACCTCGGGGCTCGGCTCGGGCCGGTCGAGCAGGCACGTGACGTACGTCGCGGGCAGCAGGCCCGGGGAACGGGCCAGCACGGCGGGACCGGTGAGCGTGGCACCGGGGTGGGGTGTCGAGCCGTCGAGGAACCGGGCGAGCTGTTCATCGGTGAAACCCTGGTCCGCGCAGTCGGCGGCGGCCGGCGGCGGCCAGAAGCCCCCGTTGGCGGCGATGGCGGCCTCGACGCCGGCCCGGCCGTCCGGCCAGCCGGAGACGAAGGACTCGCCGTCGGCCGGAACGTCGGCGTCGACGAACACGACGCGGGCGAGCCGGTCACCGATCCGCTCGGCGGCCTGCCCGACCGGAATGCCCGCATAACTGTGGCCGACCAGCACCACGTCCCGAAGGTCCAGGCGCTCAACCGCGTCGACGATGTCCCGGACGTGGGTCTGCTGCCCGGCCGCCGCTTCCCGTTTGTCCGCGAGGCCCGACAGGGTCAGCGGGTGGACCCCGTGACCGGCCGCGCGCAGTCCGGGCTCCACGTCGCGCCACGCCCACGAGCCGAGCCAGGCCCCTGCCACCAGTACGAATTGCCTCATGCCAGCAACGTAGCGCAGGGGTACGACAAGGCCTCCCGGCCGCCGTTCCGTCAGCCGTCGGCGCTTCGCTGTCTGCGCAGCACCGGACCGGGGCGTCGGAGCGCGGGCACACCACCTTCTCTCTGATCTAAGCCACTTACCGATCGAACAGGATGCATTGTCGGCCGTTTCTGACTGTTTTTCGCTATGCACGGAGGCGGCGGGCCGCCGCGAGGCAGGATGTCCCCGTGATGGGCAACCTCCCCGTCGTGACGACCAGCTTCGTCGGACGCGACAACGAACTGGTCAGCGTCGAACGGGCACTTCGAGACCATCGGCTGGTCACGCTCACCGGCCCCGGCGGGGTCGGCAAGAGTCGGCTCGCCCTGCGCACCGCCGAGCGTGCCCGCGACCGCTACGCCGACGGCGTCTGGTGGGTCGGCCTTGCCCATCTGCATGACGAGCAACTGCTCGCCACCACGGTCTGCGACGGCGTCGGGCTTCTGGACCACAGCCCCCGCCGGCCCGTGACCGCACTCGGTGAATGGCTGTCCGGTCGGCGGCTGCTCCTCGTTCTCGACTGCTGCGAGCGAATCGTCGGCCCCTGCGGGCGGCTCGTGACCGAACTGCTCGCCTCGGCCCCGGGGCTGACGGTCCTGACCACCAGCAGGGAGCCGTTGGGCGCGGCGGACGAGAAGAGCGTCGAGGTGCCCCCGCTCTCCGCGGGCGACGACGGTGACGAGGCTGTCCGGCTCTTCCACGAGCGCGCGGCAGTCGTCGCCCCGGCCCTCTCGCTCGACGCCCCCGGGAACGCGGCCGCCGTCGCCGAGATCTGCCGTCGGCTCGACGGCATACCGCTCGCCGTCGAACTCGCCTGCGCCCAGCTCCGCGAGAGCAGCGCGCAGGAGATCACCGGCCGGCTGGCCTCCCGTATGGACGAGCTCACCGACGACACCGTCTGGCCCCGCCGCCACCGGGCCCTGCGCACCACCATCGGCTGGAGCCACGAGCTCTGCGCACCGCTGGAGAGGCTGTTGTGGGCACGGCTCTCCGTCTTCCGCGACGTCATCACCACCCCGGACGCCGAGGCGGTGTGCGCGGGCGGGCCGCTGGACGCCGGGGCCGTCGCCCCGGCCCTGGAACGTCTGGCCGACCAGTCCGTGCTCCGGCGGACCGGGGACGGCTACCGCATGCTGGACACGCTGCGTGAGTACGGGGCGATGTGGCTGGCCGAGCTGGCGGAGGACGCGCTCCTCGCGGACCGGCACGCCCGGCACTTCGCCCATGTCGCCGTCCAGGCGTACGCGGGCTGGCTCGGGCCGTCGCAGGTCCTCTGGTACCACCGGATCGCCGACACCCACGCGGACCTGTGCGCGGCCCTGGACCATCTGCTGGCCGAGGACCCGGAGATGGCGATGGAGATGGCCGGCTGCGCGGGACTCTTCTGGAGCTGCTGCGGCCATCTGCACCAGGCCCGTACGTACCTGGAGCGGGTGCTCGCCCTGCCTCTCTCCGCCGGCCCTCACCGCACCCGGGCGCTGTGGGCCCTGGGCATCACGCTGACCCTGCAGGGCGAACACGAGGCGGCGCGCCGCACCGGCGAGGAGTGCCGGCACGCCGCACACCGCGACAAGAACCCGGAGGCGGTGCTGCTCGCGGCCCACTCCATGAGCTTCACGTATCTGATGATGGGGCAACCGCTCACCGCGTACGCCGTCAGCGACCGCGCGCTGAGCCACCACGGCGGCGACCCGGCCGACGCCCCCTCACAGCTGCGTTGCCGGGTGATACGTCTGTTCGCCCTGTCGGCGCTCGGCCGGCTCGACGAGGCATACGAGGAGGCCATGCGGCTCCAGCGGATCAGCCTGCGGTTCGGCGAGCACTGGGCGCGGGCGTACGCCGATCACCAACTCGCCCTCATCCACCTTCTCCAGGGCCGCCCCCGCCATGCCGAGAGCCACGCTCGCGCGATGCTCGCGAGCAAGCACGAGCTCCACGACAGCCTCGGCATAGCACTCGGCCTCGATCTGCTCGCCGGATCCATCGCCGCGCAGGGGAACGGTGTGGCCGCGGCCCGCGCCTCCGGTACCGGGCACACGTACTGGCGCATGATCGGCCACCCGCACCGGGGCACCCCGGAGCTCGGGGCGATCCGCGAGCAGTGGGAGCTCCGGGCCCGGCAGGTCGCGGGCGACTCGGCGTACGAACGGGCCTACCGGCGCGCCTCGGCCGACGACGCCGAACGCGGCCTGGCCCACGCGCTGGAGCGTGGACATCCCGGATAGCCCGAGCCGCCCGGACGCCGGACACCGGAGGCAGCCGCTGGACACCGAACACCCCGACGGGACACCACTTAGCATCCCCGTATGACGTCCATCAACAGGCTCCGTCCCGACCACGCCGAGGCTCTGCTCGCCTTCGAGCGGGAGAACCGGGCCTACTTCGCCGCGTCCATTCCCGACCGGGGCGACGACTACTTCGCCGCGTTCGCCGAACGGCACCGTGAGCTGCTCGCCGAGCAGGACGCGGGGCTGCTCCACTTCCACGTCATCGAGGATGACGACGGCGGCGTCCTGGGCCGGATCAACCTCGTCGATGTGCGGGAGGGTTCGGCCGAGCTGGGCTATCGCATAGCGGAGAAGGCCGCCGGGCGCGGGCTTGCCACCTGGGCGGTCCATCAGGTCTGCGTCCTGGCGGCCCGGGATTACGGGCTCACCGCACTGCGCGCGGAGACGACGCTGGACAACACGGGATCGCGCGCGGTGCTGGCGCGCTCGGGGTTCGAGCCGCTGGAGGACGTCATGTTCGGCGACCGTCCCGGGCGGCGGTACGTCCTGGATCTGAGCCGGGGCGCTCCCCCGATCCTCTGAGCATCACCTTGAAGGAGGGGGGCGGGGAGCGGTCGCGTGGCCGGTGCGCTGCCCGGCACCGGCAGTGTGGCGGGGATCGGCCGGATGGTCCACCTCGGGGGCGAGCCCCGTCCGGCCGCCCGATGCTGGGGCTCGCGGGAGCGGACGCCACCGCACCGCCCGACGCCCACCGCCTCGAGGAGGCCCCCGTGTCCGTACCTTCTCGCCCTGACGCCCCGCTCCCCCGCCCCCGTGGTCGGTCCGGGCGGCGAGGAGCCGTCGTCGCGGCCCTGACGGCCGCATCGCTTGCCGGCCTGATGTCCGGCCCGGCCCACGCCGGCGGGGGCGGCGACGGCCCGCACGGGCCGGTCGGCCCCGAGCTGCGGCGGGGACTCCAGGCGCTCGTGGACACTCCGGGAGGGCCGCCCGGCGCCATCGCCGTCCTCACGGCGGGCGGCCGGAGCGAGGTGTACCGGGCGGGTACGTCGCAGCTCGGCACCGGGCGGCCGCCCAGGACCACCGACCACATGCGGATCGCCAGCACCGCGAAGGCCTTCAGCGGCTCGGTCGCCCTGCAGCTCGCCGAGCGGGGCGCGCTCGGCCTGGACGACACCCTCGGTCGGCGGCTGCCCCGGCTCCCCGCCGCCTGGCATCGGGTGACGCTCCGTCAGCTCCTGAACCACACCAGCGGGCTGCCCGACTACACCGAGGCCCCGGCCTTCATCGCCGAGCTGACGGCCGACCCACGCCGGCGCTTCGACTCACGCCGCCTGCTGGACTACGTCGCCGGGGACCCGCTGCGGTTCGAGCCGGGCTCGGCGTACCGCTACTCCAACTCCGACAACATCGCCGTGGCGCTGATGGCCGAGGCGGCCACGGGCCGGCGGTACGAGCAGCTCCTCGCCGAGCTCGTGTACCGGCCGCTCGGCCTGCGCGACACCAGCCTCCCGCAGGGCTACCGGCTGCCCGAGCCCTATCTGCACGGCTACGTGGTGGACCCGCCGAACGCGCCCGAGGACGTCAGCACGGTGCTCGGCGCGTCGGGCGTGTGGGCGTCGGGCGGCATCGTCTCCACACCCCGGAACCTGGGAGCCTTCATCCGGGGCTACGCCGGTGGGCTGGGCCTCGGCCCCGAGGTCCGCCGGCAGCAGCTGTCCTTCGTGGAAGGCAGCTCCGAACCGGCCGGCCCCGGGCGCAACAGGGCCGGTCTCGCGGTGTTCTCGTACACGACGCGCTGCGGCACCGTATACGGCCATACCGGCAACTTCCCCGGCTACACGCAGTTCGCCGCGGGGACCAAGGACGGCAAGCGGTCGCTGACCGTCTCCCTCGCGTCCCAGGTGAACAGCTCGACGAACCCCCGGCTGCTGGCCAGGCTCCGCGAACTCCAGGAGGGCTTCGTCTGCCGACTGCTCGACCGCCGGAAGCCGGGAACCGCGCACTGATCCCGCCGTCGAAGGTGCGGGCGCAGGGCGGTGCGACGTACGACGCCTCTGATGAACAGCTGTTCGCGGTGATCATCCATGTGCTGGACAGCGGAGGCGCTTGGCGGGTCTTGCCACCGTGGTTCGGGGTCGGAGCGGAGACGGCCCACCCGCAGGCTCCTGATCCGATCGAGAGCTGGTGTGGGGGGGTCGGTTCTGGGAGACGACCTGGTCGTCGAGACGTGGGTGGACGACCACACGGAGGTCAGGGCGGTCCCGGGCGAGCTGAGAGCCGCAGACAGCGCATTCCCGACCCTGCCCAGTACGGCGGTCAGATATCCGGCCGGCGTTTCTGCTGGGTCATCCACTTCCGGCGGGCGTAGGCGTGGACTGCGTCGCGTCCGCAGTCGGTGCAGCCGTCCTCCACCCGCCAGGGACCGCTGGACCGCCTTCCCTGCCCTTCTTCTTCCGGTTGGCGGCCCGCTCCTTCTTCTCCGGGACGGCTTCACAGATACGGTGCTTGCTCAGGCGCGCACGGTTGCTGCGGGACGAGTGAGTATGCGCGCGGTGAACGTCCCGTCCGCCGCGATGGCCACCATCGCCTGGTCGAAATCCAGCCGCGTGCGGGCCGGCGGGAACCGGACGAGCGCGCCGCGCTTCCGCCTGCCACGAGGCGTCCTCCACCCGCTGCACCTCCGGGAATCGTAGTCCGACGTGTTGTACCGGACGTCAGCTTCCCGCAGGTCGTTCTTCTTGCCTTCGTACGGATGGCTCCACGTGCACGCGAGCGCTATCTCGGTGGCACCGAGATTCCCCGCGTCCCGGGTGCTGAGGCCGTCCCTGCTGCGGAAATCGCCGCTGGAGTCGACGTCCGCCTCGTAGTCCGTGCAGCCCATGAATTCACTTTCGCGGAGACTGTGTCGGAGAGGGGGCGTGTCTTGTTCGGTGACCGGTGATCATGAGCTTCAGCGCGAGGCTGTCCACCATCTCGTTCGAAGGCTTCGGCGAAGCCCGACGTCTTCCAGCAGGCCGCCGACTGGACCCAGAAGCACGTCACGTCGACTCCGGCGACAACGCGATCGTGACCACTCACTTCCCTGCCTGGACAGACCGGCCCGCGGGCGAGCCCAAGTACGAACGCGTCCTGGTCCTCCGCGCGATGTGGCCCTCTGCCAGCCGACCGCCCGAAGCCACCGTCCGTACGCCGGCCAGGGACTATGACGTATGTACCAGGCCACCTCGCCGAAGATCACCGCCCTGAGGCCATGGGCCATGTGGGTCGGCGAGTACGCGGACGGTCAGCACGAACAGCATCCCGACGGCTACGACCCTGGTGAGGTTCGGATCCGCTGGACCGTCATCGCCCACAAAATCGGTGGCGTGTTCGAGCTGGCTCCCCACTCCTGCGACACCCGCGCCACCCGAACCACACATCGGGGCCGCCGCCGGCTTGTACGTACCAACGCTGTAGGCCGTCCCGGATTGTCAGGGGGTGCCCGTACGCTCGGCCCACACACACCAGCAGGGGGCACCAGTGGCTGTCAGCGAGACCCGAGCCAAGCCCATTTTCGGCACCGACGACAAAGGCGGCGTCGCCTGGCCCTACGGGGTCGCACCACGCTCCGTACGAGATTCGCCCAGGGCACCGTGAAGAACTGGACCGGTGGATGAAGGAAGACCCACGGCTTGCCGTCGCGTGAGGCGGGACAGGCTGGTACGGGGACAGCACGTTCCAGGTCATCCTGTGGCGGACCGACCTGGTGAAGGTCATCGCCCCGGCCTGACGACCCGTCCGCCCCCTGCCCGGTTCGGGTGAGGGTGTCGCGTTTCCGCCCCACGTGCCAGTGCTCAGTGCCACAGTGGGGCAGCACACCGCATCCCGCACTAGGAGACTGTTCGTGGCACATCGCAAGAACCCCAACCCCACCCTGGTGTCCTCATGCCTGGACTTTCTCGAGAGCCTGGGCCAGGCCGGCGACAAGGTCTCCAAAGTGCTGCGTGGCGCGACCAAGGCCGGGCGGGACGCCCAAGCCGCCTACGGAAGCCTGCGTGACGTCGGAACCCGTGCCAAAGAGCTGTGGAGCTTCATCCTCGCCGTCTTCACCAACGATGAGGGGGCCGCCCAGCCCTGTTGAGGACAGGTGCGCGGCGCCACCGTGCTGGCGCTGTACCGCGTGCGAAGCCCCCGACCATGCTGCGGTCGGGGGCTTCGCGCTGCGCGTGGGCCCGGGGAGAGGCCTACTCGGCGTCGGGGCCGACCTCGCTGTCGCCCCCGGGCCGGGGGAACTTCTCATCCCGCTTCCGGGTCGCGGCCAGCAGAGCCGCTGTCGATGGCACCGCGGCGTCTTCCAGCGCCCCTGACGCCGTTTCCCACCTCCCGCGCCAGATCCGGCCGCTGGACCGCGAAAGCATCGAGACTTTCATGGTCCGCCTCGCCCAGGCCGACCACCTCCAGCCCGCCTACCTGCGGGCCCGACATGCGGCTTCTGCCGCACCCCCGTGCAGCCGGCCTCAGCAGCCCGACGGTGGTGCCCGCACGCCTGCCGACAGGCCGCCTATTGAACACGGAGATGCGGTGAGCTCCCGGCGACGGCTCTCTCCCGTCAGAACCCATCGACCGGAGGCACCAGAGCCCGGTTCGGCGAAGGCACCTCTGTTCTTCTGGACCTGTTCAGTGTGTGGCGGACCCATCGGCACTGATCCGCTACGGAGAAGCCGGTTTCGCAGTCCGGGCACGTCGCCTCGCCGAAGACGTAGGTCATCGCGCAGGCGACGTCTTGGTGCCCGTCGGCGAGGGCGATGTCGTGGAGCCGGCGGCCGATGCCATCCATGGCCGCAGGACTGGCGGGACGCAGGGGCGTCGTCTCGACGTCATCCTCCGACAGCGCGTAGTCACCGCTCGTGGAGAAGAATCCGCGCTCGCCGACAACGACGAACAGGTTGGCTTGGCAGCCAGGACAGGAGACCTCGTACTCCTCGATGACGAGGCCCCAGGCGAGTTCTTCGCCCCAGCTCACGACGCCCTCGAAGCTCAGCATGGATTCCAGGAGATAGGCGTACTCGTTCCGATCGGACGATGTCCGGAGGTGTTCGTTCACCACTACCAGCAAGGTCTCGACCTCCGCAGCGTGCTGGGCGCGGACGTCGCCGGCCCCGTGCGGCTGGTCAGAGCCCGCCACGATCGCACCCGCCAGATTCAAGGCGCTGACCGCCTGCTCCCGGTCATCGCGGCCGGCTACGTCGGCCAGCCATGGCAAGGCCGCGAAGCTGGCCGAGTAGACACTGCCCTGATGGCAGAGCGCCGTCCACAGATCGTTCCAACGCTCGGGGCTCGGGTCCGAAGCGATCTGGTCCAGCAGCACCGGTATGTCGTGCGCCGAGCCGTGGGCATGGCTGAGTTGCGCCCAATCCGTCATGCCGGAATCCAAGCAGGTGAGTCCTACCGCCACGACTCCGGCCCTCGGACAGGGCAAGCTCCTGACCTGCACGGTTAAGAGCTCGTAACACGATCATGTGCGGGTCGTCTTGAGGCGTCTCCAGCAGATCGGGCTGAAGGCGAGGGAGACGAAGGCGTCGTGGAGTTCGGTGTGGCGTTCCCAGCGGACGGCGAGACGCTTGAAGTGGTGGAGCAGGGCGCAGATCTGCTCGACGACGTAGCGGAGCTTGCGCATCCCTTTGAGGTTCGGGCAGCCCTTGCGCGAGACGAGGCAGGATTCGTCGCTTGCGTAGCGCGTCCCGGTTCGGGTTGGAGTCGTAGCCCTTGTCACCGAGCAGCGTGTCGGGCCGACGGCGGGGCCGGCCGGGCGGCCCGCGACGGGCGGGATCCCGTCGACCAGGGCGAGCGTCCGGGTGACGTCGTTGACGTTCGCGGCAGTCATGACGACCTTGAGCGGGGTGCCGCGTCCGTCACAGATCAGGTGGTGCTTGCTGGGTTGTCCCGCGGTTGGAGGACGGAAGGGGTACGCCGGGCGTCCGGCGCACCCCTTCGCGGGTCAGGTGGGGCGGCGGTCAGTCGTTGTCGGTCTCCTCGCGGACGATGGTGTCGTTCTTGGCGTCCACGTCGAAGGTCGTCTTCTTCCAGTCCGAGCCGACCACGTCGACCTGCCACACGACGCTGTTGCCGTCGCTGTCGTCGAGGCCGACGGAGGTGACCGTCCCCTTCTTCTTCTCGGTGGCGACCTTGGCGGCCTGCTGCGGGGTCTGGGTGGCCTGGGCGAGCCGGGCGGCCGTCTGCTTCTTGTCGTCCGCGTCCTGATCCGCGTCGACCCGAGCCTCGATCACCTTGCCGTCGACCGCGTTGATCCGGACGGTGTGGACGGTGCCGTCCTTCTCCGCGACCTCCGCGACCCAGACCGGGCCTTCGGAGCCCGGGCTCGCGCTCGGGCTGGAGGTGCCGGTTCCGCTCGGGCTCGCGGTGCCGGTCGGGCTGGCCGAACCGGTCGGGCTGGCCGAACCCGTGGGGCTGCCGGATCCCGTCGGGCTGGGGCTCTGGTCCTTGTCGTCGTCGTCCACACCCTCCAGGTCCAGATCGACCAGCTTGCCCCCGGCCACCTCGCCGGCGGCGGTGGTGGCGGCGTCGTCGAAGGTGACCTTCGTGGCGTCGAGCACCTTCTTCCGCTCCTGCTGGTCCTGGGTCAGCTGGGCACTGGCCGAGGGCGACGTCGTCTGCTTCTGCGGGACGACCTTCGCGGCTTCGGACGTGGCCGCGCTCGTCGCGCTGTCCGAGCTCTGACCGCATCCGGTCATCAGAACGGCCGTGGCGGCGGCCATGCCGAGGGCGCCGACCGTCTTGAGGGTGCGGGAACGGGAGGAGGCACTGTTCATTCGTCGAGGCTCAAGTCTCATGCACGCATGTCTAGCCCTTCGGGCCATCGGTCATGTTGTCCTACCGGGGAGTCACCCGATCGACCGGGCGCGTCCGCCCGTTGGCCGTCGCTCCCCGGGCGGTGGACGCCGGGGTGCGAAACAATGGCGGCAGGGCCGTATTCTCCGCGCCCGGCCCGGAGGCCGTCATGGATCACATGGTGCACACCGAGTGTTACGAGCTCATCTTCGAGCTGTCCGGAGCCGCGGACGACGTGGTCCGCGTGCGGCTCACCGACCGACTGGGAGCCGGCGGATTCCCGGTGTACGAGGACGAGACGGGGATCGTGCGCGCCGAGATCAGCGACCGGGGAGAAGTCCGCATGCTCGCCAGCGGCGGCCACCAGGTCCCCGGCACTCCCCTGCTGGCCCGCCCTCTGAGCGAGGACCCACCCCGAACGCCGTGACCGAACCCCCAGGGCGGGGCGCACCGTGCGCGGTGCGCCCCGCCCTGGGGTGGGCGCACGTCCACGCGCGAGCTCACCCTTCCGTTCATGCCCACCCGTCGCCCGATTGTGTTTACATTGCCACACCTCGGACGTAACCTGAGCGCGAAACCACAGGATCGGGCACGGAACGGAAACGAAACCACATGTACGCACCGGAGCGTCAGCAGGAGATCCTCCGCCTCGCCCAGGAGTGCGGGCGGGTCGACGTGCTGTCCCTGGCCGAGGAGTTCCAGGTGACGGCCGAGACCGTCCGGCGTGACCTCAAGACCCTGGACCGGGCTGGGCTGCTCCGCCGGGTGCACGGTGGCGCGATCCCCGCCGGGCGGCTCGGCTTCGAGCCCGACCTCGCCGAACGCGACGGCGTCGCCGCCGACGAGAAGGACCGCATCGCCCAGGCCGCCCTCGCCGAACTGCCCGCCGACGGCAATCTGATCGTGGACGCCGGGACGACGACCGCACGGCTCGCCGCCGCCGTACCGGTCGACGCGACGCTGACCGTGGTGACGCATGCCCTGCCGGTGGCCGCCCGTCTCGCCGATCACCCCGGCATCGCGCTGCATCTGGTGGGCGGCCGGGTCAGGCACCGCACCCGCGCGGCGGTCGACGCCTGGGCGCTGGGTTCGTACGCCGAGATCAACGCCGACGTGGTCTTCCTCGCCACCAACGGCTTCTCCCCCGAAGGCGGCCTGACCACGCCCGACCTCGCCGAGGCCGCGGTGAAGCGCGCCGTGATCAAGGCGGCCCGCCGGGTCGTCCTCCTCGCCGACTCCGGCAAGTTCGGGCAGGAGCACTTCGCCCGCTTCGGCGATCTCACCGCCGTGGATTTGCTCATCACCGACACGGGCCTCAGCCCCGACGACGCCCGCTCCATCGAGAGCCGGGGCACGGAAGTAGTACGCGCATGATCCTCACCGTCACCCCCAACCCCAGCCTGGACCGCACCTACGAGCTGCCCGGGCTGACCCGCGGCAGCGTGCTGCGTGCCACGGCCGACCGTGTCGATCCTGGCGGCAAAGGAGTCAACGTCTCCCGCGCGGTCGCGGCGGCCGGACAGCGCACCCTCGCCGTCGCCCCGATGGGCGGCCCGGAGGGCGCCCTGCTCACCCGGCTGCTCGGCGACCTGGGCATCGAGGCGGTCGGCGTGCCGATCGCCGGGAACACCCGGATCAACGTCACGCTCGTCGAACCCGACGGCACCCTGACCAAGGTCAACGCGCAGGGCCCCGAGCTGAGTCCGGCCGAGGCGGAGGACGTCCTGGACGCGGTACGGGCCCACTCGGCCGCCGCAGACTGGGTCGCCTGTTGCGGAAGCCTGCCGCGCGGACTGCCGCCGCAGTGGTACGCGGAACTGGTGGAGCGAAGCCACCGGGCCGGCGCGCGCATCGCGCTGGACACCTCCGGAGCGGCGCTGACCGCAGCCCTGGACCGGGGTCCTGACGTGATCAAGCCCAATGCCCAGGAGCTCGCCGAGGCCGTCGGCCGGCCGCTCGCCACGGTGGGTGACGCGTTGAAGGCTGCCGAGGAGCTGCGGGAGCGCGGGGCCAGGTCGGTGCTGGCGAGTCTGGGCGCCGACGGGCAGTTGCTGGTCGAGGCGTCGGGCGCGTACTTCGCCAACGCGCCGGTCGCCGCAGTCCGGAGCAATGTCGGCGCCGGGGACGCCTCCCTGGCCGGCTTCCTGACAGCGGGCGGGCAGGGCCCGGAAGCTCTCACTTCGGCCGTCGCCCACGGTGCCGCGGCCGTGCAGTTGGCCGGAAGCCTCATGCCCACCCCGGCCGACCTGGATCTGCCGTCGGTCGTGACGACCTCCGACGTGCCGCTGGACCGCGCGCTGACGGAGCCCGCCCCATGACCCTCGTGCCGCCATCACCGCCCCCCGTACCGCCATCGCCGTCGCAGTTCCCGCAACTCCCGTACGGACCCCGTGCGTACGGGCCCGCCGCCCCGTCCCACCGAGCCGCCGCACGGCGGTCCCCGAGCAAGGAGCACCGCGATGAGTGAGCTGATCACCGCGGAACTGGTCGATCTCGATCTGTCCGCCCCGACGAAGGACGCAGCTGCGAGGTCGCTCGCCGAGCGGATGGTGGCCGCGCACCGCGTCACCGACCTCGAAGGCTTCCTGGCCGACGTCGCCGCCCGCGAGGCGCAGATGCCGACCGGCCTCGACGGCGGCATCGGCATCCCCCACTGCCGCAGCGAACATGTGAGCGCCCCGACGCTGGCCTTCGGGCGCAGCGGGGCGGGCATCGACTTCGGGGCAGCCGACGGTCCTTCCGATCTGATCTTCCTCATCGCGGCCCCGGCCGGGGCCGACGACGCGCATCTCACCATCCTGTCGGGCCTGGCCCGCAGGCTGACGGACGCGGAGTTCACCGCCGCCCTGCGCGCCGGAACGGATCCGCGGGCGGTGGCCGCGCTGATCCGGGGCGAGGAGCCGCCGGAGGAGTGCCAGGAGCAGGAACAGGCGAGGGCAGAGACGGAGACGAAGAGGGAGACGGAGACGGAAGCCGCAGCAGCCGCGTACGCCCCCTTCCGGATCGTCGCCGTCACCTCCTGCCCCACCGGCATCGCCCACACCTACTTGGCGGCCGAGTCCCTGGCCGCGGCGGGTCGCGCCGAGGGGGTCGAGGTGACCGTGGAGACCCAGGGTTCGGCCGGCTTCAAGAAGCTGGACCCCTCCGTCGTCGCGGCGGCGGACGCCGTGATCTGGGCGCACGACGTGGAGGTCCGGGAGAAGTCCCGCTTCCGCGGCAAGCCGCTGGTCGACGTCGGGGTCAAGGCGGGCGTCAACCGGCCCGCCGAGCTGATCGCCGAGGCCCGCCGCAAGGCGGAACGCGGGGAGATCGCCGCCGTGTCCGAGGACGGCGGAGGCGCGGACACCGGGGACGGGAACGGATCCGCCGCGGATCACGCGCACTTCGGCGTCCGGCTCCGTACGTATCTGATGTCCGGCGTGAGCTACATGGTGCCGTTCGTCGCGGCGGGCGGTCTGCTGATCGCCCTGTCGTTCGCCATCGGCGGCTACGAGATAGCGAGCGCCAAGTCGGTCGCCGACCACTTCGTCTGGGGTGAGGCGGACAGCTGGGCCGCCCTGCTCAACCAGATCGGCTCGGCCGCCTTCGGGTTCCTGGTGCCGGTGCTGGCCGGGTACATCGCGTACGGGATGGCGGACCGGCCGGCGCTGGTGCCCGGGTTCGTCGGCGGGGCCATCGCGCTCACGGTGAACGCCGGATTCCTCGGAGGTCTGGTCGCCGGTCTGCTGGCCGGTGCGGTGGTGATGGCCATCCAGCGGGTCCCCGTCCACGCGACCCTGCGCGGCATCATGCCGGTTCTGGTGATCCCCCTGGTCGCGTCGGCGGCCGTGGGGTTCCTGATGTTCATCGTGGTCGGCAAGCCCATCGCCTCACTGCAGAACGCGCTCACGGACTGGCTGAACGGTCTGTCGGGCTCCAACGCGGTGATCCTCGGCGTCGTCCTCGGGCTGATGATGTGCTTCGACATGGGCGGCCCGCTGAACAAGGTGGCGTACGCCTTCGCGGTCGGCGGTCTCGCCGACCCGACGCCGGGCAGCCTCAAGGTGATGGCCGCGGTCATGGCGGCCGGGATGGTGCCGCCGCTGGCGATGGCGCTGGCCACCACCGTACGCAGGAGGCTGTTCACGAGGACCGAGCGGGAGAACGGCCGGGCGGCCTGGGTGCTGGGCGCCTCGTTCATCACCGAGGGCGCGATCCCGTTCGCCGCCGCCGACCCGCTGCGGGTCATCCCGTCGGTGATGGCGGGCGGCGCGGTCACCGGCGCCCTGTCGATGGCCTTCGGCGCGACCCTGCGCGCTCCGCACGGCGGCGTCTTCGTCGTCCCGCTGATCGGCGGGCCGTTCCTCTACCTGCTCGCCATCGCCGCCGGGACGCTGGTGGCGACCGCGCTCGTCGTTCTGCTCAAGGGCGCGCGCAGGGCGGCACCGGAGGCTGCCGGGGACACGGGGTCCGCGGGCCCCGACGGCTCCCGGGTCACCGTCGCCGCCTGAACTCCGCACACGTGCCCCTCCCGAACATGCCTGCCCACGAGTGCTCCATGCACCGGCAGACCGTCGCCATAGCCTCCCGCAGCGGGCTCCACGCCCGTCCGGCGTTCCTGCTCGTCCTGGCCGCCGCCCGTCAGCCGGTCAGCCGGTCAGCCGGTCAGCCGGTCAGCCGGTCAGCCGGTCAGGGTGACCATCGTCTGTGAGGGCCGCGCCCCGGTCGATGTCCTGCCGGCGACTGCCGGGTCGTTAGATTGGGACACGTGATCGACACGTGGAACGCCGCCGACCCGGCCGTCCTGGCCCTCCCCTCCGGACGGCTCGTGCGCGGCCGGGGTCTGCGCAAGCCCTTGCCGGCAGGCCCCGAACCGGACTTCGCCGTGTACCTCCTCGGGCGTACCCCGCCCCCGGTCGCCTGGGAATCCCGGTGGCTGCGGTGGCCGGACTTCCGGCTCCCGGCGGACCGGGCGGCGGCACGGGAACTCCTCCACGAGGCGTGGGACCGGTCCGCCGGAATGCGGGTCGAGGTGGCGTGCGGCGGCGGAATGGGCCGCACCGGCACGGCGCTGGCCTGCCTGGCCGTCCTGGACGGGGTCCCCTCCGACGAAGCGGTGGCGTTCGTGCGCGACGGCTATCACCCGCGGGCGGTGGAGACACCCTGGCAGCGCCGCTACGTACGGAACTTCCCGCAGCGCTAAGGGCTGTCGGGCACGTCGTCGAAGGTTCCCGGCACCGGCAGGGTGCTCCAGCGGCCGACCGGCCAGGCGACGACGACAGCCCTGCCGACGACCTCCTCGACCGGGACCATCCCCTGGTTCGGGTCGTCCTGGTGGTAGCGGGAGTCCGCGGAGGCCTGGCGGTGGTCCCCCATCACCCAGACCTTGCCTTCGGGCACGGTGACCTTGAACCGGCCGCCGTCCTCGTCGTCGCTGCAGGGGGTGTTGCCGGGGAAGACGTACGGCTCGTCCAGGGCGGTGCCGTTGACCTTCACCGGTCCGGCGCCCTCGCACTCCACGGTGTCGCCTCCGACGCCGATGACGCGCTTGATGAGGTCCTTCTCCTCGGCGGAGGGCATCACGCCGACGAAGCTCAGGACCTTCTGCACGGTGTTGGGCGGGTCCACGGGCACGTTGGCGAGCCAGTTCGACGGGTCGTGGAAGACGATCACCTCACCGCGCTCCGGCTCCGATCCGAACCAGGGTGTCAGCTTGTCCACGAGGACCCGGTCGCCCCGCTGGAGGGTGTTCTGCATGGAGTCCGAGGGAATGGAGAAGGCCTGCACCAGGAACGTCTTGATGAGCAGCGCCAGCACCAGGGCGACGCCGATGAGGAGTGGCAGCTCCACCCAGAACGGCCGGTTCTTCCGTGTCCTCGACCGCCGTGTGCCCGCCCGCCCCATGTGCACCGCTCCTCGCCCGTGTACCGCGCGCCCGCCCCTGGGGGAACGGATCCGGTGATCCACTCTATGGGGCGCGGTGAGCGGTGAGCGACGTCAGACGGGTCCCGCGCCGACCGGAGGGACGGTCGCGCCCTCGCCGGCACGGACGGCTTCGACCACGCTCTGGTGAAAGGTGCGGCTCTCCTCCTCGGAGGGGCACGGCACGGGGCTGCCGGTGAGGGTGAACCAGTCCGACGACCCGCTGTACTGCACGGCCACCGACGCCTGTCCGTCGGACCAGGTCGTATGCACCGTGAGGTCGCCGCTCAGGATGCCCGCCTCTTCGGTGCGCACCCCGCCCGTTCCCGCGAAGACACCGCTGGTCGTCCAAGATGCCCAGCTCATGACGGTCACCTTTCGGACGACGGCAAGCCGGTCCAGCCGACTTCTTCCGAGTATGGCACCGCCGGTGGGACCGCGCACGGGTGTGCGCGGTCCCACCGGCGGTGCTCCGGTCACCGGTCCTCAGGCGCGTTCCAGCATCCCTCGGACGAAGGCGGCCTGGCCCGCGTGCTGGAGATCCTCGGCGACGACGCTGATCAGCCGGACACCGAGCGTCACCGGGGGCGACCAGCCCTCGTCGACGATCCGGTCGAGGGCGTGGCCCTCCAGTCCCGCGACGAAGTCCAGGGTCCGCTCGTGCACGGCGTCGAAGTAGCCGAGAAGGGGATCGGCGGAGTCCACGCGGACGGCGGCGACCTCGTCGGTGCTGTGCCCGTAGCCGGTCGCCGCCTCGTCGAACGGCAGCCCGAAGGTGTCCGCCCAGCCATCGGTGAGCCAGAGCTGTCCGGTACCGGCCGCGTCGGCGATGTGGTCGTCCTGGACGCGGGTGAGATGCCAGACCAGCCAGGAGATGGAGTTGGCCCCCGCGTCGACGCGGGCGTTGAGGTCGTCGGGCGTGAGTCCTTCGACCGCCGCGTGGACCGCTTCCCCGACCCGGTCGAACGCTTCGGCCAGCATGCCTGCGGTGTTCATGCGTCCACCTTCGCCGGAGAGGCCCGCAACTCCCGGGTGCGACACACCGCCGGGTCGGCGGTGTGTCGCCGCGCGCTGTGCGGCGGGGAGCCGGCTGGATTGCGCGAGGTGTCGGCGTACGGGATGCCCGCCCACGAGCGGGACGGGACGGGCGAGATCGCCTTAGCCGTCCGGAGGCAGTACATCGGGCGACCGCGGTGCCCCCGGGGCGGCACGGCCTGCCGCCCCGGGGGCACCGCGATCCGGTGTCGCTCAGCGCAGGCCGTGCAGCCAGTCGGTCAGCAGGCGGTTCACCTCGTCGGGGCGTTCCTGCTGGATCCAGTGGCCGCAGCCTTCGAGGATGTGGGCGGCGGACAGGCCGGGGAGGGTCCGCGGGTAGGCGTCGATGGCGTCGGACATCCAGGCGGTGGAGGCGTCCAGGGCGCCGCCGATGAAGATCGAGGGCTGGGTGACGGGTGTTCCGTCCCAGGCGGCGAGGTCCTCCCAGTCCCGGTCGACGTTGCGGTAGCGGTTGAGGGCGCCGGTCAGACCGGTGCGTTCGAACTCCTCGGCGTAGACGTCGAGGTCCCGTTCGTCGAGCCAGCCGGGGAGCGGGCCGACGGGGAAGCGGTCGGCCATGCGCGCGCCCGGAGGTACGAAGAAGAGGCCGGGGTGGTCCGCGGGGGCGGCAGTGTCCCCGGAGAGGCCCGCGTAGAAGCCGGCGAGCCAGCCGCGTACGTCCGGTTCGATCTCCGCCTCGGCCCGGCCGGGGGTCTGGAAGTAGCTGACGTAGAACTCCTCCTCGCCTCCGATGCCCTCGAAGCCGTCGGTGGGGCGGGGGCCGCCCCTGGGTGCGTACGGGACGCTCAGCAGCCCGACCGCCGTGAAGACGTCCGGGCGGAGCAGGGCGCTGTTCGCGGCGATGGGCGAGCCCCAGTCGTGGCCGACGACCGTGGCGGTCTCCTCGCCGAGGGCGTGGACGACGGCGGTGTTGTCGGCGACGTGGGCGAGCATGCGGTAGGCGTCCGTGGCGGTGGGTGCGGAGGAACGCCCGTAGCCGCGCACGTCGATGGCGACGGCCCGGTGCCCCGCTGCGGCCAGGGCGGGGAGCTGGTGGCGCCAGGAGTACCAGGACTCGGGGAAGCCGTGGACGAGGAGCACGAGAGGGCCCGTGCCCTGTTCGACGCAGTGGACCCGGCCGCCGGGGACGGCGACCGTCCGGTGGGTCGCGCCGGGCAGGAAGGCGGAGGGGCGGGCGGCACGGTCCGCGGAACGCGCGGACGGCGTGGGTACGGGGGTGGGCTCCGGCATGGCTCCTCCTCGGGCGCCCCGTGCGGGTGGGGCGGTCGTGTCGCTTCGGCGGGCGGCCGGGCCGGGGGCCCGGCCGCCCGGTCACGATCATTCGGCGGGTGGGACCGCACGGACAAGGTTGTTTGCCGTTCCGGCAAAACAACGGCTGCGGGGGCCTGCTTCAGACGAGCAGGCTCAGCAGGTGCGCGCAGGCGGTGGCCTCGTCCGGGTGGCGGGCGACGACCTCGTATGTGCCGCGCTCGAAGGCCCCGGTCTCCCAGTCCCCGCCCCCGCTCCGCCGGACGAAGAGGAAGTCCGGCGGGGTGGGAACGGGCTCGTGGACGCCCTCGATCCGGTAGTAGCCCCCGGGGATCCGCGCCTCGACGAGTGCGGCCCGCAGGGCCCGGCGATCCATGGCGGGTTACGCGCCCGCGGGCGTCAGGTAGGCGTTGTCCAGCAGCCACTTCACATTGAGCCGCTGCCCCGCGCCCGGGTCGAGGAACACGGCGTCGAGCTTGATCTGCTGGCCACCGCCGGGCTGCTCGAACCACGGGGCGATGCCGCCCTGCCAGACCCAGAAGGGCTTGGCGACCTTGTAGACCCGGTAGTCGCAAGGGCTGGCCGCGTCACGGGTGTTCAGGTTCTGCGGGGGCAGGGCGCGCTCGGCGTAGGCGTCACCCGCCGGGGCGAGGTAGCCGCCGTATTCCGAGCCGAAACGGTCCAGGCGCTGGCCGGTGCGGAGCTTCACGGGCTCCTTGTCGATCTCGCCGTTCACCTCGGCGAAGCCGTCGTTGGGCGGGTACTTCCAGCTACCGGTGTCCGCGGGCCCTTCCCAGTACTTCTTGAGGAAGTCGTTCGGCGTGAGGTCGCCGGTGCGCTTCCAGCCCTTCAGGAGCGGGCCGACCGGGGCGAGCCGCTTGTTCGGCAGCCACTTGGGACCGAGGCGGGCGTCGCCGCGGAACTCTCCGGTGCAGGGCTCGTGACGCTCGGCGGCGGGCGCGGGTCGGGCGGGCCCCGGCGCGGCGCTCGCCGCCGGGGCGGAGATCAGTCCGGCGGTGATGCCGAGCGCGGCGAGTACGGTACGGATGCGGTTCATTCAGGAGTCCCCTCGAGCACTGACGATCAACCAGAACAGCTGACGTAGGGTAACCGCTCAACTACCCGAGGCTTCCGCGCCATGCCGTTTTCCGGCCACTGCGGACAGCACCGCGCCCCGGCCGCGACGATGCGCGACCGGGGCGTGGGCGGACGGAGGAACGTGGGGCCCGACCGGTACGGCGCTCCTACCTGACGTTGACGTCGATGCAGGCGTAGAAGGCGTTCGAGGTGTCCGCGACGTTCCAGACGGCGAGCACCTTCTGCTGGCCGGTCTTGTTGCCGAAATCGACCCGGTGGGTCACGGTCGCACCGGGCCGCGCGCCGCCGTCGTCGAATTCGGCGATCTTCTCGCCGCCCACGAAGTACTGCCAGGTGCTGGTCGAGTGGCGCGCGGTAATTTTCCACTCGAACTGCTGGGAACGGTTCACCGGAGTGACCGACCAGCCCTTGGAGTCGTCGTCCAGCTCGGCGAAGCCGCTGTTTCCGCCGCTACAGCTGGTGAGCCCCTTGGGGCCCTCGACGCTCTGCGGTTCGTACTTGATCGCACCGCAGCTGACCGTGCCGGCGGCACACTGCGCCTGCCTGCTCGGCGGGTTGGAGATGTAGCCGTGGGCGCTGGCGGAGCTCGCCGGAAGGCTCAGGGCGAGAACCGGGGCGAGCATGGCGCCGACGGCGAGTGCGGTCTTCCTTTTCGCGTGCATGTTTCTCCTTCACAGGAGACCACACCGCGCGGTGGCGGGCCGTGGGGGGCCCGGCTTCGGCGGCGAGGCCTCGCGAGTGTGGGGCCAAGAGGCGCGAAGGGCTGCAAGTCCCTTGCCGGACAGGCCTGATGAAGGTGTCCGGAAAGGCCTTGCACTTGGACTAGACCATACCCATCGATGCGTTCACGTCAAGAGCGATCCGTGGTGGTGGGCCCGCCCCTCCGAGCCGCGGGTGCGCGCGCGCACCCCGCGCGGCCGCCCGTGTGACGCGATCACTCCTGGTCGTCGCCGTACCGGACCGTGACACGCTCGAAGCCGAGGGAACCGAGCAGCCCCTTCAGCATGTCGGCGGTGTTCTTCTCCGCGCGGGCGGTCAGTTCGCTCTCCTTCGCCGCTTCCGAGATGTGGTGGACGGCGAGCTTGTTGACCGCCTGCTCACTGCCGGGATTGTCGGAGAGGAGGTCGCCCAGCCGGTCGAAGAGACCGCGCTGTTTGGACACCGCGTAGGAACGGTCGGGATCGAGGGCCGGCCTGCCCAGCACCGCGTGCGGCAGCCGGAGTTCGGCGGTGGTGCGGTCCTCGTTCACCACGACGCCGCTCCCGGTGACCTCGCCCAGATCGACGGAGGCGCCGACCGTCCCCGCACCGACGAACAGGGTGCGGGTGCCGCGCAGGACGTCGGGGACGAACTTCGCGTCCTTCTCCAGGTCGACGACGACCTGGAAGTCGCCCGAGGCGGCCTCGTACGCGCTCATGTCCTGGATCGACTTGAGCACGGCGGGGCCCGACCGGTCGTGGGTCTCCTCGCCGAAGAGGTCGTCGAGACCCGGCAGCAGGCTCAACCGGCTGCCCGCGAACAGCAGCACCAGCACGGCCGCGGCGATGCCGAGCACCTTCGGCCATGCCCGGGGAGGGCGGGCGTCGCGCTTTTCGTCGCCGTGCGGCGCGGGCTCTGTGGTTACGTCGCTGGACGTCATGTCCAGCGTGTGACCCGCGACCGGTGCTTTCAGTCCGGCTGCTACCGAATCCGGAGAGAACTACCGTACAAAATGGGCCCGTTCCGGTAGGGCCGGGCAGACACGAGGGCGTCAGCCCGGCGGCCGGGTCCGCTCAGCGCGGCGCGGCGGCCACCCGTACGCGGTCGCTCTCGCCCTCGGTCAGGAACGACGCCAGCTCCCTCCCCCGATCGGCCACGGCGTCACGGTCGGCACGGGAGAGGGCCCGCAGGGGTTCCACCGCGACCACCCCGTCGGTGACGCGCCAGGTGGCCGCCACGCGGCCGTCGACCAGCACGACACGCTCGCCGGCGACCGAGAGGCCGCGGTGGGCGTCGTCGATGATCCGGCCGCGGTCCTGGTAGCCGAGGATCGCGTTGTCGAAGGCCGGCAGGAACCGCACCGGGGCGGGAGTGTCCGGGTCGGGGCGCGGCGCGTCGGGCAGGTCGAGCAGCTCCCGTCCCCGCTCGTCGCGGAAGCGGACCAGCTCGTCGCGTACGGCGGCCACCGCGCCGGGCAGCCCGGCCAGGCCCGACCAGGCGCGCAGGTCGGCCGCCGCGGCGGGACCGTGGGCGGCGAGATAGCGCCGGACCAGTACCTGGCCGACCGGGTCGGCGCCGCCGGGGGCGGGCGGATCGACCGGTCGGCCCAGCCAGGAGGCGAGGGCGACATTGCGCACCCCGCCCTTCGCCCGCCACAACCCCCGGGGCGGTGCCTGCGCCATCGGAACAAGAGCGGCGACCACCATCTCGCCCAGGGGGCGAGGACCCGGACCGGGCCAGCGCCCGGCGAGCGCGGCCACGATCTCGGCCGCTGTACGGGGTTCCCCGTCGGCCATGAGCTCCCGGGCGTCGGCCGCGAGTGCGTCGAGGTCGACCCCTTTCAGTTCGTCGCGGTAGACCCCGAGCACGCGTTGGCGCAGCATGGCGTCGTGGCGGGCCCGCCAGGCGAGGACGTCGTCGGCGGTGACGAGGTGGATCGTGCGCCGCATCAGATGGGTGCGCACCACGCTCCGCCGGGTCAGCAGGTCCGAGAGAACCGCCGGGTCGAAGGCGGTCAGCCGGGACCAGAGCCCGACGAAGGGCTCCTGCGGTTCCTGCGCCTGGAGGCCGCAGAGGTGGGCCACGGCGTCCACGACCGGCAGATCGGCCCGGTCGAGCAGCAACTGGCGGGCCAGCGTGGCGCGGTTGAGCGCCCGGTTGTCGAGGACGGTCACCGTGTGGCCCCTCCTTCTCGATCGTCCGACGTCGGTCTCCGCCTCCGCGCGACCCCGCGCGGTGCGCCGGTGGTCAGGTCGCCTGCCGCCCGTCGAGCGTCTCGCGCAGGATATCCGCGTGCCCGGCGTGCTGGGCGGTCTCGGTGAGGACGTGGGTCAGCACCCGCCGTACGCTCCACTCGCCGCCGGGTTCGTTCCAGGGCGCCTCGGGGAGCGGGTGCGCCGCCGAGAGGTCGGGGACCGCGAGGATGATCTTCTCGCTGCGGGCGGCGACCTGCTCGTAGGCACCGATGACCCCGGCCGTCGTCTCGCCGGGCAGCATCCGGAACTCCTTCTCCCGCTCGATCGCCCACTTCGGGTACTCAGCGGCGGTGCCGGCCGCCAGGTCGTCCCAGGTGACTCCTTCGGGCAGCGCGAAGGACATCGCCGACGGGCCCTCGGTCACGAAGTTCAGCCAGCTCTTCTCCATGGCCGTGACGTGTTTGACGAGGCCGCCCAGACACAGCGCGCTGACGGTGGGGCGCTCACCGGCCTGCTCGTCGCCGAGGCCCTCGACCGCGCGGATCAGGGCGGCCCGCGCGGTGGCGAGGGCGGCGAGGAGTTCGGTGCGCTCGGGGTCGGGAGAGGTGGTGGCGGTGGTCATGGTGATCGGTTCCTTCCGGTGTTCCTGGCGTGCGCTACGGGTCAACCCTCGCAAGGGAAGAGGTCAGGGTGTGGCCTCTTCCCCGGCCATACTGGCGTCATGCCGAAGACTTCAGCCCGACTGCTGGCGCTGCTCTCCCTGCTCCAGGCGCGTCGGGACTGGCCGGGCGCGTTGCTGGCCGAGCGGCTGGAGGTCAGCCCGCGCACGGTGCGGCGTGACGTCGACCGGCTGCGGGAGCTGGGCTATCCCATCGCGGCGTTCAAAGGCCCCGACGGCGGATACCGGCTGGACGCGGGCGCACGGTTGCCGCCGTTGCTGTTCGACGACGACCAGGCCGTCGCGCTCGCCGTCGCGCTGCGGACGGCCGCGGCGACCGGCGCCGGGATCGGGGAGGCCGCGGCCCGCGCGCTCACCACCGTCCGGCAGGTCATGCCCGCCCGGCTGCGCCACCGCGTCGACGCCCTGCGGGTCACCGCCGTCGAACGCACGGGAGTCCCGCCGCGGCCGCAGGCCGATCCGCGGGTGCTGGTGGCGTTGAGCACTGCCGTGCACGCCCGCGAGGTGCTGCGCTTCGACCACTCCCCCGCGTATGCGCCGGCCGCCGCCGATGCCCCGCCCGCGGTGCGGCGGGTGGAGCCGCACCATCTGGTCACCTGGGGCGGGCGCTGGTATCTCGTCGCCTGGGACCTGGATCGCGAGGACTGGCGGACCTTTCGCGCGGACCGGATCACCCCTCGCACTCCCACGGGTCCCAGGTTCACGTCGCGCGAGGTGCCCGGAGGCGATGTGGCCGCCTTCGTCGCCGCCCGGTTCCAGGGCTCCGACGCCCCCGGCGCGTGGCCCTGCCGCGGCGAGGTGATCCTCGACGCGCCGGCCTCCGCGGTGGCCGGTCACCTCCGCGACGGGATCGTCGAGGAACACGGCCCGGGCCGCTGCCGCGTGGTCCTGGGCGCCTGGTCGTGGGCCGGCCTCGCCGCCGAACTCGGCCGGTTCGACGTGGCCATCGAGGTCGTCGGGCCCGAAGCGCTCAGGGGCGCCTTCGCTCAATTGGCCCGCCGTTACGCCGACGCGGCGGGGCCCGCCGACCCTCAGGAGCCGACGAGACACGTGTCGTAGGTGTCGTCGGTCGTCGAGGCGGTCACGGACGAGGCGATGTGACCGGCCAGACCCAGCACCAGGAACAGCACCACGAGCCATTTCGCGGCGCTGCTCAGGACCAGCGGCCGGGTGGCGGAGCGCGACCGCTCCGGCGCCACGGCGAGGTCGTCGTCGCCGAACAGCCCCTTGGGGTAGGCGGGCGTGAGCATCATGACGTACGCGGAGAACCGCATCCGGTAGCGCAGGACGGCCGCCGTCGCCTCGAACAGCGGCCGGGGCATCCGGCCGAGACACAGCGTGATCAGCCACCAGACGAAGGCCAGCGCCCACCAGCCGTACACGGCGAGGCTCTGCACGATCGCCGCCGGGATCATCAGGAAGACACGGAACAGCACCGCGAGCCGGTTGAGCGGGGTGGGCCGCACCTCGATCCGCACGTGATAGTCGGCCGGCGGGGTCAGGGCGAAGGGCGGGTAGCGGTCGATGAGCAGCATGTCGCTGGCCGAGACGCGCATGTCGTATCCGAGGACGCCGGTCAGGAAGCGGAAGACGGGATCGGGCAGCCGTCCCAGCACCAGGGCGGCGAACCAGCCGACGATGACGGTGAAGAACGCCGCGATGCGCAGGACGGACAGCACGATGAAGTGCGGGACGAGCAGCAGAAGTCGCAGGAGGACGGTCAGCCGCCGCTGGCGGGCCGGTTCGACGATGTCCAGGACGGGCCGGAACTCGTCCGCGTCCGTCTCCTTGCGGCCCGGGCTCCACTGGCCTTCGGCCATGTCGCTTCTCCTCGGCAGGGGATCCGTACGGCATCCGCGCGCAGGACGTGTCCCCACCGTGCGTTCGCCCCGGGCCGCCCGCAAACGGCCCGGCCCGAACGGGTGCCCGGGCTCAGCGGCCGCGGAGGCGGTCGAGCAGGGAGCGGACGGAGCCGGACCCGGGGGCGCTGCGGCCGGCGCCCGCCGGGCCGTCGGTCCCTCCGGCGTGGGAGCCCCGCCTCTTCGCCGGGGTCGCCTCCGCCGGCTTCGGCCGGGCCCGTTGTCCGGGCTCAATGCCCGCCGTCTTCGTGGCCGCCGTCTTCGTACGACCCGCCTTGGCGGCGACGGTCCCCGTAAGGTCGGATTTTCCGGCAGCGGGCTTCGCGCGGTCCGCCCTGGTGCGCGCGGCGGGGCTCGGCGCGCGCACCGGCTCGGCCTCGGGCTTCTCCGCCGACGGGCCGGGAGAGCCCCGGTCGTCGGTGTAGGTGTAGTAGCGGTGGCTGATCCGGCGGCCCAGCACGAAGTAGCCCAGCAGTGCGCCCGCCGTGTTGAGGATGACGTCGTCGATGTCGAAGGCGCGCCCCGCGACCAGTGCGCCCTGGATCAGTTCGACGACGGCCATGGCGACGGCGGTCAGCAGCGTCGTCCGGATCATGCGCAGGCGGCGTGGCCCGAAGAACGGCAGCAGGAGCCCGAACGGCACGCCGAGCAGCAGGTTTCCGCCCGCCTGTTTGACTGCGGCGAGGAAGGTGTACTCCTCGGCGTACTGGCGCAGGGAGTGCCCGGGGCGGAGATTGGAGGTGACGAGGTCCGCGGAGGCCGGTGAGGGCGTGAGCGTCACCTTGGCCAGGAGGACGGAGAACGCCACCAGTCCCAGCAGCACCACCGTCAGGGCAGCTCCGCGCACCAGCACACGTACCCATGTCCCCCGGCGTGTACGGGGATTCGCCTCTGCTGTCATGGCCGACGGGTGCCCCCGCCCGGCCGGAACAAGCGCCGGACGGCCCCGTGGAGCGAAAATCTCACGCGCCCGTCCACGCCCGCCTGAGACGATGTGCGCATGAGCGCACGTAAGAAGAGGGACCTGCTGGACGAGGCCGACCGGTTGCGTACGGAGGGCCGGCCCGAAGAGGCGCGCGAACGGCTCCTCGCCCTGACCGCCGAGTACCCCGACGACGCGGAAGTGGCCTGCCGGACGGCGTGGATCCACGACGTACTGGGGCTGGAGTCGGAGGCGGTGCCCTATTACGAGCGCGCTCTGGCCCATCCGGAGCTGGCCGCGGAGGATCGGAGTGGGGCCCTCCTGGGACTGGGCAGTACGTACCGGATCCTCGGGCGGTACGGGCAGGCGGTGGAGACGCTGCGCCGGGGCGTCGAGGAGTTCCCGGACGACGGCTCGTTCCGGGCGTTCCTGGCGATGGCCCTGTACAACACCGACGAGCACCACGAGGCGATGCGGCTGTTGCTGGAGCTGACGGCCACGACCAGTAACGACCCGTCCGTCCAGCAGTACCGGCGGGCGATCGAGCATTATGCGAAGGACCTCGACGAGACCGTGTGACCCGTACGCGGTGGTGATGGCCTCGGGTGCTCCGGCGCGGAGACGGTGCCGGTGCGGGCAAGGGGAAGCCCCGGCCGGATCGGGGGAATCCAGCCGGGGCGGCTTGAGTGCGGGCGTGCAGGGCGGTCGCCTCTCGGCGGAGCGCTCCATGGGGCTTCGGCAGGGCCATGTTCCCCATGGGCTACGGGTGAGGCCCGGGGACGCGGTCCCCCTCACTCCCACATATAGATGAACGATAAACCATCCTCGGCCGTTCCCGGGAACCCGCCCCTGCGGATGTGATCCACGGCACGACTTTCCGGGCTTCTCCCCTGGCCAGGACCGGCCCGGTCAGCTCGCGGACGTCTCGCCGGTACCGTAGCGGCGCCGGAACTGTTCGACGCGGCCCGCCGTGTCGAGCACCTGGCGGCCGCCGGTGTAGAACGGGTGGCTCGCCGACGAGGTCTCCACGTCGATGACGGGGTAGGTGTTGCCGTCCCCCCATGCCACGCGCTCGACGGAGTCTGCGGTGGAGCGGGTCAGGAAGGCGACGTCGGCCGCGCGGTCACGGAAGACCACCGGACGGGACACGGGGTGGATGCGGGACTTCATGGATGCGTTCCTTCCTCACCGCACACAGCGGCGACGTACAAGGGGACGGACTTCTTCCGGACGGTCAGCGGACCTCGCGGAACAGAACGTGCCGACCTGCGGCGGAGTCGAACTTGCGGAGCTCCAGCCGGTCGGGGTCGTTTCGGCGGTTCTTGCGCGTCACGTAACTCCGGCCCGTTCCCACGGTGGACCGGAGGGTGACGACCGGCCTGGTCTCGCTGCGTGCCATGAGCGCCTCCCGATACTTCTGCCGACCCCACTCCTATACCGGGAATGGGATTCGTTTTCGTTCTGGTGGAGTAACGCGGGTGCCCCGCTCGGCATTCCCGACCCGCCGCGCCCCGTGTCCCAGAGGGCTGCCCGCCCCGTTCTGCCAGCGGCAGAACGCCCACCGGACCGGGCCCGACGATCACTACAGTCCGGTCTCATGGAGACGGCTACCACGCGTACGGTCGAGTATCCGGCCGACGGTCTGACGATGATCGGGCACCTCGCACTCCCGGCCGGTGTCGGCCGCCGACCCGCGGTGCTGCTCGGGCCGGAGGGCACGGGGCTCAGCGACGTCGAGCGCCGCCGGGCCGACGCTCTCGCCGACCTGGGATACGTGGCGCTCGCCTTCGACCTTCATGGCGGGCGCTATCTGCGCGACCCCGAGGAGATGCTGGCCCGTTGCCTGCCACTGCTCGCCGATCCCGACCGGATGCGGGACATCGGCCATGCGGCGCTCGACGTGTTGTGCGCCGAACCGCGGACCGACCCCGACCGGATCGCCGCCGTCGGCTACGGCACCGGGGGTGCCATAGGGCTGGAACTCGGGCGCGGCGGCGTCGGCCTCCGCGCGATCGGGACAGTCAACGCGACCACCACGGGCCGACCGGGCGAGTCGGCGCGCATTCGCTGCCCGGTGTGGGCCGGGGTCGGGTCGGAGGACCCCATCATGCCGCCCGCGCAACGGAACGCGTTCACCGCCGAGATGCAGGCCGCGGGCGTCGACTGGCGCCTCACGGTCTACGGCGGCGCCTTGCACGCCTTCCACCACCCGCCGGTCGACCACCCCGTGGCCCCCGGCGTCGGCTTCCACCCGCAGCACGCGCGGCGAGCCTGGCGCGACGTCGTCGACCTGCTCGCCGAGTGCCTGCCCGTGAGCTCCGGAGATGCCGACGAGATAGGCAGTCGGTCAGCTCAGATGCCTCATTGATCGGCCGATCACTGCCGCGGGGGGAGGCGGGCACCATCACCCCGGTGCAGGAACCGGCGAATTCACCGGAGCAGTCCGGCACCGCCCGGCTCCTGCCCGGACCTCACCCGCCGGACCCGGGGCCCGCCGCTCCGCACCGGCAGCAGGGCCGCACATCGCCGCACATGGATCCGAGCAAATCACGGCTTCACGTTCTCCCGTTGCCCCTGGCACGCACCTCGGCCACATCTCCCCTCACGGTCAACTCGCCTCATACGCAAGCCTGTTCGGATAGCCACCACCGCTGAGGGCCGCTGGCATATGCCAGAAGCAAGCACCCATCGAGTGTTGCCAAAGCTCTTACGGGCCGCCGCGGCCTGTGCGACAGTCGGTAGCGATCCACCCCTCAGAACCGGCTAGGCCGCGCCTGTATCGGAGTACGAGATGCCGTCCCCCCTCTCCGCGGACCGCCCCGCACCACAGCTTCCCGCGCACGACGCCGTCGGAGCTCTGATCCACCGCACGCGTCGATTGCGCGGGGACGTGGACGCGGTACGGCGGGACGCCGTCGTGTTCGACGAGGACGACCCCCAGCTGCGCTGGCAGCGTGCGCTGTGCGAGCTTGCCGTGCAGCACCTGGACGACCTCGACGAGCACCTGGGCCAGCTCCGGGCGGGCCTGCCGGATCACTGCTCCGCCGACGCCCCCCGGGCCGCCGGGGTCCCGGGCGGCCCGAGCGCCGGTTCCCCGCTGAACCGGGCGGGCAGCGCCGAGTGGAACCTCCTCACCGACGAGTCCCGCTGGTCCGAGGAGCTGTACGAGATCTTCGGCAGGCCGCCCGGGTCCACCCCCCTCTCCCTCGACGACCTGCCGTCCGTACTGCTGCCCGAGGACCAGCCGGTGCTGACCGCCATGGTGACGGGCTGTCTCGTCGACGGCCGGCCGATGGACGGCGAGTTCCGCATCGTGCGGCCCGACGGCCGCACACGCACCCTTCACATGACGGGCGAGCCGGTCCTGGACGCCGAAGGCTGCACCGCCTCCATGTGGGCGGTCCTGCGGGACGTCAGCGAGCTGCGGCGCAACGAACAGGCCGTGAGCAGAAGCAGCGCGTCGGTGCGGCACGAGGAGCACATCGAGCGCGCCGAGCACCGCATGGCCGTGGAGCTCCAGGAGGCCGTCCTCCCCCCGTGGCGCGGATCGCCGCG
The DNA here is from genome assembly GCF_044333295.1 of Streptomyces sp. NPDC021019. NCBI lineage: Bacteria > Bacillati > Actinomycetota > Actinomycetes > Kitasatosporales > Streptomycetaceae > Streptomyces > Streptomyces sp. NPDC021019. The sequence continues at coordinate 117,934 of NZ_JBIRQR010000005.1, forward strand.
GCCCCCGACGCGGGGCCCCGCAACCCTGGACGTCGCCGCGCACTACCTCCCTTCCGAGTCGAGCGACCTCATCGGCGGCGACTGGTACGACGCCATGGAGCTGCCGGACGGGCGCACCCTCCTCACCGTCGGCGACCTCACCGGGCACGGCGTCCCCGCCACCTCGGCGATGGCGATGATGCTGGGAGCGCTGCGCGGCATGGCCGTCGCCGGCATCGAGCCGGGCGCGCTGATGGGGCACCTCAACCAGGTGCTCGAAACGTCATTACAACCCGCGCTGGGCAGCGCCCTGTGCTGCCGCTACGACCCCGACACCTCCGTTCTGTCCTGGGCGCAGGCCGGACACCCCGCACCGCTGCTCTTCCGCCACGGTTCGGGACGGCTCCTGCCCCCGCCGGACGGCATGCTGCTCGGCGCCGCGTCCAACGTCGTCTTCGAACAGGACGAGGTACGGCTGTACCCCGGTGACGTGCTCGTACTGCACACCGACGGCCTGACGCCGCGCGGCGACCGGAGTGCGTGCCCGGAGGCGCTGCTCGCCCTCGCTCCCCGGTTCGCGGACGCCCGTACGGCACAGGAGTGCGTACGGAGCGTCGTCGAGGAGTTCGGCGGGGCCGAGCGCCTGGACGACGCGTGCGTGCTGGTCGCCCGCATCGGGGCATGAGGAAGCGCGGACGTATCAGGGCGTGAAGGAGCGCGGAGTGGCGCCGCCGGCTCAGATCTGCGTGCCCTTGGTCTTCTTCCGGCTCGACGGCATCGAGAGCTCGATCTCCTCACGCAGATCCTGGATCCGCGCGTATCCGGCGAACTGCCCGGTGAGCCGGTACATTGCGCGGAGCCGGTCCCAAGTGCGGTGCGAGGAGGTCTCCCCCATCGACACCAGCGCGAGCCGGGCGTACCGGTCGGCCTGTTCGGGGTCGTTGGCGATGAAGCAGGCCGAGGCCAGCGAGATGTAGTCGAAGATCTTCGACCTCTGGCGCCCGTTGACCCGAAGCTCCAGCGCCTGCTTGGCATGGCGCTGGGCGACGACCGCGGCTCCCCGGTCGTGCTCGGCCAGGGTACGGAAGGCGAGCGCCTGCATCCCGTGCATATCGGCCTCGTCGAACATCTGCATCCAACTGGGCGGCGGCACATCGCTCTTGTCCGAGACGAAGAGCTCCTCGGCCTCCCCGAGGGTGCGCCGCATGGCCTGCCCGCGGCCCATCGACGCCTGTGCCCAGGCCTCGATGGTGCGCAGCATCGCCTGCGTACGGGGCAGGGTCTCGTCCCCGGAGCCGGACTTGGCGAGCTTCATCAGGTCGAGTGCGTCGTCGGGGCGGCCGAGGTGCACCATCTGGCGTGCCGCCCGGGAGAGCGCCTCTCCGGCGCGCGGCCGGTCGCCGCCTTCGCGAGCCGCGTGAGCGGCGATGACGAAGTACTTCTGGGCGGTGGGTTCGAGGCCGACGTCGTGGGACATCCAGCCCGCCAGGACGGCGAGGTTGGCGGCGACGCCCCACAGGCGGCGCTGGAGATGGTCGGGGTGGCGGTAGGCGAGCATGCCGCCCACCTCGTTGAGCTGGCCCACGACCGCCTTGCGTTGGAGTCCGCCGCCCCGGGACGCGTCCCAGGCGCGGAACACCTCGACCGAGTGCTCCAGGGCCTCGATCTCCTCGGAGCCGACCGGGGCGGCCTCGTACCGGTCGAAACCGGCGGGGTCGGCGTGCAGGGGGTCGTTGGCGCGTGGAGCTTCGGCCGCCGGAGCGGGGTCGCTGTGCAGCCAGTCGTACAGGGGGCCGGCGATGGTTGAGCCGGCGGCGAGCGCGGCGCCCGCACCCACCAAGCCGCGACGGTTGAGCATGAGGTCCATTCCCGTGAATTCGGTGAGGACCGCTGCCGTCCGTTCGGGCGCCCACGGCAGTTGATCGGGATGGTGTTCCGTCCCGGAGTCACGCCGCTTCCCCACACGCCCGCGTCGGCCGAACCCGAGGTCCTCGATGGTCACGACACGGCCGAGCCGCTCGGTGAACAGGGCCGCCAGCACTTCGGGCACGGGATCGCGGGGGGACTCCCCCATGTCGATCCAGCGCCTGACCCGCGAGGTGTCGGTGGCCAGCTGCGGGTGGCCCATGGCCGCCGCCTGCCGGTTCACCATTCTCGCGAGTTCGCCCTTGGACCAGCCGGCCAGGCCGAACAGGTCAGAAAGGCGGGTGTTGGGTTCTCCGGTCACTTCAAGCCCCCAGGTTCTCGGCTGACTTGACACTAACCCCCTGTCAGATGCGCTGTGACTATTCGCCAGGGTTCGCCAGGGTCCGCCAGATGGTCTGCCACCCGCGCTGCGGTGTCAGGTAGGAAAGCGCCACCCCGCCCGGCAGCCCTAGGTACTCCCCAGGGTGCCGAACGGCCGTCGGCCGGGTTGGCGCACGTACCTTGTCGGCGCACGAAGGGATCTGTCTCGCCCATGTACACAGCATCGTCCTCCGTGTCCGCCCCGCCCCGTCCGCTCCGCCCGATGGGCGCGGGTGGCGGGCCCTATCTCGCTCCTCACGCCGGCGCACCGGCGCAGGGTCCGGGCCGGGCCCGACGGGCCACGGGGCCGGGCGCCGGACCGCTCAGCGGAAGGATCGACCTGTCCGGGCCCCAGGGCGCGCAGGTGAGGATGGCCATCGCCTCCGTGCAGCGCATCTGCCCCGAGTTCAATCCGGTCCATGTGCTGCGTCGCAGCGGCCGTTCGGTCCTGATCGTGGGAACGACCGGGCGGGCCACCGCCGTCGCGAAGTGTTTACTGGACCACTCGCCGGCGTGGACCGAGCGGTTCCGGCACGAAATAGCGGCATACCGCGCGTTCGTCCGGCACCGCCCCCCGGTTCGGGTGCCCCGGCTGATCGCGGCGGATCCGGAGAACTGCACGCTGGTGATCGAGCGGATGCCCGGTCGGGTCGCCGCCCTCACCCGGCACCCGGCGGAGGCGCCGCCGAGGGCCGACATCCGGGCGGCGCTCGGGGCGATCGCCCGGGTGAACGCCTGGCGGCCGCCGCCCGGACTGTTCGAGGCACCGCTCGACTACGCGTCGCGGATCGCGCGCTACCACGAGCTCGGTCTGTTCACCGACCGTGACCTCGGCGATCTGCAGAAGCTGCTGCACGGTCTGGCCCACGCGGGCGGCAAGCAGGGCATGGGGCAGTTCTGCCACGGGGACGCGCTGCTCTCCAACATCCTGCTGTCGCCGACCGGGCCGGTGCTCGTCGACTGGGAGCACGCCGGCTGGTATCTCCCGGGGTACGACCTGGCGACGCTGTGGGCGGTGCTGGGCGATGCTCCGGTGGCTCGACGCCAGATCAGCCAGCTGGCCCAGGCCAGGGGGCCGGCCGCGCGGGACGCGTTCCTGGTGAACCTGATGCTGGTGCTGACCCGCGAGATCCGCAACTACGAGACGGCGGTTCAGCGCACCATGCGCGAGGCGCCCGCGGCGGGGGCCGACCGGCCCGGCTCGCTCTCCTCGGGCGAGGAGCAGCGGCTGCTGCTGCGCAGGCTGCACGACGACTGCGCCCTGGCGCGGCGGGCGGTGCGGGCCGCGGTCGGCACACGCTGAGGAAGCGGACGGCGAAGCGGGGATACGGCCCGCCTCGCCGAGGACCGCAGTGACCTGACCACTGTGAAGAAGAAGCGCGCTGCGGGACCGGTGCCGACACACCGGTCCCGCAGCGCGCTGTCGTGCGTTCCCGGGCCTTTCCGCCGTCGCCCGGTCGCGCCCGGTCGAGCTGACGCCGACGCTCCCGGGCGGACATCGCACGAGGCTCCGTACGGCGGCGACGCGACCCCTTCCGTGCGGTATCTCCCCGTGACCGCAGGTTGACCCTGTGCCGCGCCGGGGCCCGTCGCGGGTGAGGCCCGCCACGAGACCCACGTCACCTACGGCCTCCGGTAGTAGGCACGAGCCCTCCAGGACGGCGTAACGAACCGCCCATATGGCTCATAAATTGGCATCTCACGATAAAGAGTAGTAAAGGCGGTCATTGCTTCCTATGTCGACGAGCGCTAACCATGGATCCCGGCAAGCACCGAGTTCGAGCCCGCGTCGATCGCCCTCCGGCGAACGCGGCCCGGACATCCCGGTTCCCGCCGACGCGGCGCGAAGGCCGCGAAGCCCGTCCCCCACAGGAAGAGCTCACGCATGCCCCGCATCTCCACCCTGCGCATCACCCGCTCGCACAAGATCGCCACCGCCGTGCTCGTCGCGGCCGGTTCCGTCAGCGCCATAGCCGCCACCGGCGGTCCGAGCGAAGCGCAGACCACGGCGACCCGGCCCTCCATCTCCGTGGAGCCGGTCGCCGCCGCAGGCATCCCCACGGCGAAGGACGCGGCGGCCAAGAAGGCCGCTCAGGAGACCGCCGCCAAGGAAGCCGCCGCTGAGAAGGCCGCGGCAGCCCGCAAGGCGACCGCGGAGAAGGACGCCGCCGAGGCGCGCTCCGAGAAGCAGGCCGCCAACCGTTCCACCGAGCGCAAGGCCGTCACGCCCAAGAAGTTCGCGAACAACCTCGACGGCTGGATCCGCGAGTCGCTCGACATCATGAAGAAGAAGAACATCCCCGGCTCCTACGAGGGGCTGCACCGCAACATCATGCGCGAGTCCAGCGGCAACCCGAACGCCGTCAACGACTGGGACATCAACGCGCGGAACGGCATTCCCTCCAAGGGTCTCCTCCAGGTGATCCAGCCCACCTTCGACGCCTACCACGTCAAGGGCACCCCGAAGAAGCTCACCGACCCGGTCGCCAACATCACCGCCGCCGCCAACTACGCCGCGGACCGGTACGGCTCGATCGACAACGTCGACTCCGCCTACTGAGCAACAGACTCCCGAACGACCGACTGACGAACGACCGCCTTCTGAGCACGCATCAGCGCTGCGATTATGTGACTATTCGCCGTCGTGCGTGCTCCGTATGGCCGAAGGGTAGTGCTGCGCGGACACCACCGGTCCGCGCGATTCCCCGCGTGGAGGCTTCTGGAAAGGCCTGACGCACATGGCACAGCCCTTCTCTCTGCCGGACTTCTATGTTCCGTATCCGGCGCGGCTCAACCCTCACGTGGAGGCGGCACGCACGCACACCCGGGCATGGGCCCGCTCCATGGGGATGCTGGAGGGATCCGGCATCTGGGAGGAGAAGGACCTGGAGGCGCACGACTACGCCCTCCTGTGCGCCTACACCCACCCCGACTGCTCGGCCGAGGCGCTCTCCCTGGTCACCGACTGGTACGTGTGGGTCTTCTTCTTCGACGACCACTTCCTGGAACTCTTCAAGCGCACGCCCGACCGGGAGGGCGGCAAGCGGTATCTGGACCGTCTGCCCGCCTTCATGCCGATGGAGCGCGGCGCCCCGACGCCGGAGCCGGAGAACCCCGTCGAGGCGGGGCTCGCCGATCTGTGGGCGCGCACGGTCCCCTCGATGTCGGACGCCTGGCGGGCCCGGTTCGCGGAGGCGACGGAGAACCTCCTCAACGAGTCCCTGTGGGAGCTCGCCAACATCCACGAGGGCCGCATCGCGAACCCCGTCGAGTACATCGAGATGCGCCGCAAAGTGGGCGGCGCGCCCTGGTCGGCGGGTCTGGTGGAGTACGCGGCCAACGCCGAGGTGCCCGCTTCGGTCGCCGACGCCCGCCCGCTGCGGGTGCTGCGGGACGCGTTCTCCGACGGGGTGCACCTGCGCAACGACCTCTTCTCGTACCAACGTGAGGTGGAGGACGAGGGGGAGAACAGCAACGGCGTGCTGGTGCTGGAGAAGTTCCTCGGCTGCTCCACGCAGGAGGCCGCCGAGGCGGTCAATGACCTGCTGACCTCACGGCTCCAGCAGTTCGAGAACACCGCGCTGACCGAACTCGGCCCGCTCTGCGCCGAGAGGGGACTGGACCCGGCGGGGGCCGCGGCCGTGCTGGCGTACGTCAAGGGGCTCCAGGACTGGCAGTCCGGCGGCCACGAGTGGCACATGCGCTCCAGCCGCTACATGAACGGCGGCGGCGCGGGCGAAAGCGTGGCCGGCTTCGGCATGTCCGCCGCCTCCATCAGGTTCACGCTCCGCTCGGAGACCGCGCGGGCCCGCAGCCAGAGCCATGTGCCGTACCAGCACGTGGGTCCCTCGCTGCTGCCGGATTTCGACCTGCCGTTCGGGACGACGCTGAGCCCGCATCTGGAGGGGGCCCGGGTCCGGATCGTCGACTGGGCGCGGCGCATGGGCATCCTGGAGGCCCAGCCGGGAGTGCCGGGTTCCCATATCTGGGACGAGCGGCGGCTCGTCGCGATCGACCTGCCGCTGTGCGCGGCGGGGCTGGATCCGGACGCGACCCCGGACGAACTGGACCTGTCCTCGGGGTGGCTGGCCTGGGGTACGTACGGCGACGACTGGTTCCCGGTCGTGCACGGGCGGGCCCGGGACCTCGCGGGGGCGCGGCTGGCCAACGAGCGGCTGTCGCTGTTCATGCCGCTGGACGGTGAGGGGACGCCGGAGCCGGTGAACGCGCTGGAGCGGAGTCTGGGCGACCTGTGGCGCAGGACGGCCGCCCCGATGGACCTGAGCGGGCGGCGTACCTTCCGGACGGCGATCGAGTCGATGACCGAGAGCTGGCTGTGGGAGCTGGCGAACCAGGCGCAGAACCGTATCCCCGATCCGGTGGACTACATCGAGATGCGGCGGGCGACGTTCGGATCGGACCTGACGATGAGCCTGTGCCGGCTCGGGCACGGCAGGAAGGTTCCTGACGAGGTCTACCGCAGTGGTCCGATGCGTTCCCTGGAGAACGCGGCGGCGGACTACGCGTGCCTGATGAACGATCTGTTCTCGTACCAGAAGGAGATCGAGTACGAGGGCGAGGTGCACAACGGCGTCCTGGTGGTGCAGAACTTCTTCGGCGTGGACTACCCGACGGGCGTGGCGATCGTGCACGACCTGATGAACTCGCGGCTGCGACAGTTCCTGCATGTCGCCGAGGTCGAACTCCCGGTGCTGTACGACGATTTCGGCCTCGACGCCGAGGCTCGGGAGATCCTCGCGGGCTATGTGCGGGAGCTCGAGCACTGGATCGCGGGGATCCTGATCTGGCACCGGGGCTGCCGCCGCTACCGCGAGGAGGACCTGCGGCAGGGCAATGACACCCCCTGGCATCTGAGCGGCCCCACGGGCCTGGGCACCTCGGCAGCGCAGGTGACCCGGATGATGGCCCAACTCGCGGGCAGCCCGGTTTAGTTGTCCGGGTCGTGGCCCGCCGCACGGAGGAACGGACGGCGGGCCACGACCGGTGACGGATGCGGACGGGGCGGGGGCTCAGAGCAGGACGTGCCGGAGCACCGCCTCGAACTCGGCCGCCGTCGGCGGGGTGTCGGTCAGCAGCCCCTGGAGCAGCAGGCCGTCGATGACGCCCTTGAGCGCCCGCACCCGGACCGGGTCGTCGGTGTAGCGGCGGCCGTACGCGGCGATGGCCTCCAGCCAGTGCCGGGTGGAGCCGCGGAGCTCCGGGCGGCGGGCCGCGAGCAGGTACAGCTCGTACTCCGCGAGCAGCCGTCCGGGGCCGTTGACGACCTTGGCCAGCAGCTCGGCGAGCGCGGTGATGCCCTCGGGGCCGCCGTCGGTCTCCTCGGCCAGCCGGTGCATGCGGTCCGCGTCCTGCTCCATGCAGCGGGTCAGCGCGCCGGTGAGCAGGTCGTCGATGCTCGTGAAGTGGTAGGCCGCGGCGGTGGCGGGCAGGCCCGCCTCGCGCGCGACCGCCCGGTGGCTCACGCCCGCGACTCCTTCCCGGGCGACCACCTGGAGGGTGGCCTCGATGAGTTCCTCCTTCCGTCGCTCGCCTTTCAGCAGGCGTCCGTCGGTCTGCGGTGCGTGCACGGTGCCTCCGGGCGTCGTGGTGGATGGGACGGCGGGTGTGCGATGGCGCGGGCCCGTCAGTGCGCGGACCGGCCGGGAGCCGCGGCCGGTTCCCCGGCGTCGCGGTCCGTACGCTCCTGGAGACTCCGCTCCAGCGGACGCCTGGCGCACAACGCCGTCAGCAGGGCGGCCGCGCCCGCGGCGACGGCGACGCCGAAGCCGCCGACGGGACCGAAGCGGTCGACGATCGCTCCCGACACCGCGGCGCCGGACGCGACGCCCACGCTGAGTCCGGTGATGGCCCAGGTCATGCCCTCGGTGAGTGCGGCGGGCGGCACCGTCCTCTCCACCAGCCCCATCACCACGATCATGGTAGGCGCGAAGAAGAGACCCGGGAGGAAGACGGCGGCGGACAGCGAGACGATGTCCCCGACGAGCAGCAGGGGAAGGGTCGTGAGCGCCGTCCCGGCGGTGCCGATGACGAGCAGCCGCGGCAGCGGTGTCGTGAGCTTGAGCGTCCCGAAGACCAGCCCGGCGAGGGCGGATCCCGCCGCGTAGACCGAGAGGACGATGCCCGCGCCGGCGGGTGAGCCCTGCTGTTCGGCGAACGAGACGCTCACGACGTCGACGGTGCCGACGATGGCGCCGCCGGCCGCGAGCGTGAGGGCCAGCAGGCGGAGCGCTCCGCTGCGGATCGCCGAGCCGCTTCGCGGGTGGCCGTCGGCCGGCCGGACCACCGGGGGCTCGGTGCGCTTCTGCGGGACGAACATGAGGACGCCGAGTATCAGCAGCATCCCGGCGACCAGCGGCCCGGCCTCGGGGAACAGCACGGTACACAGCGCCACCGAGAGCGCGGGGCCCACGACGAAGGTGAGTTCGTCGACGACCGATTCGAGCGAGTAGGCGGTGTGCAGCCGGTCGGAGCCCTTGAGGGCGTGGGTCCAGCGGGCACGCACCATCGCCGCCATGTTGGGCATCGCGCCGGCCACCGCCGCGCAGCCGAACAGGGTCCAGGCGGGGGCCTCGTACCGGGCGCAGAGCAGCAGCGCGCCGAGCGCGATCACGCTCAGTCCGGCGACGGGCGGCAGCACCCGGCTCTGGCCCCGCCGGTCGACCGCCCGGGAGATCCGCGGACCGCACAGGGCCATGGACAGGGTGAAGGTGGCGGAGACGGCTCCGGCGAGGCCGTAGTCACCGCGCATCTGCGACACCATCGCGATGATGCCGATGCCCGCCATGGACAGGGGCATACGGGCGACGAACCCGGCGGCGGAGAAGGCCCTCGATCCGGGTGTCCGGAACAGGACGCCGTAGGGGTTGGCCATGCGCGGACCTCCGTGGGCAGACGTAGGGGCGGCCCTTCGCGGGCAACGATCAATCAACTTGAACGGTCGCTACAACTTGAACAGTCGTTGCGTTTTCTACCCTAGCCTCCTCCTGGGCCGCCGCGCACCCGGGCGCGGAGAATGGCCGGATACCCGCCCGGACAACGGAAAAGGCCGCCCGGACGAATCCGGGCGGCCTTGCGCAGGGACGTTTCAGCCCTGCTGGAACAGCTCTGCGGGCAAGGGCTTGAGCAGGGTGTACAGATCGTCGGTGATCGGCCGGTCCCAGCTGGCGATGGTCACGAGGACACCGTCGCTGCGGTCGAACTGGACGCAGGCGATACGGCTCTCGGAGAGCTTGACGCGGCGGACGATCAGCAGGTTGTCGCCCTGCATGACGGGGACGTCCTCGGAGCTGACGACCTCGATCGGCTCGTCGTTCTCCAGGGCGAGGAGCAGTTGGGCCACCTCGAAGGGGACCTGGCCCTCCTCGGTCTCACGGGCGGGCGAGCCTTCCGGGAGATTGCCGATGATCATCGCCGGGCCCCGGCCGCCGTACAGGTCGTAACGGAGGAAGACGCCCTGACAGCTGCCGTCGGGGGCGGGGAGCAGGCCGGCGCCGAGGTTGCCGGGCCAGTCCCCGGGGTCCATGGCCAGGACGTCGAAGTCCGGGCCCGCGGGTGTTGCGGCGCTACGGCGGCGGAGGAAGGACATGCTGCCATGTTACGTGTCCCGGCTCACGTCGCGGAGCCGGGCCCGGGCCGCGCGGGCCCGGGCCCACCGCTCCCCCTCAGCCGGGCGGGGGCTCCGCTCCGACCAGCCACATGGCGAAGAACTGGGCTCCTCCGCCATAGGCGTGGCCCAGCGCCCTGGCGGCCCCGTCGATCTGGTGCTCCCCGGCCCTCCCCCGCACCTGGAGGGCCGCCTCGGCGAAGCGGATCATGCCGGACGCGCCGATGGGATTGGTGGACAGCACACCGCCCGAAGGGTTGACCGGGAGGTCGCCGTCGAGTTCGGTGACGCCCGCCTCGGTGAGCTTCCACCCCTCGCCCTCCTCGGCGAAGCCGAGGTTCTCCAGCCACATCGGCTCGTACCAGGAGAACGGCACGTACATCTCGACGGCGTCGATCTCCCGGCGCGGGTCGGTGATCCGGGCCTGTCGGTAGACGTCGGCGGCACAGTCCTTGCCGGCCTGCGGGGAGACGAAGTCCTTGCCGGCGAAGAGGGTCGGTTCGCTCCGCATCGCCCCGCCGTGGATCCAGGCGGGCGGGTGGGGCGAGTCGGCCGCGCCCTCCCGGTCGGTGAGGATCATGGCGCAGGCTCCGTCGGAGGAGGGGCAGGTCTCGGAGTAACGGATGGGGTCCCAGAGCATGGGGGCGGCCCGGACCTTCTCCAGGGTGATGCCGTGGTCGTGGAGGTGCGCGTAGGGGTTCTTCAGCGCGTTGCGCCGGTCCTTGTAGGCGACGAGCGATCCGACCTCGTCGGGTGCTCCGGTGCGCCGCATGTAGGCCCGCACGTGCGGGGCGAAGAAGCCGCCCGCGCCGGCCAGCAGCGGCTGTTGGAAGGGGACGGGCAGGGAGAGGCCCCACATGGCGTTGGACTCGGACTGCTTCTCGAAGGCGAGAGTGAGGACGGTGCGGTGCACGCGGGCGGCGACGAGGTTGGCGGCGACCAGGGCGGTGGAGCCGCCGACCGAGCCCGCCGTGTGGACGCGGAGCATGGGTTTGCCGACGGCGCCGAGGGCGTCGGCGAGATAGAGCTCCGGCATCATGACGCCCTCGAAGAAGTCGGGGGCCTTGCCGATCACGACGGCGTCGATGTCCCTCCAGGTCAGCCCGGCGTCCTCCAGCGCCCGGACGGCGGCCTCACGGACCAGTCCGGCTATGGACACGTCGTGCCGGGCGGCGACGTGTTTGGTCTGGCCGATGCCGACGACGGCGACGGGCTCCTTAGACACGGGGGCTCTCCCCTTCCAGGACGGCGACCAGGTTCTGTTGCAGGCAGGGGCCGGAGGTGGCGTGCGCGAGCGCCCGGTCGGACGCGCCCCGGTGGATGCGGGCGGCGGCCTCACCGAGGCGGACCAGTCCGGCGGCCATCACGGGGTTGGCGGCGAGCGCGCCGCCGGAGGGGTTGACACGGACGTCGTCGCCGAGCCCGAGCGCCTTGCGCAGGACGACCTCCTGGGACGTGAACGGCGCGTGCAGCTCGGCGGTGTCGACGGGCCGTTCGAACGCTCCGGCACGCTCTGCGGCGAGCCGGGCGGAGGGGCTGTCGGTGAGGTCACGGACGCCGAGGCCGTGTGCCTCGATGCGGTGGTCGATGCCCCGGATCCAGGCGGGCCGCGCACACAGGGCGCGGGCGGCGTCCCCGGCGGCGAGGACCACGGCGGCGGCCCCGTCGCCGATGGGCGGGCAGTCGCCGGTGCGCAGCGGCCGTACGAGGTAGTCGCCCGCGGGAACGTCGCCGGTGAGCTGGGCGTGCGGGTTGTCGGCGGCGGCGGTGCGGTTGCGGCAGGCGATCTCGGCGAGGGCGGGTTCGTCGGTGGCGCCCGCGTCGATGAGGGCCTGCGCCTGGAGGGCGGCGAGCGCGACGGAGTCGGGCCAGAGCGGGGCGAGGTAGTAGGGGTCGAGCTGGCGGGTGAGGACGTCGCGGACCCGGCCGGGCGAGGACTTTCCGTAGGAGTAGACGAGCGCGGTGTCCGCCTCGCCGGTCTGGATCTTCACCCAGGCCTCGTACAGCGCCCAGGCCCCGTCCATCTCGACGTGGGACTCGGAGATGGGCGGGTGGGCGCCGACGCCGTCGAGCGCCATGGTGAAGGAGAAGGCCCGCCCGGCGAGGTAATCGGCGGAGCCGGAGCAGACGAACCCGATCTCGTTCGCCTTGAGGCCGGTCGCGCCGAGCACCTCGTGGAGGACGGGCATCAGCAGCTCGACCTCGGAGAGCTCGTCGGTGCGCCGTCGGTGTGCGGTCTGGGCGAAGGCGACGATGGCCACGTCCCGCATCTACACCAGCTCCTTGTACGTGTCGTAGTCGGCGTCGGGCTCCCCGGTGGGCCGGTAGTGGTCCGGGTGTCGGGACCCCTGACCACCAGCACCGGCCCAGACGGGCTCGACGCGCAGCCCCATGCGCACCTGGTCGTACGGGATTCCGGCGATGCGCCCGTGCAGGGCGAGGTCGGCGCCGTCGAGGGCGATGTGGGCGTAGACGTACGGGACTTCGATGTCCAGGTTCCTGGCCTTGATGTTGACGACGCAGAACGTGGTGACCGTGCCGCGCGGGCCGACCTCGACCTGTTCGGCGGTGGCGACCCCGCAGGTGGGACAGGCTCCGCGCGGCGGGACGTACACCTTGCGGCAGGCGGGGCAGCGTTCGCCGACGGTGCGGTGGTCTTCGAGGGCGGCGAGGTAGGCGCTCTGGGCGCGGCCCGGGGTGTGGACGTAGTCGAGGCGGGCCGGGGTGACGATGCCGGTGACGGCGTCGGTGAACTCCCCCGTGTGCGGCACGGCTTCAAAGCCTCCGGGCTCGCTGTCGTACGGCTCGAAGCAGGCGATGTCGGTGATGGCTCCGGTACGCGTCGCCGCCCAGCGGATGCGGACGCGCATCCCGGTGCGCACGGCGTCCGGGCCCGGAGCGTCGAGGGCGTGCAGGAGCGCGGTGCCGGCTCCGTCGAGGCGGACGAGCACCCAGGCGAACGGCGTGCCGAGCGGCTGGTAGCGGCGTGGGTCCGGGTTCCAGGCCCAGGTGGTGACGGTGCCGGTGGGGGCGACCTCGACGAGGTCGCTGATCTCGTTCGCGGTGACGGGGTCGTACTCCACGGGCGGCACGAGTACCGTGCCGTCCTCCGTGCGGACGCCGAGGACGGTCCGTTCGCGCAGTCCGGTGAGGAAGGCGCTCTGGACGGGCCCGAGCGATCGGGTGAAGGGGAATTCGACCACCAGCGGGGCGCTGAGGACGTCGGACATGGCTACTGCCTCCTTGGGGGGAGCACTGAGGACGGGGTGCTCGGCGCTCAGGCGCGCCGATAGACGGGCGGCCGCTTCTCGGCGAACGCGCGCGCGCCCTCCTTGGCGTCCTCGGTGGCGAACACCGGCCAGCCGCACTTGAGTTCGGCTGCCAGCGCCTCGGTCTCCGTCAGCTCCGCGCCCTCGTAGACCGAGGCCTTCACGGCCTCGACGGCGAGCGGCCCGCAGGCGTTGACCCGTTCGGCGACGGCGAGGGCCTCCTCCAGCGCCGTTCCGTCGGGCACGACCCTGCCGATGAGCCCGATGGCGGCGGCCTCGTCGGCGGTGTAGGCGCGGCCGGTGAGGAGCATTTCGAGGGCGTGGGTGCGGGGGATCTGCCGGGGCAGCCGGACCGTGGAGCCGCCGATCGGGAAGAGGCCCCGGCGGACCTCGAAGAGCCCGAAGGTGGCTCCCGCTCCGGCGATGCGGATGTCGGTGCCCTGGAGGATCTCGGTGCCGCCCGCGACGCAGGGGCCCTCCACGGCGGCGATCACCGGTTTGCGCGGGCGGTGGTGGCGCAACATCGCCTTCCAGTGGAGGTCCGGGTCGGCCGTCATCCGCTCCCGGTACCCCTCCCCCTCCATTCCGTCACCCGCCAGGGCCTTGAGGTCCATGCCGGCGCAGAACGCGCCGCCCGCTCCGGTCAGGACGACGGAGCGGACCGTGTCGTCCGCGTCGGCCGCGAGCCAGCCGTCGTACAGACCGACGAGCATCGGCAACGAGAGCGCGTTCCTGGCCTGTGGTCTGTTCAAGGTGAGCACCAGCGTGGCGCCTTCGCGCCGCACGGTGAGGTGTTCCGTACCGCCCATGACCGACTCCGTTCTCCAGATCTGGAACAGGTTGCAGGAGGAGGGCACGCAGTTCAATAGATTGCTGACTGTTCGTCAGATTGTTGCGACGCCACCCCTTCCCAGTTGTGCCGCCCGGCGCTCTAATGACGGCCGAGCCGCCAGTCACCCGGGGTCAGGAGGAACGGTGGAGTACAACCTTGCCGACCTGTTCGAATCGGTCGTCGACGCGGTGCCCGACCGCGAGGCGCTCCTGTACGTCGACCATCCCGGTACGGGCGCGGAGCGGCGGCTCACGTACGCGGAGCTGGACGCCGCCGCCAACCGGATCGCCCACCACCTGATCGCCGCGGGGATCAGACCGGGCGAGCACCTGGGGCTGCACCTCTACAACGGGGTCGAGTACCTCCAGACGGTCCTGGGAGCCCTCAAGGCGAGGATCGTTCCGGTGAACGTCAACTATCGCTACGTCGAGGAGGAGTTGGTCTACCTCTACCGGGACGCGGACCTGGCGGCGCTGGTCTTCGACGGCGAGTTCGACGAGCGGGTCGCGGCGGCCGCCCCGCAGGCCCCTGGCCTTCGCCACCTCGTCAGGGTGGGGCGCGCTCCCGCCGCTCCCCGGGCCGTTCCGGTCGTGCCGTTCACCGAGGCGGAGGCGTCGGGCGGGGCCGGGCGCGGCTTCGCACCCCGCTCGGCCGACGACCAGTTCATCATCTACACGGGCGGCACGACCGGGATGCCGAAGGGTGTGATGTGGCGTCAGGAAGACCTTTTCTTCTCGGGCCTGGGCGGCGGCGCCCCGACCGGCGACCCGGTGAAGAGCCCGCAGGAGCTGGCGGCACGGGTCTCCGCGAGCGGCGGGGGGATCACCTTCTTCCCCACCCCGCCACTGATGCACGGGACCTCCACTCTGACCGCCTTCATCGGCTTCAATTTCGGCCAACGTGTCGTCGTACAGCGTAAGTTCGTTCCCGTCGAGGTGCTGCGGACGATCGAGAAGGAGAAGGTCACCAGTGTCTCGCTGGTCGGCGACGCGATGCTGCGACCACTGATCGACTGCCTGAAAGGGCAGTTGCGCGGAACGGACTGCTCGTCGCTGTTCTCCGTCTCCAGCTCCGGGGCGATCATGTCGGACTCGGTGCGGGCGGAGTTCCAGGCGCTCGTGCCGACCGTGACGCTGCTGAACAACTTCGGTTCCTCGGAGTCCGGTTTCAATGGCACGGCCACCGCCGACTCGGGACCGGAGAAGGGCTTCCGAGTGCAGGTCAACGCCCGTACGGCCGTGGTCGATCCGGTGACGTACGAGCCGGTGGTCCCGGGCGAGCCGGGCCGCATCGCCCAGCGCGGGCATGTCCCGCTCGGCTACTACAACGACCCGGCCAAGACCGCCGACACCTTCTTCCGCAGGGGTGGGGAGCGGTGGGTGATGCTGGGCGACATGGCGACCGTGGACGCGGACGGCATCGTCACCGTGCTCGGCCGAGGCTCCCAGTGCATCAACACCGGGGGCGAGAAGGTGTATCCGGAGGAGGTCGAGCAGGCGCTCAAGTCCCATCCGGACGTGTACGACGCGCTCGTCGCGGGCGTACCCGACGAACGCTGGGGCAACCGGGTCGCCGCCGTGGTCCAACTGCGCGAGGGGGCGAACAGGTTGACTCTGGACGAGATACAGGCGCACTGCCGGACCCGGCTCGCCGGCTACAAGGTCCCCCGCGCACTGGTGCTCACCGACCGGATCCAGCGCTCGCCCAGCGGCAAGGCGGACTACCGCTGGGCGAAAGCGGTGGCGGCGGGGGCCGGCCAGGCCTGAGGTGTGAGTCGAAGCCCGCACCGGGTTCTCCCGTCCAGGCCGGTGCCGAGGTGCGAGGATGCGTGAGTGGTGACGGAAGCAGAGTGGGAGCGAGTCCAAGGTGAGCTGCGCTTCGGTCAGGTCTTCACGGGCACGGTCGTCCGGGTGCCCAGGCCAGGGGCGATAGGTATCTTCGTGGACATCGGCCTCAGTGTCGGAGGGTTCGTCGACGTCGTGCTTCTGCCTCGCCGACGAAACGAGGACTGGCCTGTCGAGGGAACAGTGACCGATTTCGAGGTCTGGTGGGTGCACAGCGGTCACCAGCAGATACGGCTGAAGCCCTCTGACCCGCAATACCTGTGCGAGGACTTCCGCGACTTCGTTGCCCGGTGCAGGCCCAATTGGCCATCCGACATCGGCAAAGCCGTAAGGGGTTCGGGGGCCATCAATCCAATCCGTGAGCGCTGCTCAGCCCTGGCTGTGCTGTAGAACCGCGCAGTGTGAGACGCGCGTGCGGGCATGGCCAATATCGGAGAGCCGGCGTCGATGTGGGCGAGGTTGATGGCGGCGCCGGTGAGTTTGTGCTGGTGGCTGGTCCGGTGAACGTCCAGGTGAGCGGACGAGTTCGAGGCCCGATCTCGACCTCGGACCATGAAGAACGAGCTCACCCTGCGAGCAGGGCGTGGACCCACTGGTCTTCGCGTTGCTCGATGTACTCGGTGTCGTTTCGCCAGGCCTCACCGTGGCCTTCGGCCCACAGCCTTTCCCAGGGCTGGACACCTTGGGCTGCCTGGTCTCGCAGAAAGTCGTGCATGGAACGCGTACGGCGCCCCAACATAGGGACCAACCGACGACGTTCGGGCTCATCGAGACCGTAGGTGTCGGCGAAGACTCTCAGTCGGCTCGCCGCGTCCGGGCGCTCCCAGTCCGGATGCGCGGACAGCGGGATGAACCCGTGAATGGCGTAGGCGACATCCCACAGGCGCGAGCCGGGACCTGCACCGTCCCAGTCGATGAAGGCCCACCGCGTCTCGTCTGCGACCACGAGGTTCCAGGGCGCCAGGTCGTTATGGGCGATGATGTCACTGCCCTCAGCGGGGATCGACGTCTGCCACCGCGCGTCGGACGGCGGCGTGAAGTCCTGCACGGCCTCGTGGAAGTCCCGGATCAACCGTGCAACGCGAGCCAGTTGTCGAGCGGGGTCGACCAGCGAGAACCGGTCGGGCCAGACCACGTCCCCCGGCATGAAGGTCAGGACCTCACGCCCCTGATCGTCAATGCCGAGCGGACGAGGTGCCGCGCCGAATCCCACGTGGTGTAGGTGGGCAAGCAGGCCATGCACAGCGGGGGTCCATGGCCCGGCCGGACGGCGAACGGTGTCCCCGACGCGAACGACACCCTCACTGACATTGCCACCGGACAAGGGCTGTTCATCATCGTGCCGCATCGAACCAGTGTGTCGGACCAGCTCGCCATGGTCACCCCAATAGGCAGGGAGCGCCAGAGCGGGGGCGGAGGCTGAAGGAACAAGCTCAGCGGGGACGTCTCCCTGCTCCGTCGGTTGTATCGACGTCGGCACTCCACCCCCTACGACAACGTCGGCCTTCAAGACCAACCAGGTCTTGAAGGCCGACGTCACGCCGAGCCCGAACTGACCAACAGCGTCCCCGTGGGCGGGCCCCCACCCGTTCCGGAACAGCCGCGGCCGGGTGCGCCCGGCTGCCGGGTCAGCGGACGAAGTAGCCGCGCTCCGCGTCGAAGTAGGCCTTCTCGCCCTTGATGTAGGTGATCCCGTACGGGCCGCCGAGGTTGCGGTACTCACCGCTGGCCCAGCCGCCCTCGATCTCCTCGTGACCACCGCCGGCCGGGCCCTCCCAGCCGTTCGTTCCCTGCGCGGAAGCCGGTCCCGCGGCGACGAACCCGGCTGCGGCGACGGCCGCCAGCGTGATCGCGATACGACGGATCATGGCATTCTCCTTCATGTCATCGGTAGGTGCGGTGCGACCAACCTGGCTGACGAAACGGCCGTTGGCATATGCGGCACGCGGGCGTCCCGACAAGGAGAACCTGTTCGGCCCCCTCCGCATATCCCCCGTCGTGGGAGTTTTCCTCCCGTACTCACAGGACGATCGCCCACATCGTCGAGCGCCGACGTCGCACCACGAACCGAGAGATGCGGCCGGTGTGCGCCCGTCAACGTGGGCCATACGGGCGTGGTGGCCGCCGTCATGACGTGTCCGGGGTGTTTCTCCACCGGGAGTGCGCGGCCGACGTGATCGTCTCTTCATCAGTGCCTGCCTTCGCGCGGCGCGAAACTTCGATCGGCCGTGCACGAAGGCACGCGATCGGGGTACGCGGCCGGGCGGAGTGTCGAGTCGTTCGTCATCATCACTGATCTCGGAAGGGCGTGAGATGGGCCGCCGCCAGCCTACGGATCACTCGTTCGGCGATTCTTCGCGCCCGGCCCACGAGGAGGGCGGAGGCCGCCGCCATGTCCCGTCGTGCGAGGACGCCCGGGTCGTGGACGCGGACGTGGTCGATGCGGTCCTGCGCACCGCACGGGCGGTGCTGGCGGACCGGATCGAAGAGGCGGTGCGGAGCGACGCCTCCTTCTGCGAGGAGCTGGCACGGCGGGTCGCCGACTTCACGCTGGAGGGCGGCAAGCGGATGCGGCCCCGCCTTCTGTGGTGGGGGATGCGTTCCTGCGGCGCGGCGGAGACCGCGGCCGCGCTGCGGCTCGGGGTGGCGCTGGAGCTGATCCAGAGCTGCGCGCTCATCCATGACGATGTGATGGACCGCTCGCGGCTCCGCCGGGGGAAGCCTGCCGTGCACATCGGTCTGGCAGAGCGCGCGGGTCTCTCGCCGGATTCCGGGCGGGGTTCCGTCTTCGGTACCTCGGCCGCCGTGCTGGCGGGTGATCTCGCCCTGGTCTGGGCCGACGACACGGTGGCGGAGACCGTGCTGTCCGCCGTCCAGCGTCGTCGGATCGGCGCGCTGTGGCGGGCCATGCGGACCGAGATGGTCGCCGGGCAGTACCTGGATCTGCGGGGCCAGGTCAGCGGTGGGTCATCAGTGGCGCAGGCCTTACGGACCGCCCGCCTCAAAAGTGCTTCGTACTCCGTCGAGCGGCCTCTGGCGATGGGTGCCGCCCTGGCGGGCGCCGATGACCGGACCACGGACGCTCTCCGCTCCGCCGGCCGGTGTGCCGGTATCGCCTTTCAGCTGCGGGACGATCTGCTCGGGGTCTTCGGCGACCCGGCACTGACCGGGAAGCCGTCCGGCGACGATATCCGCGAGGGCAAGTCGACCTACCTGCTGGCTGTGGGCCGGAGGTGGGCCGAAGCGGCGGGCGACGAACAAGCGCTGGCGGTACTCGGCCGCGTCACCGGCGACGCCGACCTCACCGAGGAGGATCTCGCGGACGTACGCGGCGTGCTCGAGATGACCGGGGCGCGCGCTCATGTGGAGCGGAGGGCGGAGCGCCTCCGGGATCACGCCGTACGCCGTCTGGGGCAGGCCGTCGACGTGGAGGGGCACAGCGGCCGCCAACTGCTCGGTCTGCTGCGCACCGTCTCCGGAGAGCGGGCCGCCCACTCCCCCGGCACCGCCGGTGAGACGGACGGCGGCGGCACCGGGGCGGCAGGTGCCTCCCCGGTTTTGATCGCGACCGAAGGAGGCAATGGCGGATGATCACGGTCAAGGGACCCGTCGACCATGTGGTGGTGGTCGGTGCCGGTCTGGCGGGACTGGCCGCCGCGCTGCACCTGCTGGGCGCGGGCCGCCGCGTGACGGTCGTCGAGCGGGAGGACGTGCCCGGGGGCCGGGCCGGGCTCCTGGAGTCGGGAGGCTTCCGTATCGACACCGGGCCGACGGTGCTGACGATGCCGGATCTGGTGGAGGAGGCCTTCGCCGCGGTCGGGGAGCGGATGGCCGACCGGCTGGAGCTGATCAGGCTGGCCCCCGCCTACCGGGCGCGGTTCGCCGACGGGTCCCAGCTCGACGTGCACACCGACGGTGCCGCGATGGAGGCCGCCGTCGAGGAGTTCGCGGGGGCCCGGCAGGCGGTCGGCTACCGGCGGCTGCGGATCTGGCTGGAGCGCCTCTACCGGGTGCAGATGCGCCGTTTCATCGACACCAACTTCGACTCACCGCTCCAGCTCGCCCATCCCGACCTGGCCCGCCTCGCGGCGCTCGGCGGTTTCGGCCGGCTCGACGCGCGGGTCGGGCACTTCGTGTCGGACGAACGGCTGCGCAGGGTCTTCTCCTTCCAGGCGCTGTACGCGGGCGTGCCGCCGGCACGGGCACTGGCCGCGTACGCGGTGATCGCCTACATGGACACGGTGGCCGGTGTGTACTTCCCCCGGGGTGGCATGCACGCGTTGCCCCGGGCGATGGCGGACGCGGCCGCCAAAGCCGGAGCATCGCTCCGCTACGGGCAGAGGGTGTCCCGGCTGGAGCGTTCGGGTGACCGGGTCACCGCTGTCGTCACCGACCAGGAGCGCATTCCGTGCGACGCGGTCGTCCTGACCCCTGATCTGCCCGTCAGCTACCGACTGCTCGGCCGCAGCCCGCACCGCCCCCTGCCGCTGCGGCACTCGCCGTCCGCGGTGATCCTGCACGCGGGCACGGACCGCACCTGGCCGGACCTGGCGCACCACACCATCTCTTTCGGCGCGGCCTGGAAGAACACCTTCCACGAACTCACCCGCACCGGGAAGCTGATGTCGGACCCCTCGCTCCTCATCACCCGGCCCACCGCGACCGACCCCTCTCTCGCACCGCCGGGCAAGCATCTCCACTACGTACTGGCTCCCTGCCCGAACACCGAGGTCGGGCCCGGCGTACGGGAATGGGGGGAGCTGGGGCCCCGCTACCGGGACGAGCTGCTGGCCGAACTGGAGCGCCGCGAGATGCCCGGTCTCGGCGCGGCGATCGAGGAGGAGGGGCTGGTCACGCCGGTCGACTGGACCGCGCGGGGGCATGCGGCGGGCACTCCCTTCTCCGTGGCCCACACCTTCCCGCAGACCGGCCCTTTCCGGCCGCGCAACCTGGTGCGGGGCACGGTCAACGCCGTCCTCGCCGGCTGCGGCACCACGCCCGGCGTCGGCGTGCCGACCGTCCTGATCTCCGGGAAGCTGGCGGCGGAGAGGATTACCGGCCCCCGTACCGCCCGGGCCCCGCGCCCAGCCCCGAGAGGTGCCAGCGCATGACCGACCACGAACTCGACGCAGCAGGCATCCACGACCCCGCGCTCCGGGCCGCGTATACCCGCTGCCGCGGCCTCAACGCGCGTCACGGCAGGACCTACTTCCTCGCGACGCGGCTCCTTCCCGTCGGCCGGAGGCCGGCCGTCCACGCCCTGTACGGCTTCGCCCGCCGGGCCGACGACATCGTCGATGATCTCGACACCACAGCCACGCCCGGGGAGCGCGCCCGCGCTCTGCTCGCCCTGGAAGCCCAGTTGGAGGCAGGGTTGCGAGGGGCCCGGGCCGCCGAGCCGGTGATCCGTGCCCTGGCCGACACGGCGGGCCGGTACGGGATCGACCATCGGCACTTCACCGACTTCCTGTCCTCCATGCGCAGCGACCTGACGGTCGGCGGGTACGCCTCGTACGAGGATCTCGGCCGGTACATGCACGGTTCGGCCGCGGTGATCGGCCTTCAGATGCTGCCGGTGCTCGGGACGGTGGTGGCGCGCGAGGAGGCGGCACCGCACGCGGCCGCGCTCGGTGTCGCCTTCCAGCTGACCAACTTCCTGCGGGACGTCGGCGAGGACCTGGACAGGGGCCGGCTCTATCTGCCGGCCGAGCTGCTGGCCGCGCACGGGGTGGACCGGGAACGCTTCGAGTGGAGCCGGAGCACGGGATTGCCGGACAGCCGGATCACCGACGTACTGCGGGCCGCCGCAGCCCACAACCGGGCCGTCTACCGGGCCGCCCTGCCCGGCATCGCGATGCTCGCCCCGGTGTCGCGGCCCTGCATCCGTACGGCGTTCGTGCTGTACAGCGGCATCCTCGACGCGATCGAGGCGGACGGGTACGCGGTCCTGCACCGCCGGGCGGTCGTCCCGCGCCGACGACGGGCCGCCGTGGCGCTGGACGGTCTGGTGCGGGCGGTCGCCGTACGCACGGTGCGCCGGCGCCGAGCAGACGCGGTCGAGGCGGTCCGGTCCGACGGGGTGTCCCGGCTGCGGACGGCCGGCGCCCCGGCCCCGGTGCGGGAGGAGGCCGTATGAGCCCGGCGGCAGGACGCCCACGACGCGGGCGCGTTCCCTTGCGGGTGCGGCGCGCGCCCGTTCCGTGGGAGCGTCAGGCGCCCACATGGCGCGAGGCGAAACCCGGTCTCATCACGGAGGCCCTGAAACGTGCGCGGAGCAGGCCTTCCGGCAATTGGTACGTCATCGGCGCCTCGCGCGCCCTTCCTCCCGGGAAGGCCCTCGGGGTCACGGTCGGCTCCACGGAAGTGGTGGCGTGGCGCGACGGCGGGGGAAGGCTGCGCACCGGTCCGGGTGCGTGCCCGCATCTGGGGGCGCCGCTGCGCGACAGCCCCGTCCGCTGCGGCACGCTGGTCTGCCACTGGCACGGCCTCGTACTGGACGGCGGGCCGTTCGCCGGATGGGAGCCCTATCCCGCCTTCGACGACGGCGTCCTTCTCTGGGTGCGGCTCGACCGCGTGGGGGGCGAGCCCCCTTCGGAACGTCCGTACCTACCCGCTCGGCCGAGGGCGCGGGACGCCGTGGAGGCGGTCTACTCCGGCGTAGGGCGCTGCGAGCCGGAAGACGTGGTGGCCAACCGCCTCGATCCGTGGCACGGCGCGTGGTTCCACCCGTACTCCTTCGTGGACCTGACGGTGACGGGGACCCCCGCCGACAGCCCGGCGGAGGACGACGGGTTCACCGTCGACGTGTCCTTCAAGGTGGCCGGGCGACTGGTGGTGCCGGTCCGGGCCCGGTTCACGGCGCCCGAGCCCCGTACCGTCGTCATGCACATCGTCGAGGGCGAGGGTGCGGGGTCCGTCGTGGAGACCCACGCCACACCCCTCGCTCCGGACGAGCGGGGAAAGCCCCGCACCGCCGTGACGGAGGCACTGGTCGCGGCGTCGGACCGGCGTGGATTCGCCGTGGCACGGGCGGCCGCTCCGCTGCTGCGCCCTTTGATGCGTGCCTCGGCCGGCCGGCTGTGGCGGGACGACCTGGCGTACGCGGAGAGGCGCTGGGAACTCCGCGACAGGGGGGTGTTCCCGGCCTGACGAGCGGCCCCCTGTCCGTGGAGCTCCGCACGGCCTCTCCGTCAGTCGGCCAGCGCGGCGAGCCGGCGCAGAACGGTCGACCGCCCGGCGCGCGGGACGGTCCAGAGCGTCTGCCCCCGTACGCCCCAGCGTTCCAGGAGGGCGTTCGCGGCGAGGAATCCGCTGGTGGCCGCGCGTTCCATCAGGGCCACGGGCAGCTCGGTGCGGACCATGTCCCCGGCCACGGTGACCATGGGGTCGGGGCTGCGCACGCCGGGCCGGTCCCGGTAGCCGCCCACGGGGAACATGGGGCAGTCCGCCCGCCATTCATGGCGCTCGTCCAGGAGGCGGGCGCTCCGGGTCTCCGGATAGACGCGGTGCAGTTGTCTCAGCGCCTCGTCCTGTACGGCGGAACGGTCGGCGTCCGGTGCGACGGCGTACGCGTGCAGCTCGACGACCGAGCCCCTCGTGCGCCGGGCCCAGCG
Organism: Streptomyces sp. NPDC021019; assembly: GCF_044333295.1. Taxonomy (NCBI): domain Bacteria; kingdom Bacillati; phylum Actinomycetota; class Actinomycetes; order Kitasatosporales; family Streptomycetaceae; genus Streptomyces; species Streptomyces sp. NPDC021019. The sequence continues at coordinate 141,381 of NZ_JBIRQR010000005.1, forward strand.
GGCTGCCTCTCCCTCCCAGCGGTCGAGGACGCTCACGTTGTCCAGCGGACCGTAGCCGCTGGTGCCCAGGAACCCGGGCCGGTCGTGCGCCACGGGCCGGTCGAGCCAGAGCCGTGAGACCAGGAACGGCGGGGCGGTGCGCAACCGTGCGATCCGTGCGCGCCAGTCGGTGTCGCCCAACTCGGGGGACGCGGCGACGAGGCGACGCAGGCCGCCGCTGTCCAGGGCCAGGACGAGGGCGTCGTACCGGGTGGTGCGGTCGTCCGTGGCGAGGTCCAGCCCGCCGCCGGGCAGCGGGCGAATCCGCCGGAGCGGTGTCTGTGTCCGTACGTCGACGCCGTGGGCTGCCAAATAGCGGTGCAGCGGTTCCCACAGGGCTCTGGGGAACGGTTCGTCCGGCACGTCGAAGAGCAGGCCCTCGCTGGAGCCGAGGAAGTAGATGTGGAACATCAGAGCCAGTTCGGCAGCCGACAGTTCACGCGGGTCGGCGAAGAAGCTGCGGGAGAAGACCTCGAACGCCAGGTGGTGGGCGGCTGCCGGGAAGCGGATGCGGTGGAGGAAGTCGGTGGCGCTGATCCCGTCGAGCCGTTCGTAGACCTCGGGCACCCGCACGTCCAGCAGCCCGACCGCCGCCCTCGGGTTCATCCGGATCAGGTCGCGCAGACCGAATGTGGGGCTGAGAGCGACGAACCCCATCGCGCTGAGCGGAGGCGTGCGCGGCACCCGGGCGAAGCTGTCCCGCAGGCCGGAGCTGTGCCACAGCGGATAGTCGGGCAGCCGGGTCAGGGAACCGAGCTCCGGGTCGACCCGACGCAGAAGTCCGCGCAGGTTGTAGTACTGCCGGAAGAATGCGTGGAAACCGCGGCTCATCGTCACCGTGGTGCCGTCGGCGAGCTCGGTGGGCCACCCCGCCAACCTCCCGCCCAGGCAGGGTTCGCGCTCGTAAAGGGTGACGCGCACACCGCGTTCCGCGAGAAGGGTGGCCGCCGCGATCCCCGCGATGCCGCCGCCGACGACCGCCACCGCGGGCGCTTGGCCGGTGAATCGGGCGCGGCCGGCCGGTGCCGGCACGACTGCCGCCTGCCGGTCCCGGCCGCGCCGGTGTCCCCTGCCGCTGTCCCGCGCGAACATCACGCCGTCACCCCCGGGGCGCCCGCGGTGCGACCGACGAAGGTGTGGGTGATGCCGGTCTGCCAGCCGGGGAGCGGGAGGACGCGTACGTCGGCGAAGCCGGCCCGGCACAACCGCTGGGCGAAAGCGGGAGCCGTGTCGAACCGGGTGACACTGTCCCGGAGGTGTCGGTAGAGGCCGGCGTCCCCGGCGAGCCGGCCGGCGGGCTGGATGATCAGCGAGCAGACCGCGCTCCACACCGCACGGTGGACGGGGGATCCGCCGAGCGTGTACTCGTGGACGGCGAGGCGGCCGCCCGGTACGAGCAGACGGCGCACCAGGTCGAGGGCCTCGTCAGGGTCGGTGAGGTTGCGGAAGAGGTAACCGGCGAACACCGCGTCGAAGGAACCGGCTTCCAGCCGGCCGGCCAGCTCCTCGACCCGGAGGTGCGCGAAGTCGACGCCCTGCGGCCAGCTCTTGGCCGTCGCGCGGTCCAGCATGCCCGCGGACGCGTCGACCGCCGTGATCCGGGCGTGCGGGGCGGCAGCGAGAAGCGCGGCCGTGGAAGCGCCCGTTCCGCACCCCAGGTCGAGCACGCGCAGCCCGCGTCCCTCCTCCGGCAGACCCAGTCGGCGTGCGGAGCGGCGCAGGTGCGCGTGGTAGCCGGGGCTGGCCGAGACGAGGCGGTCGTAGGTGGTGGAGCCGTGGTCGAAGGCCTCGGACAGCGCGTCACCGCGCAAGAGGGTCATGGGGCGCTCCTTTCGTGGGCGGTCGGTGCGGGGGGAGGCGGAGCCGCCGGGGGTTCACGCCGGCTTCTGAAGGGGAGTTCGAGGACGGTCCGCAGCATGGGCACCATCGGCGTCCGCAGGCCGAGGAGCAGGTCCTCGCGCAGCTGCGAACGGCCGTCCATGAAGCTCAGCAGCCGCTCGCCGGGGACACCGCGGAAGAGGCGGGTGAAGAAGTCCGCGCCGTCCACCCTGCCGCTGTCCAGGGCCCGCAGGAGCACGGCGTCCATCAGCCGCGCCCGACGCCCGTACGGGGCGGGCATGCGCAGCGGGCGTCCGGAGCGCAATTGGTCGGCGACGGCCCGGCTCTGGCGCTGCACGGCCGCGAAGGTGTAGCCGGTCGACGGGCGGGTCGCGCCGCCGGCGGTGCCGATGCGATACACCGAACGCCCCGGCTTGCGCGGGAAGCGGCCGTCCGTCATGGGGATGACACCGTGCTCCTCCGCCGTGACCCGGAGCGGCCCGAGTCTCAGCACGTCGTGGCTGTAGTGGCGCAGGGCTCGCCGGTAGCCCTCGGTGTCCAGCGGAGCGGGGGAGAACTCGGTGTACTCGACCAGCGCGGTGTGCGGGTCCAGCGGCAGGACGTAGCCGAACGAGAGCCCGCGAGCGGGCTGCGGCGTACGGAAGTCCATCAGGTCCGCGGTCCCGGGATCGAACACGGGACGCTCGGTGCGGACGAACCAGCCGGTGAAATGCTGGAGCAGCGTCGTGCGAGCGGGGGGCAGGCGGTGGGACGGCCGGGAGTCGAAGACGAGACGGCCGCGGACAAGGATCCGTTCACCGCACGCGGTCCGGGCCAGGACCTCGCCGCCGACGCCGGACGGGTCGTCGCGTACGGCACTCGCCGTCGCCTCCATCCGGCACAGGTCCGGTGCACGGGACAACCGTTGCTCGACCAGTGCCTCGAAGGCGTCCGAGCGCAGCATCTTGTAGCGCAGCCGCGGGAGGCGGGCCACGGTGGAGGCCCCGTCGGCCGCCCGGACCCGCAGCCGGGGCCAGGAAGCGGCCAGGACCGGATCGTAGGGCCCGCCCGGCTGCTCCCAGAAGCACCAGGTCCGCGGGGGCGCTCTCAGAGGCCCCGGCGGGGCGTCGACGAGCGCGACCGACAGAGGTACGTCGCTGCCCGGGGCGCAGAGGTGGTACGCCAGGCTCATCCCGGCCGCACCCGCGCCCACGATCACGACGTCGAAGTCAGCGGGCACGGCGTTCCTCTCGATCGGACAGGTGCGAACCCCCGCGGGGCGGGCGAAGCCGACGACGTCCTTCCCATCGCAACGCCGGGCGGGCCGGGTGCCAGGCGACCGTATCCCGCGGTGGACTCCCCCACCCGGCATGCTCGGCCGCGCCCACCTGAGTGGCGGTAGGGCCTGGCCGCGGGACGGCAGGCTTCGTCCCCCGCCTGACCGCCGACGCCCTGCTGAAACCTGCCGTCGCCGGACCTCCCCGATCCCGCGCGGGATCATCCGGAGTTCGGCGCCACCACCGACATTCGGTCGGCGTCGGCGCGGACGGCGCGGACGGCGTCGCCGAGGACGCGGCACCGAGAAGCCGCGTGAGGCCTGCGTGCTCGTCCTGTGCGGTGCGTGGAACGGGGGCCGCTCCACGCCGGAACGGCCCCCAGAACGACCCCGATCAGCTGTAGACGCCGAACTCGTGCAGTGAGTAGCCCCAGCCCGTGCCGCGGGCGGTGAGCTGGAGCCGTACGTGGCGGGCCGTTTCGGTCAGGGTGATGGTGTCGATGTCACCGTTGCCGGTGGTCGTGGTGTGGACCGTGCGCCAGTCGTTGCCGGTGTCGGAGACCTGGACCTCGTAGGACTTGGCGTAGGCCGGGTCCCACACCAGTTGCAGGGTGCGGACGGGCACCCGTGCGCCGAGGTCGACCGCTATCCACTGGGGGTCGCTCCAGTCGCTGGCCCAGCGGGTGTCGGTCCTGCCGTCCGTGGCGCGCTCCGGCGGGCAGGGGCAGTCGCCGTACGAGGCCTGGGAGCTGGAGGCCGTGGTGGCCTTGCCCAGGGCGACATTGGTGCCGGTCACCGGCGGGGCGACGACCTTGACCGACTTCGTTTCGATGCCGGCGTTGCCCTTTCCGTCCTCGGACTGGATGTAGACCTTCCACACGCCGAGCTTCTCGGGAGCGGTGACCGCGAACGTGCCGTTGCCCGTGGACCTGAACCGCGCCGGGACGAGCCGCTTGTCGCCGTTGGCGTAGTTGCCGCTGAGGAAGATCTTGTTGGTGAGCTGGTCTCCCTCGGGGTCGCGGATGTCCGCGCGGACGGTGAACTCCTTGCCCGCCGGGGCGGACCCGGCCGGCGTCACCGTCATGTCGGTGATGACCGGCGGCAGGTTGTCACCGGCGTTGGAGCCCGTGTACGCCTTCTTCACCGCGTAGTACGACAGCCGCTTGAGGCCGTCGGGGATCAGGTTGAACCACACCCCGCCGAAGTCGTGCTCCAGGCCGTAGTGGAAGAGGGTCGCGCCCAGGGCCACGCCCCGGTGGCCGGTGATGCAGTCCCAGGACTTGGTGTAGCCGTCGCGCTTCCGCACGTCGGTCGGCTCGTCGGGAACGCCGTTGGCGTCGTCGGGCACCTCCCACTCACCCGCGGGGCCGCTCTCGGTGATGATGTAGGGCTTGGTGTAACCGCCCTCCTCCCAGTCCTGCTGGACCCCGCACGTGTCGCCGTAGGCGTTCATCGAGTACAGGTCGAGGTCGGGTGCGTTGCGCTTGTAATACGGCCAGGCGCCGGTCCACGCGTCGGTGGAGGTCACCGGGTGGTCGTCGTCGATGGAGTGGATCTTCTTGGCCGCGTCGTTGACGAACGTCGTGTAGGCGTTGCGCTGGGCTTCCAGCTCCGTGCCGCTGTAGCAGTTCTGGAGGCCGAGGACGGACTCGTTGCCGACGTTCCACATGAGGGTCGCGGGGTGGTTCTTGTAGGTCTCGACCCACTTGGCGATCTCGGTGAGCATGGTCGACTTGTACGCGGTGTCGGTGACGTAGTCGGCGCAACCGCCGCTGCCGGGGCCGCCGCCGGGCTGGAGCCAGAAGCCGTTCATGACCCGCAGGCCGTTCGCGGCGGCCGCGTCGAGGAGCGGCTTGGTGCCGGCGTCCGTGCCCCACGTGCGGAGGGTGTTGACGCCCATCGACTTCAGGTCGGGCATGTACTTCGGAGCGTCCGCCATGGACGGGCCCCAGGTGAGGCCCTTGACGGTGTAGGGCTGTCCGCCGACGGTGAGCTGCCACGCGCCCTGGCCGCCGGTGACCTTGACGGCCCCGCCGGGCGGGGGGTCGGTGGTGCCCTGGGAGCCGTAGACCTGGAACTCCCAGAGGGAGTAGCCGTATCCCCCGGGGCGCGCGGTGCCGAGCATCCGGACGTAGCGGCCTGAGCCGGTGAGCGCGAGGTCGTCGGTGCCGCCGTCGCCGTCGGTGACCCTTTTCAGGGTGGTCCAGTCGGTGCCGTTGTCGCTGGCCTGGATCTCGTAGGCCTTGCCGTAGGCGCCCTCCCAGGTCAGTACGGCCCGGCTCAGGTCGGACCTCCTGCCGAGGTCGATCTGGATCCACTGGGGGTCGGTCCACTGGCTGGACCAGCGGGTGCCGGTGAGGTCGCCGTCGACGGCCTGTGCGGCGGAGAGTCCGGCGCCCTCGTTCGAGGAGGCGGTGGCGGTCTTGCCCTGGGAGATCAGGGGATCGGCGGCGCGCGCCTCGGTCGGCGCGGCGATGAGCGTGAGGGAGGAGGCGAACAGCGCGCCGAGGGTCAGGGGGAGAGCGGGTCTGCGCAGGGACAGCATGGCGGCTCCTGAGGAGGATGGGGGGTACACGGACGGCCGCTCTCGGGGAGGACGGCGGCCGTCCGTGGGAGTGGGGTCGGCGGGTGAGCCCTCGCCGCGGGGCCCCCGGGCCGACGGTCAGGATCGGCCCGGGGGTCGTCCACCGCGGGTGTTTCGCCGCGGGGGACGGATCAGGGGAAGGAGACCAGGGTGGACGGCACGGTCGTGGTGCCGGCCGGGACCGTGGAGGCTCCGGTGTTGTTGATGACGTGGTTGTAGTGGCCCATTCCGCCGAGCGACACCACCAGCAGGCTGTGGAACCTCACGCCCGGCTTCACCGGTGCCTTGAAGCCGTGGTCCTGGCGGATGGTCGCATCGACGTTGTAGTTGCAGTAGCTGCCCATCCCCCAGCCCTCGTGCACGTCGACCGAGTCGTCGACCCGGTAGGCGGCGTAGCCCTTCGTGTCGCCGTTCTGGATGGCGGCCTGATTGGGCGCGTCGTACGCCTTCTCGTTCTGGTAGAAGATCGTCCGGCCGCGCTCGCCGTACCACTCGACGTCGTACTTGTTGAAGTGTTCGACGAACAGGCCGGTGGCGAGCACGTCGTCGCCGTACACCCGGACCCCGTAGTCGGCGCGGTTGGTCTCCCAGCCGACGCCCTCGCCGTGGTCGGCGCGCCACACCCAGGTGTGGTCGATGATCACGTCGTCGCTGTGGACGGCGATGGAGGTGGTGGCCTTGCCGGCGCCCGCGCCGCCGATGCGGACGTAGACGTCCTGGACGGTGGTGGGGTTGGCGGCGTGGTCCGCGGAGGAGTTCTGCGGGCCGACCTCCAGCAGGGTCGGGGTGTTGACCGTGCCGGCGTCGATCAGGAAGCCGGCGAGCTTCACGCCGTCGACGTCGGCGACCTTCATCGCGGTCACCCCGTTGTCCGGGATGATCGTCGCGAGGCCGAGACCGAGGACGACCGTGTCCGCGCGGTCGACGTTGATGGTCTGGTCGACGTGGTAGATGCCGGGGGTGAAGAGGAGGTTGAGGCCCTGGGACAGCGCCTGGTTGATGGTGGCCGCGGTCGCGCCCTCCTTGACCACGTAGAACTTGTCCAGGCCGATCGAAGTGCCCTGCGGGGTGCCGTTCCAGGAGACGCCGCGGGCGTTGGTGCGCTTCTCGGGAACGAAGACCTTGTACGTGCTGCCGTCCAGGTACAGGAACGGCTTCTCACGGGAGATCGGAGTGGTTGCCAGCGTGGTGTAGCGGGGCTCGGGGAACGAGTTGGCGGGTGCGCCCTCGACGCCCGAGAACGTCTGGTTCCAGACGGAGTTGGACCAGCCGCCGATCGAGCTGTCGCGGATGTACCACTGCTGTTGGGAATAGTTGCCGACCTGGCCGTCGACCTTGGAGTCGGCGATGTAGCCGCCGCTGGCCCAGCCGTAGCCGTTCGGGGCCAGGTTGAGCCCGCCCTTGACGTGCATGCGGCGGAAGGAGGCGGCCTGCGAGACGGCCCAGCGGTTGGTGCCGCTGACCGGGTTCACCGCCAGGTTCTCGGCCGAGCGCCAGAAGTTCTGCGTCGCGTTGCCGTTGAACCAGCCCGCGTCGACGGTCACGTCTCCGTTGATGGTGGTGTCGTCGGGCTTGAGGCCGAGGCCGGAGATCGAGGTGTAGAAACCGATCTCGGCGTTCAGGTTGTTGTAGGTGCCGGGCTTGAAGAGGAACTGGTGCCTGCCGTTGCCGAAGTGCGCCGCCTCCTGCTCGTCGAAGACCTGGTCCAGTTTGGCCTGGATGTTGGGCGTGGAGGGGTCGAACACGTGCACGTTCGGGCCGAGGTCGCCGCCGCCGGGCAGCTGCGGGCCGCCGGTGCCGCCGGACTCGCCGTAGACCTTGAACTCCCAGAGGGAGAAGCCGTATCCGGTGCCGCGCGCGGTGCCGTACACCCGGACGTAGCGGGCTTCGCCGCTGATGTTCACGGTGTCCGTGCCACCGTCGCCGTCAGCGGTCTGGTAGGCGGTCGACCAGTCGGAGCCGTTGGCCGACAGCTCGACGCGGTAGCCCTTGCCGTAGGCCGTCTCCCAGTCCAGGACGACCTGGCTCAGCTTCGTGGTCGCGCCGAGGTCGACGCGTATCCACTGCGGATCGGAGGCGGCGCTGGACCAACGGGTGGTGGCGTTCCCGTCGACGGCCGCGGTGGCCGGGGTGCCGTAGTTCTCCTCACTGGAGGCGGTGACCGGCTTGCCCTGGGACAGCAGGACGGGTGCGGCCTCCGCCCTCGCGGCGGGGACGAAGGCGAGAAGAGTGGCGGCCAGGACCGTGACCATCGCCGCGACGAGGCCGCGGGTGACCGGTCTGGGGGTACGACGGCGGCCGGGGCCGTAGGGCACCGGGGCCGCTGGGGATATGCCAACTGCGGGCATGCGGGGGCTCCTAGAGATCGAACGGTTCCGAGAGAGCGCTCTCCCGGAACCTTGCCCGTCGCGTCAATCGCGGTCAAGAATCCTGACATGACTTTCCTTTTGACTTGTATTAAGTCATCGTCTCCACAGAAGCCCTGACGTCCGGTCAGGCCGCGCACCAAGGAGGCGACCGGTCGCCCGTGGGGTCGGAACGAGTGAGAGGCGGCTGCCGGAACCGGCCAGCAGTACGTCGTTGGGACCGCCGGCCCGCCGCAGGGCGCAGTTGGGGATGCACAAGGGCTGGAGCTTGATCCGCCAGGCCGTGCCAGCGAACCGTTCTGCGGTCGCCGTCGTACGGCGGGCGTACACGCGGTGGTCGGCGGCCAGGTGCTCCGCGATCCGGGGCCACGTCACGCTGGAGCCCGCCCGGCCGAGCAGGAGGACGACGGACGGGGGCGGCGGTTCCTCGCCCCGCACCCGGCACGCCGGCCGGGCCCCGCCCGCACCCACCAGGTGACAGGCGAGCGGGGTCGTGCCGTGCGGCGAGAGGATCGGCATGCTCGCCATCCGAACAGGAGGCCGCGAGCGGGCGCGCCGGACTACGCCGCGGGCTGATCCACCGTGAACCCCGCGTACCTCTTGCCAGCACCCCCGACCGGCTGAATTACTGCTCCCAGGAAGATCGACCGAATGATCGGTCGCCCCCTCGCGGCCCGTTTGTCACGTGCTGGCCGCCCGTTTCGGAGGGAAGGGCCCTGATGACGGCCATGCTGGACGCGGCGGAACGGCTCGGCCGTGGCGAACTGGAGGCCCTGCAACTGGAGCGGCTCCGGTCCACCCTGCGCCACGCGTACGACAACGTCCCCTTCTACCGGAACGCCTTCGACAGCGCGGGGCTTCGGCCCGACGACTGCCGGGCGCTCGCCGATCTGGCCCGGTTCCCGTTCACCGTGAAGGCGGATCTGCGGGACAACTATCCGTTCGGGATGTTCGCGGTGCCGGAGCACGAGGTGCGCAGGATCCACGCCTCCAGCGGCACGACCGGACGTCCCACGGTCGTCGGTTACACCGAACGGGACCTGGACACCTGGGCGGACGTCGTGGCCCGTTCCATCCGGGCGGCGGGCGGGCGCCCCGGCCACAAGGTTCATGTGGCGTACGGATACGGGCTGTTCACCGGCGGACTAGGGGCGCACTACGGGGCGGAGCGGCTCGGCTGCACGGTGATCCCGGCGTCCGGGGGCATGACCGCGCGCCAGGTCCGGTTGATCCAGGACTTCCGGCCCGAGATCATCATGATCACGCCGTCGTACATGCTGACGCTGCTGGACGAGTTCGAGCGGCAGGGCGTCGATCCGCGTTCGACGTCCCTGCGGGTCGGGATCTTCGGCGCGGAGCCATGGACCGAGGGGATGCGCCGGGAGATCGAGGATCGGTTCGCCATCGACGCGGTCGACATATACGGGCTCTCCGAGGTGATGGGCCCGGGGGTCGCGCAGGAGTGCGTGGAGACGAAGGACGGACTGCACATCTGGGAGGACCACTTCTATCCGGAGGTCGTGGACCCGTTCACCGGTGAGCTGTTGCCGGACGGAGAGGAGGGTGAGTTGGTCTTCACCTCGCTGACCAAGGAGGCGATGCCGGTGATCCGCTATCGCACGCGGGATCTGACGCGACTGCTGCCGGGGACGGCGCGGACGTTCCGCCGGATGGAGAAGGTCACCGGACGCAGCGACGACATGGTGATCCTGCGCGGGGTGAACCTCTTCCCCACCCAGATCGAGGAGATCGTGCTGCGTACGCCGGCCGTCGCCCCGCACTTCCAGCTGCGGCTGACCAGGCACGGGCGGCTGGACGCGCTGACGGTCCTCGCGGAGGCGCGGGCGGGCGCGACGGCCGACGAACGGGAGAAGGCGGCGCGGGCCATCGCGGCGTCGGTGAAGGACGGCCTCGGGGTGTCGGTGAGCGTGGAGATCGTGGATCCGGAGTCGCTGGAACGCTCGGTGGGCAAGATCCGGCGGATCGTGGATCTGCGGGAGTCCGGCACGGGCTGAGACAGCGCCGGTGGCCGGCGTGTTCACACCACCGCAACACCCGTTCCCACCTTGCGGAAAGCTGCCGGGATGTCTCGACAGGGAGGGCCGGGCGCTGCCGGTCTTCCGCTGCGCGTCTCGCCGACCGGCCCCGGGTCACCGCCCTCTGCCCCGCCGTCGTCCTCTCCGCCGACCTCACGGGTGTGTCCCGCAAGCGGAGGCGAAGGCCCCGACCGGGCCGCCGGTGCGACGGCGGCCTGCGCTCCCGGCAAGCTCGCCGCCCAGGTGCCCGGCAGGCTGACCGTGGGCACCGACAAGCCCGCGTACGGCCCCTGACTCAGGAAGCGGCCGGTCTCAGCACGGCCGGTCTCAGGACGGCCGGTCTCAGGACGGCCGGTCTGAGCCCAGTTCGTCCCGCAGTTGCCTCTTGAGGATCTTTCCGCTGGCGTTGCGCGGGAGCGACTCCACGAACACGACACGCTTGGGCGCCTTGAAGGCGGTGAGCCTCTCGCGGGCGTGGGCGATGAGTTCACTCTCGCCCGCCTCGCCGCGCAGAACGACGACGGCGGTGACGGCCTCGATCCAGCGGTCGTCGGGGAGGCCGACGACGGCGGTCTCGGCGACGGCGGGGTGGGTGTAGAGGGCGTCCTCGACCTGGCGGGAGGCGACCAGGACGCCGCCGGAGTTGATGACGTCCTTGACCCGGTCGACGACGGTGAGAAAGCCCTCGGCGTCGCGGACGGCGAGGTCGCCGGAGTGGAACCAGCCGTCGCGGAAGGCGTCCGCCGTCTCCTCGGGCTTGTTCCAGTAGCCGGAGCACAGTTGGGGCGAGCGGTAGACGACCTCGCCGACGGTGCCGTCGGGGACGTCCTCGCCCTTCTCGTCGACGACCCGGGCCTCCACGAAGAGGACCGGCCGGCCGCAGGACTCCATCCGGCCCTCGTGCTCATCGGGGCCCAGCACGGTGGCCAGGGGGCCGATCTCGCTCTGGCCGAAGCAGTTGAAGAAGGCCAGGTGCGGGAGGCGTTCGCGCAGTCGCTCAAGGACGGGCACGGGCATGATCGAGGCACCGTAGAACGCCTTGCGCAGACCGGCGAGGTCGCGGGCGGCGAACTCCGGGTGGTTGGCGAGGCCGATCCAGACCGTGGGCGGGGCGAACAGGCTGTCGGCCTCCCCCGCTTCCACGAGGTCGAAGATCGTGGCGGCGTGAGGCGCGTCCAGGATGGTGTTCTCCGCGCCGACCGCCAGATAGGGCAGCAGGAACACGTGCATCTGGGCCGAGTGGTAGAGCGGCAGGGAGTGGACGGGCCGGTCGGTGGCGTCGAGGCCGAGCGCGGTGATCGCGCTGACGTATTCGTGGACCAGGGCCCCGTGCGTCATCATCGCGCCCTTGGGCAGGGCGGTGGTCCCGGAGGTGTACAGCAGTTGCACCAGGTCGTCGGAGGCGGGCGGGCGCTGCGGGGTGAAGACCCGTTCCGTCTCCAGTGCGTCGAGCAGCGAGCCGGGAGCGTCGCGCAGCGCGCGCACCGGGAGTCCGGCGGGGAGCCGCACGGCGAGGTCCGGGTCGGTCAGGACGAGGGAGGAGCCTGACTGGTCGAGGAGGTAGGTCAGGTCGTCGCCGGTGAGGTTCTGGTTGACCGGTACATGTACGAGACCGGCCCGTGCGCAGGCGAGGAAGCCGATCAGATAGGCGTCGGAGTTGTGCGCGTAGGCGGCCACCCGGTCGCCGGGGTCGAGAGCGTGCTCCTCGGTGAGGACGGCGGCGGCCGTGGAGACGGCGGCCTCCAGGGAACGGTAGGTCCAGGCCCGGCCTGCGTACCGCACGGCGGTCCGGTCGGGGGTGCGCCGGGCGCTGCGGGTGAGGACGCCGTCGACTGTGCTGCTGCGTACACCTGTCATGGCGTGATCCTGTGCGTCCCGGCCCCCGGGGGTCAAGAGGCGGGATACCGACCAGACGGTTGACAGCTTCCGGGGCTCCCTGGCCGGGTGACGCTTGGCCGACCGGGCGTTCCGGACCGGCCGGACCCGTGTGGGCGCGTCTTCGGATCACCGGTCACGAATGCACGAGCTATGAGCTTGCTTCAAGCCCACCAGGCTCCGCAGATGACTGCTGACAACAGCAGCGGATGAGTCAAGGCCAAACGGTGAGGGCGGCGGCGGTTGGGATGAGAGCGCACGTGAGGGAGAGGAGCCAGTAGCGGGGTGCGGTGAGTTGGGTTCGGCGGGCGAGGGGCCGGTTGGCGATCCACCAGAGGACGGCGCTCGCAGCGATCATGGGGCCGAAGAAGAGAAGTGCCGCCTTCGGACTGTCGTCATGCTCGTTGTTCGGGACTCTTGTCGTCAGCCCCATGTCGGCGAGCGGCCAGTTCGATAGCAGAAACCAGAGCATCAACATGGGCACAAGGGCTGGAATGCCCAGTAGTAGATTGATTCCGAGTGGTGTGTACCAACGTCTGGTCATGGTCCCCCTCGATCCTGGACCGCGACGACATCGCGGCCCCCTCATCACCCATAAAGCACACTCGCGCTTCCACTGCGCACCTGCACCGCCGCCCGAATCCCAGCGGCACCCCTCCCACCCAACCACAGGCGATGACCGCGCTCACCGACGACAACTGTCAACTCTCAGCGACAGATGTGCGACGAGGTTCGGTGTCGGCCTTGTGGTGGGCGGCGCGGCTGTGTGCCTCGCCGGTGGCGAGGACTCTGCCCACGTCGTGGCGGGTGGCGGGGTGGATCAAGCGTCAGGACGAATCCATGGCAGTTCAAGGTAACGATCGGGCAGGGTGAACGGATGCGCGGGACGCTCCAGGGCGCCCGGGCCGCCCTTCTCGGCGTCACGCCGCTGCCCGCACACATGGAGGATGGTCCCGAGTCGCGGCCCGGGAACGGCGACTGCTGCTCCGTGCGGCGGCGGGCCGCGTCCGGCGCCTGGACATTCTCGCCTCGGAGCGGGGTACGCGGATGACATACCGCTCCAAGGAGGAATCATGGCCGGACTGATCGCCCGTCTCACGCAGTTCACCCGCAGCCCTCAAGGGCGGCGGACCATCGCCTCGGCCCGTCGTGCCGCGGCCGACCCGCGCAAGCGCGCCCAGGCTCGCAGCCTGTTCGGTCGGCTGCGCGGACGCCGGTGACATCGGCACTTCGGCGAATGACCGGAGGGGCACGCGCACGCCGCTCGCACCAGTCCCCGGCCCACCCGTGACCGCCCCCGCAGTTCATCGTTGCCCACACGTACTGGCGGCCGGAGCCGCGGAGGCCGACGAACGTGGACAGGACAGCGAAGCTATGAGTGTGGACAGGACAGCCTGCCCCGGACAACCGTTCGTGCCGCCCGGCGCGGGAGTACTCGCACCCTCCCGCGCCCTGCGGTTCTGGCTGGACCCGGCCAACCTCGCGGCCCGCCTCGAGCAGGCGGGCCCGGTCGTCCCCACCAGGACAGGCCCGGCGATCGCCTTCCAGGTCAACGACCCGGCACTGCTGCGTAAGGTCGGCAGTGATGAGGACACCTTCCGGTTCTGGGGCCCGGACCCGAGCCTGCGCGACTTCACCGAGAACGGGGTGGTCGGCCTTGAGGGGGCCGCCCACCGGGAGCGGCGCGCCGTGATGAGGCCCGCGTTCGCCGCGTCCCGGCTCACCGCTCTCGGGCCCAACGCCCAGGCCCGTACCCGGCGGCTTCTCGCCGACCTGCCCGCGGACCGACCGCTCGACATGCGGGTCGAGATGAGCCGGCTCGCCTGCGGCCTCCTCGTCAACTGTGTCCTCGACAGCGAGATCGCTCCCGACACCCTGTCCAAGATCGCAGCCGCCCGCTCCACTCTGTCCAGCGGCATGTTCTGGCGCTACGCCCTCGCGCCCTGGCCCTGGGTGCCCGTGCCCCGGCGCCGCGCCTGCCGCCGCGCGCTCGCCGATCTGGACGAGGCCGTCCGCCAGGTGAGGGCCCGCCACCGGCCCGACCCCGACGGGCAGGACCTGGTGTCCTTGCTGGAAGCTGCCGCTCCCGGCAACCCCCACGTGGTGCAGCGCGACGTTCGCGCCCTGTTGATCGCCGGCATGGAGACCAGCGCCTCCACCCTCGCCTGGGCCTGCTACGAGCTGGGCCGCTACCCGCACTACCAGCAGGCACTCGTGGACGAAGCCGACGCCGCGCCCGATCCGAGCCGCCTCCAAGCACACCAGCTCCCGCTCGCGACCGCCTTCCTTCGCGAGGTCACCCGCCTCCACGGCATCCCGTTCCTGGTCCGCCGCACCCGCCACCAGACCTGCCAGGGCGGTGTACGGATCCCGGCCGGAGCCGTGGTCACCCTGCCCCTGGGAGCCCTGCGCCGCGACAGGAACCGCTACCGCGACCCGGACGTGTTCGACCCGCAGCGCTGGCTCCCCCACGCCGATCCGCCACCGGCCCCCGCCGCGCTGCTCGCCTACGGCCTGGGTCCCCGGTACTGCCCCGGCGCGGCCGCGGCCGATGCCATGCTGCCCGTCGCCCTGGCGACCCTGGCCGGCTCGCGCACGCTGCGCCCGGCGCGGCCTGGCCGAAAGATCGGCGTGAGCCTGGAACTCACGCCGACGCCCAAGGGTCTGACCATGTACCTGACCAATCGCCGCTGAATGGACCGCGCGAGCGTGTGCCCTTCTCCGCCAGGGCGGGGACAGCGGTTCACGTGTGCCCGCGATGGACGTGCCGCCGTCGGACGAGGGAGATCCGATCACACCTCCGGCGGATCTTCGAAGTCGGACTTCCGATGGGTCTTGAACCGCTCCGTCTGCCGTTCAGGTGACTCACGCATGTCTTCCTCGGAGACCCTCTGCCGGGTCCCGCCGCCCCACTGGACGAGGTAGGTTCCCTTCCCACCCGGGACGTTGGCGATGCGAGAGATGAACAGGCAGTCACCCGCGAACTCTCCGAACTCAGGCCCCAGCACTTCGCCTTCCCTTGGGTCTCGTCCGGCCGCGAGCCGTTCGCCGTCCTCGTCATAGATGACGCGCTCTTCCTCGGAGGCCGCCGTCCGTACGCAGGTCCCCGGTGACGACCCGGGGACCGTGTACCGGGCCTCCTGAAGTCCTACTTGGTACGCCGTGAAGGGGCTTCGGTCCAGCCAGGGCTGCCACACCGCCATTCCGATGCCGACCGCGACGGTGGCCGCGCCAGCCATTATCGCGGTCCTGTGCGCAGCCAGTCGCCCCTGTGGCTCCTTGTCGAGCGAGATCCGGTTCTCTTCCATACCGCCCCCCTGATCACCTTTCTGGTGATCTTGCCAGAGGATCGGAACCCGGGAGGCACGGGTTGGAGTCCGCGGGCTCGATCTCGACCCCGCGTCGGCGAGGAACGGGCACGGCGTGCGGCGGGGGAACGCCCGCCACGGCGTCCCACGGACTCGCCACCGTCACCGTGGTCGGCAGCGGGAAGGGCAACGCGCTGAGAGCTGCACCTTCTGCGAGGACCTGCGCGACTTCATGGGGGCCACCCGCGCCCGTGACGACATCCGTGCTGTCGCCCTCACCGGAAAGGGAGAGACCCTCTCCGCCGGCATGGACCTGCCCTCCCGGAACCCCGCTGCCGCTAGAGCGGGCGCCCGAAGCCCTGCCAGTACGGTTCGCGCAGCCGCCGTTTGTAGAGCTTGCCGTTGGGGTCGCGGGGCATGGCGGCGATGAAGTCGAGGCTCCGGGGCCGTTTGTACCCGGCCAGCCGCTCCTCGCAGTGGGCGAGGAGCGCGGCGGCGAGCGCGTCCGACGGCTCGTGGCCCTCGGCCGGTTCGACGACGGCCTTGACCTCCTCGCCCCGGTCGGCGTGGGGGATGCCGAAGGCGGCGGCGTCCGCGACGGCGGGGTGGGTGAGCAGGGCCGACTCGATCTCGGCGGGGTAGATGTTGACCCCACCGGCGATGATCATGTCGATCTTGCGGTCGCGGAGGAAGAGGTAGCCGTCCGCGTCGAGCACGCCGAGGTCGCCGACGGTGAAGAAGTCGCCGATACGGTTCGTGCGGGTCTTCGTCTCGTCCTTGTGGTAGCTGAAGCCGCCGGTGCTCATCTTCATGTAGACCGTGCCCAGTTCCCCCGCCGGGAGCCGGTTGCCGTCGTCGTCGAAGACGGCCAGTTCGCTGATCGGCCAGGCCTTGCCGACGGTGCCCGGCTTCTTCAGCCAGTCCTCGGCGGTGGCGAACGCTCCCCCGCCCTCGCTGGCCGCGTAGTACTCCTCGACGCAGCTCCCCCACCAGTCGATCATGGCGCGTTTGACGTGGTCGGGGCAGGGCGCCGCCCCGTGGATGGCGTGCCGCATGGAGGAGACGTCGTAGCGGGCCCTCACCTCGTCGGGCAGCGCGAGCAGCCGGTGGAACTGGGTGGGAACCATGTGGGTGTGCGTGCAGCGGTGGGCGTCGACGAGGCGCAGCATCTCCTCGGGCGACCAGCCGTCCATCAGGACCAGCGGGTGGCCGATGTGGAGTGCCGCGCTCGCGAACTGGAGCACGGCGGTGTGGTAGAGCGGTGAGCAGACCAGGTGGACGTTGTCGTCGAACGGGCGGATGCCGAAGATGCCGAGGAACCCGCCGAGATAGGTCTCCTCAGGGTGTCTGCCGGGCAGGGGGCGTCTGATGCCGCGCGGGCGGCCGGTGGTGCCCGAGGTGTAGTTCATGACCCAGCCGAGGGTGCGGTCCGCGGGCGGGGTGGCGGGGTGGCCTTCGAGGAGTTCGGCGTAGGGGCGACAGCCGGGGACCGTTCCGACGCCGTAGCGGTGGGTCTCGGGCAGTTCCGCCTCGTCGGCGGCGGCCGTCGCGGAGGCCGCGAAGCGTTCGTGGGCGATCAGGACCCGGGCCCCCGAGTCGGCGACGATCCAGGCGATCTCGGGGCCGACGAGGTGGTGGTTGACCGGGACGAGGTAGAGGCCGGCCTGCGAGGCGGCGAGGTGGGCGGTGAGGAGTTCGACGCCGTTGGGCAGCACGACGGCGAACGCGTCGCCCTCGCGCAGTCCGGCCGCGCGCAGGCCGTGGACCATGCGGTTGACGTCGGCGTGCAGGCGGCCCGCGCTCCACTCCTGGCCGTCCGGGGCGATCAGGACGGTGCGGTCGGGGTCGGCGGCGGCCTGGGCCCAGAAGCCGTTGGGCGGCTGGTTCACGTGGCGCTCCTTCCGGCGATGCGGTTCATGCGGGTGACGGCCCGTTCGAAGCCCCGGGTCAGGTCGTCGACGACGGCCTGAACACTGCGTTCGCTGTTCATCCGGCCGACGATCTGCCCGACAGGCGTGCCGAGCAGCTCGCCGACCTCGTACTTCTGGATACGGGAGACGGCCTCGGCTACCAGCAGCCCCTGGAGCGGCATGGGCAGGGTGCCGGGTCCTGCCGCGTCGTCCCAGGCGTCGGTCCACGCGGTACGGAGCTGGCGTGCGGGTTTCCCCGTGAGGGCGCGGGAGCGCACGGTGTCGCCGGAGCCCGCGGCCAGGAGTTTCGCGGTGAGGGCCGGGGAGTTCAGGTCGGCCTCCTCGGTGGTGAGCCAGAGGGAGCCGAGCCAGACGCCCTGCGCGCCGAGGGCGATCCCGGCGGCGGCCTGTTCACCGCTGCCGATGCCTCCGGCGGCGAGCACGGGCAGCGGGGCGACGGCCTCGACGACTTCGGGGACCAGCACCATGGAGCCGATCTCGCCGGTGTGGCCGCCCGCCTCGTACCCCTGGGCGACGACGACGTCGATGCCCGCCTCCGCGTGCCGCCGGGCGTGCCGGGCGCTGCCGGCCAGGGCGGCGACGAGGGCCCCGTGGCCGTGGGCCCGTTCGACGACGTCGGCGGGCGGGGAGCCGAGGGCGTTGGCGAGGAGTTTGATCGGGTAGTCGAAGGCCACGTCGAGCTGGTTCCGGGCGACCTCCTCCATCCAGCCGGTGATGCGCCAGCCGGACGTCTCCCCCTCGGCCAGTTCGGGCACGTCGTGGCGGGCGAGGAGTTCGGTGACGAATCCGCGGTGCTCGGTCGGGATCATCGCCTCGACGTCCGCCTCGGTGACGCCCTCGACCTTCTTGGCCGGCATGACGACGTCGAGGCCGTAGGGCTTGCCGTCGGCGAGGGCGTGCAGGCGGTCCAGGTCGCGCGCGAGGTCATCGGGGGCGGTGTAGCGCACCGCTCCGAGCACACCGAAGCCGCCGGCTCTGGTGATGGCCGCGGCGACCTCGGGGAACGGCGTGAAGCCGAAGATGGCGTGCTGGATTCCCAGTTGGCGGCTCAGTTCCGTCTCCATGGGCGGCAGGATGCCGCAGCGGGGCGGCCGAGGGAAGGCCTTTTCTGATGCAGCGTCAGATTCTTTGCGGGCCCGGACACCCCCGGGGGCGCGGGGGTGACAGTAATCTCTGCGGCGGCAGGAACTTTCACCGATCGGCGAGATTTCGGAAGTTACTTTCGCGTGGGCTCCGGCGCGGTGGGCACGGCCCGCTGACCGGACGTCGGACGCGGGAAGGAGTTGCGGATGACCGGGGACATGCGGGGCGAGGGACGGACGGCGGACGGCCGGAACGCGCGAGGAGGCCGGGAGCCCGCCGGGGGTCACGGCTCCACGACCGGCCCGCGTCCGGCGGGGGGCCGGGCCGCCGGCGCCCGTGCGGCCGGACGTGGCATTGCCCGGCGGCAGCTGGGCGGCGGGATACTGGCACTGGGCGGTGCCCTCGCGCTGACGCCGATTCCGCTCGCGGGCGCGGCCGACCGGGGCGGGAGGCGCGCGGGGACTTCGGACGGAGCGGCGGACACGGGAGCGGGCATGGAGTCAGGGGCGCACCGGCCCACGCTGCGACGCGGGAGCGCCGCGCGCGCCGGGCTCCTCCAGGAGCCGCTGGACCAGCTGGTCCGGGACGCGGAGGCCTACCTCGCCGACTCCCCCGCGCACCCTTGGTACGCGGGCGCGGTCCTGCTCGCCGGGCGAGGCGGGACGGTGGCGCTGCACCGGCCGATCGGGAAGGCGGTGCGCTATGCCGCGTACGACGAGAAGACCGACACCGGGGTGGAGTTCCCCGCGGAGCAGCAGATCGCGATGGCCGAGGACACCGTCTTCGACCTGGCCTCGATCTCCAAGCTGTTCACCTCGCTCCTGGCGGTCCAGCAGATCGAGCGCGGGGCGCTGGAGCTGGAGGCCACAGCCGCCTCGTACCTCCCGGACTTCGCGGGCGGCGGCAAACAGGACGTCACCGTCCGCCACCTGCTCACCCACACCTCGGGGTTCCGGTCGTGGATCCCGCTGTACGAGGAGCCGACCCGGGAGGGGAAGCTCCGGAGGCTGTGGGAGGAGGTCCCGGCGACCACCCCGGGCAGCGCGTATCTCTACTCCGACCTCAACCTGATCTCGCTGCAACTGATCCTGGAGAAGATCACCGGCCGCCCGCTGGACGCACTGCTCCGCGACGAGATCACCGCCCCGCTCGGGATGCACCGCACCCGCTACAACCCGCCCGCCTCCTGGAAGCCGAAGATCGCGGCGACCGAGGACGCCCGGCCGCCCTGGTCCGGTCTCGATCGCGGGCTGGTCTGGGGCGAGGTGCACGACGAGAACGCCTACAGCCTGGACGGGGTGGCGGGCCACGCCGGGGTGTTCTCCTGTGCCTGGGACCTCGCGATCCTCGCCCGGACCCTCCTCAACGGCGGGGTGTACGGCCGCTCCCGCGTCCTGTCCGAGGAGTCGGTCGACCTGCTGTTCACCGACTTCAACACCGCGTTCCCGGGCGACGAGCACGGCCTCGGCTTCGAGCTCTACCAGCACTGGTACATGGGGGCCATGGCGACCCCGCGCAGCGCGGGGCACACCGGGTTCACCGGGACCAGTCTGGTACTCGACCCGTCGACCGACACCTTCCTCATCGTGCTGGGCAACTCCGTGCACCCGGTGCGGAGTTGGCGCTCGGGCAGCGCGCCCCGGGTGGCGGCCGCCAACCAGCTGGCGCGGGCCGTTCCGGTCCGGCCCGAACGCGGGCGTACGGCGTGGTTCTCCGGGATGGCGAGCGCGTCCACCGCCACCCTCACCCTGCCCGCCCTGCGTCTGGAATCCGCGCGGGCCCGCCTGGAGTGCGCGCTGTGGTGGGACACCGAACCGGCCGCCGACGGCCTCTTCCTGGAGGCGTCGGCGGGGCAGGACTGGCAGCCGGTGCCGTTCACCACCTTCGCGCCGGGCCCCGACCGCCACCCCGATCCGCAGCCGCACCCGGCCGGCTCGGTGACCGGCTGGTCGGGGCGCGTCTGGCACCGTCTCGAGGCGGACCTGACGGCCTGGCGCGGCCGGGACGTACGCCTGCGCTGGCGCTACGCGACCGACCGGCTGTACGTGGGACGCGGCGCGTACGTGGACGGGCTACGGGTCCGCGACGGCGTCCGCACGGTCTTCGACGCGGAACGGCCCCGGGACGCCGGCCGGATCGAGGCGACCGGCTGGGTGCCCTCGGCGGGCTGAGCCCGCGCCGGGACGAGGAGGGGCGCCGTCGGCCGACGCCCCTCCCACCGCCGGGGCGGCCGCGCGCTCACGTCACCGCGTCCGTCGCCGCGTTCACCTGCGCGTCCGTCACCGCGTTCACCTGCGCGTCCGCCTGCGCGCCCGCCTGCGCGGGCGAGGACGCGGGCACCGGCGCGGTCGACTCCCGGACGACCAGCCGCGGCCGGATCAGCAGGGAGCGGCCGGCCGAGGGCGCCGACTCGATCCGGGCGCGCAGTTGCTGGAAGGTCTCCGCCGCCATCTCCGGCAGCGGCTGGCGGACGGTGGTGAGCGGCGGCTCGAAGAGATCGGCGAGCAGGATGTCGTCGAAGCCGACCACCGACACATCGCGCCCGGCGGTGCGTTTGGCGTCCTTGGCGCCCCGGCAGATCCCTATCGCGCACATGTCGTTGACGGCGACGAACGCGGTGGGCGGGCGGGGCCCGGAGAGCAGCTCGCGGGCGGCGTTACGGCCCAGTTCGGCCGCGTCCTTGTCACCGAACTCACTGGTGTCCGCTCCGGGCCAGACCGTGGCGTCGGCCGGGTCGATCCCGGCCTCCTCCAGCGCGGCACGGAAACCTCGGAGCCGCTCGCGCCGGTTGACGCTGTTGACCGAGCCGGAGACGAAGGCGATTCTCCGGTGGCCGAGTTCGAGGAGATGGCGGGTGGCCAGCTCCGCTCCCATGGCGTTGTCCACACTGATGCTCGCCAGCGACGGCGGGTCGCCGGCCTGGGCCGTGCGGTCGAAGGCGACCATCTTCAGCCCCCTGCTGAGCAGCGGCTCGACGTGTTCGAGCGAGGGCAGCGAGGAGCAGAGCACCACTCCGCTGACCCCGTCCGCCAACAGCTCCTCCCCGTACTTGAGCTCCCGGGCGGGGTCGCGCTCACTGTTGCAGAGCAGCACGTGGTACCCCTCGGCGAGCGCGATGGCCTCCAGCTCCCGCGCGAGCGATCCCCAGAACGGGTTCGCCACGGAGGGCACGATCAGGCCGATCACCTTGATGCGGCCCGTGCGCAGCATCCGCGCCGCACGGTTGGGCCGGTAGCCGAGGCGCGCGATGGTCTGCTCGACACGGGCCAGGGTGGCCGCCTGCATACGGTCGGCGCGCCCGTTGAGGACGTTGGAGACCGTACTCGCGGAAACACCCGCAGCCGCCGCGACCTGATGGATCGTTACCCCGCTCATGCCACCTCCGGTTCGAAACTCCCTGACGACTCCAGTGTATCGATTTACTGAAGTCTCTCTACCGATACACCCGTTAACTTCCTCGAAAAATTCTGGCGCACCAGCTGTTGACGTCGCTCCGACGGCATTCCTAGTCTCAGTGCATCGATTTACCAGCGCTTCCCGGCCACAGTCGGGACTGCCTCCGTGGATCGATCCACAAACTCCGCCTCAAAAGGGGTGCCTCATGGAACTCAACAGACGGTCGCTGCTCGCCGCCATCGGAGCGGGCACCGCCGCCGCGCTCACGGGCTGCGGCACCGGCACCTCGGCGGCCGGTTCCGCCGACGGCCCCGCGGAGGGCGAGATCACCCTCCTCACCCCGATCTACGAGGGTGCGAAGGGCAAGACGCTCCTGGAGGGCGACACCCTCGGCGGGTTCCGGAAGAAGTACCCGGACGTCAAGGTGAACGTGGACTACACCACGTACGCCCAGCTCAACGAGAAGATCACCACCGGGCTCGCGGGCGGCCTGCTGCCCGACGTGCTGATGATGGGGGTCGGCTGGATCCCGCCGTTCGCCGCCAAGGGAGCGATCGCGGAACTGCCGGAGAAGCTGGCACAGGCCCACGACTACGAGAAGCGGGTGCTGGAGCCGTCCCGGCACGACGGCAAGCTGTACGCCCTGCCCGTCGTGCTCGACACCCGCATCGTGGTCTACCGCAAGGACCACTTCGCCGAGGCGGGCATCCGCAGGACGCCCGCCAACTGGACCGAACTGCGCGCCGTCGCCAAGCAGCTGACGAAGAAGGGACGGGTCGGGTTCGACCCCTTCTCCATCGATCTGCGCCAGTGCTGGGAGACCTTCCTCTTCGCCAACGGCGGCCGGCTGTTCAGCGCGGACGGCAAGAAGCCGCTGTTCACCGACGCCCGCGGGGTGGAGGCCCTCCAGTTCTTCAAGGACCTGGTGGCCGACGGCTCGGCGGACTTCGCACGCAAGACCGCCGCCGGGGCCCCCTCGAACGTGCAGACCGGCCAGGCCTCGATGATGATGACGACCAGCGCGCTGTGGGTCCAGGTCAAGGACCAGAATCCGGAGCTGATCGAGCAGGACAGGCTCGGCTCGTTCGTCCTGGCCAACCGCAGGCCCGCGATGCTCCAGGGCGGCACTCTCGTCACCCAGTCGGCGAGCTCCAAGCACCCGGCCGCGGCCCGTGCGCTCGTGGAGTGGCTGGCCACCCCCGAATCGATCCTCGGCGCCGCCCAGCAGCGCGGTTCGGTGCCCGGGCTGCGGGATCTGGACGACACCGGTTACGTCAAGGAGAACCAGTTCGTCGACCTCTCTCTGAAGAACCTCCAGCACGCGGCGTCCGAGGGCGGCACCGCTGCCTGGATGGAGATCCGCGAGAAGATCAAGCCGACGCTGGAGCCCGCGATCGTGGGCGGCCAGTCGGCGAAGGACGCCATCGCGGAGCTCGGCCGGCTCGCCGAGGCCGCCATCGGCCGGATGTGAGGACCCGTCACTGTGGGAGCGACATCCGTTGTGAAGGCGCGGCCCGTGCGGCCGCCCGCACCTCCTGAATCGGCGCCGACCCGGCGCACCCGCCGGCCCCCCACGGGCCCCGGACGCCGACGGCGCCGGGCCGGCATGCTCATGGTGGCGCCCGCGCTGCTGCACGCCGCGCTGTGGATCGGCCTGCCGGTGCTGGCCGCGGTGGCCCTGGCGTTCACGCAGTACGACGTGCTGACCGCCCCGCAGTTCGTGGGTCTGGACAACTTCCGGGACATGCTGGACGACGCGGTCTTCCGCACGTCCATCGTCAACACGGCCGTCTACACTTTCTTCACCGTGCCGTTCGGCATGTTGCTGGGCCTGCTGCTGGCCATGGCCCTGCACACCGGCCTCAAGGCACGCGGCTTCTTCCGCACCGCGGTCTTCCTGCCGCAGGTCACGGCCACGGTCGCCATCGCCCTGGTCTGGCTGTGGATCTACAATCCCGGCAACGGCCTGCTCAACGCGCTGCTGTCGTTCCTCGGCATCGACGGCCCGGCCTGGCTCTCCTCGACGACGTGGGCGATGCCCTCGGTGATCCTGGTCGGCATCTGGCAGGGCATCGGCATGAAGATGCTCATCTATCTCGCCGCGCTCCAGTCGCTCCCCAGGGAGCTGTACGAGGCGGCGTCGGTGGACGGCGCGTCGAAGGTCCGGCAGTTCTTCTCCATCACGCTGCCGCTGTTGAAGCCCGCCACGTTCTTCGTGCTCATCACGTCGATGATCAGCGCGTTCCAGTCCTTCGACCAGATCTACATCCTCACCGACGGCGGCCCCGCCAACAGCACGACGATGATGACCTACGAGATCTACAAGTCCGCCTTCCGGGAGTTCCGCGTCGGATACGCCTGCGCCCAGTCCCTGGTGCTGTTCGTGCTGCTGATGGGCTTCACCCTGGTCAACCGGCGGATCATGGGAGGCACCCGTGGCCACAGTTGATACACGGAAGCCGGTAGCCCCGAGCACCGTCAAGCCGCGGGAGCGCGGCGGCCGGCGGCCGGTGTCCCCTGGCCGGATCGCGCTCTACATCACGCTGTCGGTGATCTCCCTGCTGATGGTGGTGCCGTTCGTCTGGATGGTGATCACCTCACTCAAGTCGCCGGTGGAGATCGCCTCCCAGGACGCCGGACTCCTGCCCTCCAGCTGGCAGTTCGGCAACTATGTCGACGCGTTCCGGGCGGCCCCGTTCGCCACGTACGCCCGCAACAGCTTCATCATCGCGTTCAGCCACACCGTGCTGAACGTCCTGGTCGCCTCCATGGCCGGGTACGCGCTGGCGCGGATCAGGTTCCGCGGCAGCGAGGTGATCTTCTACCTGTTCATCGCGGCGCTGATGATCCCGACGTACACGAAGGTGCTGCCGGAGTTCCTGATCGTCCGCTTCATGCCGCTGGCCGGCGGGAACGACATCCTCGGCCAGGGCGGGAGCGGCTGGCTGGACACCTGGTGGGCCCTGATCATCCCGGGGGCGGTGACGCCGTTCGCGGTCTTCCTCTTCCGCCAGTTCTATCTGGATCTGCCGGTGGAGCTGGAGGAGGCGGCCCGCCTCGACGGGCTGGGCGAGTTCCGCATCTACGCCCGGATCATGACGCCGCAGGTCAAGCCGGCACTCACCACCGTGGCGCTGCTGACCTTCGAGTCGTCCTGGAACAACTTCCTGTGGCCGTTGCTGGTGACCCGGACGGACAGTCTGCGGGTCATCCAGGTCGGGCTCTCCGTCTTCAAGACGGAGAACGGCACCCAGTGGCACTTCCTGATGGCCGGCACCACGCTGGCCACCCTCCCCATGGTCCTGCTCTTCCTCATCGGCCAGCGCTACTTCGTGCAGGGCTTCGCCACCGCCGGTCTCAAGTGACCGGCCCCCGGCCCCCTCTGGCCGGGCACCGCATCCGGCCCTCCGCGGCCGGAAACCGAAAGGGCTTCATCCATGTCTGCTGATCTTCAGGGCTCCCGTGCGCTGGTGACGGGGGCGGGGCACGGCATCGGCCGCGCCATCGCGCTCGCACTGGCCGAGGCCGGCGCCGACGTCGCCGTGCACTACCACTCCTCCGCCGACCGGGCGGCCGACACGGTCTCGGCGATCGAGACGCTGGGCAGGCGCTCCAAGGCGTTCGCCGCCGACGCGACCGTGACCGCGGACGTGGACCGGCTGGTCGAGGAGGCGGCCGGCTTCCTCGGCGGACTCGACATCCTGGTCTGCAACGCCGGTCACCTCGTCGGCCGTTCGACCATCGCCGAAATGAGCGACGAACACTTCGACCGCGTCATCTCCACCAATCTGTCCTCGACGTTCCGCACGGTGCGGGCGGCGCTGCCGCATCTGACGCGGTCCCCGGCCGGACGCGTCATCACCATGTCCTCGCTCGCCGCGCACAACGGCGGCGGCCCCGGCTCGGTGGCGTACGCCGCCGCGAAGGCCGGCATCCGGGGCTTCACCAAGGGCCTGGCCAAGGAGCTGGCCGGGACCGGCATCACGGTCAACGCGGTCGCGCCGGGCTTCATCAAGGGCACCGCCTTCCACGACACCTTCACCGCGCCCGCGGCGCAGGAGGCCATGGAGGCGGGCATCCCGGTCGGCCGGGCGGGCACCCCCGAGGACGTGGCGTCCGCCGTGGTCCATCTGGCCTCGCCCGCTTCGGGGTTCCTGACGGCGACCACGACGGACATCGACGGTGGCGTATGGCCGCGTTGAGGCGGATCGCGCGGGAGCGCGGCGGCTGGTGGCACGCGTACGTGTGCCCGGCGCACGGGGTGGAGCTGGAGCACGGCGATCTCCTCGCCGGGGTGTTCCCCGAGGGCGGTGCGCGGTGTGCGCACGGCTGCCGGGTGGACACCGAAGCGGTGCGCGGCGCCTGGCTGGTCCTCTCGCACCAGGCCTGGGCCCGGCATCTGCGGGTGCTGGCGCACCGGGGCGAGCGGGCGGAGGCGGTGGAGCGACTGGGCGAGTACGCGGGCCTGTACGCCGAGCTGGCCGCCGACCGCCACGGAGAGGCTCAGGCCTGGATGCTGCGCGGCCGCCTCTTCCACCAGGCGCTGACGGACGCCATCTGGGCGGTGAACGTCGGGCACGCGGTGATCACGCTCGCGGAGAAGGAGACCGGGGACCTGGCGGCGGTGCTGCCGCTGCTGGAGGCGCTGGAGGAAGCGGCGCTGGAGGCCCGGGACGTGTTGACCGCGCAGGGGCAGCTGGCGTCCAACTACACGGCGTGGCTGAACGCGGCCGGCGTCGCGGCGAGCCGGGCGGCAGCGGCCGTCCGGTGCACGGCCTGGGAGGGCGCCGGGTGCTGGCTGGAGGGCGAGCACGGGTTGTACGCCCATCTGCGCGTGGCCGTCGCGGACGACGGCTGGGAGTGGGAGGGCAGTACCTACTACCACGGTTTCGTGCTGCGGGCGGCGCTGCTGGCGCTGCGCTCCACCGACCCGTCCGCCCTGCCGGCCGACGTGGTGGGCGTGCTGGCCGGGATGACGGACGTGCTGGCCGCCGTCGCGACGCCGGGCGGTGTGCTGCCGGCCCTGCACGACGGCCCCTACCGGCGCGACGCCCTCGGTCTGGAGTGGCTGGAACTGATCGCGCTGGCCCGGCAGTCGGTGCCCTCGGACGCGCTGGAGGCGGTGGCGGACCGGGTCCGCGCCGAGCTGGGCGACGCGGACGACGCTCTCGACCGTGAGCTGGACGGCTGGTTCGCCGGGCCGCCCCTCCCCCGGCGGGCCGCTTGCGACCCGGTCACCGTGTTTCCCTCGACCGGGTATGCGGTGCTGCGGGCGGCGGGTATCCACGCCCTGGTGGACTTCGGCCCGCACGGCGGATCGCACGGCCACCGGGACAAGCTCTCGCTGTATCTGTACGGCGACACCACCGCATGGCAGCCGGACCCGGGCCAGGTGCCGTACGCCCACCCGGACTTCCGCGACCTGTACACCTCGACGGCGGCCCACCCCGCGTTCCGGGTGGGCGGCGCCGAGCAGGCCGAGTGCGCCGGTGCGCTGACGGCGGCGGACGCCGTCTCGGTGACCGCCGAGGCGACGGAGGCGTACGAGGGTGTCCGGGCGGTCCGCCGGGTGACCGTCGGCCCGTGCTATCTGGTGGACCTCCTGACGGTGGAGGTCTCGGGCCGGGAGGACCCCCGCGTCACCGCCCAACTGCGGCCCGGCACCGCGCTGGACGTGCAGGTGCAGGCGGCGGGCCCGGTGCGCACGACCTGGTACGGGGACGAGACGCTGCACGGCTGGCACACGCAGAGCGCCGGGGTGCCGGTGCGTCTTTTCACGCTGCCGGGTCCCGGTCCGGCGGACGATCCGCAGCGCGCCCGGACCCGGGTCGACTTCACGGCCGACGGAGCGCACGTCGTCTTCGCCTCGGTCTACCAGGCGGCGTCTGCGGGCCCCGCGGTGAGCGAGGTGCGGCTGGACGGTACGGAGCTGACCGTGGAACTGGCGGACGGTTCGATCGCCCGCTTCCGGACGGAGGGCTGAGCCGTGCTGCTCTCGGCGACCCCACCGCCCGGTCCGCGCCCGGCCCAGGAGGCCCGGGTGCGGGAGGAGGCGGCCCGCCACCGCGGGCTGACCCCGCCCCGCACCCACCCGCTGGCCAGCATCACCTGGCTGGGCCCGGCCGCGTCCAACCCGGCCCTGGCCTACCGCATCGGCGGCGACCCGGCCGATCTCGCGGAGAGCGTGCGCTGGATCGAGGCGGCGTCACGTCTGCCGCACTGGGGCCGGGCCCATATGCCCGACCACGACCTGGACGCCGGCTGGCTGCTCCACCACCTGGCGCTCACCCTGCGCTGGATCGGGAACGACCTGCCGGACGACGTGGCCGCGCTGCTCCGGTACAAGCTGCTCAGCCAGGGGCGGCGCCTGTACGACTTCGCGGTGGCGAGCGAGGGCCGCTGGTGGTCGTCCTCGTACTGGCAGAACCACAACTGGATCTGCTATGCGGGTCTGGCGACCGCCGGCTACGTGCTGGGCAAGGAGGAGTGGACCGAACGGGCGAAGTCGAACCTCGCCACGGTGCTGGAGGTGCTGCCCGAGGACGGTTCGCACGCGGAGGGGGTCGTCTACTGGCGTTACGGAGTCCCGTTCCTGGCGATCCACCTCGATCTGCTGGCGGAGGCCGAGGGGGTCGACTGGTGGGACCGGGGAGGCTTCATGGCGAACACCTTCGGCTACCGGCTGCACCAGAGCGCGCCCGGCTTCGCGCTCACGATCGACCACGGTGACTGCCACGACCGGCGCAGCGGCCACAGCGCCGGGCTCTACTACCGGCTGGCCGCGCAGTACGGCAGCGCCGAGGCGCAGTGGCTGGGCGACCTCGCCTCGGGGGAGCTGCTGTGGGCGGAGGCGGAGCACAGCAGGGTGCGGCCGGGCATCCTGCCGGAGGCGTACCTCGAATACCTCTGGTACGACCCGGCCGTCGTGGCGGCCCCGCCCACCGCGACCCGCGCGTTCTTCCCGGACCTGGGGCTGCTCGCGGCCCGCACCGGCTGGGACGCGGAGGCCACCGCGGTGTCGTTCAAGGCGAGTCCGGGCGGCGGCCACCGGGCCTGGGAGACGAGCGCGAAGCACCGGGCGGAGCTGGGCCACGAGACGCTGAACCAGGGTCACCACCACCCGGACTCGGGCTCCTTCGTCCTGCTGTCGGGGGCCGCCCACCTCGCCGTGGACGACGGCTACAGCAACCGCAAGCGGGCGGAACACCACAATCTGCTGCTGGTCGACGGGCAGGGGTACGCGGACGAGGACCGCTACCACGTCTACGAGGGGATTCCCTTCGAACGCCAGGCCCGGCAGCGGGACGTACTGGTGGGTGACGAGGAGGGGTGGGCGCACGCCACGGCGGAGATCGCCGCGATGTACGACCCGGCCCTCGGCGTCCGCCGGCTGGACCGGACCCTGGTGTTCACCCCGGCGGGGCGCCTCGTCCTCCTGGACCTGGCGGAGGCGGAGGAGCCGCGCGCGTGGACGTTCCTGCTCCGGACCGACCGGCCGACGGAGGAACAGAGCGACGGCACCCGGCTGATCAGGTCCGGCGAGGCCACCGCCCGGGTGCGGCGGCTGGCCCCGGACGAGGCGTCGGTACGCACCGGGGTCATCGAGGTGGCGGCCAATCCTACGTCCAGCACTCCGGAACTGCGGCTCACCCGCACCCTGCACACGCTGGACGTGACCACCGCGGCCACCCGCGCGGGCCTGTTCCTCACCACCATCACGCCGGACGCCGCATGCCCGGTCGTCGGGGCGGAGTTGGCCGAGGGCCACGGCGTGCGGTTCGCGGACGGCGAGGAGGACGTGTTCCTCTCCCCCGTCGCCCGCCGCATCCGGGGGGCGGGGCTCTCGGCGGACGCCGCCGCCGTCCTGCTCACCGCCGCCGGAGCCCCGTACGTCGTGGCGGCGACCCGGCTGGAGCTGGCGGGCCGGGTACTGCTCGACGTAACGGATCCGTACACGGGAAAGGTCGGGTAGATCATGGGGACCCCTCTTGCCGCGGCGGTGGCGTCGCCGCCCGTTCCGGAAGCCACCCCGTCGGGCTGGCCGACGCTGCTGCGCCGGCTGGAGTTCGTCGCCTACCCGGCCGCCGCCGGGGCCGCGTTCACCCTGCTGGCGCTGGGCGTGGTGACCTGGCTGCCGGCGCTCGCCGCGATGGGCGGCGCGCTCCAGCGGTGGCGGGTGGACGGGGACAGCCGCCTCTTCACCAACACGCTGGCCGCCTTCGGCGGGTACTGGCGCGCGCTGTGGCGGCACGGCCTGCTGTCCACGGCCGTCGCGGGCGTCCTGGCCGCCAACACCGTATCCCTGCTCAGCCGTTCGGAGGCGTGGACCTTCCCGTTGCTGGCCGCGCAGGTGGGCATCGCGGCGGCGTTCGTGATCCATCATGTGGCGCTCGCGGCCGTGGCGGGCCGGGACCCGGACGGCGGTGTCCGGTCCTGGTCGGCCGGGGCGCTTTCGCTCGGCTTCGGGTCGCCGGCCCGGGGCACCGCCCTGCTCGGCGCGGTGATCTCCGCCGTCCTGCTCTCCCTCGTCGTACCGCTGGGGCCGCTGCTGCTCGGCCCGAGCGTTCCGGTTCTGCTCGCCCTGTCGTTCGCCGATCCCAGGAGGCACACCTCGTGACCCGTCTTCCGCGCACCGCCCTGGCCGCCGCGCTCGTCGCCGGCCTCTCCCCGCTCGTCGTGACCACGCCCTCGGCCGCCGCCCCGACGGCGAGCGCGTACTACGTGTCGCCGTCCGGCAGCGACGCCGACGCCGGTACGTCGGCGGGCGCCCCGCTGGCCACGATCCAGAAGGCGGTGGATCTGGCTCCGTCGGGCGCGGTGGTGAACCTGGCCGCGGGCACCTACCGGCAGGACGTGGTGACCGCGCGGGCCGGGGTCACCATCACCGGACCGTCGAACGCCGTGGTGAAGGGCGCCGGCGACGCCCGGATCATCCAGGTCCGGCACGACAGCACGACGCTCAGCGGCTTCACCGTGGACGGGCTGCACGGGTCGGCCTCGGACGTGTCGGGCTACCGGCTCAA
Organism: Streptomyces sp. NPDC021019; assembly: GCF_044333295.1. NCBI lineage: Bacteria > Bacillati > Actinomycetota > Actinomycetes > Kitasatosporales > Streptomycetaceae > Streptomyces > Streptomyces sp. NPDC021019. The sequence goes on from NZ_JBIRQR010000005.1 coordinate 172,116, forward strand.
ACTCATCTATGTCATGAGCACGACTCCCGGGAATGGGGTCGGCGGCCTGCGCGTCACCGGCATGACCCTCAAGAACGCGGCCGACGAGTGCCTGCGGCTGCGCTACCTCGTCACGGGCGCCGAGGTGAACGACAACACCATCACCGACTGCGGGGTCGCCGACTTCGTGTTCGACGGGGGCGGGAAGAACGGCGAGGGGATCTACCTCGGCACCGCCCCCGAGCAGCAGGGCTCCAACGGCGCTCCGGACGCGGCGGCCGACGTCAGCCGGAACAACCGCATCCACCACAACACCATCGTCACGCGGGGCAACGAGTGCGTCGACGTGAAGGAGAACGCGACGAACAACTACGTCGAGCACAACGACTGCGGCGGCCAGCGCGACCCCAGCTCCGGCGGGCTCGACGCCCGGGGCACCGGCAACATCTTCCGCTACAACACCGTCCACGACAACGTGGGCGCGGGCATCCGGCTCGGCGGGGACACCGCGACGGACGGCACCGCGACCTCCGTCTACGGCAACACCATCACCGGAAACGCGGGCGGCGGCATCAAGTTCATGCGCACCCCGCAGGGCCCGGTCTGCTCCAACACCATGAGCGGCAACACGGGCGGCAACGCCGTGGGCACCTACGGCAGCTCCTACGACCCGACCGGTGTGTGCCCGCGGTGAGCGGCCGGGGGCCCGCGAGACGCGGGGTTCTGTACGCGGCGGCGGCAGCCGGGGCCGCCGCGGTCGCCGCCACGGCGACGGACGCGCGCGCGGCGGGGACCGCCGGCCCCGCACGTTCACGCTGGACGACGTCCTGGGCCACCGCCCAGACCGCACCGACCGCCACCGACCCGGTGGCGTACGCCGGGCTGACCGACGGCGACTGCACCGCGGTGCTGCGCCTGTCGGCCGGTGGCGCGGTCCGGCTGCGGTACGCCAACGCCTTCGGGACCGCTCCGGTGCTGGTCGGTCCGGTGACCGCGGACGGGCGGCCCGTGACCTTCGCCGGGCGGAGCCAGGAGTGGCTGGCGGCGGGCGCGAGTCTGACCAGTGACCCCGTCGCGGGGCTGCGGGTCCCGGACGGGGCGCGGCTGGAGGTGCGGACGCGGGTCCCCGGCCCGACCGGTCCGCTCTCCTTCCACCGCAACACCCATGCCTGGCACACCGTCGACGGGGTGCGCACCCGGTCGGTCCTGCTGCTGACCGGGGTGGAGACCACCGGGGCGCGCGGCCCGGTACTCGCGGTGTTCGGCGACTCCATCGCGGAGGGAGTCGGCACTCCCGACGACGCCGATCTGCGGTGGCCCGACCAGCTGGCGCGGCGGCTGCCCGGTTCGGCCGTCGCCAACCTCGGCATCAGCGGCAACCGGCTGCTGCTCGACGACGTCCGCTTCGGGCCCGGCGGCCAGGCCCGCTTCGACCGCGACGTACTCGGGCTGCCGGGACTGCGGACGGTCCTCGTCCACCTGGGGGTCAACGACCTCCAGCAGCCGCCGGGCCAGAGCGGTCCGGACCAGGTCCTGGCCGGCTACCGGCAGGTGGCGCTGCGCGCCCGGGGCGCCGGGCTGCGGGTCGTGGGCGCCACCATCACCCCGTTCGAGGGGTGGACCCGCTGGTCGCCCGAGCTGGACGCGGTCCGCGGGCACATCAACCGGGCCGTGCGCACCGGGCGGATCTTCGACGGCGTGGCCGACTTCGACGCCGCGCTGCGCGACCCGGACCGCCCGTCCCGGATGCTCCCCGCGCACGACAGCGGCGACGGTCTGCATCCGGGCCCATCCGGTCACGCGGCGCTCGCCGCCGCCGTCGACCGCCGACACCTTCTGTGAGCCGACGTGAGCCGGGATCTTCCGCACGGCCGGCACCTTCCGTGAGCCGACACCTTCCGTGAGAGGCGACATGACGAACCGAGGCACTACCCGGCGCACCGTCCTGACCGGTGCGGCCGCCCTGGGCGCGGCGGCGACGCTGCCCCTGGCCCTCGCCGGTCCCGCCCACCCGGCGTCCGGCACGACACGTGCCGGGGCCGAGGACGCCGCGGCGCTGCGCACCCGTTGGCACACGCTCCTGACCGGCGGCCCCGGCCTCGACCGGGACGACGAGCGGATCGCCGCCGCGACCGCCCGTGTGGGGCGGGCCGGGGCCACCGCCGCCACCGGTCTCGACCCGTCCCGGACGGACGGGCTGTTCCCCGACCTGACCAGCACGACGCTCTCCAACCACGTCACCACCTCGTTCAAACGACTGGCGACGGCGGCGACCGCCTGGGCCGTCCCCGGCACCCCGCAGCACGGCGACGCGGCGCTGCTGGCGAAGCTCCTGAGCGGCGTCGACTGGATGCTGAACCGCCGTTACGGTCCCGAGCACACCCGGTTCGACAACGACTGGGACTGGGAGATAGGCGCGGCGCTCGCGCTCAACGACACGGCGGTGCTGCTCCACGACCAGCTGGGCGCGGAGCGCCTGGAGCGGGTCACGACCGCCGTGCACCACTACACGCCGGACCCGAACCTGTGGCGGGTGAACCGGCAGATCGCGACCGGCGCCAACCGGGTGTGGGTCTCCACCGTGGTCGCCGTCAACGCGGTGCTGCGCGGCGACGGCGCCGCGCTGGCCCGGGTCCGCGACGCCCTTTCGGATGTCGACGGTGCGGGCGCCAACAGCGTCCTGGCCTTCAACGACACCGGCGGCGCGGCGGCCGGCACGGGCGAGGGCTTCTCGTCCGACGGCTCGTTCCTGCAGCACTACAAGCACCCGTACAACGGCGGTTACGGCAAGGAGCTGCTGGGGAACCTGTCCCGGCTGCTCAACCTGCTGGCCTCAACCGCGTGGACGGTGACCGATCCCGATCTCGACAACGTGCGGGGCTGGGTGGACGACGGCTTCGACCCGCTGATGTTCCGGGGCGATGTGATGGCCTCGGTGTGCGGGCGGGAGATCGCCCGGCCGAGCAAGCAGGGGCACGCGTCGGCGCAGACCGTCATCGAGGCGGTGCTGCGGCTGATCCCCTGCTTCCCGGGCGAGCCCGCCGACCGGTTCACGGCGCTGGTGAAGCAGTGGATCGCCGAGGACGGCTACCGGGACTTCCTCGCGGTGACCGACCTCGCGTCCCTGGTCGCCGCTCAGCGTGCGATCGCCTCCGCCGTCCCGGCCCGCGGCCCGCTGGTCGCCCACAAGCAGCACCCGCGGATGGACAAGGCGGCCCACCACCGCCCCGCGTTCGGCCTGGGCATCTCCGCGTACTCGACCCGGATCTACAACTACGAGTCGATCCAGAACGAGAACCTGCGCGGTTGGCACCTATCGGACGGGATGGTGCTGCTGTACACCGATGATCTCGGCCACTACAGCGAGGACTACTGGCCCACCGTCGACCCGACCAGGCTGCCCGGCACCACCGTCATCGCCGGGCGTCCGGCCGACGCGGCGGGGCAGCGCACCACCAGCACCGCCGACTGGGCGGGCGGCACCGCGCTTCCGGACACGACGCTGGGCGCGTACGGGATGGAGCTGCGGGCCTTCGGCAGCACGCTGCGCGGGCTCAAGAGCTGGTTCTGCCTGGACGACGTCATCGCCTGTGTCGGTTCGGGCATCACCGCGGAGGCGGGGACCGCCGAGACCGTGGTGGAGAACCGCAAGCTGCGCGACCCGCGGGCCACGCTCCTCGTGAACGGCGCGGCCGCCCCGGCCGGCCCCGCCTGGTCGGACGGGCTGGCGGACGTCCGGTGGCTGCACCTGGCCGGGACCGGCGGGTACGTCTTCCCCCGGCCCGCCGCCGTGCGCGCCCTGCGCGAGGAACGCACCGCGACCTGGCGGGAGATCAACCTCAAGTACGGCACCGACACTCCGGTCACCCGCCCGTACCTGACGCTCTGGCACGACCACGGCCCGGCTCCGAGCGGGGCCGGCTACTTCTACCTCCAGCTCCCCACCGCCTCCGCCGGGCGCACCCGGCTGCTGTCGGCCGCGCCGCCGGTGGAGCTGATCGCCGATTCGACCGCCGTGCACGCGGTGCGGCGCGGCGCGGACGGGCTCCTCGCCGCCAACTTCTGGCGGGCGGGCGCGGCGCGGGAGCTGAGCTGCGACGGTCCGGCGTCCGTCCTGGTGCGCCCGAAGGGGCGGAACGTGAGCGTCGCCCTGTCCGATCCCACCCAACTGCGGTCCACCGTGGTGGTCGAGCTGGCCGGGCGCGGGCTTACGCTCGCCTCGGGCGGCCCCCGGGTGAGCGCGACGCGCACGCCGGGCTCCATCCGGATCACGGCAGACACGTCGGGGCTGCGCGGATCGACCCTCGACCTCACCCTGAAGAGGAGCTAGAGACTTGCTGTTCGACATGGATCTGGAGCGGCTGCGGGAGTACCGCCCCGAGCCGCAGGAACCGGCCGACTTCGACGCCTTCTGGGCGAAGACCCTCGCGGAGAGCGCCCGGCACGACGTCGACGCCCGGTTCGTGCCGTACGAGACGGGACTGGCGACCGTCGACGTACTCGATGTGACGTTCAGGGGCTGGGACGGGCAGCCGGTGAAGGCGTGGCTGATGCTGCCGAAGCAGCGCTCCGGGCCGCTGCCCGCCGTGGTGCAGTACATCGGGTACAACGGCGGGCGGGGCATCCCGTACGCGTGGCTGACCTGGAGCGCGCTCGGCTACGCCCATCTGGTGATGGACAACCGGGGGCAGGGCGGCGGCGGCAGGAACACCGCCGACACCCCGGACATCGGGCCCGAGGGCCACGGCTCGTCCTCGCCCGGTTTCCTGACCCGGGGCATCGAGGACCCCCACCGGCACTACTACCGGCGGCTCATCACCGACGCGGTCCGGGCCGTCGACGCGGCGAAGGCCCACGACGCGGTGGACGCCGAACGGGTCGCCGTCCTAGGCGGCAGCCAGGGCGGCGGACTCGCGCTGGCCGTCGCCGGACTGCGGGACGACGTGGCGGCGGCCGTCGCCGACGTGCCGTTCCTCTGCCACTACCGGCGGGCCTCGCAGATCACGGACGCCGGGCCGTACGCGGAGATAGCCCGCTGGCTCTCGGGGCACCGCTTCCGGATCGAGGAGGCGATGGCGACCCTGTCCTACTTCGACGGGGTCAACTTCGCCGCGCGCGCGAGCGCGCCCGCATGGTTCTCGGTGGGACTGATGGACCGGATCTGCCCGTCCTCCACGGTGTTCGCCGCCTACCACCGTTACGCGGGACCGGCCGAGATCGAGGTGTTCCCGTACAACGGGCACGAGGGCGGCGCCGAGTACGACCTGCCGCGCAAGCTGGGCGCGCTGCGGGGGGTGTTCGGGGCCTGAGGGGCCGGGGCGGCGGGTCACCGGCCCAGCGCGGCCATCGCCGCGTTGTGGCCGGGGACCCCGCTGACGCCGCCGCCGCGCACCGCGCCCGCCCCGCAGAGCAGAACGTTGGCGTGCGCGGTCTCCACGCCCCAGCGCCCGGCGCCCTCGTCCGCGTACGGGAAGGAGAGGTCGCGGTGGAAGATGTGACCGCCGGGCAGCCGCAGGTCCCGCTCCAGGTCGAACGGGGTCTTGGCCTCGATGCAGGGCTCGCCGTTCGCGTCGAGGGCCAGGCAGTCGGTGACCGGCTCCTCCAGGTGCGCGTCCAGTTCGGCGAGGGTCGCCTTCAGCAGGGCCGCGCGGGCGGCGTCGTTGTCGGCGGCGAAGAGCCGGGCGGGGGCGTGCAGGCCGAAGAGGGTGAGGGTCTGATAGCCGCGCGCGGCCAGGTCGGGGCCGAGGATCGACGGGTCGGTCAGCGAGTGGCAGTAGATCTCGGAGGGCGGGGCGGCGGGCAGCCGTCCGGCCGCCGCGTCCCGGTAGGCGTCGGCGAGCTGCCCGTACCCCTCGGCGATGTGGAAGGTGCCGGCGAAGGCCTGCCGGGGGTCGACGGACCGGTCGCGGAGCCTGGGCAGCCGGGTGAGCAGCATGTTCACCTTGAGCTGTGCGCCCTCGACGGGCGGCGGTGGGGTGTCGCCGAGGAGGGCGGCAAGGACCTGCGGGGAGGCGTTGACGAGCACCCGGCGGGCGGCGACGACGTGTTCTCCGTCCGGGGTGCGGACGGTGACCTCGGCGTGGGTGCCGTCGGTCTCGATCCGGGTCGCCTCGTGCCGTACGCGGATCTCGGCGCCCGCCGCACGGGCGGCCCCGGCCAGCGCGTCGGTGAGCGCGCCCATGCCGCCCACGGGGACGTCCCAGTCACCGGTGCCGCCGCCGATCACGTGGTAGAGGAAGCACCGGTTCTGGAGCAGCGAGGTGTCGTGGGCGTCGGCGAAGGTGCCGATCAGGGCGTCGGTGAGGACGACCCCGCGCACCAGGTCGTCGGTGAAGTTCTCCTCGACGGCCACCCCGAGCGGTTCCTCGAACAGCATCCGCCAGGCGTCGGTGTCGTCGATGCGCTCGCGCAGCGCGTCCCGGCTCGGCAGCGGCTCGGTGAGCGTCGGGAAGACCCGGGTCGCGAGCCGCTGGGTCATGGCGTAGAACCGCTGCCAGGCCGCGTACTCGCGCTCGCCACCGGTCAGCGCGGCGAAGGAGTCCCGGGTCCCGTCACCGGCGACGAGCAGCCCAGTGGGGCGTCCGTCGCGCACGGCGGGGGTGTAGGAGGAGACGGTCCGCTTGCGTACGGCGAAGTCGAGGCCGAGGTCCCGGACGATCTTGTCGGGCAGCAGGGACACCAGATACGAGTAGCGCGAGAGCCGGGCGTCGACCCCGGCGAAGGGGCGGGTCGAGATCGCCGCTCCCCCGGTGTTGCCGAGACGTTCCAGGACGAGGACCGACTGCCCGGCACGGGCCAGGTAGGCGGCGGCGACCAGACCGTTGTGGCCGCCGCCGACGATCACGGCGTCGTAGCGGTCGCGGGCGGGCGCGCCGGGGCCGGAGGCCCCCCGGGCGGCGGGCTGACCTGCGGTTGACCGGGGTGCGGGTGTCCGGGGTGCGGGCATGCACCTTCGTAACACGCGGCCTTCCGCCCCGGCCAGGGTGGCGTGCGTCCCGGTTGGGCGACGGACGCCAAGGCCAGGAGGGACGGACGCGGGACTGGACGGGACGGACGCGGGACGGACGCGGGACGGACGCGGGGACGCGCGTGCGGGTCAGGTGTGGTGCGGTCCGGCGGCCTCCGCCGGCCGTCCGAGCCGCTCCAGGCAGTGCGCCTCGTCGTCACGGGCCGCCAGCGTCTGGGGGTGTTCGGGGCCCAGCACCCGGGCGCGTGCCTCGGCGACCTCCCGGTACGCCGTCAGTGCCTCGCTCCACCGGCCGAGCCAGCCGAGCCCCGCGGCGACCTCCCGGCGGCTGATCACCGTTTCCGGGTGATCGGGTCCGAGGGTGCGTTCCCGGAGCGCGCAGACCTCGCGCGCCTCGGCGAGTGCCTCCTCCCAACGGCCCGTCCGCCCCAGGTTGACCCCGAGGCCATGGCGGGCGCGCAGCGTCTCGGGGTCGGCGGCGCCCGCGGTCCGGGTGCGGTCGGCGACCAGGGAGCGGTACAGCTCCAGGGCCTCCGCGTCGCGGCCGAGCCGGCCGAGGCTGATGCCGGCCTCGTAGCGGGCGGCGAAGGTGTCGGGGTGATCGGGCCCCAGGGTGCTCGCGCGGGCCCTGGCGACGTCCTGGAAGGTGTCCAGCGCCTCGGCCCAGCGGCCCAGCCTGCCCAGCGTGTACGCCACTTCGTAGCGGGTGGTGAGGGTGTCGGGGTGCGTCGCGCCGAGCAGCCGGGCGCGGGCTTCGGCGACCTCCCGGGCCAGCTGCCAGGACTCCTCGGGCCGCCCCAGCCTGCTGAGGTTGAACGCCATGTTGTGGCGGCAGCGCAGGGTGTCGGGATGGTCGGGGCCCATGACGCGTTCGCGGACGGCGAGGACCGCTCCGTACACCTGGTGGGCCTCGGCGTGCCGGCCGAGCCGGCCCAGGGCGTGGGCGGTCGCCTGGCGGGCGGCGAGCGTCTGTGGGTGGTCGGCGCCCAGGGCGCGTTCGCGGCCCTCGGCGACCCGGGCGAACTCGCGCAGCCCCTCCTCGGCCCGGCTCGTGCGGCTGAGGGTGAGGCCGAGTTCGTAACGGCTGGCGAGGGTGTCGGGGTGGTCGGGGCCGAGGACGCGGCCGCGCTGGGCGGCGACCTCCCGGTGCACCTCGCCCGCCTCCTCCCAGCGGCCCAGGCGGCCGAGGTCGATGCCCGCGCTGTGACGGCCGTCGAGCGTGGCGAGGAGATCGGGAGCGGGGGGCCCGGCCGGCCCGGATACGGCGAAGCCGGAGTGCGCGGCGGTGGCGGAGTGCGGAGCGGTGGCGGAGTGCGGGGCGGTGGCGGAGTGCGGGGCGCCGGTGGAGTGCGGGGCGCCGGTGGTCCACTGGCCCGTCAGCCCGGCGGCCGGGTCGGGTCGTTGGACGCCGGAGCCCGTCGCCCCGGTCGCCCGGTGTCCGGCGGTCATGGAGCGGGTCCAGGCGGGCAGGGCCCTCGTGCGCGGCGGGTGCTCGGCGCCGGACAGGGCGAGGGGTCCCGGTCCGAGCGCGGGCCGTTCCCCGGTCCGGCCGAGGACGATGCGCCGGTGCAGGTCGCCCGCGTCGACGGGCCGCTCCTCGGGAGCCTTGGCGAGCAGGTCGAGGACGACGCGGTCGAGGAAGCCGGGCAGGTCGGCACGGTGGGTGCGCAGCGGTTCCGGCGCGGTGTCGCGGTGTCCGACGAGCACGGCCCAGGCGTCGTCCTGGTCGAACGGTGGTACGCCGGTGGCGATTTCGTACAGGACGCAGCCCAGGGAGTAGAGGTCGCTGCGGTGGTCGACCTCCTTGCCGCTGATCTGCTCGGGCGACATGTAGTGCGGGGTGCCCATGGCGAGGCCGCTGGTGGTGAGGCGGGACGTCATGCCGATGTCGTGGCCGAGGCGCGCTATGCCGAAGTCGCAGATCTTCACCGTGCCGTCGGTCAGCCGCATGATGTTGGCGGGCTTGAGGTCGCGGTGGACGATGCCCTGCCGGTGGGTGTAGCCGAGGGCGTCGGCGACCTGTTCCGCGATGTCCACGACGTGGTCGACGGGCAGCGGATGCTGCTGGTTCCCCTCCAGCAGCTGGCTCAGGTTGTGCCCGTCGAGCAGCTCCATGACGAGGTAGAGCACGCCCTCGTGCTCGCCGAAGTCGTGCACGACGGTGACGCCCCGGTGCTGGAGCGAGGCGGCCACCCGGGCCTCGCGCCGGAAGCGTTCGCGCAGGACGCGGGTGAACGCCCGGTCGTGCTGGGGGCCCATGGGTTTGAGGCATTTGACGGCGACCTGGCGGCCCAGCGACTCGTCGCGGGCGCGCCACACCTCGCCCATGCCGCCGCGCCCGATCAGTTCGAGCAGTCGGTACCGGCTCTGGATCAGCCTGGTGTCCGCCATCTGCCGCTTCCCGCCCCCGTTGTTCCCCGCTGCTAGCGCTGTGCCCTCCCCGGCCCGTCCAGTATGGCGGCCGGTCCGCGGAGTCTGTACGCGGCGGGGCGGCTGTCGGGCCCCAGCCGTGCCATCGCCCCGAGAATATGACCGGGCGGCAGCTGCCAGCGCACCCGGTCCGGGATCGCGCGCAGGACGGCGCCGGCGGCGCGCAGCCTCCGGTCGACGATGGCCGGCGGCGGGGCCGGCCTGCCGTACAGCTCGTGGGCGTACGGGGGCAGGGACTGGTAGGCCAGCGCCGCCACCCGCCGCCACACCAGGGCGCGCGCCGGAACGATCCAGGGGCGCACGGGCGGGCTGCGGAGGAAGTCGTCGACGTCGGCGGCCTCGGCTCCGGCGGCGAGTTCGGGGCGCACCCGGTCGAAGTAGGCGGCGAGCGCGGTGGTGGTGGCGGGCACCCGTTCCGGATCGAGGCCGACGAGGCGGGCGCCGGTGCGGTGTTCGTCGATGTACCGGTCGGCCTGGGCGTCGGTGAGGGGGTAGCCGGAGCGGCGCTGGACCTGGAGGTAGGAGTCGGCCTCGGCGCAGTGCACCCAGAGCAGCAGTTCCGGTTCGTCGACGCCGTACGTCTCCCCGGTGTCCGGGTCGGTGGCCTCGATCATGCGGTGGATCCGGCGGACCCGGGCGCCCGCCTGTTCGGCGGCGTCGGTGGTGCCGTAGGTGATGGTGCCGACGAAGGACGCCGTACGCATGAGCCGGCCCCAGGCGTCCCGGCGGAAGTCGGAGTTCTGGGTGACTCCGCGCACGGCGCGCGGGTGGAGGGCCTGGAGGTAGAGGGCGCGGATGCCCGCGATCCACATCATCGGGTCGCCGTGCAGCTGCCAGGTGACCGACCGGGGCCCGAAGAGGCCCGGGTCGGGGCGCGACGGAGAGGCGTCGTTCATTCGCGGGTACCTCCGGCTCGGCGGTGCACGGGGGCGGTGCCGGAACGCGTACGGACCGGGACCGGGACCGATGGTACGTCGGGGAGGGGCGTCTCCGGCAGGGCGGTCGGACGGTGACCGGGCCCCCTGCACGGTGGCCGAGCGGTCCGCGGTCCGTGCGGGGCCGCATTCGGCGCGCCCCCTTGGAATACCCCCGGGGGGTATGCTGTTATGGCGGATGTCCCCAGGACGGAAAAGAAGACCGAAGACACATCACACACGTGGAGTCACGATGAACAACCATTCCGGCCACGACATGACCGCCCACGGCGGCGCCCGTCCCGGTGGGCTGTCGGTCTCCGAGAACGGGTACACCCTCGAACTCGACTCGACGATCTTTCCGGCCGGGGTACGGACGGTCACCTTCCGGGTGACCGGTCCCGACGGACGACCGGTGACCGAGTTCACGCCCGAGCACGAGAAGAAGCTGCACTTCATCGCCGTCCGGCGCGACACGACCGGTTTCCAGCACGTGCATCCGGTGATGGACGGGGAGGGCACCTGGAGCGTCAACCTGAGGCTGGAGCCGGGAGACTGGAGGTTCTTCGCCGACATCCACCCGGTCGGCCACGGCGGGACGCTGACGCTGGGCATCGACGCCTCGGTCGCCGGGCCGTACGACCCACAGCCGATTCCCGGGGGCTCGCGCAGCACCCACGTCGGCGAGTACACCGTCACCCTCGACGGCGAGCTCCTGCCCGGCACGGCGAGCGACCTGACGCTCACCGTCAGCCGGAACGGGCGGCCGGTCACCGATCTTCAGCCCTACCTGGGTGCGTACGGGCATCTGGTGGCGCTGCGGGCCGGCGACCTGGGCTACCTCCACGTCCACCCGGAGGGCGAGCCCGGTGACGGCGTCACCGAGCCGGGGCCCGGGATCACCTTCATGGCCGCGGCGCCGTCGGGCGGCGTCTACCGCCTCTACCTGGACTTCCAGCACGAGGACGTCGTCCGGACAGCCGAGTTCACGGTACGCACGACCGCGGCCGCCCCCGGCCCGGACGCGGCGCCCCGAGCGGCGTCCGAGCACACGGGCCTCCGCGGCGGCCACCCACACCACTGACCGGCCGCGGGAACGTCACCGGCCGGCCGGGGCCGCGCACGGCCCCGCCGAGGGGCGCTCGACCCGTCGAGCGCCCCACCCCCCTCCAGTCCAGCCTCCCCGTCGGAAGGACCACCATGCCCCGCCTGACCCGACTCACACCCGACACAGCGGTCGGCGCCTCGCGCGACCTCCTCGCCGAACTGGTATCCCGGCACGGCGAGGTCGGGGACATGGTCTCCACGATGGCGCACTCGCCCGCCGTCCTGGGCGGCTATCTGCAGCTCAGCCGGGCCATGGGACGAGCCAAGCTCGACCGCGGGACCAGCGAACGGATCTCGATCGCCGTCCAGACCGTGCAGGGCTGCCGGCTCTGTCTGGACGCCCATGTCAGCGGCGCTCGCAGGGTGGGAGTGGACGAGGGCGAGATCGAGCGTGCCCGCGCGGGCACCTCGGACGACCCCGGGATCGCGGCGATCATCGCCCTCGCCCTCCAGGTCCACCGCGAGCCGACGTCGATCACCGACGCCCAGGTCGTCGCGCTCCGCGAGCACGGCTACAGCGACCGCGCGATAGCCGACGTCGTCGGCGTCGTCGCACTCAACGTCCTCACCGGCGCCTTCAACCTGCTGGCCGGACTCACTCCGGAGAGCGGCGCCGATGCGTAGGGACGTCCCCGCCTCCCCCCGCGGGGCGCGGCCTCCGGCGCGAGGCCGCGCCCCGCCGCACGGACCCGGAAGGGACACGCCATGCGCCTGTTCGCCAACCGCGACTACCGCCGCCTGTTCGGCGCGCAGATCATCGCCCTCTTCGGCACCGGACTGGCCACCGTGGCCCTCGGGCTGCTCGCCTACGACCTCGCCGGCCCGAGCGCCGGGGCGGTCCTCGGCACCGCCCTGACCATCAAGATGGTCATGTACGTGGTCATCGCCCCGATCGCCGCCGCGTACGTCGACCGTCTCCCCAGAAGAACCCTGCTGACCGTCCTCGACGCGCTGCGCGCCCTGGTGGTCCTGGCGCTGCCGTTCGTCACGGAGATCTGGCACATCTACCTCCTGGTCGGCCTGCTCCAGGCCGCTTCCGCGGCGTTCACCCCGACGTTCCAGGCCGTCATCCCCGACATCGTCACCGAGGAGCCCGACTACGTACGCGCCCTGTCCGCCTCGCAGGTCGCCTCCACGATGGAGAGCCTCCTCTCCCCCGTCCTGGCAGCGGTCGCCCTGGCGTTCCTGAGCTTCGACCGGCTGTTCCTCGGCACCTCCGCCGGATTCCTCCTCTCCGGCCTGCTCGTGCTGTCGACGCGCATCCCCGAAGCCCGTCCCAGCTCCCACACCCGGGCGTGGGACAGGGTGACGGCGGGGATCGGGACCTTCCTCGGGACACCGCGGCTGCGCGGCGTCATGGCACTCAATCTCGCGGTCGCGGCGGCGGGCTCGATCGTCGTCGTCAACACCGTCAACTACGTCCGTGACGAGCTCGGGGGCTCGCAGTCGGCCGTCGCGTGGATGCTCGCCGCCTCCGGCGGCGGGACCCTGCTGGCCGCCCTCGTCCTGCCGCGGCTACTCGACCGGGTCGCCGCCCGGACGGTCATGGTGACCGGCGCGGGATTCCTCGTCGGCGGCACGGCCGCCGCGGTGACGCTCGCCGCGGCCGGACTGACCACCTGGACCGGTACGGCGATCGTCTGGGCCCTGATCGGCATCGGCATGGCGCTGGTCATCACCCCGACCGGCAAGGTCCTGCGCGCCTCGGTGGAACCGAACGCGATCCCCGGGGTCTTCGCCGCCCAGTTCTCCCTCTCGCACCTCGCCTGGCTGATCACCTACCCCATCGCCGGATGGCTCGGCACGAACACCGGCTTCGCCGCCGCCTGGTCCGTCCTCGCGGCGCTCGCCGCCGCGGGCGCGATCGGCGCCCTCCTCCTGTGGCCGCGTAACGACGGACGAGAAGCCTCGCCCGGGACCCTGACCACCGTCCCGGCCGAACGCCCGTCGGACCGGTCCGCCCTCTCCAAGGCCGCCCGGAACGCGCTGTCGGTCGCCGACGTCGCACGGGCCCGGACGGAGCCCGGGAAGGGCCATATCCCCCGACAGCCGTATCCGATCGGCCCCACCAGCCGATCGACATACCCCTAGGGGGTATATTGCTCACTCGAAGCGAGATACCCCCCTCCCGTATTGGAGAAAGCTATGTCAACCTCGTCCGCCCCTCCCAGCCCACGCCGCTGGACGGCACTCGTCCTCATAGCCCTGGCCCAGTTCACGGTCATCATGGACACGTCCATCATTGGCGTGGCCCTCCCCAAGATGCAGATGGACCTGGGCTTCTCCCCCGAGGGTCTCTCCTGGGTGTTCAACGCCTACGTCGTCGCCTTCGGCGGGCTCCTCCTGCTCGGTGGGCGGCTCTCCGACCTGTTCGGCGCCAAGCGGATCTTCGTCGCCGGATGGATCGTGATGGCCGGGGGATCCCTGGTCGCCGGCCTCGCCTCCGAGATCTGGGTCGAACTGACCGGGCGCGCCCTGCAAGGCGTCGGCGCCGCGCTGATCGCCCCGTCCGCCCTGACCCTGCTGATGATGCTCTTCGGCTCCCGCCCCAAGGAACTGACCAAGGCGCTGGCGCTGTACGGCGCGGCGGCCCCGGCGGGCGGCACCGCCGGCGTCTTCCTCGGCGGTGTGATCACCGAGTACGCCAGCTGGCCCTGGGTGTTCTACATCAACATCCCGATCGCCCTGATCGTGCTGGCCCTCACCCCGGGGGTCATGCCCTCCTCCCCCGTTCGCCGCGGATCCGTCGACTTCGGCGGAGCGGCCACCGTCACCGTGGGACTGGCCACCGCCGTCTACGCCATCGTTCGCGCCCCGGAAACCGGTTGGGGCTCGGCCGAGACCTGGCTCGTCCTGCTGGCCGGCCTGGCGCTCATCGCCGCGTTCGTCGCCATCCAGTCGAAGCGCCGCGAGCCGCTGATGCGGCTGGGCATCTGGAAGGCCCCCAACCTCGCCGGCGCGAACATCGCGCAGCTGCTGATGGCGGCCGCGTGGATCCCCATGTGGTTCTTCCTCAACCTGTACCTCCAGCAGGTCCTGGGGCTGGGAGCGTTCGCCTCGGGCGCGGCCCTGCTGCCCATGACGGTCGCCATCATGATCATGATGATCGTCCTGGCACCCCGTCTGATGGCCCGCTTCGGAAGCAAGCCGCTGATCGTCACCGGGCTGCTGGCCCTCGCGGCAGGCATGCTGTGGCTGTCGTTCGCCCGGGCGGACGGCACCTTCTGGGTCGACGTCCTGCCCGCGTCCCTGCTGGCCGCGGCCGGCATGTCGCTGGCGTTCATTCCCTCCCTCGGCACCGCACTGTCCAGTGCGCGCCCCGAGGAGGGCGGCCTGGCCTCCGGCATCGTCAACACCAGCTACCAGGTCGGCTCCGCACTCGGCCTGGCCGCGATGACGGCCGTGTCCGCGGCGTACGGCGCCCGTGAACTCGGCAACCCCGAAGCACTCACCAACGGGTTCTCCGCCGCCTTCATCGGAGCGGCGGCACTCGCCGCCGTCGGCGCGGCCGCGTCGCTGCTCACCCTGCGCGGAACCCCCGCCCAGGACTCCGCCCCCGGCGAGAAGCAGCCCGTCTAGGCGGGCGGCGCTCGAACCCGCAGGGGCCGGCCCGATGGGCCGGCCCCTGCGGGGCGGTCGGGTTCGGGCGGCCGGCTCAGGCGCGCAGGAACGTCTCGACGCTGGTCGCCAGGGCCGGCGGAGTCTCGTACATGGGGTAGTGGCCGCTGTTCGGGATCTCTTCCAGTTCGGCGTTCGGATAGTGGCTGAGCCACGTGGCGCGCATCGCGTCGGCCGTGAGGGCGAGATCGTGCTCGCCGACGACGACCTTGACCGGGACGGGGTTGCCGGTGATCCGCTCCGTGAGGTCGGCGGTGACCCAGTCCTTCACGTAGCCGCCGAACGCCTCGGGGGTCGACCACTCCAGCGAGCGGTCGACCATCAGGTCGAGCCATACCCGGGGCGCGCGTTGACCGGTGACCAGGTCCACGATGGCCCGTCGCTTGTCGCGGTCGTGCGCGGCACCGTAGAACAGCGCCTCCCCGTCGCGGTCCAGCGGATAGACGCCGGCGGGGACGGGCGCCAGGCCGACCAGCTTGCGCACTCTCCCCGGAGCCTGTGCCAGCACCTGCTGGGCCGCCTTGCCGCCCATGGAGTGGCCGATGAGGGAGAAGCTCTCCCAGCCGAGTTCACCGACCAGGGCGAGGGCGTCGTCGGCGATCTCGGCGAGCGTGTACGCGCCGCGGACGGCTTTGCGATCGCCGTAGCCCCGGTAGTCGAGGAAGGCGTAGCCGAAGGTGTCGCCGTCCAGGCAGTCCAGGAAGGGGCCCCAGCCGGAGCTGGTCCCGAACCAGTCGTGGAGCACCAGCACTTTGTGGTCGCCGGAACCGATCAGACGGTGCGGCATGCTCATACGGGCTTCCTCCCGGGTCGTGGACGATCGGGCGCGCGGGGTGCGGCGCGCACCGGATCCCTTCCCCCGGCCGGGACCGCGAACCGGATCGACGCGGGGTGCCGCCGCCCGTACGACGGAGTCCGGCCCGGCCGCGGGTGGTCTCGACGGCGTCGAGAGCGGCGACGGAGGTGGCGTCCCAGATGTGGGCCGAGCTCAGATCGATGACGCCCCGGTCGAAGTCGTTCGCGCAGCCGGAAGACCGGGGTGGGGACGGACGCGGATCCGCGCTGCGGTGCGCCCGCGGTCACGTCCGGGGGCGGAGCGTCACGGCGGGCGGAGCGCGGCGCCGGGTGTCTCGGGCTCGCGCCCGTTCTTCTCCTGAGACAATCGAACCTTCGTCGGAGGCTTCATCGGCCCCGGCACGGTGGCAGGGCAGCGGAACGCGACCTCACCTCCGGCAGCTCCTCCCTGACGTCAGGGTGGAGATCGGCTGAGGGGCGCCCGACCGGACGGAAGGACGGTTGCCGCGGAAGCGGCAGCGGGGGGACGATCCTGGAAACGCACCGGGAACGAGAGAGGCCAGAGGCACCGGCGTGGACGGCAAGCACAGGCGGATCGGCGAGGCCGCCGCCCGGCCGGAGGGGGAGGCGGACCGTTGCCATGTATCCCGCTCGGGGCAGACCATCAAGTCCCGCGAAGAGGACAGGTAACGGTTGATGCACACACCAGAGCTGACGGAAGCCCACATCGAGGACGCGAGCAACATCCTGGTCGCACCTTCGGCGTTGCACGACGACGACGCGATCAGGAACTTCTTCGGTTCCGTGATCACGCCCGAGCATCTCGCCTCCGGTGCGCCCGACCTCACCCGAAGGACCGTCTACCTGTGCGGTGACATATCCGCGCTCAGCGGCCGCCGACTGCACTCCGCCGCCCGGGTCTTCGTCGTCCGGGAGCTGTCGCACGGGTACCGCGAGGACAGCGACGGACCCTGGCCCCTCATCGACAGCGGCCGCGTCCCCCTCCGCGTACACGGAGTCGGCGTGTACTACCGCCGCTTCTTCGGGCTCGACGCCGGTCATTTCGATGGGATCCGCTCGGAGCACGCGTTCCAGTCCCTGACGGAGTCCACCAAGCCCGGCACGGCGCATCGCAGCGGAATCTACCTGACGCCCGTCACACGGAACGGCGACGAGCTGCGTTTCCGCCTGCTCCGGTGCTCCACGAACCTCTCGGGGCCGACGGAGGGCTTTCGCCCGACCGACACACTCATCGTCGAGGCGCTGAACCGCGAGGCGGCCACCGTCTTCCGGGACCAGGCTCCGCTGAATCACGTCCTCGCCCAGATCTACCACAACACCCTTGCCACGGCGGAGCGCAAGCAGTCCAAGGCCAAGATCTCGGCCCATGCCGACAAGACCAAGGACATGCCCGTCAACGGCATCATGGCGTTCTGCACCTTCTACGACGGGCTCGACAGTCTGCGCCCCCTGGCCGATGACGCCTTCGACTACGGCGTGAGGGGCACCAGCGGGCTGACCCGGCTCCGCTTCCGCCTCAAGGACGCGACCGGGGAACTCGGCGGGGTCGCGCTCCCCGCGCAGTTCGGCGTGACTCTTTATCCCGGCTCCGTGTTCTTCATGCCGCTGTCCACCAACCGCCTGTACACGCACGAGATCCGGCCCTCGGCGCTGGACGCCGAGTTGCTCCCGACCCGCCTGGGGTACGTGGTGCGCTGCTCGACCACCGAAGCCGTGCACAGGGACGGCCGCACGTTCCTCGACATGGCCGGAGACCTGGTGGAGCTGCGACCACCCACACCGTCCGGCATGGACGATCTTCGCAAGCTGTACGCCGAGGAGAACAGGACCTCGTCGTTCATCGACTACGGCGACAGATTCCTCTTCAGCATGAACACGGGGGACTACGTTGCCCCCCGGGTCTAGGTTCTCGGATGAGATCCTCGTGTGCGCCGTGCCGACAGAGGAGGATCTCTTCACCGAGCTGTCCGCGTCGGCGCGTCTGGAAGACGTGGGCAAGGGCCGGCGAGGCGCCGTGCTCACCAGGACGGACGAGGCTCGCGGTGTTCCGCTCGTCCGCACGACCACGCGGTACAGCAGCCCGGCGCAGCGCTTCCGGGCCGTGCACGAACGGCTGGCGCGGCACGTCCAGGAACGCGCGGCGCTTCCGGTCGGCTTCAACAACGCTCTCATCGAGAGCTACACGAACGCCTATACGAAAATGGGCAGCCATTCGGACCAGGCGCTCGATCTGGCCGACGATTCGTTCATCGCCGTCTTCTCCTGCTATCCGCGTCCCGAAGCGGGCCCTCCGAGAAAGCTGATCTTCGAATCGAAGGACTCCGGTGACGAGAAGTTCGAGATCCCGCTGAGCCACCACAGTGTCGTCGTGTTCTCCGTCGACGCGAACAGACGGCTCAGACACAGAATCGTGCTGGAGAATCCCTCCGGATTGGCTGACAACCTCTGGCTGGGCGTGACGTTTCGGACGTCGAAGACCTTCGTCCTCCATCGCGACGGTCAGGCGCACCTCCCGCAGGGTGCGCGCCTCACGTCGGCCGACGAGGAGCAGAGGGGCGAGTTCTACCGGCTGCGACGCCGCGAGAACAGGGAAACGGACTTCGTCTACCCCTCGCTGACGTACACCGTCAGCGAGAGCGACCTGATGCCGCCCGTCTGACGTTTCGGCCTCGGCAGCCGGGACCTCCCCGCGGAGCTACAGGCTCCGGGCATGGCGGCAGACGGGTCAGAGGGCGTCGGCGGAGTCGAGCAGGACGCCCTCGTAGGCGAGCCACTGGGCGAAGGCGTGCAGCCCGTGGCCCAGCGCCGTCGCCGGAGTCCAGGCGGGAACCCGAGCGGCCTCGACCGGGTCACGCCACGGCGATGCGCCGTCCGACGCCGCCCGCCGTACCGGTACAGGGCGCACGGAGTCGTGCACGGCTTGGGCCAACTCCACGGCCGTGCAGGGCTTCTCGGGCACGACCACGAGGTCGCGCCGGGCCGGCCGGGTGCGCAGGACGGCCTCGATCGCGTCGGCCAGGTCGTGGACGTAGACGGGATGGACTGCGGCGTCGGGGTCGCCTTCGACGGTGACGGGGCGGCTGCGCAGCGCGTCCCACACCATGCGCCCGATCGGGGTGCGGTGCGAGCAGCCGGGGCCGTAGACCTCGCCGACGTCCAGCAGGTACGGGGCAGGGGCGTTCCGCGGACGGACGGTCACCTGCGCTTCGGCGGAGTGGAGCCGCGTCAGGTCGATCACGGCGTCGGAGCGCACGCCTCGGTCGGCCAGCCTGCGTACGAGATGTTCGCCGAGCGGGGTCGCCGCCCCGCGCCAGATCAGGCCCCCCTGCCGTCGAGCACGTGGGCGGCGCTCGGAAGCGGCCTCACGCCCGGCCAGGAGCGCCTGCCGCGCCACGTCGGCCAGCGGTGCGCGGCGCTCCGTGATGTGCTCCTCCGTGCTGGTGTTGCTGATGCCGCCGGGGCCGATCGTCGCGATCGCCTCCGTGTACGCCTCCGATGTCACGGGCGGTTCGGGCAGTCCCGCGCGGGCCGCCTCGAACCCCGTGGTGAGGGCCGTGAGCCAGGTGCCCCGGACGTCCGGGGCGACCTGGCTGTGGCCGGGCGGGCGCAGGAGAGCGGTCGGTAGTCCCACCCCTCGGAGGTACTGCTCCGCGTCCAGGTGCAGCCAGCGTTCGGGGCCCGGGCCCGTGACCCGGACCGCGCAGCGTGCGGCACCGTACTTGAAGAACGGGAGCACCGTCAGGCCGTCCAGGGTCCGCCCTTCCTCCCCGGCGCGGTCGCCCGGCAGGAAGCAGACGGAGCGGCGCGGGCCGCGGAAGGCGTTGCCGGAGATCGAGCCGCGGTCCTCGTGCTCCGCGAGGTTGGGAGCGGCGACGTAGCGTGGTACTCCCTCGGCCCGCAGGTAGCGGTGCATCAGGATGTCGTCGGGCCAGCCGCCGAGCCGTTCCCTGCCGTACCCGACGAAGCCCTCGGCGACCGAGCGCGGCAGTACGATGGCCACGCACGGGAAGTACTCGTTGACGGCGCCGACCCAACGGGCGCCCGCCAGCGTGCCGAACCGCACGGCCGCCCCGTTGCGGGAGTCCCAGAGCGCGAACAGGGCGAGCGCCGCGTCGGGGTGCTCCTCGATCGCCCCCCGGACCCGCTCGAAGAAGGATTCGGACAACCTCATGTCGTCCTGTACCACCAGTTGATGTGTGGCCCCTTCCTCGATCGCGGACCATGCGGCGAGCGCGGTGCGCAGGACGGAGGGGGTACCGGTGGGATCGGGGTCCATGACGACCCTCATCAGCCCCGAAGGCGCGCTCAGGGCCAGTTCCTCGGCTGCCTCACGGCGCCTGGGATGCGTCATGACCACCGCGCTGAGTCGTTGACGTGCCATACGTCCTCCCTCGATCCGATCCGCCGGCCCCCGCCGGGCATCCGTCCGGAACCGTCGCCCGGCGGCCGGATCCGGACAGTACGGAGGGTGTCGGCAGCCCGCAAGAGTGCCGAAATGGCCCCCTGGCAGACGGGCGACGTGCCCGTGGATGCTTACCTGGCCCGCCGTGGTCCCCGACCGGTCGGCATGCCTCTCCCCCGATGCCCGAAAGGGGCTTTCATGCCCGCGTTACCCCGCTCGACCGCCGCCACCACCGATGCCACGGAGGAGACCGTCCGGTCCCGGCTCGACAAGCTCCGCGACGCCCGCGTCGTCGTGACCGGCGGGGGCGGCCTCGTCGGAAGCAGGCTGACCCGGCTCCTGCACGGGGCGGGCGCGGCCGTCACCGTCCTGGACCGTATGGACGCCTACCCCGAGTCCGGGCACGAGACCTTCGGGGTGGCGCGCGGTGGTGCCCGGCTCGTCGTCGGCGACGTGCGCGACGCCGACACCGTGGGCCGGCTGCTGCGCGAGGCCGACTTCGTGGTCCACGCGGCCGCCTACGCGGATGTGGCGGCCTGCACCCGCCGCCCGGACATCGCCTTCCGGGCCAACGTGGAGGGGACGCAGGTCGTCCTGGAGCAGGTGGCCCGGCACCCGGTCCGCCGGCTCGTGATGGTCTCCTCGGCCTCCGTCTACGGGGATGGTGTGCCCTCCGCCGGGGGGCCGCAGGTGTTTCACGAGGACCAGCCGCTCCACCCGGTGTCCGTGTACGCCAACTCGAAGCTCTGGGCCGAGCACCAGACCCGGCTGATGCTCGGTGCCTCCAGC
Source organism: Streptomyces sp. NPDC021019 (assembly GCF_044333295.1). NCBI lineage: Bacteria > Bacillati > Actinomycetota > Actinomycetes > Kitasatosporales > Streptomycetaceae > Streptomyces > Streptomyces sp. NPDC021019. Next base: position 193,138 of record NZ_JBIRQR010000005.1, read on the forward strand.
GGCTCCGAGTACGCGGTGGTGCGCTACTTCTCGGTGTACGGCGAGCCCCAGATCCCCAAGCCGGGCAGCCACTCCTGGATGGTGCCCTGGCTCTCCCTCCAGGCGCGCCTGGGCCGTCCCATGAGGCTCAACGGAGGAGGGGACCAGGTGCGCGACCTCATCCACGTCGACGACGTCGCCGAGGCCACGGCGCTGGCCCTGATCGAGGAACGGATGGCCGAGCAGACCGTCAACGTCGGTACGGGCCGGCCCACATCGGTCCGCGAGGTCGCCGACCTGATCGCCCCGTACTTCCCCGGCGCCCGGCAGATCGTCACCCCGCGGCCCGACGGGGACCCGCTCGGCGGTTACGCGTCGACCGAACGATCCCGCGAACTGCTGCGCTGGCAGGCGGGCGTCGAGGTCCGGGAGGGCGTGGACCGGTATGTGCGGTGGTTGCTCGCCACGCCGGAGGCCATGCCGCGCTGGCTCGCCGACGCGGCCGGTGACGAGTGACACGCCGCGCACCGACGGGACCGCGACGCGCGGGACGCGTGGAACGACGAAGAGGACGCGTAACTGAATGAGTTACATCGGTTCATACATCTGGTCGTTGCGCCAGAAGGTCGGCTCCAGGACGCTGCTGGTGCCGGGCGCGCAGGTGCTGCTCCTCGACGCCGAAGGGCGCGGGCTGTTCCAGCAGCGGGCGGACAACGGGGTCTGGGAACTCCCGGCCGGCGCGTGCGAGGAGGGCGGTGACTTCGCTGACGCCGCCGTGCGAGAGGTCGCCGAGGAGACCGGTCTGCGGGTGGAGAGGGAGGACCTGGTGGCGTTCGGGTCGCTCTCCGATCCACGCGTGCACACCCTGACCTACCCGAACGGCGACGTGACCCACTGCTTCGCCCTCTGCTTCGTCACCCGGCACTGGTCGGGAACGCTGGCGCCCGGTGCCGACGAGGTGCGGCAGGCCCGGTTCCAGCCGCTCGACGCCCCGCTCCAGCCACTGCATCCGCCGACCGCGGTGGTGCTCTCCATGTACGAGAGGTTCCGCACGGAAGGGAGGTTCCAGGCCCGGTGAATGCCATGCACGCGATACGAGCGACGGTGCCGTGCCGGGCCTGCCTGTCCGGCGAGGATCTGGACTGGCTCGGCGGAGGCCGCTCGGTCAGCCTCGCGCTCGCCCTGATGACGACCGTGGAGGCGGGTCCCGGTCCCGCGCCGGAGGACGAGGCGGCGGAGGGCTGGCCGCGGGAGGTGTGGGCGTTCCTGCGCGAGCGGCTGCCCGGGCTGCCCCTGCGGCCGCCGGCCGTCACCGTCCGCAGCCAGGCTCCGGCGGCGAGCGGACTGTCGTCCTCCACGGCTCAGATCGTGGCACTGTTCCGGGCGTTCACGGACCGGGCGTTCACCGGTCGGCGCGTCGATGACCGCACGATCGCCCAGTGGGCGTACGAGTTCGAGTTCGCCGTGTTCCACGGCGGCGGCATGGACCATCTCGCCGTCGTCGAGGGCGGTGCCCTCCTCCTCGACGGCCGTGAGCGCGGGCTCCCGGCCGTGCGCGAGCGGCTGGAGTTCCCGGCCGAGTGGCGGGTCGTCGTCGTGGACTCCGGCACCCGCAAGGACACCCGGCACCACATTCGGGACGTACGGGCGCAGCTCGCGGCCGACGATCCCTCACTCGCCGCCTACCGGGCGGTGGCCGACGAGGCGTCGGAGCGCGTGTGGGGTGCACTGCGCGACAGGGACCTGGCGGCGCTCGGGGCCGCGATGGTCCGCGCCCACGAGGCCATGCGGGACCACCAGCGGATGTCGACGCCCCTGCTGGAGGAGGTGCGGGCGGTCTCGCAGCGCGCTGCAGGCCTGCCGCTGAAGCTCAGCGGCGCCGGTGGTGGCGGTGCGCTGGTGGGCGTCTGCACGGCCGACGCGGCGGAGGAGACGGCGGAGCGGCTCACACGGGCGCTGCGCGTCTCCCACCCGCAGGCCCGGGTGATTCCCGCGCCGGCGGCCCCGAGCCCCGTCGGGGGGCCGGTACCGGCCGGGAGCGGCCGAGGGGCGTCCGGCGGATCAGGGCCGCACGCCTAGGACGGCTCTTCATCGCCCTGCCGCCTGCCTGCCGGGCGGCAGGGCGATGAAGGTTCTAGAGGAACGGGTCGTAGTCCTCCGCGAGCGGGAGCTCGCCGGCTCCTCGGTCGATGCGCTCCAGCTCCAGGTTGGAGCGGTGGCGCGCGCAGTGGAACCGGCAGTCCCGGCTCGGGTCGATCATCCCCCGGTCCGAGTCCCGCCAGATGTCGGCGAGGTTGTCGGTGACGGCGTCGCCGATCCGGGCGAGCGGATTGCCTCGGTGGTAGGCGCAGACGTACACCCCGGAGGGGGTGACGAGGGTGCGGAGTTCGGAGACCCGGCAGCGGTCGTACTCCTTGGGCTGGACAGGCCCCACGTGGTTGCGCAGGGCGGTGAGGGTGGAGGAGTTGACGAGCTGGAAGGTCTCGCTCTCCAGGCGGGCGGCCTCGGCCAGTTGCCGGTCGACGGATTCCACCACCTCCTCGGGGACCTGGACGATGTGGTGGTCGTCGTCGAACATGGCCTTGGTCTCGAAGTAGTCGCAGCCGATGTCGTGAGCGAGTTCGGCGGCGCGCAGCACCTCGTGGTGGTTGGTGACGGTCCGCCCGTCGGGTTCCCGCCGAGACATCACCAGGAAGGAGTAGCCCAGCGACCCGGTCTTCTCGGCGGCGAGCAGCCGCATGTTCTCCACGACCTTGTCGAAGACGCTGCGGCCCTTGCGGTCGGGCCGGAACAGACCGTAGGTCTCGGCGGTGCCGGCGTCCATGGAGACGCGGACCCAGGTGGCGTACCGGGCGAGCTCGGTGAGGTTCTGCCGGATCATGGTGCCGTTGGTGACGACTCCTATGGACAGGCCCGCTTCGCCGAGTATGCGTAAGACGCCACGCGTACCGCGATGGGCCAGGGGCTCCCCGCCGCCGATGAGGACCACGCCCCGTACGGACATGGCGACGAGTTCCTCGGCGAGGGCCGCGAGCCGTTCGGGGGTGAACCGGCCCTGGTTGAGGAGCTTTCCGCTGATGCACTCCGGGCAGGCCAGGTCGCAGAACGTGGTCGGGTCGAGGTCCACGACGAGCGGAGCGCCGGAAGGCTTGCCGGTGGCGGCCTCAAGGACCCGGGGCCAGTCCGTGGGCTGGTACAGCTTGGAGACGAGGTCGAGACGGTCGTGCGTCACAGGGTTCTCCTCTGTGGTGAACAGGGTTTCGCCGACAGGTCGTTCCGGTACCGGGGCAGGCGTTCTTCAACCCTTGACCGCTCCGGCGGCGATTCCTGCGGCGATCTTGCGATGAACGGCCAGAAAGAACACGACGACGGGCAGGGCGGTGAGCGTGGCACCCGCCATCAGCCCGCCGTAGTCCGTGCCGAAGCTGGTCTGGAAGGAGACCAGCCAGATGCTGAGGGTCTGCTTCTCCGGGGTGGAGAGCAGCACGTAGACGAGGACGTACTCGTTCCATGCCTGGACCATCGCGAAGACGGAGGTGGCGACGAGCCCGGGGGCCAGGAGCGGCAGGACGACGCGGACGAACGCGGTGATCCGGCCGCAGCCGTCGACCATCGCGGCCTCTTCGAGCTCCACCGGGATCGTGGCGATGAAGCCGTGCAGCATCCACACGGTGAACGGCAGGGTGAAGACGAGGTAGACGAGGATCACGCCGGCGAGGCTGTCGGTGAGACCGGCCTCGTTGAGAAGCAGGTAGACGGGGATCACCAGGGCGGCGAGGGGAATCATCTGGACGGTGAGGATCACGACGATGAACGCCTTGCGTCCGGCGAAGCGGAAGCGGGCGAGGGCGAACGCCGCGAGGGAACCCACCACCAAGGAGACGAGGACGGTTCCGAGACCGATGACCGCACTGGAGCGGACGTTGGCCCAGAAGGTCTCGGTGCTCATCGCGCGGGTGAAGTTGGCGAGGGTGGGGCTGCTCGGCCAGAACTCGGGCGGAAGGCCGAGGATCTCGCTCGCCGGCCGGAACGCGGTGAGGACCATCCAGTAGACGGGGAAGCCGAGGACCGCGGCCACGAGGAGGGTGAGGAGATCGTAGCGGCGCCGGTGCCGAGGGCTTTTCCTGTGTCTGCGTCCCGGGCTCACTCGGTCTCTCCCAGTTTCATCATCTGCCGCAGGTAGACCACGGCGCCGGCGAGCATCAGGACGACGGTGACCAGGGCGATGGCGGCACCGACGCTGTAGCGGTTGACTGCGAAGGACTCGATGAAGGCGTGCACGCCGAGCAGGTAGTACTCGCGCTCGGGCTGGCCGCCGCGCATCAGCCAGATCTGGTTGAAGACACCGAAGTCCCAGATCGCCATGAGGGTCGTGACCATCACGAAGAGCGGCTTGACCACGGGGAAGGTGATGTAGCGGAAGACCTGGAACGGGCGGGCTCCGTCGATGACGGCGGACTCCTCCAGCTCCGGCGGAACCTGGGCGAGCGCCGCGTGCAGACTGATCGCGGCGAAGGGCAGCGCGCCCCAGACGACCACCCCGGTGATCACGGCGAACCCCTGCCACGGATCGGTGAACCAGTTGTGCCGGGCGAGGTCGATCCCGGGCAGGGCCGAGAGCGACCAGTTCACGACGCCGTAGTCGGCGTCGAAGAGCCAGCGGAACACGGCCGCGGCGACCATCACCGGCATAGCCCACACGGCGACGAGCACCCCGGCGAGGACCGCCCGGGCCCACGGCGCCGCCCGTCGCATCAGCAGGGCGACGAGGAGGGCGCACCCCATGGTGAGGGTCACGCAGACGACGGTGAACAGGGCCGTGCGGCCCGTCACGGTCCAGAAGAACCGGTCGCCGAGGATCGTGCGGAACTGGTCGAGACCGGCCCAGGGCGGGGTCTCGCCGCTGAACAGTTCCTTGCGCGTCATGTCCTGGAAGGCCAGCGTGACCATGTCGACCAACGGGTAGCCGAGAACGACGACGAGCGCGAGCAGGGCGGGGGCGATCAGGAGGTAGGGAAGGACGGGGCGCGGTGAGCGCCGGACCGGATCAGCGCTCATTGATCACGGCGTCGATCCTGCGGTCGGCCTCGCGCGCGGCGTCCTGGACGGACGCTTTTCCGGTGGCGATGCGTTCCAGCATCTCGGGCAGGATGTTGGACTTCTCCACCGAGGTCCAGCCGGGAGCGAGGGGCGTGACCCAGCCGCGGGCGGCGGCCTGGGCGGCCGGGCCGTTGATGCCTCCGGCGGCCACTTCGCCGAGCTGGACGGTGTTGTTGGGCAGCGTGTTGGCGGCGACGAGCTGCTGCTGCGACTCCCGGTCGGTGAAGAGGCGAATCCAGTCGGCGGCCAGTTCCTGGTTCCGCGACTTGGCGGGTACGGCCAAGGTGGAGCCGCCGAGGAACGGCGGAAGCAGCTCTCCGGACGGGCCGGGGAAGGGGAAGGTGGCGAACTTGCCCTTGAGGTGCGGATCGCCGCCGGAGCGGGCGTCGGCGGCGGCCTCCGCCTCCCAGGTGTTGCCGTAGAAGACGCCGACCTTGCCCTGACCGACGACCGCCGGCTGGTCGCCGTTGTCCTTCGCCCGGTCGCCGACGTAGTAGTCGTCCAGGAGCTTCTTCCACGCGGTGAGCCCCTTGACGGATTTCGGTGAGGAGAGGTCTCCGTGCCAGTGTCCGTCCTTCTCGACCGCCATCTCACCGCCGACGTCCTTGACGAATCCCATGGCCGCGTACCAGTAGCGGCCGGGCATGTAGAGGGCGGAGAAGCTGGGGTCCTTGGCGCCGTACTCCTTCTTGAGCCGGTCGAGGGCGGCGATCAGCTCGGGGTACGTGCGCGGGGCGGCGGTCACACCGGCGCGCTGGAAGTAGTCGGTGCGGTAGACGCCGACGCGCGCTCCCACGTAGTACGGCACGCAGTACGTCTTGCCGTCGAGCCGACAGGCGTCGGCGAGCGCCGGCAGCCACTGCCCGGACTGGTCGAAGGTCTTCGGGTCCACCGTGGTGAAGGCGTCGTTGACGATGTAGTTGGTGGTCTCGCTGTTGCCCATCTCCACGACGTCGGGCGCGTTGCGGCCCGCGAGGACGGCGTCGAGCTTCTGGTTCTTCGTCGTCCACTGCTGGTACTGGACGTCGACCTCCACACCGGGGTGCTTCTTCGCGAACCGGGTGTTGGCGGAGGCGACCAGCTCCGGCCAGCTCTCGCGCGCGTCCACCATCAGCCACACCGTCAGTGTGCCGTCGTCCCCGGCCCGTTCACCCGACCCGTCCTGTCCGCCGGAGCCGCATCCCATCGCCATGACGAGCAGCATGGCCCCCAGGGCCACGGATCGGCGAGATCGGGTCAGTGCCATGAATTCCTCCGGACGTGGTGCGTCAGGGCGTACCGGGCTTCGGCGACGGTCTTCTCACTACCCCGTTGATCGCGTCGCTCAGCGGCGGCACGGAGTTTCGGCCGGAAGGCGACGGTGGGCGTCCGCCTGGAGAGTGCGGCACGTACCCGCTGCGCTGCGCGGATGCCGTTCGCAGCCGGAGCGGCGGCGGACGCACTCAGGCCACGCTGACGCGAACAACACGGTAGGTAGCGGGGGGACTCTTGACGGTCATGGCTCCGTACCCGCAGTTTTGGCCCCTGCGGCATCCCACGACCCCGATCGAAGGGCTTGTACGTGACCGAGCAGAGGACGACCGCCCCCGCCGAATCCCCCAGCCCCGTGCGGGTCAACTCCTGGAACGGCTGGGACCCGCTGCGCCATGTGATCGTCGGCCGCGCGGAGGGCACGGTGGTGCAGGCCCCCGAACACGCGGTGCGCCGCGCCTACCCGGACGACGGCTTTCCTCTGGGGACGTACGGGCCCATGCCGGCGGACATGGTCGCCGAGGCCGAGCAGCAACTCGACGACTTCTCCGCCATGCTGCGGCGGCGCGGCATCCGCGTGGATCGCCCCACCCCGATCGACTTCTCCCAGGAGGTGTCCACGCCGGAGTGGACCCATGAGTCGATGTTCGGCTGCATGCCGCCCCGGGACCTGCTGCTCACGGTCGGCAACGAGGTCCTCGAAGCGACCATGTCCTACCGCAGCCGCTGGTTCGAGTACCTCTGCTACCGGCCGGTGCTCCAGGAGCTCTTCGATCACGACCAGCGGATGCGCTGGGAGGCGGCGCCCAAGCCGCGGCTCACGGACGCCTCGTACAACACCGGGTTCTGGGACACGTACAACGACCTCCCGACGGAGGAACAGCTGGCCCGGGTCCGCGACTACGACCTGGTTCTCACCGAGGCCGAGCCGCTCTTCGACGCCGCCGACGTGGCGCGTTTCGGCAAGGACCTCTTCGTGCAGCTGTCGTTCGTCACCAACAGGAGCGGTTACGACTGGCTGCGCCGCCACTTCCCCGACCACCGGGTGCACGCGGTGACCTCGACCAACACCCACCCGCTCCACATCGACGCGACCTGGGTGCCGCTCCGTCCCGGGCTGGTGCTGCACTGCGGTGAGCGGCTCGCGGACGCCGAGCTGATGGAGTTCTTCAAGCTCAACGACTGGGAGATCGTGGAGGCCGTCCAGCCGGCCAGCTGGGACCATCCGCCGAAGCTGTCGTTCTGCAGCCCATGGCTCGCCGGGAACATGCTGAACCTCGACGAGAACACGCTGTGCGTCGAGGAGAACGAGGTGCGTCTCGCCGAGCAGCTGTCCTCGTACGGCTTCGAGATCGTGCAGGTGCCCTTCCGGGCGGTCGGACCGTTCGGCGGGGGGCTGCACTGTGCGACCGTCGACATCGAGCGGGACGGCGGCCTCCAGGACTACTTCCCCCGCCGGTACGGCCGGTTCTAGGAGGCTCCCGTGACGGTGGTGCCGGAGGGGATCGAAGCGGTCGTCTTCGACTTCTACGGGACGCTCGTTCGGATGGTCCAGCCGCTGCCGCCCGATCATCGCGGCATCTTCGTACGCCGCGGCCTCGTCGCCCAGGGCGAACTCTGGGGAGACCAGTGGTCGGTGGGCCCGGGAGAGGGCGTGGAGCACGCGGCGCAGTCGGCCGACGAGGCCGCGTACGTGACGTGGGAGCGTGACCGGCTGAGCCGCCGGGCACGGGCCTGTGGCGTGCCGGAGTCGGAGCTCGACGGCCTGGTCACCGAGCTGGACCGGGCGATGAAGGCGGTCAGTCTCGCCCTGTACGCGGACGTGCCCGGGGCGCTCGCCGCGCTCCGGGCGCGGGGCCTGCTCGTCGGGGTGTGCTCCAACTGGTTCTGGAACCTGGAGGAGTGCGTCGCGGAGGTCGGGCTCGCCGGGGCCGTCGACGTGGTCGTGGGCTCCGCGCGCACGGGCGCCCGCAAGCCGCATCCGCTGATCTACCGGGCGCTCCTCGACCGGTGCGCGCTGCCGGCGGAGCGGGTGCTGTTCGTCGGGGACATGTGGGCGCCCGACGTGCTCGGTCCGCTGGCGGCGGGCATGCGGGCGGTGCATCTGCACCGTCCCGACCGGGCGGTCGAGGGGGCCGCGCCGCCCCTGCCGGAGCGGGCGGCGCGGATCTCCGGCCTGCGGGAGCTCATCGCGACGGGCGAGTTGGGGCATCTCGACGGCGGAGTCGGTCGAGGAGGTTCCGGGTGACGCGGACGACGGCCGGGTCCTGCTCGTGCCCGCAGACCACGGGCCAGTCCGTGGTGCCCGCGGTGAAGACGGTGCCGCCCGCGGTGTAGATGCCCATGGTGGCGGCCCGCGGGCTGGAGACGGCCTTCTCCCGCACGACGGCGTTCCAGTGCCCCCACTTGAAATGATGGAAATCCTCGTGCACCGGTTCGAGGACGTGAATTCCGAGAATGAGGAAGGATTCCGGAGTTCCGTCCTCCCCGGTCGCGTGGGCTGTTCCGTCCGCGTCGTAGGAGAACGCGGCGCCGTCGCATTCATATCCGATGAGGGGTGTTCCGGCCCCCAGGCGGTCCGCTTCTCCGCCGCCGGATCCGTCGCGCAGACCGGTACCTTCGTAGATCCAGTGGTCGGCGTGCTGCACGGTGTACCCAACTCGGGGCCGGTCTCCGGGCCACTCGGTGGCGGGCCACATTCCACCGTTGCGAAAACTCACACCGGTGAGCGCGTTCTCCGGAATTCCGACTCCGTCGGGCGCCGGTGCCCACCATTGGTCGGTTGCGGGAAGGTGGGGGTACTCATCCCCCACGTGATGGTCGGTGTCGGACACAAAAGCCGTGTTGTCGTCCGTCGGATGCACGCGCCACCAGCAGGTGTTGGCGCTGAGGAAGGCGATGTTCCCGCCGTCGCGGACGAATCGTTCCGCCTGGTCGCGCATCGCGGCGCTCCAGTACTCGTCGTGCCCGACGCTGAGGAGGAGGTCGTACGAGGAGAGCAGCTCGGGGTCCTCGTGCAGATCCAGGTCGGTGCAGTACTCGACGGGATACCCGTGGCGGTCGAGCCAGGCGATGAAGGGGGCGTCCCAGTACGCGAGATCGATGACCCCGCCGGGGCGGTGGAAGCTGACCTTGTGGCCTCGGGGCGCGTCATCGGAGCCCGCTCGGTGGACGGGGTGGTCGTAGAGGCTGACGGCACGCTCCAGGCCGGGCCGGTCGGAGCGGTTGTAGGCGTGCCGCGTGAAGGTGGACTTCTTGTAGAGGATGCGGGAGTGGCCGCCGGCGACACGGGGACGCACGATGAAGAACTCCCGCCCGTGCCCTTCGAGGTGATCGGCGTCGAGCGGGGGCGGATTTTCTACGCGCCCCGGCCCGCATTCGACGAATTCGACCAGGTGGATTCCCGGCTGCCAGCCCTCCGGTACGGCATGGGAGATCGGCGGCCAGTTCCAGTCCTCGGAGGGCGAGGCGCGGCCGGTCAGCCCATCGGGGTGGTCGGGCGGGGCGTGTTCGGCACCCGGGTGCTCCCCGGTTTCTCCCACGAGTACGAGCTCCCTGCCGAGCCGGTAGAAACGGAGACGGAATCGGGGGGCATCGGTCGAGACATGGACCGTTAACGCGTTGCCGACAGTGATGCTTTCACGTCCAAGATAGCCTTCTATCATGGCGCTCATGCTAGGCAGCCGTCAGACGGGCGACAACGGCACCTTCAACCAGCCATTCATACTCGATTTTCGGACACCGAGGGTGGGCCCGGAATTCCCGTCCCGACTTCCGGGTAGTGCGGCATCCGATATGGACGCAGGACCGTCCACCGATCGGTGAGGGGCTCGCATGAGCGATGCATTCCGCGGCGAATTCCGCGTAAGGGAACTGTTATTGGGGATCGAGGGGCTCGCGCTGCTGCGTCATGCGGTCGACGGGGACGAGGCGTTCCTGAAGGAGCGGGTGGCGGAGATACGCCGCTTCGCCCAGGCGGACCTCACGGACGCGGGGGAGGGAGAACTGCCGGACGGCGGGGCCCTGGTCAGCGAGCTCGACGCGGCGGCGGGCTACGCGTCCTGGTCAGCGGTGTACGACTCGCTACCCAGCTCCTACATCGAGGTGGAGGAGCCGGCCGTCCACGCGATCCTCGACGGCCTCCCGCCGGGAGTGGCACTCGACGCCGCCTGCGGTACCGGCAGGCAGACCCGTGCCCTGACCGCGCGCGGCCACCGGGTCATCGGCGTGGACCAGTCACCGGAGATGCTGGCGAAGGCACGCGAGCACACTCCGGAGGCCGACTTCCGGGTGGGGCGCCTGGAGCGGCTGCCGCTGGAGGACGACTCCGTCGACCTCGCCGTCTGCTCGCTGGCCATGACGCACCTTCCGGACCTCGCCCCGGGCGTGGCGGAGCTGGCGCGGGTGGTCCGGCCGGGCGGCCGGGTCGTCGTCACGGACATGCATCCGTTCGTGATCGCCCTCCAGGGACAGTGCCTCTTCGTCCGCGACTCCGAGGAGCTCGCGTTCGTACGCAACCACGTCCATCTGCCCGGCTCCTACCTGGAGGCGTTCGGACGGGCCGGGCTCCGGGTGCTCGGCTGCCGGGAACCCCTGTTCAACGGGCGGCTGGCACCCGGAGGTTACGAGGAGTTCATCGCGGAAGCGGCCCGCGCCGCCTGGCAGGGTCTGCCGATCGTCGTCGTCTGGGACGTCGAGGTCCCCGCCTAGAGAGGAGGCCCGATGGCCCTGGCACTGGTACGTCACTCGGAGCGGCCCGAGCTGTGGGACCGCATCCCCGAGCGGTTCGCGGGTGTGGTGCCCGAGTACAACCTGCACGGAGACATCAACGGCGACTACTGGAACCGGCTGTTCGAGGACTTCCGGGAGTACCAGTTCGTCCTGTTCGACGACGAGCGCGACGTGATCGCGGGCGCGGGCCGTTCGCTGCCCCGCACCTGGGACGGCACCACGGCCGACCTGGGACCGGGCCTCGACGACTCGATCGCGCGGGCCTTCGCCGACCGCGACGCCGGACGCGCCCCGGGCGCGCTCTGCGCGCTCGGCATCGAGGTCGCCGAGGACCACCAGGGCCGCGGCCTGTCCAAGGTGCTGCTCGACGCGATGACGGAGACCGCGCGGAACGCCGGGCTCCCGACGGTCCTCGTGCCGGTGCGGCCCACCTGGAAGGACCGCTACCCGCTGGTCCCGATCGAGCGGTACGCGGCGTGGACCCGGGACGACGGCACCCCGTTCGATCCATGGATCCGGACCCAGGTGAGCGCGGGCGGCACGGTCGCGGCGGCGTCCGCGCAATCCTCCCGGATCACGGGCACGGTCGTCGAGTGGGAGGGCTGGACGGGTCTCGCGTTCCCCGAGGACGGCGAGTACGTCTTCCCCGGCGGACTCGCCCCGCTCCGCGTGGACCGGGCGCGGGACGTGGCCGCCTACTGGGAGCCGGGGGTGTGGATCACGCACCGGGCCTGAGGGCTGTCCCGGCGCGGACGGCGGTCCACGCGAACGCGGCCATGGTGCGGACCTCGTCCGGGCCCGCCTCCGGGCGGCGTTCCGGCGGGAGTCCGGCGAGCCCGGCGGTGGCGACGGCGGAACGCCGCAGCCGGTCGTGCACGTCGACGGGTATCTCGCCCCGTGCCGGGCCGAGGCGCCGGGAGGCGCGGGCCGCCTGCCGGCCGAGCAGCAGGCAGTGGGTCCACAGCTCCTCCGCGAACCCGCTGCCGAAGGTGCGGGCCACCTCCGCCGCGAGATCCGGCGGCAGGTGCGCCTCCCGTGCGGCGATCACAGCCCCCTCCGTGAGCCCGGTCGAGGGCAGGGCATCCCGCCAGCGGTGGTGGCCGCGGCCACCGTCGGGGCCGTGCTCCTGCCCGACCAGCCGGATGTAGCCCTCTCCGTACCGCATGTACGGGATCCAGCCCGGCTCCTCCAGGACGCCGCCCCTGCTCAGCAGGAGGTCGGCGTCGGCGGCGGAGGTGGGGCAGGCCGCACGACGAATTCCCTGGGCGGCGTGGCCGTTGATACTGCTGGTGCCGATGTGCTCGACGATATTCGGTACGGCGAGCAGGCTCATCCGGCCGCGCCCGCGGAAGAAGACGGAGAGCAGCTCGTCGTCGTGGCGTTCGGCACTCCCGCGGACGTCCGCCCGGAAGTCGGCGGCCGTCCGGGCCGGAAGGCAGACGCCCAGGGACGGCGTGAACTCGTCCGGCACCGCCCGGACCCAGGAGGCGCCCGCGAGGGCGGCCAGCCGGGCGGCGGAGCCGTTGCGTGCGTGCCAGTTGGTGTAGAACACCAGTGCCTCGTCGGGGAACCGGGCGACGGCCCGTGCGACGATCTCCAGGAGCTCCACGGGAGCGTCGACATCATCCTGGACGACGAGGTGGTGGCTGGCCTCGGGGGCCGCGGCTGACCACGCGACCAGGGCGGTGCGCAGAGCGGAAGGCGGGCCGTTCGGGTCCGGGTCGATCGCGAGGCCGTCGAGACGTAGCCGGGCTGCGAGGTGCTGGGCCTGGACGAGACGTACAGGGTGAGTCATGACGGACGAACTCACGAGAATATTGCTTACGTCGGGCACGCTGCGCTCCTCAGCAGAGGTGGTCGCCGGTCATCGTCGCAAAGCAGGGGCGAACGGGACAGCGCGCACCGCGAGTTTGGCCGGATCAGTGACGGTGACCGGTGCCCCAGTGGGAACGGGCAAGGGGTTCGCCGTCGGTGGAGTACCGCACGGCGCGGTGATCGCGGGGGCCGGGAGCGTCTTCGCTGTCCGCGTCCGCACCGGTGTCCGGAACCCGACGACCGCGGAGGAGCAGTGTCGCGGCAACGAGCCAGCACAGACCGAGGACGACATCGGCGTAGACGGCGACTGCGAGCGGCACCGTGGCGGCGCCATGCACGGCGGTCGCCGCGAGAGCCGAGAGCCCGGCTCCGATCGCGAGCAGAGGGTACCGCAGCCTTCGACGCACTGTGAGCACCTCTCGTCGGTTGTTCCGCTTCCGAGAAGTGAACGGCAGACCCCCGCGTTCTGTGACGGGCGGTTCCAGTCACATTGGCAGGGCAACGACGAGGCCTCCCCCGGGCCCGGAAGAACTCCCCCGTGGGAACCGCACGGAGGCCTATGGCTCGCCGGTCGCGCACCCGTCGCCTCACCGCCGCACGCGTGGCATCCCCAGCCCGATCCACGAGATGATCTCCCGCTGGATCTCGTTGTTGCCGCCGCCGAAGGTGAAGATCACGGCCGACCGGTAGCCGCGTTCCAGTTCGCCGTGGAGCACGGCGCCGGCCGAGCCCTCCTTCAGCGCGCCCGCGGAGCCGACGATCTCCATCAGCCAGGCGTAGGCGTCCCGGCGGGCCTCGGAGCCGTAGACCTTGACCGCCGAGGCGTCCTGAGGGGAGAGGGTGCCGTCCTGGAGGGCGGCGACCATCTGCCAGTTGAGCAGTTTCATGGCGTCGAGGCGGGTGTGGGTACGGGCGAGCAGGGCGCGCACCCAGCCGAGGTCGATGACCCGGCGGCCGTCGGCGAGCTTGGTGCCGGCGGCCCAGCGCTGGACGTTGTGCAGCGCGCGGACCGCCATCGTGCCGTGGGCGGCGAGGGTGACGCGTTCGTGGTTGAGCTGGTTGGTGATGAGCCGCCAGCCCTCGTTCTCCTCGCCGACGCGGCGGGACAGCGGGACCCTGATGTTCTCGTAGTAGCTCGCGGTCGTGTCGTGCGAGGCGAGGGTGTTGATCAGGGTGCAGGAGTAGCCCGGGTCGCTCGTGGGGACGAGGAGCATGGTGATGCCCTTGTGGGGCGGGGCGTCGGCGTCGGTGCGCACGGCGAGCCAGACCCAGTCGGCGGTGTCGCCGTTGGTGGTCCAGATCTTCTGTCCGTCGACGACGTACTCGTCCCCGTCGCGCACGGCGCGGGTCTTGAGAGCGGCGAGGTCGGTGCCGGCGTCCGGTTCGCTGTAGCCGATCGCGAAGTCGATCTCCCCGGCCAGGATGCCGGGCAGGAAGTGGGCCTTCTGCTCGTCCGTGCCGAACCGCATGATCGTGGGGCCGACGGTGTTCAGGGCCATCAGCGGCAGCGGCACGCCGGCCTGGGCGGCCTCGTCGAAGAAGATGAACTGTTCCATCGGGCTGAGTCCCCGGCCCCCGTACTCCTTCGGCCAGCCGACCCCCAGCCAGCCGTCGGCGCCGAGCCTGCGGACCGTGTCGCGGTAGAAGCGCTTCCGGGCGGCGGGCTCCGCGGAGCGGGCGTAGGCGTTGTCGGGCACCAGGGTCGTGAAGTAGGTGCGCAGTTCGGTACGCAGCCGCTGCTGCTCAGGCGTGTATTCGAGGTGCACGGCCCCTCCAGAGTCTCGCGTCGGCGTCGTCCGTGTGCGGCGGCGCACACAGTAGAACGTGTTGCAAGAATCCGGAAGGGCCGAAGGGCGTCCGGCGGACGAAAGGCCCGGCGGTCAGCGCTTGACTGCGCGCAGCACCACGAATTTCGGGTCGCCCGCGACCGTGGTGCAGTTCCCGAAGATCCGGCGCAGGTGCGTGTGGTACGAGAGGTGCCGGTTGCCCACGACCCAGAGCTCGCCGCCCTGGCGCAGGGCGGTGCGGGCCCCGGCGAACATCGTGCGGGCCGTCGCGTCGGTGGTCGCCGTGTGCGAGTGGAAGGGCGGGTTGTTCAGCACCAGGTCCACGCTGCCCGGGTCGAGGTCGCCGAGACCGTCGCCGACCAGGAAGTCGGCCTTCGCACCGTCGGGCGCACCGGCCCGGAAGGTCTCCTCGGCGGAGGCGACCGCCCCGTAGGACTCGTCGACGAAGGTGAGGTGCGCCTCGGGGTTGGCGATGGCCGCGGAGAGCCCGAGGACCCCGTTGCCGCAGCCCAGGTCGACGACCCGGACCGCCCCGGACCGGGTGGGCAGGTGCTTCAGGAAGAAGCGGGTGCCGATGTCGAGGCGCTCCGCGCAGAAGATCCCCGCGTGGTTGACGGCGGTCAGGCCCGCGACCGGGCCCACGTCGGCGGGCAGCTCGTAGCGGTGCGGCCAGGGGCTCGGCGTACGCGGCAGAGCGGGGTCCGGGGTGCAGAAGATGAGCCGTGCCTTGCGCACCGCGAGGGAGGTGCGGGTCGGGCCGATGATCCGCTCGAAGAGCTTGAGCGTGGAGGTGTGGATCTCCTTGACCATACCGGTGCCGATGATCACGGTGCCGGAGTGGACGGAGGGGGCGATCCGGTGGAGCTGGTCCTCCAGGAAAGCCAGGGACTTGGGCACCCGGACGATCAGGACGTCGATCCGGTCCGGCGGGGTGTCGCGCGAGGACAGCAGTCGGACCGCGTCCTGGTCGATGCCGTTCCTGGCGAGGTTGGCGAGGGTCGCGCGCCGGGCCAGGTAGGAGTCGCTGATCTGGACCGGCCGGTGCCCGGCCAGCGCGGTGGCGAGCGCCCCCCACCGGTCCCCCACGACCGCGACCGTCCCCGAGAGGTCGACCGGGCCCGTCTCGGGGTCCGTCAGCTGCCGGAGCAGGTATTCGTCGGCGGCGTCCCACGCGCGGAAGGGATCGCGCGGGTGCTCGGGGAAGCGGGCGAGCTCGAAAGTGCCCTGTGAGGTCGTCAAACGGTTCATATGTCACTCAGGCTAACCGAGGGAACCGGGGCGCGCCCCACACGCTCCCCGGCTCCCCGGCCGCATCCACCCCGGCGTACGGCTCCGCACGCCGACCCACCGGGTGCCCCGCGGGGCCGCCGGGCCGTCAGGGCAGTTGTTTGTCGATGGCCGACCGCCCCTCGGCGGCCAGCTTGCGCCGCGCCCATTCCAAGGTCTCGGGTGTCAGGTCCCGCCCGGAGGCGAGCACCAGGTCCTCCGCGCTCGGCCGGTCGCTCGCGCCCGTGTGCAGGAGCCGGTCGGGCGTGATGCCGTCCGGCCCGGACACGGCCGCGGATACGGTTTCGGGCTCTTCGCTCATGCCGCCTCCTCGTCCTTGCGGCAATTCTCGCCCCCCGCCGACCCGGCCGCATCCGAGGAGCGCGCGCCCGTTACCCGGGAGAGTGAAACAGCCCTTGGGGGGCCCGGGGAGTGGGCAGGAGAGGGAGGTCGTTGCCCCATTCTCCGAGGCGGTGCCCATGCTCCACGGTGTCGACGTCAGCGCCTATCAGCCCTCCTACGAAACGGACGGACTCGACTTCGTCATCATCAAGTCCACCGAAGGCCGCACCTACGTCAATCCACGTCTGGACGCGCAGGTGAAGCGGGCCAGGGACGCCGAGTGCGTCGTCGGCTTCTACCACTTCCTCTGGCCGGGGGACGTGGCGGACCAGGTGACGTACTTCCTGAGCAGGACCCCGGAGAAGGCGGGTGATCTGCTCGCGGTCGACTGGGAACAGACCGGCGGCGGGACGCGGGCGAGCAATGCGGACAAGGACCGGTTCATCCGCGCGGTGAAGCGGGAACGGCCCGACCACCGGGTCCTGTTGTACTGCAACCGCGCCTTCTGGCTCAACCACGACACCACCGGCTACGCCGGCGACGGGCTGTGGATCGCCGACTACGGCACCGCGGGCAAGCCCCGGATCGAGGCGGACTGGCGCATTCACCAGTACACCGACGATCCCCTCGACCGGAACGTGGCCGACTTCGACTCGGTCCGCGCCCTGCGCGACTGGGCGGCCGGTTAGCACGTGCGACGTCTCCCCGGCGCCTGGCGGCTCCGGGGAGGCGGGGCGGCCGACCGCCCGGCGCCTCGACGCACCCCGGGAGCCCCCACGCGTTCCGCCTGGCCGGAATGAGGTCACGCCCGCCCGGGGCCGCTTAGTGTCGGTCAAGAGCGCGGGACGGAACGGTGGTTCGCCCGGCACCGAACAGTGGATGCGGCCGTCGGGAAAGACCGCCGGAGTTCGGTCGCCTACGGACAACGGCCCGCTGCCGGTGCCGGTGCCGGTGCCGACCGATGACACCCCGCGTCCGTGACCGAGAAGGGAGCTGAGAGATGCCGGCGCCATCGCCCCGGGACGACGAGACCACCATGCCCGGGTGCATGATCGGCCTGTTCTGGATAGAACGGGACAAGGTCTGCCTGGGGTCCCCTCCGACCGAGGAGGACCCCGGCGTGTTCCTCTTCCCGACTCGGCTTTCGGTCGGTGCAGGCGCCCGGCGACAAGCATGGTCCTGGGCCGACGTGACGGACCTGCAGGTCCTGGATGTTCCGGTCCGCTCGTCCGCCGCCCGGTGGGCGACCCGGGTGACGAGCGTCGTCGCCGCGGCGCTGAACGCCTGGGGTCCGGACGGCCCGACGATGATGACCGCCGTGGTGTGCGCCCGGGACGGCAAGCGCGTCGAGACGCCGGTCTTCTCCGGCGCGGCCACGGCGTACACCCAGCGAGAGGTCGACCTTTCGCTCGGCCTCCTCTCCCACTTCGTGCGGGGCAGCGCCACACCGGCCCTGCTGACGCGGTGGCGGCACGAGAATCAGCCGTCCGCCGTCCTGCACGCGCACGAGCGGGAAGCAGTCCTCGACGGCTGGATGGCGCCCCTGATGTAAGGCCCAGGCACTCGCCGGCGCCTCCCCACCCCTGAGAACGGCGCGGCATCGGAGGGAAGACGGGACACCCCGCACGCCCCACGCACCCAGTACGCCCCCGGTGGCCCTGGGCCCCCGGGGGATACGGCTCTCCGACGGCTTCCGGCGGACTCCTTCTTGACCTGCACATGATAGGTACACAGTGTTCACACGTGGGGCACGGTGCGTGTGGAAGGCTCCCGCCTGACCACCTACCGCACGGCCGTCGCGCGGGCACCCCACCCAGGGTCCTCGTCGCGGCGCCCGCGTTCCGGAGAGGACACCCCCACATGTCCCGTCGTCACTCGTTCTACGCGCGTCCACTGCTCGCCGCGGTGGCGGCCGTCACCGTGCTCGCCGGCACCGCGGCGGCGGCCCCGTCGGACGCCTCGCCCGGCCGTTCCACCGCCACCGCGGCGGCCCTCGACGACACCTACTACCAGGACGCGCTCGGCAAGACCGGAGCCGAGCTGAAGTCCGCGCTGCACACGATCATCAGCGACCAGACCAAACTCTCCTACAGCCAGGTGTGGGACGCCCTCAAGGCCACCGACGAGGATCCCGCCGACTCCTCCAACGTCGTCCTGCTGTACACCGGACGCTCCCAGTCCAAGAACGACAACGGCGGCAACGTGGGCCAGTGGAACCGGGAGCACGTCTGGGCCAAGTCGCACGGTGACTTCGGCACCGCGACGGGCCCGGGCACCGACGTCCATCACCTGCGTCCCACCGACGTCAAGGTCAACTCCACGCGGGGGAACAAGGACTTCGACGACGGCGGGAGCGAACTGGGCGACGCGCCGGGCAACTTCACCGACGGCGACTCCTTCGAACCGCGCGACGAGGTCAAGGGCGACGTCGCCCGCATGATCCTCTACATGGCGGTGCGCTACGAGGGCGACGACTCCTTCGCCGACCTCGAACCCAACGACCAGGTGAACAACGGGTCCGCGCCGAAGATGGGCAAGCTGTCCGTCCTGAAGCAGTGGAGCCAGGAAGACCCGCCGGACACCTTCGAGAAGCGCCGCAACGACGTCATATTCGACCGGTTCCAGCACAACCGGAACCCGTTCATAGACCACCCGGAGTGGGTCGGCGCCATCTGGTAGTCCGGCCCACCCGGCGGTACGGCTCAGTCCTCCCCGGCCAGGGCCTGCGCGCAGCCTTCGACGGCGCCCTCACGGGTGGCGTAGCGCGGCAGGTCCTGGCCGGTCCGTTCCCGCACGAGGTCGGGCGGGCCCAGCAGATCGTTAGGGTCGACGACCGCCGCGCGCCGCCCGTCGCCGGCGAGCCGGGCGAGCCCCGTGTGCAGCATCGCCAGGGCCACGGAGTCGACGGACGTGACGTCGTGGAGGTCGAGGACGACCGAGCCCCCGTCCGGCCCGGACTCGTCCAGGGCGTACAGCACGCGCTCCGCGGCCGTGAAGTCGATGGACCCCTGGGCGACGACGACGCCGACCTGTTCGTGGAGGACCCGTTCGTGCCCGGCCGAGGGCGCCGTCGGCAGGTCGTCCGCGGTGGTGACGAGGGTGACGGTGGAGCCGGGCAGTGCGGGGTTGAGCATGAGGTGGAGCCCGTAGCGGTCCGACATCGCCTCCAGCGCGGCGTGGCCGCGCACCGATCCGCCGGTGGCGTCCAGCGGCGGGCTGTAGGTCGCCACGCCGAAGCGGGCGGGTCCCACCGCGATGAGGCCGCCGGACACCCCGCTCTTGGCGGGAAGGCCGACGCGCAGCAGCCATTCGCCCGAGCCGTCGTACATGCCGCAGGTCGCCATGACGGCGAGGACCCGGGCCGCGACCTCGGCGGCAACGACCCGCTCGCGGGTCACCGGGTTCACGCCGCCGTAGGCGAGGGTCGCGGCCATCGTGGCCAGGTCGACGGCAGTGACCCGGATCGCGCACTGACGGAAGTAGCGGTCCACCGCCAGGACCGGGTCCACGGGCATGGTGCCGGTGGACCGGATCAGGTACGCCAGCGCCCGGTTGCGGTCCCCGGTCACCGACTCGGAGCTGAACACCTCTTCGTCGACGTCCAGTTCGCGCCCGGCGAAGCAGCCGAGGCAGTGCAGGATCCGGTCGAAGGCGGGTTCGTCCCGGGTGTCGGGGATCAGCGCGGTGGTGACGATCGCACCGGCGTTGACCATGGCGTTGGCGGGTCTGCCCGTGCCGGGTTCGAGGCTGATGGCGTTGAACGCCTCGCCGCTCGGCTCGGCGCCGACCCAGCGGCTCACCTCGTCGAGGCCGAGCAGGGAGAGCGCGAGGGCGTAGACGAACGGTTTGGAGACCGACTGGAGGGTGAAGGGGACCTCGGCCTCGCCCGCGACGTAGCGGTGTCCGTCCATGCTCACCAGCGAGAGACCGAAGGCGTCCGGGTCGGCGAGGGCCAGCTGGGGAATGTAGTCGGCCGGCTTCCCCTCCCGTACGCCGACGAACCGGTCGCGCAGGTTCTGGAGGGAGTCGGTCACCGCGTCGGCGGCGCTCACGGCCCGCCCCCCTCAGCCGCGCTCGGCCTGGGCGACCCGGGGGAAGGTCTTCACCCCGGCGGCCTTGCGGCTGTTGGCCTGGGCGGTGACCGTGCGGTCCGGCGGCGCCTCCTCGACGCCGACGACGACGGTGTCGAGGACCTCGTCCTCGGCGTCGACGAACTCCACCTTCACAGCGAAGAACGTGGGGTCGTCCGTGGGGTTGGTGACCCGGACGAGCGCGCTGCGGACCTCCTCGGACGCGGTGAGCGGCAGTCCGTTGACCGAGACGTCGCCGACGGCGTTGCCCCGGCCCTCGACCTCCTCCAGCCGCTTCGTCGCCTCCCGCCGTACGCGTTCGGACTCGGCGGAGACCGAGGCGGCGAAGCTCTCCTGGGTGCGGGGGCTCGGCGCCTCGGAAGGCGAATCCTCCGGTTCGGGCGTGAGGGTGTGGACGCCCTGGTCGGTCCCTTCGCCGGTGGTGTCGGAGTCGCAGGCCGCCGTGGAGGCGAACAACAGGGTCGCGACGGCGACGGGGGCCAGGGCGCGTACGGCTCGGAGCACGGGGGGTCTCGGCTTCACGGACGGTCCGTCCAATCCAGGAGAGGAGGTGCGAGAGGAGGGAAGGGCTGTGCGCGGGTCACACCGTCTCGTCGCCGAAGATGTCGCGGAGCTTCGCCTCGCGCTCGGCGTCGAGATTGCTGTGGAGGAGTTCGGCGCCGTCGCCGGGCAGTCGTGCGCCGATCCGCTCGGGCACCTCGTTCATGGTCAGCAGGAACAGCGCCGAGGTTCCGGGTGTCACCTTCTCCTTGACCTCGGCGATGAAGCCGTCGTCGATGCCGACGTCCGCGAGCCTCCCGCCGAGCGCCCCGGCGGCCGCCCCGATGGCCGCGCCCAGCAGCGGCATGAGGAAGATCAGGCCGAAGAGCATGCCCCAGAAGGTCCCGCTGAGGGCCCCGGCCCCGACGAGGTTCAGCAGTTGTCTCGTGCGCGGCTTGGCCCGGTCGGCGGGCCAGCTGACCACCGCCGCGTCGAGGATCTTGATCAGCCCTTCCTTCTGAAGGGATTTCAGCGCCTCCTCGACGCTCTCCGCGCCTTCGGCCGTCCCGAACTTCCACACCGTGAGCGTGGACATCGCGCAACCTCCCGCACTCCAAGGGCAACAACTCGCTCATATTAGGATCAAAAGGTATGAATTGACTCGTCGAAGCATCCGCTTCATACGGGAGCGGGTTCGAGCCCTGGGAGGGAACGATGGATACGGACGCCCTGACCGCCGACCTGTTGCGGGAGCTGCGGGCGACCCGGCCCTATCCGGCCCTGTCCCTGACCATGCCGACCCACCGCAAGGCCCCGGACAACGCCCAGGACCCGGTCCGCCTGCGGAACCTGGTGGCGGATGCCGCGCACCGCCTCGACGCCGATCCGCAGGTCAGCCGCGAGGTCCGGGCCGCCCTCGTGCACCAGCTGGAACGGGCGGCGGGCGAGGTGGACCCCCGTGCGGCGATGGAATCCCTGGTGCTCCTCGCCACCACCGACGAGTACTGGATCTGGCAGTTGCCGCGCACCGCACCCGAACGGGTGGTACTCAGCGACACCTACCTCACCCGCAACCTCGTCGCCGCCAAGGCCCAGGCCCGGCCGTTCCGGGCGCTGACGGTGGCCGCCGACCACGCGACGCTGTGGATCGGCACGGGCGACGGCATCCGCCCGGAGGAGGTGGGCGGCTTCCCGCTGACCGCGCCGAAGGAGCCGCCGAACCCGCAGCGCGAAGAGCGGATCGGGGACACCCCGAGCCTCTTCACCGACGAGGAGACGCGGAACTTCTTCCGCGATGTCGACGAGAAGCTGCGCGCGGTGCTCGCCGATGACCCGCGCCCTCTCTATCTGGTGGGCCTCGCCCCCGCCCTCGCCCTGCTGGACGAGGTCGGCGAGAGCTCCGGGTCCGCCGTCGGCCGGGTGACCAAGGGCGCACCCGCCGACCTGTCGCCCTCCGAGGTCCTGGAGGAGCTGCGGCCCGCCCTCGACGAGGGCGCTCGCCGGGCGGCGGAGGAGGTGGAGACCCGGCTCGACAACGCCCGCAGCGCCCACTCCTTCGCCGGCGGGCTCGACGAGGTGTGGGCCGCCGTCCGTGAGGGCCGGGCGGGGCTGGTCGCGGTGGAGGAGCACTTCCAGGCGGCCGTTCAGGTGACCGCCGAGCACCTGGAGCCGGTGCCCGAGGGAACCACGCAGAGCGCGGACGGCACGATCCGCGAGGACATCGTCGACGAACTGGTCGAAGCCGCGCTCGACAGCGGCGCCGATGTGGTCTTCGTCGAGGACGGTTCGCTGGCGGACCACGGCCGGATCGCGGCGGCGCTCCGCTACTGACCGAAGCCTCCGAGAGGTCCTTGGCCGTCAGCCCAGGCGGCGGACCGGCCGCCCGTCGAGGAAGGCCCTGATGTTCTCCACGGCCTGGCCGTAGTAGGTCTCGTAGTTGGCGCGCGACACATAGCCCAGGTGCGGGGTGGCCAACAGGCGCGGAGCCGTGCGGACCGGGTGACCGGCCGGGAGCGGCTCGGTGTCGAACACATCGGTCGCGGCCCCGGCGATGACGCCGGCGTGCAGGGCGGCGAGCAGGGCGTCCGTTTGGACGACGGCCGCCCGGGAGGTGTTGATCAGAAAGGCGGTCGGGCGCATCAGGGCGAGTTCGGCCGCGCCGATCAGGCCCCGGGTCCGGTCGCCGAGTGCCAGGTGGACGGAGACGAAGTCGCTGGAGGCCAGCAGTTCCTCCTTGGAGGCCGCCAGCTCCGCCCCGACCTCGTCGGTCCGTTCCTTCGTGAGGTTCTGACTCCACGCCAGGACGTCCATGCCGAAGGCCAGGCCCACGCGCGCCACCCGGCCGCCGATCTTTCCGAGTCCCAGCAGTCCGAGCCTCCGCCCATGCAGATCGGCGCCGAGGGTGGACTGCCAGGGGCCGCCCGAGCGCAGCGACCCGGCCTCGGGGACGATCCCGCGCGCCAGGCCGAGGAGCAGCGCCCAGGTCAGCTCGACGGGCGGGGTGGAGGAGCTGGCGGTGCCGCAGACGACGACGCCGTGCCGCTTCGCCGCGTCGAGGTCGATGACGGAGTTGCGCATGCCGGAGGCGACGAGCAGCCGTAGCCGGGGCAGCCGGGCGAACAGCTCCGCCGGGAAGGGCACCCGCTCGCGCAGGGTGACCACCATGTCGAAGTCGGCGAGGGCCGCGGCGGCTTCGTCCTCGGTGGCGAGGTGCTCGGTGAAGGTCACGACCTCGACGTCCGCGGTCACGGGTGACCAGTCGACGACGGTGGTGGCGACGGACTGGAAGTCCTCGATCACGGCGCAGCGCAGCTTCATGGCGGCCTCTCCGGTGGGTCTCGGGTCGGCGCCCATGATCGCTCAACCACCCCGTCGGCGAGAACGGGGCCCGGTGACCGACGCCGTCAGCCGCCCCACGTCCAGTCCACGACCTCCGGCAGGTCGGTGCCGTGCTCGCGGATCCAGGCGTGGTGGCGGGTGCGGACGTCCGCCATCTGCTGGCGTACGGCGACGGCCCGGACGCCGAGCCCCGGAACCCGGTCGATGACGTCCATGACCAGCCGGTAGCGGTCGAGGTCGTTGCGGACGACCATGTCGAACGGCGTGGTCGTGGTGCCTTCCTCCTTGTAGCCGCGCACATGGAGGTGGGCGTGGCCGTTGCGGCGGTAGGCCAGCCGGTGGATCAGCCACGGGTAGCCGTGGTAGGCGAAGATCACCGGCCTGTCGCGGGTGAACAGGGCGTCGTACTCGGAGTCCGGCATACCGTGCGGGTGCTCCGTGTCGGGCATCATGCGGGCGATGTCGACGACGTTGACCACGCGCACGGCCAGCTGAGGCAGATGGCGGCGGAGCAGGTCGGCGGCGGCCAGCGTCTCCTGCGTGGGTACGTCCCCGGCGCAGGCGAGGACCACGTCCGGTTCTTGGCTCCCGTCCTCGGTCCCGGCCCACTCCCAGGCTCCGGCCCCGCGCGCGCAGTGGGCGCGGGCCTCGTCCGGGGTGAGCCAGTCGAAGGTCGGCTGCTTCCCGGCGACGATCACGTTGACGTAGTCCCGGCTGCGGAGCGCGTGGTCGGCGACGGAGAGCAGGGTGTTGGCGTCCGGTGGGAGGTAGACGCGCACGACCTCGGGGCTCTTGTTGAGGATGTGGTCGACGAAGCCGGGGTCCTGGTGCGAGAAGCCGTTGTGGTCCTGGCGCCAGACGTGCGAGGTGAGCAGGTAGTTGAGGGAGGCGATGGGCCGCCGCCAGGGCAGCCGGCGCGAGGTGCGCAGCCACTTGATGTGCTGGTTGACCATCGAGTCGACGATGTGGGCGAAGGCCTCGTAACTGGAGAAGAGCCCGTGCCGTCCGGTGAGGAGGTAGCCCTCCAGCCAGCCCTGGCAGAGGTGTTCGGAGAGCACCTCCAGCACGCGGCCGTCGTGGGCGAGGTGTTCGTCGGTGGGCAGGGTGCCGGCCTGCCAGGCCTTGCCGGTGGCCCGGTAGAGGGCGTCCAGCCGGTTGGAGGCGGTCTCGTCGGGGCCGACGACGCGGAAGTCCCTGCGGTCCTCGGTGGCGGCCATGAGGCTCTCCAGGAGGCCGCCGAGCACCTTGGTCGGCTCGTGGAGGGCGGTGCCGGGCCGGTCGACCCGTACGGCGTGGTCCGCCGGGTCGGGCAGCGGGAGGTCGCGCAGGAGTACCCCGCCGTTGGCGTACGGGGTGGAGCCGAGCCGGGCCGCTCCCTCGGGCACACAGGCGAGGACCTGTTCGGTGGGGCGGCCGTCGGCGTCGAAGAGTTCGGCCGGCCGGTAGGAGCGCAGCCAGGCTTCCAGCTGCCGCAGGTGTTCCGGGTGGTCGCGGACGCCGGAGAGCGGTACCTGGTGGGAGCGCCAGGTGTTCTCTACGGGCAGTCCGTCGACCTCTTCGGGTCCGGTCCAGCCCTTGGGGGTGCGCAGCACGATCATGGGCCAGTGGGGGCGCTCGGTGACGCCGTCCTCGCGGGCGGCCCGCTGGTACGCGCCGATGCGGTCCAGAGCGGTGTCCATGGCGGCGGCCAGGGCCCGGTGGACGGAGGCCGGGTCGTCGCCGCTGACGAACAAGGGGGCGTGGCCGTAACCGCGCAGCAGTCGGTCGAGCTCCTCCTCGGGGACGCGGGCGAGGACCGTCGGGTTGGCGATCTTGTAGCCGTTGAGGTGGAGGACGGGCAGGACGGCCCCGTCATGGACCGGGTCGAGGAATTTGTTGGCATGCCAGGAGGCGGCGAGCGGCCCCGTCTCGGCCTCGCCGTCGCCGATCACGCAGGCCACCGTCAGGTCCGGGTGGTCGAAGGCGGCTCCGTAGGCGTGGGCGAGGGCGTAGCCGAGTTCGCCGCCCTCGTGAATGGAGCCGGGCGTCTCGGGGGCGACGTGGCTGGGCACGCCGCCGGGGAACGAGAACTGCTTGAAGAGCCGCCCCATGCCCTCGGCGTCCCGGCCGACGTCGGGGTAGGTCTCGGAGTAGCTGCCCTCCAGCCAGCAGTTGGCGAGGACGGCCGGTCCCCCGTGGCCGGGCCCCCACACGCACAGGGCGCTCAGCTCCCGGGCCTTGATCACCCGGTTGAGGTGGGTGTGGACGAGGTTGAGCCCCGGCGAAGTGCCCCAGTGGCCGAGCAGCCGCGGCTTGATGTCCTCGGGGACGAGCGGCCGGGTCAACAGCGGGTTGGCCATCAGGTAGATCTGGCCGACGGCGAGGTAGTTGGCCGCGCGCCAGTGCGCGTCGAGCGCGGCGAGTTCGTCGTCGGAGAGGGCGGAGGGCACGGAGGGCGTACGGGGGTCGCTCACGGAGCATGTCTCCTCGTCGGGTGACGGCGCACGGGCGGGGTGTCAGGACGCCTCGGGTCCGTACCAGAGTGTGGTGGCGTTGCAGAACTCGCGGATGCCGTGGCCGGCCAGCTCACGGCCGTAACCGGAGCGCTTGACGCCGCCGAAGGGCAGGGCCGGGTGCGAGGCGGTCATCCCGTTGAAGAAGACCCCGCCGGCCTCCAGGTCGCGGGCGCAGCGCTCCTGCTCGCCGGGGTCACGGGTCCAGACGTTGGAGCTGAGTCCGAAGGGGGTGTCGTTGGCCAGGTGGATCGCCTCGTCGAGGTCGGCGACCCGGTAGAGGGTGGCGACCGGGCCGAAGGTCTCCTCGCGGTGGACGCGCATGGCGGTGGTGATGGAGGCGAGCACGGTGGGTTCGTAGAACCAGCCGTGCTCCAGGCCGCCGCCGAGCTTGTCGGGGCGGCGTCCGCCGCACAGCGCCTCGGCTCCCCGCTCGACGGCGTCGTCGACGAGTTCCTCCAGGTCGGTGCGGCCCTGTTCGGTGGAGAGCGGACCGATGTCGGTGCCCTCCTCCAGCGGGTCGCCGACGGTGAGGGCGCGCATGCCCGCGGTGAACCGCTCGGCGAACGCGTCGTACACGTCGGCGTGCACGATGAAGCGCTTGGCGGCGATGCAGGACTGGCCGTTGTTCTGGACGCGGGCGGTGACGGCGGTGGCGGCGGCCTTCTCCACGTCCGCCGAGGGCAGGACCAGGTAGGGGTCGCTGCCGCCGAGTTCCAGCACGGTCTTCTTCACCTCGTCACCGGCGGTGGCGGCGACGGAGCGTCCCGCCGGTTCGCTGCCGGTGAGGGTGGCGGCGGCGACGCGCGGGTCGCGCAGGACCGCTTCGACGGCGCCCGAGCCGATCAGGAGCGTCCGGAAGCAGCCGGCGGGGAAGCCCGCACGGTGGAAGAGGTCCTCCAGGTAGAGGGCGGTCTGGGGCACGTTCGACGCGTGCTTGAGGAGTCCGACGTTGCCCGCCATCAGCGCGGGGGCGGCGAAGCGCACCACCTGCCAGAGCGGGAAGTTCCACGGCATCACGGCGAGGACCACGCCGAGGGGACGGTAGCGGACCAGCGCGCCGGAGGCGCCGGAGTCCTTCACGTCGCCGGGGTCCGGGTGTTCGTCGGCGAGCAGTCCCTCGGCACGGTCGGCGTACCAGCGCATCGCCTTCGCGCACTTGGCCGCCTCCGCGCGCGCCGCCGTGACGGGCTTGCCCATCTCGACGGTCATCGTCCGGGCGATGGCGTCGCGCTCCTCGTCGAGGAGGTCGGCAGCCCGGTTCAGCCAGCCGGCCCGCTGCTCGAAGGGGGTGGTGCGGTAGTGGCGGAAGGTCTCCGCGGCGGCGGCGATCCTGCGTTCGGTCTCCTCCTCGCCGAAGGCGTCGAATGACCTGATCAGTTCGCCGTTCGCGGGGTTGACCGTCGCGATGGGCATGGCAGTGGCCTCCTTTGCATCGGTACTCCGACCGTGCCGCGCCGCACCGGTCCGCGCAACGCGGCCCTCCCCTCCCCCGCACGTACCCGGCCGACGCGGATCATGCGTGCCGGGGCAGCGCGTTCCGCGTCGGCCGGGTGGGGGCCGTTCCTCCGGGCGGTTACACGAGCACCGCCCGGGGGACGTGGCGGGCGGTGCGGACGCCGGGCAGCGGGGCGTACGGGAGCAGGCCCGCGGGCTGCGGCGCCTCGGCGTAGCGGGTGAACCAGACCACTTTGCCGTCCGTGGTCCGGCAGGTGCCCCAGCTGTCGCTCAGGGCCATGACCCGGCTCAGCCCGCCGCCGGTCGGCAGCAGCCGGGGCATCCGGGCACTGTGGTCCGCGACGGACACGGTCACGTGCCGCCCGGTCCAGCGGAGTTCGAGGACGCAGGTGTTGCCGTCGCCGACATGCCGGTGGACGTTGGTCAGGAGCTCGTCCAGGGCCCGGCACACCGGCCGGACGTGCAGGTCGAGACTCCAGTGACGAAGGTGTGCGGCGACGATCCGCCGCACCTGGGAAACGCGCTCTGCCGACACCTGCGTTTCGACCGAGTAGTGCCGGTCGAGTGGAACGGTCATCGTCGAGGCTCCTCACCACGAGGCCCACGTCCTTCACCCCGTCGTACTTCACCCCGTCGTACGAACGAACCCCGAACACGAAGCGTGAGCACTGATCACTTCTGGGTCACTCATCAGGGTGCGTCGCGTAGGCCGGACGCGCAACAGGTAGGCCGTCCGTGCTGGTGGGACGGGTGTCCGTCGCGGGACGGTCACAGCAGATACGGCAGCAAGGTGTCCGGGGTGAGGGGCAGCTCGCGCAGCCGGGCGCCGGTGGCGTGCCGGACCGCGTTCCCGATGGCGGCGGCGGTGCCGACGATCCCGATCTCGCCGATGCCCTTGGAGCCCATCGGGTTGAGGTGGCGGTCGTCCTCCTCGATCCAGTGCGCCTGGATGTCGGCCGTGTCGGCGCAGACGGGCACGTGGTAGGCGGCGAGGTCCTTGGCGGTGAAGTCGCCGAAGTCCGGGTCGATGCCGCAGCCCTCGGTGAGGGCCATGCCGATGCCCATCACCATGGCGCCGGTGAACTGGGAGCGTGCGGTGCGCGCGTTGAGGATCCGCCCGGCGGCGAACACGCCGAGGAGACGGCGCACGCGGACCTCGCCGGTCACAGCGTCGACGGCCGTTTCGGCGAAGTGCGCGCCGAAGGCGTGCCGGGCGTACGGGGACTCCTCGCCGGTCTCCTGTTCGGTGTCGGCGGTGGCGGTGATCCCCTCGGCGGGCAGGGAGCCCGGTTGCGCCGCGAGGCGGGCTGCGAGGTCGGTCGCGGCCTTGTGCACGGCCCAGCCCCAGGATGCGGTGCCGGAGGAGCCGCCCGCCAGCGGGGCGGCGGGCAGGTCGGTGGAGCCGATGTCGACGCGCACGGCCTCCGGGGCGACGCCGAGCGCGTCGGCGGCGATCTGGGCCAGGACGGTGCGGGCCCCGGTACCGATGTCGGTGGCGTTGACCTCGATGCTCAGGCCGCCGTCCCGCGCGGCGTGGGCGCTCGCGGAGGACCGGGAGACCAGGACGGGGTACGTCGCCGAGGCCACGCCCGTACCGATGAGCCAGCGGCCTTCCTGGTGGGTGGCGGGCCGGGGGTCGCGGTCGTGCCAGCCGAACCGGGCCGCGCCGTCGCGCAGGCAGGCGGCGAGGCCGCGGCTGCTGAAGGGGCGGCCGCTGTCCGGTTCCGTCTCCGGCTCGTTGCGCAGCCGCAGCTCCACGGGGTCCAGGCCGAGGGCCGAGGCCAGCTCGTCCATGGCGGACTCCAGGGCGTACATCCCCGAGGCCTCCCCCGGGGCGCGCATCCACGAGGGGCTGGGGACGTCGAGCGCGGTCACCCGGTGCGCGGTCCGGCTGTGCGGCGAGGCGTACATGACGCGGGCGGGCACGGCGGCCTGCTCGACGAACTCCTTCACGGTGGAGGTCTGGGTGACGACCTCGTGGCTGACGGCGGTGAGCACTCCGTCCAGCTCCGCGCCGAGCCGGACCCGCTGGATCGTGGGGGCCCGGTGGCCGACGACCTCCGCGAGCTGGGCCCGGGGGAAGGCGAGTTTGACCGGACGGCCGGTGTGCCGGGCGGCCATCGCGGCCAGGACACCCTGCGGACGGGTGGTGCCCTTCGAGCCGAAGCCGCCGCCGACGTGCTCGGAGACCACGGTGATCCGGTCCGGGTCCAGGCCGAACGCCTGGGCCAGGCTGTCGCGGACCTTGGTGGAGCCCTGGCTGGAGTCGTGCACGGTGAGGTGTCCGTCGGCCCACACGGCGGTGGCGGCGTGCGGCTCCATGGGGTGGTTGTGCAGGGCGACCATCCGGTACGTGGCGTCGACCTGGACGGGCGAGGCGGCCAGGGCCCGTTCCACGTCACCGCGCACCCGGACGGCGGGTTCACCGCCGTTGGCCTCGTCGGGCGTGTAGAGGCCGTCGTGGTCCTCGGTGAGGGTGACGTCGTGCGGATCGCGTTCGTACTCGACGAGGAGTTCCCCGGCGCCGGTCCGGGCGGCCTCCAGGGACTCCGCGATCACGAGGGCGATCGGCCAGCCGTGGTGCGGGACCCGGTCGTTCTGGAGCACGGCGAGGATCGGGTCGTCGGGCTCCAGGAGCTGGGGCGCGTTGTCGTGGGTGAGAACGGAGTGGACGCCGGGCACGGCGAGGGCGTCGACGGCCCGTACGGCGGTGACGCGCCCGGCCGCGACGGTGGCCGGGACGGTCCAGGCGTACAGACAGCCGGCGGGCGTGCGGTCCAGCGCGTAGCGGGCGGTCCCGGTGACCTTCTCCCGGGCCTCTCTGCGGACGACGGGCGCACCGGGGAACTGCGGGGCTTGCGTGGTCATGGCGGTGGGTCCTCGGGGGTCGGTGGTGCGGGCGGGCGGTCGGCGCGCGGACAGAGGCCCGGGCGGTTCAGCCGGTCCGCGCGGGCTGCCGGGCGCTGAGTTCGCCGAGCACGTCGAGGGCGAGCCGGCGTGCCAGGTCCACCTTGAACGCGTTGTCGCGCAGCGGCCGCGCCTCGGCCAGCTCGGCGATCAGGGCGTGCTGGAACACGGCGGGCGTGGCCGGAGCTCCGCGCAGCTCGGCCTCGGCCCTGCGGGCACGCCACGGCCGGTGGGCGACGCCGCCGAACGCGAGCGTGGCGTGTTCCACGCGGCCGGCGTCCACCCGGAGCGTGGCGGCGACGGAGACGAGTGCGAAGGCGAAGCTGGCGCGGTCGCGAACCTTGCGGTACCGGGAGGCCGCCCCGGGCGCCGGGGGCGGGAGCACGACCTCGGTGATCAGCTCGCCGGGCCTGATCACGGTGTCCTGGTCGGGGTTGTCACCCGGCAGGCGGTGGAACCCGGTGAGGGGGACGGCCCGTTCGCCCTCGGGTCCGAGAAGCACCACGGTCGCGTCGAGCGCGGCGAGGGCCACGGCCATGTCGGACGGGTCGGTGGCCACGCACTCCGCTGAGTGCCCGAGGATCGCGAGGTCGCGGTGGGTCCCCTCGCGTGCGGGACAGCCGGAGCCCGGGAGCCGTTTGTTGCAGGGCTTGGAGACGTCCTGGAAGTAGCGGCAGCGGGTGCGTTGGAGCAGGTTGCCGCCGGTGGTGGCGGAGTTGCGGAGCTGGGCGGAGGCCCCGGCCAGCAGCGCCTGGGACAGCACGGGGTAGCTCTCCGTGACGTCGGGGTGGGCGGCGAGGTCGCTGTTGCGCACGGTGGCGCCGATGCTCAGGCCGCCGTCGGCCGTCCGGGTCACCCGGTCCAGTGACAGCCCGGCGACGTCGATGAGGATCCGGGGCGTCTCCACGCCGAGTTTCATCAGGTCCACCAGATTGGTGCCGCCGCCGAGGAAGCGGGCGCCGGTGCCTTCCGCGCAGAGCCGGACGGCCTCGTCGGTGGAGGCGGGGCGCACATAGCCGAACGGTTTCACTCGATCACGTCCTCGATGGCTTCGACGATGCGGGGGTAGGCCCCGCACCGGCACAGGTTGCCGCTCATCCGTTCCCGGATCTCTTCGGCGTCGAGTGCGACGGGTGCGGCCGGTCCGGTGACGGTGTCCGGTTCAATGACGGTCTCCGGTTCGGTGACGTGCGAGGGGTGGCCGTCCGCGGACTCGCGGAGCATGCCCACCGCCGAGCAGATCTGGCCCGGGGTGCAGAAGCCGCACTGGAGGGCGTCCCGCTCGACGAACGCCCGCTGGACCGGGTGCAGGCTCTCGCCGTCGGCGAGCCCTTCCACGGTGGTGATCGCGGCGCCGTCCTGGGCGACGGCGAGCAGCAGGCAGCTGTTGACCCGCCGCCCGTCCACGAGGACCGTGCAGGCCCCGCACTGGCCGTGGTCGCAGCCCTTCTTGGCCCCGGTGAGCCCGAGGCTCTCCCGCAGCGTCTCCAGGACCGTGGTGCGGTGGTCGACGGTCAGCGTCGTCGGGTCGCCGTTGACGTGCAGAGTCACGGTGGAGTGTTCGTCGACGACCGGTTCCGGTTCGAGGTCGGCCCCCAGGGCGAGGGAATCCATGCACGCGCCTTTCGCTTCGCCGCGGGGCTGGGTCACCCCGGTCGTGTTCTCGTCCGTGCCGTCAGCGGCTCTCCAGCCGCAGCCTGACCTCCTGCTCCTGGTCGCCCGCGGCCGTGCCGACGACGCTCACCGCGAAGGCGCCGGTGAGGTGGGTACGCAGCCGGTCGACGGCCCAGTAGCCGCCCTGGGCGTCCACCGTGACCGGCTCGGTGAGTCGGGCGGGAGTGGCGGCCGCCCTCGGTTCGGACACGTCCACGGTGGTCACCCAGACGGTCGGGCGGGGGCCCGAGGCCGACGTGGGGGTCTCGCCCATCGGGTGGTCGGAGGCGAAGGAGGCGGCGAGCACGTCGAACACGGTCCGCGCGTCCTCGGTGTCGCAGCGGCTGAGCGAGACCACCACCTCCCGGCCCGCCGGGTGATCCTGGCCGTTCTGCTCGGGGGTGCTGTTCACCGTGATTCCTTCCACTGGGGTGTCGGCCTTCGGGACCCACTCCAGGCTGACCCCGCGTCCGGCCGACGGCGACACGGGAAGCGTCCGAAAGAGGACTTGAGCTCCCGGAGAGCGGGCAGGAGGGCGGTCCTGGCCCACGGTATCGAAACGCGTTTCCCATGAGATACCCATAAAACATGAATTGCTGTGAATAGCTGACTGATGCCCTTCTCCCGGGGTATGCGCATGACATGGATGTTCTGAATGCAGTCAACGCGGTCGAGGTGTCCGCCGAGGTCCCGCTCGCGGACGGCACAGGGGCTCTGGGGCTGGTCCTGCCCATCGTGGCGCTGGCCCTCGTCGCCCTGCTGATCGGCGGCTTCGTCCTCACCAAGCGCAAGCACGACGCCGAGCCGCCGCCGCCCCAGCCCCATGAGCAGCCGGAGAAGCCGGATCAGCGCACCCACATCGAGCAGCACGACCCCCACTCCTCCGACCGGTTCCCCGCGGACGGCCACGCCCTGTCCCCGTACGAGCTGAAGGACCACGGCAACGGTCCTCTGCCGCCCGACGAGGAGCAGCCGCGCGGCTGACCGCCCGTCCCGCGGGGCATCGGGCCGCCCCCACGGCCCAGGAGGTGGTGATGGGCGGGTCGGCGGCCGACCGACGTACGCGAGTCACGGTGCTGGTGGCGCTCGCGGCCAACCTCGTGATCGCGGCGGCCAAGACCGCGGGCGGTCTGGTCTCCGGCTCCCCGGCCCTGTTGTCGGAGGCCGCCCACTCGGTCGCCGACAGCCTCAACGAGGTCTTTCTCCTCGCCGCGCTCCGCCGCAGCCGCCGTCCCGCCGATGCCCGGCATCCGTTCGGATACGGCAAGGAGCGCTTCTTCTGGGCGCTGCTTGCCGCGGTCGGCATCTTCGTGATGGGCGGTTGTTTCTCGTTCTACCAGGGTCTTTCCGCGCTCCGCCGGGACGGCCCCGAGCCCCCCGAGGGATATACGGCGGGTCTCATCGTCCTCGGCGTCGCCTTCGCCGCCGAGGCCACGTCCCTGGGGCGAGCCCTGCACCAGGCGCGCGGCGAACGACGCGGCGCACTGGACCCGGCTCTGCGCACCGTCATCGCCGAGGACGGCACGGCGGTTCTCGGCGTGACCCTGGCGATGGCGGGCATGGTGCTGCACCTGACCACCGGGGGTGTGGTCTGGGAGGCGGCGGCCTCGCTGGGCATCGGGCTGCTGCTGGTCTACGTGGCCTTCCGGCTCGGACGGGACGCCCGGGACCAGTTGATCGGCGAGGCCGTCGATCCGGGGTTGCGGAACGATCTGGTGGGCTTCCTGATGGGCCAGGGCGAGATCGACAACGTGGCGGAGCTCCTGACGATGCGGCTGGGCATGGACTCGGTCCTGATCGCCGCCCGGATCGACCTCGCCCCCGGCATCGACAGCGAGCGGGTGGAGGAGGTCTCGATGCGCATCAGGGAGGCGATGGCCGACCGGTGGCCGCAGGCCGACCAGGTCTTCCTCGACATCACGAATGCCCCGCCCCGTGCCGGACGGTGACCGGGGCCCGCGTTGCGGGACCGGGCGGGCCGGTCGAGGCTGGTTGCTGGACCGCAGCGGCAGGGCAGGACGCCGCTCCCCGACGAAGGCAGTGGACCATGACCGGAAGCGATTCCCGTACGGCCTCGGCAGCAGCGCTCACGGGGCCGGCCGCACCGTGCTGGGTCACTCTCATGACCCGGAACCTGGAGACCGCCGAGCGTTTCTACGGGCAGGTCCTGGGCTGGTCGTTGCGGACCGGGCGGCTCGGGGCCGACTACTCCGTGGCCTACCGCGGCGAGGTGCCGGTGGCCGGCGTCTTCGCCGTCTCCTCGGCGTACCAGGTCGCGGTGGCCTGGACGCCGTACTTCGCGGTGGAAAACGCGGACGTGGCCGCCGCCCGGGTCCGCGAGCGCAGTGGGACCGTGGCGGTGGGACCGCTGACGCTCGGCAAGGGGCGCGGGGTGCTGGCGTCGGACCGGGACGGAGCGTCCTTCGGCCTCTGGGAGCGCACCGAGGAATCCGCCTCGCCGCCGGCCCCGGCCGACCACGCGCACGCCTGGCTGCGGCTGCGGACCCGTGACGCCTTCGACGCGGCGATCTTCTACGGCGAGGTGCTCGACTGGGCGAGCGGGCGGCCCGGGTGCTGCGATGTCGCCTACGAGGGCGACGAGGTGATCGTGCGGTGCGAGGGGCATCCGCTGGCCCGGATCAGCTCCGGGGCCGTGGAGGCGGACGTCGACCCGCTGGTGCGCCCGCACTGGCAGGTCCAGTTCCCGGTGGCGGACCTCGCGGCGACGGTCTCCGCGGCCGAGCGGCACGGCGGCGCCCTCGTCGAGGAGCGCACCGGCTTCGGCGGCACCGAGGTGACCCTGCGGGATTCGGACGGTGCGCTGTTCGCGGTGACCGATGTGCGCAGCCCCGCCTGACCCGCTTCAGGCGGCGTCGCTCCCCCGGTCGGACGTCTCGACCCTGTTCTTCTCGCCCCCGTCCTTCTCCTCGTCCTCGGCCTCGGGATCCGGCCGGCCGGAGCGCCCCCGGGCCAGGGCCCACACCGGGAAGACGAACCAGCAGGCGACGAACCAGAGGGCCATCGCTCCCACGAGCCACAGGGCCAGCTGGTTGTGGAGGGCGACGCGCAGGATCAGCAGGAGCACCGAGCACATCGTGCAGAACAGCAGCACCAGGCCGAGCACGGTCATCCGGGAGGCCCACATGACCGTCTCGGGCTTCATCCGGCGGCCGGTGAGGAGCCGGTGGTACGAGACGGGGCCGATGAGCGCCGCCGCGGTCGCCGAGCCGAGCATCACCGTGACGACGTAGATGTTCCGGTCGGTCTCGCCCAGATCCGCGAACCGCGACTGGAAGACCACCGCGAGCAGGAAACCGAAAAGGATCTGCACCCCGGTCTGGGCGACACGCAGCTCCTGGAGCAGTTCGGACCACTGCCGGTCCGCCCGCTCCTCCTGGGTTTCCTGACGGCCTCTGCTGGATGTCACGCGGCCTCCCTTTCTCCTCTGAGGGCCCCGGCCGGGGCGGCGGCGTGCCGATGGCCGGATCTCACAGGTTCCCCACGGGCACGGGCGCAACCCCGTGGACCGGTGTGCGCGGCCCGCCTATGATCACGGCAGGGCATCGCGCGTCGGTCACCGGCCGGGTGAGGCGTGGAGGTAGCCCGTGAGATGCCCGTTGGAGGCATTCCACCGTGTCAGTCGAGTTGAATCACACCATCGTCCATTGCCGGGACAACCGCGAGTCCGCCGAGTTCCTGGCGAATGTGCTGGGCCTGAAGGTCGGAGAGGAGTGGGGTCCGTTCGTTCCGGTCGTTCTCGCGAACAGCGTCACGCTGGATTTCGCGACGGTTCCCGCCGCTTCGATCACCCCGCAGCACTACGCCTTCCTGGTTTCGGAGGCGGAGTTCGACAGCGCGTTCGCGAAGATCCAGGCTCTGGGGATCGATTTCTTCGCCGACCCCCATCAGGAGAGCCCCGGCGAGATCAACCACAACGACGGCGGACGGGGCGTCTACTTCCCCGATCCGAGCGGCCATGGAATGGAGTTGATCACTCGCCCGTACGGCGGCTGATCAGCTTCTGGAACGCCCCGTCCCGAGCCCGGCCCGCGCACTGCGGCCGGGCTCCGGTCGTTCCCGGCGGGGCGCGCCTCAGGCGATGCGGAGCAGGAGTTCGGGGCGGTCCCACATGACCGCCGGCGGGTCGGCCCGCACCGTGCCGACGGGCTCGGCGCCGATGCTCCGGTAGAAGCCCTCGGCGGGCGGGTGGGAGACGATCCGGACGCCCGTGAGTCCGGCACTC
This sequence comes from Streptomyces sp. NPDC021019, assembly GCF_044333295.1. NCBI lineage: Bacteria > Bacillati > Actinomycetota > Actinomycetes > Kitasatosporales > Streptomycetaceae > Streptomyces > Streptomyces sp. NPDC021019. The sequence goes on from NZ_JBIRQR010000005.1 coordinate 229,571, forward strand.
CGGGCTTCCTCGCGCAGATGGGCGGCGAGTTGCCGGCCGACGCCGAACCCCTGGGCGGAGTCGGCGACGAACATCAGGTCCAGTTCCGGCGGGTCGAGGAGCAGCGCGTAGAAGCCGAGGATCCGACCCGTACCGCCCTCCGCGGCGACGAAGACCCGGTGCGCCTCGATGTAGTCCGGCCCGACCCGGTAGCCCTCGACCATCGGGGCGTACGGGCCCTCGTAGGCGCCTGAGGTGCGGACGAGCCGGGTCAGCCGGCCGGCGTCGCCCGATGAGGCCCGGCGGACCGTCACGTCGGCATGCCGCTGTGCGCGTCCGCGCCGCCGCCCTGACCTGCCCGATTCCATACGGCGAGTATGCGGCACCGTGGTGGCGGCTTCAGGTCGTATCGCGTTCCTCGCGCCAGCGGCGGAGGGTCCCGTCCACGTCGAAGGGGACCAGCCGCAGCGGCGGGCCCTCGGGAGGCATGCGGATCGCCCGCTCGATCTTCTCGTTCACCTCGGTCAGGATGCGGCGCACCTCGGCCTCGGTGCGGGCCGCGGCCACCGCGCGGGGTACGTCCTCCGCCTCTTTGCGCAGGGCCAGCGCGGGAGGCAGCATCGACACGCCCTCCCGCCGCATCTTCTGCTTGATCCACCAGGCCTCGTCGTACGGCCGTTCCAGGCCGGCGATCGGCTTCCCGAAGCCCGGGAGCGCGGAGAAGTCGCCGCGTTGTTCCGCCTCGTGGATCTGCCGGTCGACCCAGGACTCGAAACTGACTCCCGGTGGTTTGCGCTCCGTCATCGCGTGTCCCCTTCCGGCCTGCCGCCGATCCGACGCTTTCACCCTATACAGAGCGTTGGCCGGAGCCCTGCCACCGGAGGCCTGCCTCGAACGGGGATCCGGGGGTACACGGACCCCTGTACTTCGCCCGGCGGTTGCCGCCGGGCTCGGACCGAAAGGGGTTGACCACTGTGCGACAGCAGAGCTACGTACCGGCCGATGAACGTCGGGGGCGGTAGCCGTGACGACAACGATCATCATCATTGCCGTGGTCGCCGTGGCGGCCATCGCCGCGTTCTTCCTTCTCCGTGGACGTCCGGTCGGCGGCAGGGGGCTTCGGGGCCGCTTCGGGCCGGAGTACGACCGTGTGGTCGCCCGGCACGGCGGGGACACCGCGGCGGCCGAGCGGGAGCTCGGCGACCGGGTGAGGCGGCACGGGCACCTCGACGAGCGCCCGCTGACCGAGGAGGCGCGCGCCCGGTACGCCGCGCGCTGGGCGAGCGCCCAGGAGCTGTTCGTGGAATCGCCGGAGCGGTCGCTCACCGAAGCCGACGCGCTGCTGGCCGCTCTCTCGCGCGAGCGCGGCTTCCCGGACGGCGAGGACTTCGAGGACCGTACGGACGCACTCTCCGTCCACCACGCCGCGCACGTCGACGGCTACCGTCGGGTGCACGCCGCTCGTCGCGGCGATGTGAGCACCGAGGAGATGCGTGAGGCCCTGGTCGAGGCCCGTGGGCTCTTCGACGGGCTGCTCGCGGACGGTCCGTCGGGGCGTGAGCACGGCAACGGGCATCTGGTGAAGGGACGCGGTACATCATGACGCGGACACCGAACGGAAAGACGGGTCTGCCCGAGGGTGCGGGCCCCATCGACTCGGGTACGCCCGTGAGGAGCCCGGTCACGCCCGTGACGGCTCCGAGGACGATCACGGGCGAGGAGTCGGCCGGCCGTACCGGGGCGGACCCCCGTACCGCCCCCGGCCCCATGGCCCCCGAAACCCCCGCCCAGCCGGCCCCCCAAGCCGGACCGGACGCCACCCGGGGGCCTGCCGAGGCCGGACCGCACCCCGGCAGGCCGCTGTTCGCCCCCGAGGAGCGGGAGGCGTACGCCGCCCGGATCCAGCAGGCGGTGACCGGCTTCGTGGAGGACCCGCACCGGGCGGTGCGGGAGGCCGACGCCGCCTTCGAGGAGGTCGTCGCGAGCCTCGGGGCCGCCCTGGCGGAGCGCGGGCGGCGCCTGCGCGCGGGGAAGGACGGGAGCGACCCGGCCACCGGCGCGGAGACCGAGGATCTGCGGATCGCGCTCCAGCACTACCGGGACCTGACGGAACGCCTCGTACGCCTGTAGCCGGGCGGGCTCCAGCACGCGGAAGGGCGGCCGGTTCCCCCCCCGGACACCAGGGCCGCGCCCCCCCGCCCCCGGGCGGGGGCCGGGGGGCGCCGCCCCGCGGCGCCCGCTCCCGCCCCGGCGCCCCAGCGCACCGGC